>DAIPJC010000008.1:0-107090 GCA_036770475.1 Propionicimonas sp. | reverse complement strand
CCTCGTTGCGGCCGTAGTTGAAGATGTAGGTGCCCCAGTCCTTGTGCTCGCCCTGGCGCGGGTCCTCGTGCTCGTAGAGCGCCGTCCCGTCGAAGCGGCCCAGCGCCCACTCGTCCTTGGGGAAGTGCCCTGGCACCCAGTCGAGGATCACGCCGATGCCGGCCTGGTGCAGCCGGTCGACGAGGTAGCGGAACTCGTCCGGGCGGCCCAGCCGCGACTGCGGGGCGAAGTAGTTGGTGACCTGATAGCCCCAGGACGGCTCGAAGGGGTGTTCGGTGACCGGCATGAGCTCGACGTGGGTGAACCCCTGCCAGGTGACGTACTCGACGAGTTCGTCGGCCAGCTCGAGGTAGGTCTTGCCCTTGCGCCAGGAGCCGAGGTGCACCTCGTAGATCGTCATCGGGTCGGCGTGCGGCCGGGAGGTGGCTCGCCTCGTCATCCACTCGTCGTCGTCCCACAGGTACTTGCTCGTGTAGACGATGGACGAATTCGCGGGCGCCTGTTCTGCGAAGAACGCCACCGGGTCGACCTTCTCGCGCCAGACGCCGTCCGCGCACAGGATGTTGAACTTGTACAGCGCGCCGGTGCCGACGCCCTCCACGAACAGCGCCCAGATTCCCGAGCCGGGCACCAGGTGCATGGTGTCGCCGGTCCACCAGTTGAAGTCGGCGTTGAGCCGCACCTCGCGAGCGTTCGGCGCCCACACGGCGAACCGGGTGCCGTGGATCTCACCGCGCTCGTCGTCGAAGATCGTCACCTCGTGCGCGCCGAGCCGACGCCAGCACTCGGTGTCACCGCCGTTGTGGAAACCCTCGAGGTCCCACCCGGCCAGGCCGCCGGTCACATCGTGTGCCATCACTGCTCCTTGTCGCTCGGTGCCGGTGGGTTCAGTGAGACCCTCCTGGCCTCATCTTGGACCGCCCGCCACGGGATGTGTGCCCAATTGGGCCGATTACGTACCTCGTAAACCACCTCGTATACGGCCTTGTCGAGCTCATAGGCGCGGAGCAGCGCGGGTTCGGCCCTGTGCTCGCCGCAGTATCCGTCCAGGAAGGCCTCCCTGGCCGCCGTGCACCACTGCCGGGCCTCCTGTCCGTCCGGGTCGGGGTGGGCACTGCGGGCGTAGTCGAGGCTGCGCAGGAGGCCCGCGACGTCCCGCCACACCGAGTCGAACTCGCGCCGTTCGGCGAGCGTCTTCAGCGGTTCGCCCTCGAAGTCGATGATCACCCACGGGCTGGCGCCGGACGCCTCGCGGTGCAGCACCTGCCCGAGGTGGAAGTCGCCGTGGACGCGCTGGGTGGCGAGGTCGTGCCCGGTGGGCGCCCCGAACAGCAGGTGTGCAGCGTGGCGGTACTCGCCGAGCTCGTGCACCTGCTCGGCCGCCTCGTCGAACCGCCGGGCCATGTCGGCGCTGAGCTCGACGCCGGGCCGGGTCGACGTGCCGAAGGCGTCTGCCAGCCGGGCGTGCAGCTCTCGGAGCTCGACGCCCAGCTGCGCGCACTCGGACGAGATGTCGCGGTCGGCCGCGCAGGCGTCGGTCGCGTAGACCCAGCCGTCGGTGATGCCGGTGATCCGTTGGCAGAACAGGGCGAGGTCGTAGTCGCCGGACGACAGCAGCCCGTAGAGGTCCGGCGTGATGCCGGAGCCGCTGAGCGCGCCGAGCACCTCGGCGTCGAGGTTGCGTCCGGCCTCCAGCTTGCGGAACAGCTTCAGCAGTGTGGTCTGGCCGACCATCACGGTCGTATTGCTCTGCTCGCCGGTGAACAGCCGGATCCCCGCCTCCGGGTCGACCGGAGTGCGGTCCGACCAGTGCATCCCGTCCGGAGGGGACGTGAGCAGGGCGCGGACGAGGGCTGCCATCGAGCCCGGATGGCTCGGCGCGTCCACGATGTCGGCGTCGCCCAGCCCGGGCAGGGTCGTCGTCCCCACGGGCAGGCCTGCCGGCGCGGTGCCCGCCGGCAGGTAGGAGACGAGGAGCTGGTAGATCTCGGTGCGGCCGTCGGCGTAGGCGATCTCGGCGAGTTCCGAGCGGACGGCGGGCCAGCTGCCGTCCGGGGTGTACCAGGGCAGCGGCGTGATCCCCGCGACGCGGGCGCCGAGGCCCTTGCCGCCGAACCAGCGAGCCTGGCGCAGGTAGCCGTCCCACGCGGACGCGGTGGTCACGTCCGGCCCCTCACCGACCCAGGACGTGCAGGATGTGCGCCGGGTTCGCCGGCGTGAGCCGGACGAAGTTGCGCTCGCCCCAGGTGAACGTGGCCCCGGTGAGCTCGTCCCGCAGCTCGATCGTGGACCCGGCCGAGCCCAGCCAGCCGAGGTCGAGATACACGTCGCTCTCGACGCTCTGGTTCGGGTCGAGGCTGCAGATCACGATGACCGCGTCGTCGCCGTCACGCTTGGCGTAGGCGATCACGGCGTCATGCGGCGCGTGGAGGAACCTGATCTGGCGCAACTGCTGCAGGGCGGGGTGGTTGCGCCGCACCAGGTTCAGCGTGCCCATCAGCATGTTGAGGTTGGGCTGGGCGTTGTAGTCGCGCGGGCGGTACTCGTACTTCTCGGAGTTCTTGTACTCCTCGCCTCCGGCCTTGAACGCCTCGTGCTCGAACAGTTCGAACCCGGAGTAGACGCCCCAGGACGGCGAAAGAGTGGCGGCAAGGACCGCCCGGATCGCGAACGCCGCGGGGTTGCCGGACTGCAGGAAGAACGGGTTGATGTCCGGGGTGTTCACGAAGAAGTTGGGCCGGTAGAAGGAGTCGGTCTGAGTGCTCAGCTCGGTGAGGTACTCCTCGAGCTCCCACTTGGTGTTCCGCCACGTGAAGTAGGTGTAGCTCTGGTGGAAGCCGACCTTGCCGAGCGCGTGCATCATCTCGGGCTTCGTGAACGCCTCGGCGAGGAACAGCACGTCCGGATCGGACTCGCGCACCTGGCGCATCAACCACGCCCAGAACTGGACGGGCTTGGTGTGCGGGTTGTCGACCCGGAAGATCCGGACGCCGTGGGACATCCACAGCCTCAGGATGCGCAGCACCTCGTGGTAGATGCCCTCCGGATCGTTGTCGAAGTTGATCGGATAGATGTCCTGGTACTTCTTCGGCGGGTTCTCCGCGTAGGCGATCGTGCCGTCCAGACGGGTGGTGAACCACTCGGGGTGTTCGCTGGCCCAGGGGTGGTCGGGGCTGGCCTGCAGCGCGAAGTCGAGCGCGACCTCGAGACCCAGTTCCTTCGCCCTGGCGACGAAGCGGTCGAAAGCGTCCCAGTCGCCGAGTTCGGGGTGGATGGCATCGTGACCGCCGTCCGGCGAGCCGATCGCCCACGGGGAGCCGGGATCACCGGGCGCAGGAATCAAGGTGTTGTTCCTGCCCTTGCGGAACGCGGTTCCGATGGGATGGATGGGCGGCAGGTAGACGACGTCGAACCCCATCGCGGCGATCTGCTCGAGGCGCTCGTGGGACGTGTCGAACGTGCCGGACGTCCACTTCTTTTTCTCGGCGTCGTAGGTCGCGCCCTGCGAGCGCGGGAAGAACTCGTACCAGCTGGAGTAGAGAGCCCGCTGGCGGTCGACGTAGAGCCCGAAGTCGGCGGTGGGAGTGAGGAGTTCCCTGGGTCCGTACTGCTCCATGGCGTGGGAGATGCCCTTGGCTGTGGCGACCTCGATCAGGTCCGCGGCGGGGCGTTCCGGGATGAGCAGCATGGCCGTGGCCTTCAGGATGGACGCGCTGACCGGATCGCCCGCTTCCTCGGCGAGGACGGCCGTGCGCTCCAGAAGGCTGCGCCCCTCGAGGCACACCAGTTCGATGTCGACGCCGGCGGGCAGTTTGGCCTCCGCGTTGTGCAGCCAGGTGCCCCACGGATCCGACCAGCCCTCCACACGGAACGTCCAGGCACCCTCCGCGTCCGGACGTACCCAGGCCTCCCACGGGTCGAGACCACGAGGTTCGACCGGGGTCATGTCCACGCGCTGTTCCCGTCCGTCGGGCGCAGTGAGGATCACCGAGGCGTTGACGGCGTCATGGCCCTCGCGGAACACCTTCGCACGGATCGGGACCAGCTCTCCGACGACAGCCTTCGCCGGATAGGCGCCACCCTCGATGACCGGGCTGACCCCGGTGACCGGGATGCGTCCGAAACCACGGGGGACCAGGATTGCCGGGCTGAGGTCGAGTTCCTTCACCTGAACGCTCGGGGCGGGCGCGACGGCAGGCTCGGCGGCCGCCTGCTTCGGCGGCTCCGGGACGGCCGGCCTGGCCGGCGTCCGCTGCTGCTGGCGCTTGCGGGACGGGTTTGCAGTTGCGCTCACAAGGTCAACCTAGCGTCTGCCCCACCCGCGTGGGAGGTGTTGCTCCCGGACGCGGTACGTGCCGTCGATCGCCGGCCCGGCAGCGGGGGATCAGCCGAGGACGCCGCGGAGCCAGGCGACGATGATGTCCGTGGCCTCAGGGTCGAGCCGGGTGCCGGGTTCGTTGTAGCCGGCGCCGGGCGCCAGGGCGCGTTCGGGCTCGCCCCGGACATCCTCCTTGAGCACGTGGTTGGCGTTCTCCGGAAAGGCGAACGTCACGTTGGGCATGCCTTGGGCGGCGCGTCGCAGGGGCTCGCCGTCCGCGCGGGCGTCCACCTGGACGTCCTTCTGGCCGATCACCACGAGCACAGGGATCCTCACCTGCGGTAGTGTCCCGGCGACGTCCTCGTGCCAGAGCTCGCGGGCGAACGGCAGATTCGCCGGGGTCTCGAAGCTGGACAGCACCATCCGGATCGCCTCGGGCAGGGCGGGGTCGAGAGCCATGGGCTCACCCGCGCTGTAGCGCGCGACGGCCGCCTCGACCAGCGGCATCAGTGCTTCGCCGGCGGGCGATGTACCCAGCTGCAGCCTGAGTTGGGAGAGCAGGACCTCTCCCATGGGACGTCCCGGAGGAGCGGCGAGCACGATCCCGGCGAGAGGGATGTCCTGGGGGCTCGTGGCGTAGTGCAGGACGTGAATGCACCCCTCGCTGTTGCCGAGACCGGCGATGCGGGAGGCGTCCACGGCGTCCTGGGCCGCGAGAGCGCCGACGGCGGCCACGAGCTCGTCGAGGTGAGCGCCCATGCTCAGCCACCCGATGAGCGCCGGGAGGTTCTCCTGCAGGTGCGGGCCGGACGCACGCTTGTCGTACCGGAGCGACGCGAAGCCCGCCTCAGCGAGAGCTTCCGCCAGGAGTCGCGCGCTGCCGTTGGTGCCGGGCAGGAGCGGCGAGGTCCAGTCCCGGTCGGTCGGACCGCTCCCCGCGACCAGGACGACGGCGGGGATGGGCCCGTCCGCTTCGGGACGCAGGAACGTCCCGTGCATGGTGATCCCGTCCAGTTCCCAGGCCAGCTCGGTGGAGTGCGTCATGAGCCGATTATTCCGCTGCTCTCGTGGTCAGGGAGCGTCCGGGGCCTCGGCGTCGGTGGGGCTGAGCGGGGAGACCGGGACGAGCTGGGCACCGGTCCGCACCTCGACCCCGAGGACGGCCACGGTCCGCGCGGGCAGCGTGATCGTCGAGCCGGGGGCGAGGCGCTTGCGCGGCAGTTCGCCGGGCAGGCCGGTGTGCGCAACCACCTGGTAGCGGACGGCCCAGGGCGCGCCCGGCAGGGACAGCTCGATCGGATCCCAGCCGGAGTGGAAGTAGATCAGGAAGGCCTCGGCGCGATCGGAGACGTACATGCCGAGCGTGTGGCGGCCCTGGTCGTGCCACTGGTCAGTGGTCATCTCGGTGCCGGACTCGGTGAACCACGCCACCGGCGAGCGTCCCAGCCCGTGACCCATCGCGTCGGTGACCTCGCCGTGGTACCGCCAGCGTTCCGGACGCAGCAGCGGGTGCTCGGCCCGCAGGGTGAGCAGCGTGCGGGTGAGCTCCTCCTGGGCCGCCCACTCCTCGCGGCTGAGCCAGTTCACCCAGGACACCGGCGAGTCCTGGCAGTAGGCGTTGTTGTTGCCGCCCTGGGTGCGGCCCATCTCGTCCCCGGCGAGGATCATCGGCACCCCGGCGCTCAGCAGCAGGGTGGCCATCAGGTTCCGGGCCGTCCGCTGCCGGTTGGCGACGATCTTCTCGTCGTCTGTCTCGCCCTCGTAGCCGTGGTTCCAGGAACGGTTGTCGTCCGCACCGTCCCGGTTGCGCTCCGCGTTGGCCTCGTTGTGCTTGAGGTCGTAAGTGACGATGTCCCGCATCGTGAAGCCGTCGTGAGCGGTGACGAAGTTCACCGACGACGTGGCGGGACGGCCACCGTGGTCGTAGATGTCGGACGAGCCTGACAGCCGGGTGGCCAACTCCTGGACGCCGCCGATCGCGCCCCGCCAGAAGTCACGGGTGAAGCCGCGGAACCGGTCGTTCCACTCCGACCAGCCCGGACCCCAGCGTCCGACCTGGTAGCCGTACGGGCCGAGGTCCCACGGCTCGGCGATCATCACCTTGTCGGCCAGCAACGGGTCGGACGCGATCAGCTGCTTGAAGGCGTGGCCCTGGTCGACCCGGTGGGCGTGGTCGCGGATCAGTGTGGTGGCGAGGTCGAAGCGGAAGCCGTCCACACCCATGTCCGTGGCCCAGTAGCGCAGCGAGTCCAGCACGAGCTTGAGCACGCCGTCGTCCGCGGTGTCGACGGCGTTGCCGCACCCGGTGACGTCGTAGTCGTTGCGGTGGTCGTCGGTGAGCCGGTAGTACGCGCCGTGGTCGATGCCCCGGAAGCTCAGCGTGGGACCGTCGTGGCCACCCTCGCCGGTGTGGTTGTACACCACGTCCAAGATCACGGCGATGCCGGCCTTGTGCAGCGCGGAGACCATCTCCTTGAACTCCGTGACCTGGCCGCCCAGCGTCCCCGATGTGGACGCGGCGTAGGCGCCCTGGGGGGCGAAGAAGCCGAGCGTGTTGTAGCCCCAGTAGTTCGTGAGGCCGCGTCCGACCACGAACGGCTCGGAGACGAAGTGCTGCAGCGGCAGGAACTCGACGGCGTTGATGCCGAGGTCCACGAGATGCTGGATGACGGCGGGGTAGGCCATGCCCGCGTAGGTGCCGCGCAGGTGCTCGGGTACCGCGGGGTGCTGGCGCGTGTAGCCCTTCAGGTGCGCCTCGTAGATCACCATCTGGGACAGGGGGACGGGCCGGGCGAGCGGGGTCGGCGCCGGCGAGTCGGCCACGACAACGCTGAGGGGTACGGCGGCGAAGGAGTCGGTGAGGTCCGGCAGGAAGTTGGATTCCGGGGTGTGGTCGGCGATCGGACCGGAGTAGTCGACGCCGCCGGTGATGGCCCGGGCGTACGGGTCGAGCAGCAGTTTCGCGGGGTTGAACCGCTCACCGTGCTCCGGCGACCAGGCGCCGTGGACACGGTAGCCGTAGCGCTGACCAGGTCCGATACCAGGGACGTGCAGGTTCCAGACCCCCTCGGCCGCCTCCGTGAGGTCGTGATTGGTCTGTCGGCGGTGCTCGTCGACGAGGGCGAGTTCTACGCGCGAGGCCCGCGGGGCCCACAGCGAGAAGGTGGTGCCTCCGTCGTGGACGCGCGCGCCGAGAACGGCCGCATCGAGCGCACCGTCCTCTGGTAGTTCCACAACCGATGTGTGCATCGGAGACAAGCTCCCCCCTCCGGAACTCGGGATCAGCATAGTTTGACCTAACCTTCCGTCTGGACCCGCCTGCGACCCTCCATAACGGAGAAACGTTTCACCAATACTCATGAGAGCCGAACGAATGGTCATTCGTACATACCTCGACCACGCCGCGTCCTCGCCGGTTGTACCGGAGGCTGCTGCGGCCCTAGCGGAATGGCTGGGGAGCGCGGGCAACCCGAGCTCGCTGCACGCGTCCGGTCGAGCGGCGCGCCGGGCGCTGGAGGACGCACGTGAGTCGCTCGCAGCCCACCTCGGTGCGCACCCGACAGAGGTGGTGTTCACCTCGGGGGGAACGGAGGCCAACAACCTCGCCCTGCTCGGTGTCGGTGAAGCCGAGCGGCCTGAACTGGCGATCTCGGGCGTCGAGCACCCGTCCGTCGCGGCGGTCAAGGGACGGCGAGCGGGGGTGGTAGTTCTGCCCGTCCGGAGAACGGGACACCTCGATCTGGACGGCGCGGCGGAACTGATCCGCGACCGGACCGCTCTGGTCTCGGTGATGTGGGTCAACAACGAGACAGGGGCTGTGCAGCCCGTCGCGGACGTAGCGGGTCTGGCCCACGCCTCAGGCGCGCTCGCGCACAGTGACGCCGTCCAGGCCTTCGGCCACCTCGCCGTCGACTTCGCGGCGTCGGGGCTCGACCTGCTGAGCGTCTCGGCGCACAAGCTGGGCGGGCCCGTCGGGATCGGGGCGCTGGTCGTGCGTCGCGGGGTGACGCTGACCCCGTCCGGGTTCGGCGGCGGGCAGGAGGCCCGGCTGCGGTCGGGGACGGTTCCGGTGGCGCTCGCCGCCGGGTTCGCTGCGGCCAGCCGGGTAGCCGCCTCCCGGCGGATCGAGGAGGCCGCGCGGCTCTCGGCCCTGCGCGACCAGTTGATCCGTGGGGCGGTCGCCGCTGTGCCCGAGACGCGGCCGAACACCGTCGAGCCGTGTGGGCCGGCGATCGTGAACCTGACCTTCACCGGAGCACGCGCCGACGACGTCCTGCTTCTACTGGACACCGCGGGCTTCGACGCGTCCACCGGATCGGCGTGCACGGCGGGTGTTCACCAGCCCAGCGAGGTACTGCTGGCGATGGGCCGGACGCTGGATGACGCGTCCGCGAGCCTCCGGTTCTCCTTCGGCCCCGAGACCGGCGCCGATGACGTGGACCGCCTGCTCGGCGTACTGCCCGGGTTGGTCCAGCGCGCCAGGGCGGCCAGCTGACGCAGGACCGGGCCGGACGCCGTTCGGGACTCAGGGCAGGCGAGGGCAGAGGACGTAGCCGGCCACCTGCTCTGCCCGGGCGCAGTCCCAGGTCCGGTCGATGGCTGCCAGCACGTCGACCGCTGCCGTCTCGGGACGGAGCCAGTCCTGCTTCCACACGAGCCAGCGCGCCCCGGCCTCGGCCAGGCAGGCGAGGTTCTCGTCGCGGTGGGCGGGCGTGACCACCTCTGGAGCCGTGCGACGTTGCAGGAACAGGGGTGACGGGTAGCGGCACCGGGTCGGATTGCCGAGGAAGTAGGTCGACCAGCCCGGGGTGAGATACGCCACGGGGTTCTCGCCGATCACCCCGCGCACGTCGGCCGCCTGGTCGTTGTGCTGGCGCCGGGACTCCGTGCTGGCGGCCAGGGCTGGCGGTGTCTGGCTGGCGAGCAACGCCGCGACGACCGCGAGCGCGACCTTGACGGGGCCCGTGGTGGCCAGGGCGGGCTCCTGAGCGTCCGGCTGCCTGAGCGCCCACCACTGCAGCACGAACAGGACGACCGCGCACGCAGCGGTGATCAGGACGACCCGCTTTCCGTGTCCGACGATCTCCGCACCGCGGTTCAGCCCGGCATAGACGTGGAACCGCCACGGGATCACGAACACCAGCGCTGTCCACGCGCTGCAGGCCACCATTGGCCAGAACAGGGCGCCTCGTGACCTGAGCAGTGTCCGAACGGCCAGCAGGCAACTCACCACGACCACGCCGATCGTGTGGTACAGCCAGTACTCACCCTGCAGGACGATCGGTGCCGCAGCCAGCACCAGTGCGGCGGCAGCGACCAGCCGCTCCTTCAGGTCGGCACCGAGGAAGAACGCCGGGACGAGGATGACCGCCGGCCACATCACGGCGAGCTGCACCAGGCAGTCCCGGATGGCGGTGACGGTCGTGAGCCCGTCCCAGAAGAAGGGCTGCAGGGCTCGGATGTCCAGCATCCAGCCGATCTCCCACGGCACCCAGACCGCGATGACGACGAGGGTCAGCGAGCCGATCAGACCGGCAGCGACGGTGGCGATCGCCGCGCGGCGAGCGTCCAGCACCCAGAGGACGAGGAGAGCCGCAAGGGCGATCGGAAGCGTGACGAACTTGACCAGTGCGGCCAGCGCGAGCAGGAACCCGCCCAGCGATCCGCCCAGCCAGCGGTTGCCGAGCAGGCCTGCTCCCACGGCGGCCACGGCGAACATCGCGGCGTACCAGTCGGGCTCGCCGAGCATCGGGGTGAGGAAGGCGAGGGTTGCGTACGCGCCGATGCCGTACGCCCACGCCACCTGCGGATGGTTCCGGCGCAGACCGGCCCACAGCAGCGCTGCCGCACCGAGCGCCCACCCGACCGAGACGACGTTCAGGCCGGTCTCGAAAGCCGCCAGTCGCGGCTCAGAATGCGGCTCCCCGAACTGCCGGCTCGCCACATCCGGCAACCACGCCTGCATCGCCATCAGGAGCCGGTAGACGATCGGACGATGGGCGAAGGTCTCGGCCGGCGGATAGCCGGACACCCTCAACAGGCCCACCACGTAGCGGATGTTGTCGCTCACCGGGTATTGCACGGTGCCCAGGGTTGCCAGAGCTGCGGTGGCGACCACCAGCAGCCGTCCCGCGACTGCCTCCGGTCGTGGCTGAGTCGAGTCACGCACACGGGCAGCGTAGGAACGGTCGGGAACACCTCCGGGAACATCAGGACAACGGCGGATGGAGAGAACGAGTCTTCCCGCACCTCCGGGTTGACGGCCCAGCTGGCGGAGTCGCGGGGACGTACACTCTCCGGGTCTCGAGGAGGGCGCATGCGAGTACTGGCAGCCATGTCCGGCGGGGTGGACTCCGCCGTCGCCGCGGCACGTCTCGTGGACGACGGCCACGACGTCGTCGGGGTGCACCTCGCGCTGTCGAAGAACCCGGAGACCTACCGCAGTGGGGCACGGGGTTGCTGCTCGCTGGAGGACTCGCACGACGCCCGGCGGGCCGCCGACGTGCTCGGCATCCCGTTCTACGTCTGGGACTTCGCCGAGCGCTTCGCCGAAGACGTGGTCGCCGACTTCGTGAGCGAGTACGCGGCCGGCCGTACGCCCAACCCGTGCCTGCGGTGCAACGAGAAGATCAAGTTCGCCGCCGTGCTCGACCGTGGCCGGGCGCTGGGGTTCGATGCGGTCGCGACCGGGCACTACGCGCGACTGGAGGCCTCTGAGAGGCGAGTCTCGCTGTACCGCAGCGCCGAGCCGGCGAAGGACCAGTCGTACGTGCTGGGCGTGCTGGACGCCGACCAGTTGCGGCACTCGCTGTTCCCGCTCGGTGCGGACACGTCGAAGGCGGAGGTGCGTGCTGAGGCGGCGGCGCGCGGACTCAGCCTGGCGAAGAAGCCGGACAGCCACGACATCTGCTTCATCCCGACCGGTGACACGGCCGGATTCCTGCACTCCCGGCTGGGCCGGCGGCCCGGCGACATCGTGGATGTGGGCGGCGATGTGCTCGGCGCGCACACGGGGACGCACCAGTTCACCGTGGGCCAGCGCCATGGCCTGCACCTCTCGGTACCCGCGCAGGACGGCCGCCCGCGCTACGTCCTGGGCGTGGACCCGGTGCAGAACACGGTGACGGTCGGGCCGAAGGCCGCGCTGGCCGTCCGGGTGATCGAAGGCATTCGTCCGACGTGGACGGAACAGCCGGTGGCGGGGGCGTGGCGAGGTCTCGTCCAGGTTCGCGCGCACGGCGAGGCCATGCCGGCCACGATCGCATGGGACGGTGAGTCGGTCCGGATCGAACTGGACGAGCCTGCCTTCGGCGTCGCCCCTGGCCAGGCAGCCGTCCACTACGACGGCGACCGGGTGGTCGGCAGCGCGACGATCGCGGCGGCGGCGGCCTGATGGTGACCTTCACCGGCCTCGGGTCGCTGCCCGGCACGGACTTCGCTGCGGCCGCGCGAATGACTTTCGACAAGGTGCCGGACCTGCCGTACCTGCCCGAACTGCCGGCTCGTGGTCCGTGGGCGGCGATGATCGGACGCGGGCTCGGCCTGCCGTCCGGGCTGCCCGCGGAGTTGAGCGCGGGGGAGTGGCGGCTGGCCGACGCACCCGGCGTCGACCAGCGACGAGCCCGGGCAACATGGCGGGACGACCTCGACCAGCTCGAGGAAGCGGCGTACGGCTACGCGGGCCGTTTCAAGGTGGCCGTGACCGGGCCCTGGACGCTCGCCGCGTCGCTCGGCGTGGCCAACACCGGACGCGTGCTGGCCGACCAGGGCGCCCGGCGCGATCTCGCCCAGGCGGTCGCCGAGGGCGTGGGTGAGCTGCTCGCCGACCTGGCCCGCCGGCTGCCGGATCTCGAACTGGTGCTGCAGGTGGACGAGCCGTCCCTGCCGATGGTGGCGGCGGGCGCGGTGCCGACGCCGGGCGGCTTCTTCCGGCATCGCGCGGTCGACCTTCCCGAAATCTGCCGCGCGCTGGGCTGGATCACCGCCGAGCCCGCTCGCCGCGGGCTCGCCGTGCCGGCCGTCCTGCACAGCTGTGCGCGCTGGCCGGACGGATGGCCGTTGGCCTCCCTCCTGCACGGAGACCCGACGGCAGCAGGCTTCGACGCGGTGTCGCTCGACCTCGACCAGCTCGGCACGGGCGACTGGGACGCGCTGGCCGGGGCGTCTGACGCCGGTGCCGGCATCTATCTGGGCTGTCTGCCGACGGGCGGCGAGCCGCCCGTCGGCGTGGACGCGGTCCGGCGGCACGCGCTCGCCGCGATCGAGCGGATCGGAGCCGACGACCTCGCGGATCGCCTCGTCCTGACCCCGGCGTGCGGGCTGGCCGGCTGGACCACGGCTGAGGTGAGCCGCGGTTTCGACGTGCTGGCCAAGGCGTCCGAGCAGGTGGCGGCCGAACTGGCCTGAGCCAGGCATTTCCCTCGGTCGTGAATACTGGCTGGGTGGCACGCGACGAAGCGCACGGCTGGCGGAGGCTCGGCTGGATCAGCCTGCCGGTGATCGGGAGCGCGTCTGTCCTTGTCGGGTGGGTGTTGCGCGAACAAGGTGCGACCTCACCACTGCTGCCAGATCTCTCCTTCGGCATCGCCGGCATGCTGGCCGCGCCTCGGTCCGACCTGCTCACCCTGGCCATCGCCGGCACTCTCGGCCTGGCGCTGGCCACCCTGGCCAACCTCGTGTTGCGGGCCGTCGGGGAGGAGCGGCCCGGCCGCCGGTTCGTTCTGCTGTGGGCCGGCGCAGCGTGCGCAGCCCTCGTCACGAGCGGTGTGGTCGGCCTTGGGTCGGCGCTGGCCGGCGGCACCCTGCCCTCGCGGGCGGCGCTCTATGCGCTGGTGGTCGAGGGGGTGTCCGCAACGCTGCGCTGGGCAGTGGTGTGGGGTCTCCCCGCGGCGGCGGTCACGACCTGGCTGGCCCCGAGGCGCCCAGCAGCCG
Source organism: Propionicimonas sp. (assembly GCA_036770475.1). Lineage (GTDB taxonomy): Bacteria > Actinomycetota > Actinomycetes > Propionibacteriales > Propionibacteriaceae > Propionicimonas. The sequence goes on along the minus strand of DAIPJC010000008.1, from coordinate 93,841 downwards.
AACTGGGCCCGGTGCTCCAGCTGCGAATCGCCGTTGCCAGCGCTCTCGCGTTCTCGACGCTGCTGGCCGGGATCGGTCTGGGCGTGCTCACTGCCGCCGTGCTCACCGCGCACTCGGCGCCCCCTGCGCCCATGCCGCGACCGGCGGCCTCGGCGCCCGTACCGTCCGCGGAACCCTCCGATCCGCCGCTGCCGTTCAATCCCGTCGCCGATCGGGCGTTCTCGGGACGCTGTGCGGAGTCGGATGTGGTGGCGTCATACCAGAGTCTCGACGCAGCGGCGGGTGGCCGTTACGCGAGCCTGGCTGTGGTGAACCGCGGCGACCGGTCATGTGTGCTCAAGGGATTCCCCGACATCGCGTTCGCCGACCTGCTCGGTGACAACATCAGGGTGAAGCTCACCCACGGAGGCGGCGGGAACGGGCAGAAGGCCACGCCGCCGTCCGTCCGGCTGGAACCGGGGGACGTGGCTCATGCGGAACTCTTCTGGCGGGCCGACGCGGGTGCCTACGACCGGGAGGCGCGGACAATCCTGGTCGCTCCGTGGGCCGGCGCGAAGCGCGCGAGCTTCGGTGGGCTCTTCCAGCTCAAGAACGGCACCCAGGTCCAGGTGTCGCCGTGGCTGCCCAAGGCCTGAGGAGTCCCCGGCCTAACGGACCACGTCGAACCGTGCGGCCACGAACTCGCCGCTGGGCACGGTCTGTTCCAGGCGCAGCTCGGTACGTCGCGGCAGCAGCGGCTTGCCTGAACCCAGCGTGACCGGGGCGATGTTGACCACGACCTCGTCGAGCAGGCCGTGGTCGAGGAACTGGCCGGCCAGCTCGCCGCCACCCACCACCCAGATCACGCCGTCCCCTGCGACAGCGGCCATCTCGGCGTGTACGACCTCGACGGGGTCGGAGGTCGGACGGACGTCCGCGCCCGGCCACGGCAGCAGGTCGTGGTGGCTGAACACCCAGCTGGGCTGGCGGTACGGCCAGGGCTGGCGCTCGGCGCCGTCCGCGTCGTGGAGCTCGCGGTGCACCCAGCGGTAGGTGTTCGCGCCCATGCAGATCGCTCCGACGTCGGCGATGAAGGTCTCGTAGTCGAGCGGCCCGCTCTCCCCGGCCTTGCGGGAGAGCAGCCAGTCGAGGTTGTGGTCATTCGTGGCGAGGAAGCCGTCGAGGCTGGTCGCGGTGTAGTAGATCGTCCGGGCCATCCGTCCAGTCAACCAGAGGACCCCCACGACAAACGCTGCCGAAAAATGCAGAAGCTACCGAAATTTCGGCAGCGTGGACGAGTTTCGGCAGCGTCTGTGGCGAGTGGGCGGCGCGGCCCGGTGCGAGGACGGCTGTCGGGGGCCCACGGTAGATTTCGGCCATGACCGAAGACGCCGCCCGGGCGAGGCACGCAGAGCTGAGCGCGCAGATCTCCGACCACCGCTTCCGCTACTACATGGAGGACGCGCCGGTGGTCTCGGACGCGGAGTTCGACGCCCTGATGCGCGAGCTGATCGAGATCGAGGACGCACACCCCGACCTGCGGACGCCGGACAGCCCCACCCAGCAGGTGGGTGGCGCGCCGAGCACGACCTTCTCCCCGGTTACGCATCTGGCGCCGCTGATGAGCCTCGACAATGTGTTCTCACTGGAGGAACTCGACAAGTGGCTGGCCCGGGCCGAGTCGTTGGCCGGCGAGCCCGTGGCTGCGTCCGGCTACCTGTGCGAGCTGAAGATCGACGGCCTCGCGCTCGACCTCGTCTACCGCAACGGGAGGCTCACCAGCGCGGCCACCCGCGGGGACGGCACCGTGGGCGAGGACGTGACCGCCAACGTCCGCACGATCGAGGCGATCCCCACCCGGCTCACCGGCGCCGATGTTCCGGACGTGGTCGAGGTGCGCGGTGAGGTGTTCATGCGCGTGGAGGACTTCGCGACGCTCAACGCGGGGCTGGTCGCGGCGGGCAAGGCCCCGTTCGCGAATCCCCGCAACTCCGCGGCCGGTTCGCTGCGGCAGAAGGACCCGAAGGTCACCGCCCAACGACGGCTGCATTTCCTCGTGCACGGCATCGGCGAGTACTCCGGTCCCGACCTCGACCGCCAGTCGCACGGCTACGAACTCCTGCGCGGCTGGGGGCTGCCCACGTCCGACCACTACCGGATCTGTCACTCAGTGGCGGAGGTCAAGACCTATATCGCCCGCTACGGCGAGCACCGGCACTCCGTCGAGCACGAGATCGACGGGGTCGTGATCAAGGTCGACGACCGGTCGCTGCAGCAGAAGCTCGGCCACACGTCCCGGGCCCCGCGCTGGGCGATCGCGTACAAGTACCCGCCGGAAGAGGTCACCACGAAACTCCTCGACATCCGCGTGAACGTGGGACGCACCGGGCGGGTCACTCCGTACGCGGTGATGGAGCCGGTGTTCGTGTCCGGTTCGACCGTCGAACAGGCGACCCTGCACAACGCGTCCGAGGTGAAGCGCAAGGGCGTGTTGATCGGCGACTCGGTCGTGCTGCGGAAGGCCGGCGACGTGATCCCGGAGATTCTGGGCCCGGTGGCCGATCTGCGGGACGGCACCGAGCGCGAGTTCGTGATGCCGAGCCACTGCCCGGCCTGCGGCACCGAGCTACGTCCGGAGAAGGAGGGGGACGCCGACATCCGCTGCCCGAACCGGCGTTCCTGCCCGGCCCAGCTGCGCGAGCGGCTGTTCCACCTCGCCTCCCGCCAGGCGCTGGACATCGAGGTGCTGGGCTGGCAGTCGGCGGACGCCCTGCTGAGCGCCGGCCTGCTCACCGATGAAGGCGACCTGTTCGGCCTCACCGAGGAGAGACTGGTCGGCGCCGGCGTACTGACTACGAAGGACGGCCGGCTGTCGGCGAACGGACGCAAGCTGCTCGACAACCTCGAGACGGCGAAGACCCGGCCGTTCGCGCGGTTCCTGGTCGCCCTGTCGATCCGGCACATCGGCAAAGGGGTCGCGCCCGACGTGGCGGCGGCGTTCCCGAGCATCGACGCCTTGCAGTCGGCGAGCCTGGAGGAGCTGAGCGCCGTTTCCGGCATTGGGCCGACGCTGGCCCAGGCGATCACCGAGTGGTTCGCGGTGGACTGGCACAACGCCATCGTCGAGAAGTGGAAGGCGGCCGGGTGCCGACTCTCGGAGGAGCCTGCCGCGGGCCCCGAGTCGCCCCAGACCCTGGCGGGCCTGACCCTGGTGGTCACCGGCTCGCTGCCCGGCTACACCAGGGACAGTGTCGCCGAGACGATCGAGGCGCACGGCGGCAAGGCCGCCGGGTCGGTCTCGTCCCGGACGGACTTCCTGGTCGCCGGCGAGGGCGGCGGCTCCAAGTACGACAAAGCGGTGTCGCTCGGCGTGCCGATCCTGGACGCCGCCGGCTTCGAAGCCCTGCTGGCCGGCGGCCCGGAGGCGCTTCGTCAACCTCGGGGAGCGTCCGGCGACGCTGGCTGAGCCTGACGAAGCCCGCTGGTCGCCCTTCGTCGGGCTCAGGGAGCATCGTCAGGCTCAGGGAGCATCGTCAGGCTCAGGGAGCATCCGGCCGGGTAGGGTTGCGTCCGTGCCAGAGGGCCTGAACTCCGATCTGAACCTGAACGTGGGTGCACCGCCGCGCGTGCGTCCGCAGATGGGCGAGTGGGGCCCGGTAGACGTGCTGCCCACCCGCAAGAAGAGGCGCATGCGCTGGTGGACGATCCTCGCGGTCGTTCTGGTCACCGCCGCGGTCGTCGGATACGGGTACTGGATCTACACGATCATCCGCTGAGCGCACCCAGCCGGCGTTCGAGATAGCGCCGTTCCGGCCCGGTGGGAGCCAGTTCGATCGCCTCGCGGTAGGAGGTGGCCGCTGCCTGGACGAGGCCCGCGCGACGGCTGAGGTCCGCCCTGGCCGCGGGCAGCAGGTGGTGCCCCGCGAGTTGCCCGGACGCCGCGAGCCGGTCGAGCGCGGCCAGGCCAACTCGTGGCCCCTCTGCCATGGCGAGCGCGATGGCGCGGTTCAGCTCGACGAACGGTGAGTCGGGAAGCTCGCGGTAGAACGCGAGAATGGCCGTCCAGTCGGTCTCCGCAGCGGTCCTGGCGAGCGCGTGGACGGCCTGGATCCCGGCCTGCACGCGGTACGCGCCCCGTCGGGTCACGGGGCCACGCAGGAGCGTCAGGCCCTCGGCGATCTCCGCGGTGTCCCAGAGCGAGCGGTCCTGATCCTCCAGCGGGACGAGGTCGCCGTTCGCGTCGACCCGAGCGGCCGACCGGGCATGCTGCAGCAGCATGAGTGCCAGCAGCGCCCGGGCCTCTGACTCCGGCAACAGACCCACCAGCAGCCGGGCCAGCCGGATCGCCTCGGCGGCGAGATCCGGACGCTGCAGATGCGCGCCGGAAGAGGCGGTGTAGCCCTCGTTGTAGATCAGGTAGAGGACGGCGAGCACTCCGTCGAGCCGCTCGGGCAGGGCATCCGACGCGGGCACGCGGTACGGGATGCCCGCGTGGGCGATCTTGGCTTTCGCCCTGACGATCCGCTGGGCCATCGTCGGTTCACTGACGAAGAACGCGTGGGCGACCTCAGGCGTCGTCAGCCCTCCGACCGTCCGCAGGGTGAGCGCGACACGCGACTCCAGCGGCAGCGCCGGATGGGCGCAGGTGAAGATGAGCCGCAGCCGGTCGTCCCACTCGGGTTCGCCGTCGACGACCTCCGCCGGGTCGTGAGACCACCCCCGTGCGTCGTCCATGGCCAGCCAGTCCTTCAGCTTCTGGGTCTCGACCCCGCGTCGCCGGAGCTTGTCGAGGGCGAGGTTCCGGGCGGCCGTCGTCAGCCAGGCGCCGGGGCTGCGCGGGACGCCGTCCCTCGGCCAGGTCGTCAGGGCCCGCTCGAAGGCGCCGGCGGCGGCGTCCTCGGCAACGTCCCAGTCACCGGTCAGCCGGATGAGCGTCGCCACGATCCTTGCCCACTCGCTCTCGAAGGCCGCGCGCACCGCCGGACCGACGACCGGGTCGGACCCGGCCGCCGAGCCCGCGGCGTTCGTGGTCAGGACACGGTCTCCACGGCCGGTTCGGTGCGCAGGTCGCGTTCACCAGCCTCACGCGCGGCACGGGCGACATGGTCGCCGGCAGGGTCGAACGGCCACGCCGGGCTGAGCACCATGGTGCCGACGCTGGCCATCGGATGAGCCGCGGCGACCTGTACGGCCTCGTCGAGCCCGCTCACCTCGAGGAAGTCGAGCCCGGCGATCCACTCCTTGGCCTCGCTGAGCGGCGCGTCCGTGACGAGGGTGCGGCCGTTCCGCGACTGGATGAGGACGGCGTCCTCCGGCGGCCGCAGCACCTGACCGAACAGCCGGACTCCGCGGCCGTCCATCTCTTCGACCCACGGCTCGGGATCGGACGGTTCGCCGCTCGGACCGGAGGGATCCACGCAGACGAACATCAGGTACCGCTGGCCGTTCGTGGGCCGTTCGGGGAAGCTGCGCGGAACGACGCGTGAGCCGTGACCGTCAGCCGATGCCATGAACGGGCGGACCTCAGCCGTCCCCGAGCGCGCCGCCGGGTGCCGCGAGGCGATCTCAATGGCCTCGTCGAGGTCGGCGCAGTCGATGATGTCGAAGCCGCCCACCCATTCCTTCGCCTCGGTGTAGGGGCCTTCAGTCACGAGTACACGGCCATCGCGCACCCGGACGGTCGTCGCATCCTGGCCGGGACGCAGGCGCTCGCCGTACTCGGAGATGCCGCGGGCGATGAGGTCGTCGACCCACTCGGCGATGTTGTCCTCGGCAGGGTCGTACGGCTGCGGGTCAGCCCCGTCGGAGTAGAGCAGCAGGTATTCCATGGTTCTTCCTTTCTCTCTGATCTCACGACGAACGGGCCGGTGCCGGATCGACACCCGTGGGGGAAACGTTACGACGCAGCCCCGCCAGACCGGCCAGTGTCGCGAGAGCCCGGCGTGGCAACGTGGCGGAACGAGTGGTCCTGACCGGCAGATCGCCGCCAGGACGAGCAGGCGCACGGCGCTCGGCGAGCAGGACGAAAGTGGTGTGACTGGTGATCATGGTGAGACCTCCTTCACCTCCACGACGGACGGGAGGTTCGGGATTCGACAGTCTCGACGACCCCTACAGCGCCAGCGCAGCCAGGTGCCGCAGCCGGGCGAGCTCCGACTTGAGGAACTCCGGCCCACCGCGGCGGGCGAGCACGATGGACGCGTCGCTACGGAACGGTGCCACCGCGATGATGGTCTCGCCCCAGCCGGGGATCCAGCCGTCAGGCAACTCGTCCTGTCGCACCTCCGCGAGGTCGCCGAGAGCGGTGACGCCAGCGGCGTCCAGGTCCGGGGCGAGATCGGTCTGGGCGACCACGCTCCGCTGGGCGCGATCCACGAGTACCGCCCAGGTCACGCGGAACACCGCCGGCGCCTCCCTGGTGAGGATCTCCTCTGCGTGCTCGGGTTGTTCGGTCATGTCGTTGAGCACGTCCACGTCCGCCTGCAGACCCCATGCCTCCGGGTAGTGGGAGAGCCAGACCACCTCGACGCCGGGAACCGACGTGCACGCCGTGATCAGCGAGTCCGGCGCCGCGCCGGCCGGCAGCTCCAGCATGAAGTCGTCGATGGCGTAGCCCTCGTACTTCTCGACGATCTCTACAGCGTTGATGTCGGCGGCGACCGCGCCCATGGCCGTGGCCACGGCGCCCAGCGAGCCCGGACGGTCGGGGAGCACCACTCGCATCAGGAACACCCGGCCAGTCTGGCGCACCGGTGTTACAGCGGTGTCAAGACAGACCGGTAAAGTGAGATTCCCGCGGGCTCAGGCCCGGTTCGCTACAGGAGTTCACCTTGGCCTTGACCGCTGCCGACGTGGCCCGACTCGGGGAATTGGCCCGGATCCGGCTCACCGATGAAGAACTGGCCCACCTCGCGCCGCAGCTCGATGTGATCCTGGCCTCAGTCGCGAGGGTCACCGAGGTCGCTACTCCGGACGTGCCTCCCACCTCCCACGCGCTCCCGCTGACGAACGTGTTTCGCGACGACGTGGTGGCCCCGTCCCTGAGCGCTGCCGCCGTGCTGGCCGGCGCCCCCTCCGTCGAGGACGGGCGTTTCCGCGTCCCGCGCATCCTGCAGGAGGAAGCATGAGTCAGCGCGTGAGCATCCTCCGTTCGACCGCCGCCGACCTGGCTGGGCTGGTCGCGTCCGGCGAGGTGAGCGCCCGCGAGGTCGCCCAGGCGCACCTTGACCAGATCGGCGCCGTCGACGGCGAGGTCAGGGCCTTCCTGCACGTGGATGCCGATCGCGCGCTCGCTGCGGCCGATGCTGTGGACGCCCGGCGCGCGGCCGGTGAGGAACTGGGCCCCCTGGCCGGCGTCCCGCTGGCGATGAAGGACATCTTCACGATGACCGGCATGCCCACGACCTGCGGGTCGCGCATCCTCGAGGGCTGGGTGCCGCCGTACAGCTCGACGATCGCGCAGAAGCTGCTGGACGCCGGCGCGGTCGTCCTCGGCAAGACCAACCTGGACGAGTTCGCGATGGGCTCGTCCACCGAGAACTCAGGCTTCTTCCCCACCCACAACCCGTGGGACACGACGCGGATCCCGGGCGGCTCTGGTGGCGGCTCGGCGGCGGCGCTGGCGGCCTTCGAGGCGGCTCTGGCGATCGGCACCGACACCGGCGGCTCGATCCGGCAGCCTGCGGCCGTCACGGCGACGGTCGGGATCAAGCCCACCTACGGCGCCACGTCCCGCTACGGCGTGGTGGCGATGGCGTCCTCGCTCGACACCCCGGGCCCCTGTGCCCGGACGGTGCTGGACGCCGCGCTGCTGCACCGGGTGATCGCCGGCTGGGACCCTCGCGACTCCACCTCGATCAACGCCCCGGTCCCCGACGTCGTGGGTGCGGCCCGCAGCGGCGACATCGCCGGGATGAAGATCGGGGTGGTGAAGGAGCTCGGCGGCGAGGGCTACCAGCCGGGCGTCGAGCAGCGCTTCCGTGAGGCGCTGGCCGCCCTCGAGGGTCTGGGTGCGGAGATCGTCGAGGTCTCCTGCCCGCACTTCGACTATGCGCTGGCCGCGTACTACCTGATCATGCCCAGCGAGGTGTCGAGCAACCTCGCCCGCTTCGACGCCATGCGCTACGGCCTGCGGGTCGGTGACGACGGCGTGAACAGCGTCGAGGAGGTGATGAACCTCACGCGCGGAGCGGGCTTCGGCGCGGAGGCCAAGCGGAGGATCATCATCGGCACCTACGCGCTCTCGTCCGGCTACTACGACGCCTACTACGGCTCGGCGCAGAAGGTGCGCACGCTGATCAAGCGCGACTTCGACGCGGCGTTCGGGCTTGTGGACGTGCTGGTGTCGCCGACCACGCCGACGACGGCGTTCCGGATCGGCGAGCGGGTGGACGACCCGCTGGCGATGTACAAGGCCGACCTGTGCACGATCCCGTCCAACCTGGCCGGCAACTGCGCGGCGTCCATCCCGTGCGGGTTGAGCCCGGACGACGGCCTGCCGGTCGGCTTCCAGGTGATGGCGCCCGCGCTCGCCGACGACCGGCTGTATCGGGTGGGCGCGGCTCTGGAGCGGGAGTTGGCCGGACGCGGGGGCGCCTCGCCGCTGGACCAGCTGGCCGACTCCGACGCCGGCGCGTACCTGAACGTGGGAGGTGCACGATGACTGCGGAACTGCTGGAGTACGACTCCGCGCTGGCGGCGTACGAGCCGGTCCTGGGCCTGGAAGTGCACGTGGAGCTGAACACCGCGTCCAAGATGTTCTGCGGCTGCGTGAACGCCTTCGGTGCCGAACCGAACACCCAGACGTGCCCGGTGTGCCTGGGTCTGCCGGGCTCGCTGCCGGTGGTGAACGCCAAGGCCATCGAGTCGGCGATCCGGATCGGACTGGCGCTGAACTGCAGCATCGCCGAATGGTGCCGGTTCGCCAGGAAGAACTACTTCTACCCGGACATGACCAAGGACTTCCAGACCTCGCAGTACGACGAGCCGATCGCCTACGACGGCTGGGTCGAGGTGGACGTCGACGGAGAGGTGTTCCGGATCGAGATCGAGCGCGCGCACATGGAGGAGGACGCGGGCAAGCTCGTCCACATGGGCGGCACCACCGGGCGGATCGGCGGCGCTGAGTACTCCCTCGTTGACTACAACCGTGCCGGCACACCGCTGATCGAGATCGTCACCAAGCCGATCACCGGGACGGGCGCGAAGGCGCCCCAGGTGGCCAAGGCGTACGTGTCGTTCCTGCGCGACCTGATGCTCGCGCTCGGGGTCTCCGACGTCCGGATGGAGCAGGGCTCACTGCGCTGCGACGCCAACGTGTCGTTGATGCCGAAGGGCGCCACCGAGTTCGGGCTGCGCACCGAGACCAAGAACGTGAACTCGCTGCGCAGCGTCGAGCGGGCGCTCACGTACGAGATCCAGCGCCAGGCTGCGGTCCTGTCGGGCGGCGGCGCCGTGCACCAGGAGACCCGGCACTGGCACGAGGACGGTGGCTACACCACGCCCGGCAGGTCGAAGGAGCAGGCCGAGGACTACCGCTATTTCCCGGAGCCCGATCTGGTGCCGGTGGCGCCGAGCCGGGAATGGGTGGAGCAGCTGCGCGCAACCCTGCCGGAGCTGCCCAACCTGCGCCGGACGAGGCTGCAGGCGGCCTGGGGGTTCAGCGACCTCGAACTGCAGGATGTCGTGAACGCGGGCGCGCTCGACCTGGTCGAGGCGACGGTCGCTGCCGGCGCGAGTCCCCAGCCGGCGCGGAAGTGGTGGACGACCGAGCTGGCGCGGCGCGCCAACGAGGCCGGGGTGGGACTGGACGAACTGGCGATCACCCCCGCGCAGGTCGCCGCGGTGCAGGGGTTGGTCGACGCCGGCACCGTGAACGACAAGCTCGCTCGCCAGGTCATCGACGGCGTGCTGGCCGGTGAGGGCTCGCCCGCCGATGTAGTGGCTTCGCGCGGACTCGCCGTAGTCTCCGACGACGGCGCCCTCTCCGCAGCGGTGGACGCAGCGATCGCAGCGAACCCCGATGTGGCCGCCCGGATCCGGGAGGGCAAGCTGCAGGCGGCCGGCGCCCTGATCGGCGCGGTGATGAAGGACATGCGCGGGCAGGCCGACGCGGCCCGCGTCCGGGAACTGGTCCTGGAGAAACTTGCCTGACGAGGAACCGCTGCTTGAGCCGGAGCGGCTGGTTGAGCCTGTCGAAACCGCTGCAGAGGTCTCGACAAGCTCGACCAACCGCTGGCTCTGGGTGCTCGCCGGTCTCGCGATCGTCGTCCATCTGGTCGCGCTGTACCTGCCTGGCACCCCGGACGGAGGTCTCGAACTGCCTTGGCTACCGGGCGCTGACAAGGTGGTACATGTTCTGCTCTTCGCTGTCCCGGTGTACGTGTTCGGCTGGCTGACTCGGCGTGTCGGGTTGGTCGCGGGAGTGTTCGCCGTCCACGCTGTGGTGAGCGAGCTGATCCAGTGGCGGTTCGTCCCGTACCGGGACGGTGACCCCTTCGACGCCCTGGCCGACCTGGTCGGGATCGGTCTCGCCGTCCTGCTGCTGAAGCGACGCCCCGGGAGGTGAGCCGTGCCGATTGACGACCTGTCCCCGGCGTTTCCGGGACGGGCCGCCTGGGGCACGGCGGCACGGCTGCGGGCCTGGCAGGTGGAAGCGCTGACGCGCTACCGCGAGTTGGCGCAGCGTGACTTCCTCGCCGTCGCGACGCCGGGCGCGGGCAAGACCACCTTCGCCCTCCGGGTGGCCACCGACCTGCTGGAAGCCCGCACGATCGAGCAGGTGATCGTGGTCACGCCCACCGAACACCTCAAGGTGCAGTGGGCGGACGCGGCGGCGAAGGTCGGCCTGCGACTCGATCCCGGCCTGGGTGGCAGCAGGCGCGGCCGGTCGCGGCAGTTCCAGGGCCAGGCGGTGACCTATGCCGGCGTCGCGGCGGCCACGTTCGCCTACGAGGCGCGCACGGCGAACGCGAAGACACTGGTGATCTTCGACGAGATCCATCACGCCGGCGACGCCTTGAGCTGGGGTGAGGCCGTGGGGCAGGCGTTCGCGCTCGCCACCCGGCGGCTGGCTCTCACCGGCACCCCGTTCCGCTCGGACGCGACACCGATCCCGTTCGTCCGCTACGTCGAGGAGACCGACGGGACGAAACGGTCGGTCGCCGACTACACGTATGGCTACGCGGAAGGGCTCCGCGACCACGTGGTGCGTCCGGTCGTGTTCCTCGCCTACGGCGGCGGTATGCGCTGGAAGACCAGGGCGGGGGACGAACTGGCGGTGAACCTGGGCGAGCCGCTCACGAAGGATGTCACTGCGCAGGCCTGGCGTACCGCCCTGGACCCGGCAGGGGAGTGGATGCCCGCCGTGCTGTCAGCCGCCGACAAGCGGCTGACCGAAGTGCGCCGGCACGTGCCTGACGCGGGAGGCCTGGTGATCGCCACCGACCAAAGACAGGCCCGCGCCTATGCGCGGGCCCTCGGTTCGATCACCGGCGAGAAGGCGACGGTGGTGCTGTCCGACGATCCCGGCGCGAGCCGTCGGATCGAGTCCTTCGCGGAATCCACCGATCGATGGATGGTCGCGGTCCGGATGGTCTCGGAGGGCGTGGACGTGCCCCGACTCGCCGTCGGCGTGTACGCGACGGCGACCTCGACGCCACTGTTCTTCGCGCAGGCGGTCGGACGGTTCGTCCGCAGCCGGCGACGCGGGGAACTGGCCAGCGTGTTCCTGCCGACCGTCCCGATCCTGCTGGCGCACGCGGGCGCGCTGGAGCGGCAGCGCGACCACGTGCTGGGCCGTCCACAGCACGCCGATGATCTGTGGAGCGAGGAGGAAGCTCTGCTGGCGGAGGCGAACCGCACCCGCCGCACGGCGGATCTGGACGGGGAACAGGAGACGCTGGAGGCCAACGCCATCTTCGACCATGTGCTGTTCGACGCCCACGCCTACGGGCTGCAGGCCGAGCCGACCAGCACGGACGAGGCCGACTACCTCGGCCTGCCCGGACTGTTGGAGCCCGACCAGGTGGCGTCCCTGCTGGCCGAACGGCAGCGCCGGCAATTAGCCCGGGCCAGCCGCCGCGAGAAGCGCGAGAAAGTACCGGCCGAGGTCAGTCTGTTCCGTGCACTGGAGGGTCGCCGGAAGGAGCTGAACAGCCTGGTCTCCCAGGTGGCGAGAGTGAGGGGAGTCCCGCACAGCCACGTTCACGCCGGCCTGCGCCGGGAGGCCGGGGGACCGGCGCTGGCGCAGGCCACCACAGAGCAGGTGGAGGCGAGGATCCGGCTCGCCCGCCAGTGGCTGGCCGCCTCCTGATCGGCCCGCGTAACCCGCCGTCCCGGCCGTCCGCTGTCATCCCGGATCTGATCCGAAACCTGCGTCGGTCAGCACCGGCACGGTTCGCGACACATCGAGGGCGGCCGCCACCTGGACGTCTGAACCGAAACCTCTGTCCGCGAGTTCCCGACCGCTGGCGCAGTGCGTCATCCATTCGAGCAGGTGGGATTCGGCTGCCTGGAACATGGCGACAGCCGCGGACGCCTCGGGGCTCAGGGCAGGGCCGTATCCGAGCTTGACCAGCGCCGACAGCACGGCGCCCGCACCCAGGTGGTCCTCGAGGGCCGGACGCAGGGAGCCGTCCCCGGCCCGGTGCTCACCGGCGGCGATGACCAGCACTGCGTGTCCGCGGTCCAGTTCGCACGCGAGTCGGTCCGCGGTCGCTGTGGCGTTTCGCAGGCAGCCGATCATGACGGTGGCGCCCGCGGCCTGGAGTGCGGCCGCGATCGTCGAGCCGTTCGGGGATGGCAGCACGAGTCGTGCAACGGGCGGACAGACCAGCAGGTCGGCGGGGGAGAGCGAAGGCGCGATGGGCGCTCCCTCCGTCGTCGCCTCCCGTCGGCCGACGGCCAAGATCGCGTGGTGTCGGTGGGCGAAGACCTGGGCGTCGCGCCCCTTCCAGGCGTACGGGTAGACCCGCATGCCACGTTCGACGGCGATGCACACGGATGTGGAGAAGCTGAGCACATCCACGACCACGGCCACAGCAGCCTGACTCGACTGTGCGCGGGCCAGCCCCCATTCCAGCTGGAGCCGGAAGCGATCCTGACGATTTGTGGCAGGCACGGTTCCTCCCGGTGCGGGTGAGCGATCTACTCCTACCAGATGCGGTCCGCGTCATCCAGGCGGATCGTTGACCAACCAGGTCTGGTCAACCTAGTCTGGCGAGGAGATCGTCGTCGCGCGCGGGGAAGCCTGTGGCAAGGCTGGTTCCCGTGGACCTCAGTTGGGCGCGTCCGTTCGGCAGCCTCTCCTTCGAAAGTCCCCGACGACTTCGACGAGCCGCTTCCAGAGGCGGAGTTGGCCGCGTGGGAGTGACCTATCTCCTGGACACCCACGTCCTTTTGTGGCTCTGGGGTGACTCAGGACGGCTCGCCAGCGGGTTCGTTGCCGAGTTGGCTCGTCCCACCAATCGTCTGCTGGTGTCCGCGGTGAGCGCGATGGAGGTTGCGACCAAGACGCGGCTGGGCACGTTGGAGCCGGGCCGCGCTCTGGTGCCGACCTGGCCCGCGCGGGCGACCGAGATCGCGGCGGAGGAACTACCGATCTCGACGGCCCACGCGCTGCTGGCGGGCTCGATGCAGTGGGACCATCGCGACCCCTTCGACCGCCTGCTCGTCGCTCAGGCGATCACCGAGGGCGTGCCGCTGGTCACGGTGGACGCGGTCATGACCCAGGTACCGGGACTGCGCGTGGCCGATCCGGGCCTGACCGGCCTGTGGAAAAGTCCGGACGTCGCCGTCGGCCCTGTGGATGGGTGAACGGTCCTGACTGCCGCTGCCGAGGATGCCAGGTATGAACAGTGACCTTCTGGCCAGACCGATCCTCACCGCCGCCGACCTCTACCGCTGCTGGCAGGAACTGATGAGCCCGCTCGGGTTCACCGAACGTCGGCTCTACCTGGTGTTCCTGGACGACGAGCGCCGTGCACTGCCCGAACTACACGAGATCAGCGGCGTGCCGGTCCGTCCGACCAGCGAGGATGCCGACGCGCTCCTGCGCATGCTCGTGCACTTCCGCGACCAGCTCGCGATCGCGATCCTCCTCGCGCGTCCCGGCCGGCATCCGATGGACGCCGACGATCGCGCATGGGCGCTCGCGCTGGTCGAGGCGGCCCGGCGGTTCGAGATGCCGCTCGAACCGATGCACCTGGCCACCGACTGTGCTCTGGTTCCCTTCGCCGGTGACGACCTGGTCGCCTGAGCGCTGGACCTGATCAGAGCAGGCGGGCGGACAGCACCCCGTCGATCGCGCGAATCTGGGTCATCAGCGCGTCTGGCACATCGCCGTCCACGTCGACCAGGGTGTAGGCAAGATCGCCGCGGGACTTGTTCAGCAGGTCGGCGATGTTCAACCCGGCACCGGCCAGGAGGGTCGAAATCTGGCCCACCATGTTCGGCACGTTGCTGTTGGCGATCGCGATCCGGCTGGTGCCCTCGGACCGCGCGAGCGAGGCATTCGGAAAGTTCACCGAGTTCACGATGGTGCCCTCGACGAGGAAGTCCCGCAGTTGGTCGGCCGCCATCCGCGCGCAGTTCTCCTCCGCCTCGTTGGTGGACGCGCCGAGGTGCGGCAGAGTCACGACCTTGTCGCGCTTGTTCAGCGCAGGGGAGGGGAAGTCACAGATGTAGGCGCGCAACTGCCCGCTCTCGAGCGCGTCCACCACGGCGGACTCGTCCACGATCGGTCCGCGGGCGAAGTTGATCAGCACGGCCGACTTGCGCAGCTTCTCCAACTCGTCGACGCCGATCAGGCCGCGCGTGCCGTCCACCAGCGGAACATGCAGCGTCACGATGTCGGCCCGCTTCAGCAGTTGGTCGAGATTGGTCACGTGCTCCACGGAAGAACTGAGCTTCCAGGCGTGCTCGACCGTGACGCTCGGGTCATAGCCCAATACCCGCATGCCCAGCCCGACGGCGGCGTTCGCCACCTCGACCCCGATCGCGCCGAGGCCGATCACGCCGAGCGTGCGACCCGGCAACTCGAAGCCGACGTAGGACTTCTTGCCCGCCTCGACCGCCTTGTCCATGGACGCCGCGTCGCCCTCCAGCCGGTGCGCGAACGCCGCGGCCGGCACGATGTTGCGCGCCGCGAGGAACAGCGCGGCGACCACGAGTTCCTTCACCGCGTTGGCATTCGCCCCCGGGGTGTTGAACACAGGGACGCCGCGCGCGGAGTAGTCCGCGATCGGGATGTTGTTCGTCCCCGCGCCCGCCCGGGCAACGGCCAGGACGGACGCCGGGATCTCGACCCCGTGCAGGTTCGCCGAGCGGAGCATGAGCGCGTCCGCATCAACGACGTCCGAGGAGACTTCGAACGCCTCCTTCGGGAGCCGGGACAGCCCGGTGTGGCTGATCGCGTTGAGGGTCTTGATCCTGAACCTGTTTGCCGGCACGGTGGCCCCCTCAGCCGTTGCGGCGCTCGAAGTCGGTCATGAAGTCGATGAGCGCCTGCACGCCCTCCAGGGGCATGGCGTTGTAGATGCTGGCGCGCATGCCGCCGACCGAGCGGTGGCCCGCCAGGTTGGTCAGTCCGGCTGCCGCGGCCTCGGCGACGAAGGTCTTGTCGAGGTCGGCATTGGCCTGCAGGAAGGGCACGTTCATCCACGAACGGGAGTCGACGGCGACTGGGTTGAAGTAGTAGTCGCTGGCGTCGAGGTAGCCGTACAGGACATCGGCCTTGGCGCGATTCCGCTCGGCCATGGCGGGCAGGCCGCCGGACTGCTGCACCCACTCCAGGATCTTGCCGAGCAGGTAGATGCCGAAGGTCGGCGGGGTGTTCAGCATCGAGTCCGCGGCGGCCATCTCCGCGTAGTTCCAGATGGACGGCGTGGTGGCTCGAGCCCTGCCGAGCAGGTCGTCGCGGACGATCACCACGCACAGTCCCGACGGGCCCATGTTCTTCTGGGCGCCGGCGTAGATCAGGGCGTACTTCGAGACGTCGACCGGCCGGGACAGGATCGTCGAGCTCATGTCCGCAACCAGGGGCACGTCGCCGGCGTCCGGCACGTACCCGAACTCCACGCCGCCGATGGTCTCGTTCGGCGTGTAGTGCAGGTAGGTGGCTTCCGGGTTCACGGAGAAGCTGCCCTGCGCCGGGGTCGTCGTGTAGTTGGACGCCGCCTCGTCGGCGAGCACGTCGACGACCAGCCCGAACTTCCTGGCCGCCTTGATCGCCTTCGCCGACCACTGGCCGGTGTTGAGGAAGTCGACGGTGTCGCCCTCGGCAGCGAGGTTCATCGGCACGGCGTCGAACTGACCCGACGCGCCGCCCTGCAGGAACAGCACCTGGTAGTTCCCGGGGATGCCCATCAACTCGCGCAGCAACGCCTCGGTCTGCGCTGCGCACTCCACGAACGCCTTGCCCCGGTGCGACACCTCCATCACCGACATCCCCGAGCCCTGCCAGTCGGTGAGCTCGGATCGCGCGGCCTCGAGGGCGGCGAGCGGAAGCATGGCGGGGCCGGCGGAGAAGTTGTAGACGCGCATGGCGTCATTCTGTCAGCTTGGCCGGGCGGGACGGCCGGAGGTCGAACCCGTGGACGCTCAGATTCCGAGCACGGACCGCTCAAGCGTCGAGACGGACGCGGGCTCGCCGATCACGTCGACGTTGGCCGCGGCACGGCGTCCCCACAGGTACAGGAGGATCTCGGTGGGAGGCCCGCTGAGCGTGACGATGTCGGGGCCGTGTCCGATCCGCACCGGCTCGCCGTCGCCGATGTCCCGCTCCAGCCAGACCGCCACCGGGCAGCGGCGCAGCCCGAAGCGCGCGAGCATCGGGAGTCGCCGCCAGATCTGGTTCTCCAGGGCCGCGTCGCGCTCACGGGGGGTGTTCACGCCGCGGCCGCGGCGCAAGTCCTCGCAGTGCACGAAGAACTCGACGCCGTTGGCTGCCGCCTCCGCGCCGGGCAGGCGGAACGGCGAGAGCCCCTGCGGACCGAGACGGAGCACGGCGACGAGGTCGGAGTAGGAGCGCTCCCGCATGACCCGGTGGCGCAGTTCGTCGATCCGGTCGCGGCGGCCGCACAGCAGCGCGGGGGCGACCTGGAGCCACTCGTTCTCCCGGACCCACACGTGCGCGGCGATGTCGTGCGCGGTCCAACCCTCGCAGAGGGTGGGCGCCCCCGGCTCGACGGCGTCGAGGGCGTCGCAGAGGGCCGTCCGCTGGTCGCGAGGTCGCTGGTGGCTGCTCACGCGGGTGCTCATGCCTCGCACCCTACCCACCGCCCCGCAGGGCAGCCGAAGGGGGCCTGCCACAATGTCCGGGTGACGGAACTCGATCCACAGGTGTCGGCCCTGCTGAAGCGCAACCCCGACGGCCTCGTCCCCGCCATCGTGCAGGACGCGACCTCCGGCCAGGTGCTGATGCTGGCCTGGATGGACGACGAGGCCCTGCGTCGCACGCTGGACACACGCCGCGGCACCTACTGGTCGCGCAGCCGGCAGCAGTACTGGGTGAAGGGCGAGACCAGCGGGCACACGCAGGCGGTACGCGAGGTGCGGCTGGACTGCGACGGCGACACGCTCCTGCTGAAGGTCGACCAGGTGGGTCCGGCATGTCACACGGGGACGGACACCTGCTTCGACGACCGCGTGCTGCTGGAGGACCAGCGGTGAGCCTCACGATCGTCCCGGACCTGCCCGGCTTCCTGGCCGCGGGCGCGGAGCGCCGGGTGGTCAGCGTGCACACCCGGCTACTGGCCGACGACTTCACGCCGGTCGGCCTGTACCACCAACTCTGCGGCGACCGTCCGAACACCTTCCTGCTCGAGTCCGCGGAGGGCGGAGTCTGGTCGCGGTACTCGTTCGTGGGGGTCAACGCGGTCGCGACGCTGACCGAGGCCGGGGGCACGGCCCACTGGGGGTTCAGCGGACGCCCGATCGCCGGTCTCCCGGACGGGGGCGACCCGCTCCGGGTGCTCGCCGAGACCCTGACGTTGCTGCACACTCCGCGCGAGGACGACCTGCCGCCGCTGGTCTCCGGCATGGTCGGCTACCTGGGCTACGACGTCGTGCGCCGGCTGGAACGCCTGCCGGACGGCAATCCGGACGACCTCGGCATCCCCGAACTCGTCATGATGCTGGTCTCCGACATGGCCGTGCTCGACCACCACAGCGGCGAGGTATGGCTGGTCGCGAACGCGATCAACTTCGACGACACCGCCGACCACATCGAGGACGCCTACACCGACGCCTGCGCCCGCGTGCAGGCGATGGCAGAGGCGTTGCTGCGTCCGGCCGAGCCGCTGGTCGCCGTCCCGGACCCTGCGGCGGTGCCCGCGCCGATCCGACGGCAGCGGACGTCCGGCGAGTACGAGGCGGCCGTGGCCGAGGCCATTGAGGAGATCCGGGCCGGGGAGGCCTTCCAGATCGTGCCGAGCCAGCGCTTCGAGGTGGACTGCCCGGCCGACCCGCTCGATGTGTACCGGGTCCTGCGCAGGAACAATCCCAGCCCCTACCTGTACCTGCTGCGACTCGCCGGCTTCGCCATCGTCGGCTCCAGCCCGGAGGCGCTCGTCCAGGTCACGGACGGGCGCGCCACCACGCACCCGATCGCGGGCACCCGTCCGCGCGGCGCCACCGCCGCGTCGGACGCGAGCCTGGAGACCGAGCTGCTCGCCGATGCGAAGGAGGCGGCCGAGCACCTCATGCTGGTCGACCTGGGCCGCAACGACCTCGGCCGGGTGTGCCTGCCAGGAACCGTCGAGGTGGTCGAGTTCATGAAGGTGCGCCGCTACAGCCACGTGATGCACCTGGAGGCCGCAGTCTCCGGCACCCTCGCGCCCGGCCGCACCGCGCTGGACGCGACGCTGAGCTGCTTCCCCGCCGGGACGCTGTCCGGCGCGCCGAAGGTCCGCGCGATGGAGATCATCGACCGCCTGGAGGTCTCGCGACGCGGCCTGTACGGCGGGGTCGTGGGCTACTTCGACTTCGCCGGCGACTCCGACACCGCGATCGCGATCCGGACGGCGCTGCTGAAGGACGGCGTCGCCTACGTCCAGGCGGGAGCCGGTGTCGTGGCCGATTCGGTCCCGGCAAGCGAGGATGCCGAGAGTCGCAACAAGGCGGCGGCAGTGCTGGGTGCGATCGCGGATGCGTCCGCGCTGACCAGGCTGGATCGGCCTCGTTCCTGAGAGTCTGTTAGGAATCCTCACCAATCCTCGCGGACAGGGGTGGCGGTCTCCGCAACAAAGACGCCAATATGGACTCTTGTTTGGTTTTTCACGCAGTAACTGCTGACTCGAGGGAGCGATCGAATGATCGAAAGCGCTGACCGGGCCACGCGCGCCACTGCCAGGGAGTACCACCACGGCCGTACCCCCGCGGCCTGGGCGGGCAGCATCATCGCTGCCGTTGCCTTCACCCTGGGGGCGATCGCGTTCATCATGGGACCCAACTGGACCCTGATCTGGGTGGCCGCGGTGCTGCTGGTCCTTTCGCTGGTCACCGGTGGCGTGCTGCGTCGGATGGGTTACGGTCAGTCCTGACATGACGGTGCTGGACGAGATCATCGCCGGTGTGGTCGTCGATCTCGAAGTCCGCCGATCGCACCGCCCCCTCGACGACCTGGTGGCCCAGGTCGAAACCATGGCTCCCGCCCTGGATCCGCTCCCCGCGCTCCGCGCGCCGGGGTTGAGCGTGATCGCGGAGGTCAAGCGCTCCAGTCCCAGCAAGGGCGCCCTCGCCCCGATCGACGACCCGGCAGCCCTCGCCACCGAGTACGCCGCGGGCGGGGCGTCCGCGATCTCGGTGCTCACCGAGCAGCGCCGCTTCGGCGGCAGCCTGGCCGACCTGGCCGCCGTCCGGGCCGCCGTCCCGACCCCGTTGCTGCGCAAGGACTTCGTGGTCACCGACTACCAGTTGTGGGAGGGCCGCGCGGCCGGCGCCGATCTTGCCCTGCTGATCGTGGCAGCCCTCACGCAGGCGCAGCTCGTCGGCTTCCTCGAGCTGGCCGGGCAACTCGGCGTGACGTGCCTGGTCGAGACGCACACGGCGGACGAGGTGCGCAGGGCCCTGGACGCGGGCGCGGGGCTGATCGGGGTGAACAACCGCAACCTCAAGACACTCGAGGTCGACTTGAGCCATTTCCAAGAACTTGCTGAGCTCATCGGGGACGATGCGGTGAAGGTCGCCGAGTCGGGCATCCTCGGTGTGCAGGACGCGACCAGCATGCGCTCGGCCGGGGCGGACGCCGTCCTGGTGGGGGAGATGCTGGTCCGCACCGGCGACCCACGCGCCGCGGTGGCCGCGCTGCGGTCCCTGGCATGACTCCCGGGCCCGAGTGTGAGTGAATAGGGGAGTGATCCTTCCCACGCTGCCCGATGCGGGCGGCCACTACGACATCTTTGGTGGCCGCTACGTCCCAGAGGCGCTCGTCGCTGCGTTGAACCAGCTCGAGGCCGAGTTCGACACCGCGATGGGCGACCCGTCCTTCTGGCGCGAACTGGACGACCTGCGCCGCAACTACTCGGGACGTCCGACGCCGCTCACCGAGGCGCGCCGGTTCAGCGAGCACTGCGGCAACGTCCGTGTGCTGCTGAAGCGCGAGGACCTCAACCACACCGGCTCGCACAAGATCAACAACGTGCTGGGCCAGGCGCTGCTCACCCGCCGGATGGGCAAGACCCGCGTGATCGCGGAGACCGGGGCGGGACAGCACGGTGTGGCCACGGCGACCGCGGCGGCCCTGCTCGGCATGGAGTGCCGCGTCTACATGGGCCGGATCGACACCGACCGACAGGCGCTGAACGTGGCCCGCATGCAGTTGCTCGGCGCCGAGGTGATCGCGGTCGAGTCCGGCAGCCAGACGCTGAAGGACGCGATGAACGAGGCCATGCGGGACTGGGTGGCCAGCGTGGACAACACCCACTACCTGATCGGGACGGTGGCCGGCCCGCACCCGTTCCCGAGGATGGTGAAGGAGTTCCAGCGCGTGATCAGCACCGAGATCCGCGAACAGATGCTCGGCAGGTTCGGCCGCTTGCCGGACGCCGTGGCAGCCTGCGTCGGCGGCGGCTCGAACGCGATGGGCACGTTCGCCGACTTCATCGACACCCCCGAGGTGGCGCTGTACGGCTTCGAGGCTGGCGGCGAGGGCGTCGAGACCGGCCACCACGCGGCCGCGATCCAGGGCGGCTCGGTGGGCGTGCTGCACGGCATGCGCACCTACATCCTGCAGGACGAGGACGGCCAGACCATGGAGTCGCACTCGATCTCGGCAGGACTGGACTATCCCGGCGTCGGACCAGAACACGCGTGGCTCGCCGCCGCCGGACGCGCCAGCTACGAGGCCGTCACGGACGCTGAGGCGATGGCGGCCTTCGACTTGCTGACGAAGACCGAGGGCATCATGCCGGCGATCGAGTCGGCGCACGCGCTGGCCGGGGTCGTCCGGCTGGGCCAGCGGCTCGCGGTAGAGCAGCCGGACTACGAGCCGACGATCGTGGTCTGCCTGTCCGGTCGCGGCGACAAGGACGTGGACACCGCGGTGAAGTACTTCGGCCTCACCGGGAGACCGGACGCCTCGACCGGAGGTGCGGCATGACCCCGGATCCGCTGGTCGAACTCGTCGAGACTCCCGCCGAACGAAAAGGGGACGGTTCCTTTTCCGTTCAGTCCTCCGCTTCGGCCTTCACGACGGCGAAGGCCGAAGGGCGCGGGGCGCTGGTCGGCTACCTGCCGGTCGGCTACCCGTCCGTGCCGGGCTCGCTCGCGGCACTGAAGGCCCTCTGCGGCGAGGGTGGCGACACGCCGGGCGTCGACCTGGTCGAGATCGGACTGCCGTACTCGGACCCGATGATGGACGGTCCGGTGATCCAGCGCGCGGGCACGCGGGCGCTGGAGCGCGGCGTCCGGACCCGGGACGTCTTCGCCGCCGTGGAGGCCGTCCGATCCTCCGGCACGCCGGCGGTGGTGATGACCTACTGGAACCTGGTCGACCGGTACGGAGTGGACGCGTTCGCGCGCGACCTGGCCAACGCCGGTGGCTCGGGCCTGATCACCCCCGACCTGATCCCGGACGAGGCCGGCGACTGGCTGGCCGCGTCGGAGTCCCGCGGCCTCGACCGGGTCTTCCTGGTCTCGCCGTCGTCCACAGACGAGCGGATCGTGGCCACGACGAACGCCTGTCGCGGCTGGCTCTACGCGACCTCGGTGATGGGTGTCACCGGCACCCGTGCCTCGAGCCCTACGGCCGCGCCCGACCTCGTCGCGCGCATCCGCCGGCTGGCCCCGGAGACACTGGTCGGCGTCGGGCTGGGCGTCTCCAACGGCGACCAGGCGGCCGACGTGACGTCCTATGCCGATGCGGTGATCGTCGGCTCCGCGTTCATCAAGCCGCTGCTGGCTGCGGACGACGCCGGCACCCCGGACGATCTGTCCGGCTTGCGCGCGGTTCTGGCCGACCTGACCGCCGGCGTGCGGCGGTAGCCGGTGCGCTTCATCGTCATCCGGCACGGGCAGTCCACCAACAACCTGCTCTGGGAGCAGACTGGCGCAGAGGACGGCCGAGATCCCGACACCGCCCTGACGCCGACCGGGCACGCCCAGGCCGGCCTGCTCGCGCAGGCGATCGCCGGCGGGGTGCTGCCGTGGTCGATCGACGCGCTCTACTGCAGTCTCATGCTGCGGGCCGTGCAGACCGCTGCTCCGCTGGCCGAGGCGCTCGATCTGCCGCTGCACGGACACGCCCGGCTGTACGAGGTCGGCGGACCGTACGAGGTCGACGAGGAGACCGGCGAGAACGAGCCGCATCACGGCGGAGCAGCCAGCGCGCTGCGGTCCGTCAGCCCCCGGCTGCTCCTGCCCGACTGCGCGACGGACGAGGGCTGGTACGTCGAGCCTTTCGAGCCCGTGCCGGCCGCCGCGGCCAGAGCGGCCGAGGTGATCGCGGGCCTGCGGGCCGCCCATGACCAGGATGCGACGGTCGCACTGGTCAGCCACGGCCACTTCGCCCAGTTCCTGTTCCGGCACTTCTTGCGGATCGAGCAGATGACCGGCTGGCTGGAGATCCACAACACGAGCATCACCTTGTACGAGGACCGTCCGGACTTCCCTGGCATGCGGGCGCTGCGGACGAACTGGCTGCCGCACCTGCCCGACCACCTGGTCACGGTCTGAACCACGTGGCCGGTTCGACAACAGGCTTGACCATTCGGTAAGGATGGGCGCGTGACGCTGTTCATCCCGAGCCCTTCGATCAGCTCCTTCCAGGTCGGGCCGCTGACGATCCACATCTACGCGCTGTGCCTGATCACCGGCATCGTCGCCGCCTGGACGATCGGCGTCCGGCGCTGGCGGGCGCGGGGCGGACGCAGCGAGAGCTTCGAGACCGTGCTGCTGTGGGCCATCCCGATCGGGATCGTGGGCGCCCGCTTCTACCACGTGATGACCCACCTCGGGGACTACTTCGCGCCCGGGATCAACCCCTGGACGGCCTTCGCGATCTGGCAGGGCGGCATCGCCATCTACGGTGCGGTCGGTTTCGGCGCGCTGGCGGCCTGGATCGCGTCCCGGCGGCAGAAGATCGCCTTCGCCGCGCTGGCCGACTCGCTGGCCCCTGCGATCGCGGTCGGCCAGGCGCTGGGACGCTGGGGCAACTGGTTCAACCAGGAGTTGTACGGCTGGCCGACCACCGTCCCCTGGGCTCTGCAGATCGACCCGGCGCACCGCGTCCCCGGCTACGAGCAGTACGCGACCTTCCACCCGACGTTCCTCTACGAGTCGCTGTGGGACCTCGCCACCGCAGGCCTGCTGCTCTGGGCAGACCGACGGTTCCGACTGGGGCGAGGCAAGGTGTTCGCCCTCTACATCGCGTTGTACGGCTTCGGCCGGACGTTCACCGAGAGCATCCGCCTCGACTACTCATACGACACCTTTGGTCCGCTGCGCTTCAACGCGGCCGTCGCGATCCTGATCTGCCTCGTCGGCATCGCGCTGCTCGTGTGGCTGTTCCGGTTCCGCCCGGGCCGCGAGGAGCGGGTCGAGTTCGGCTCCCCGCAGGCTGACGGGACCGACGGGGACCACGCCTCCGCGAACGAGGGGAGCGATGCGGCCCCGGAGGCGGTGGCGCCCGAGACAACGGCCGAGGAGCCGGACGGGGATCCCGGATCAAGTCCGGGATGAGGGGGGGTTCTCAGGAGGACGTCGGCCTCTCGGCACGACATCGGCGTCCGTATCATGAACCGTCCGATCACGATCCGGACGCCGTGCCCGCGGGGACGGCGTCCATGATTCAGTCGCTGGCGGCGTTGTCCGGCAGCGGTTCAGGTAGGCTCGCGCCCTAGCGTGCAGCGTCGGCGTGCAAGGCCGACCCGGCTGCACCCGTCCCGCGCGTCCGCGCAGATGGGAGTTCACATGGCGTTGATGACGATGCCCGGCAGACCCGCTGAGGGCTTGTACGACCCTGCCTACGAGCACGACGCCTGCGGCGTCGCCTTCGTGGCCCAACTGAGCGGCATTGCCAGCCACGACATCATCGCCAAGGGCCTGACGGCGCTGGAGAACCTCGACCATCGCGGCGCGACCGGGGCGGACCCGGCCGCGGGAGACGGCGCCGGCATGCTGATGCAGGTCCCCGACCGCTTCCTCCGCGAGGTCGTCGACTTCGACCTTCCCGACCCCGGGCAGTATGCGATGGGCATGGCATTCCTGCCCACCGACACGGCCCGGCGCGCCTCGGCCAAGCGCACCATCGAGTTCCTGGCCGCCGAGGAGAACCTGATCATCCACGGCTGGCGTCCGGTGCCGACCGACGACTCCACGCTGAGCCCGATCTCGAAGGCGAACATGCCGCTCTTCGAGCAGTTCTTCGTCTCGACTCCGGCGCTCGACACCGGCATCGACCTCGACCGGGCCGTCTACCCGCTGCGTCAGCGGGCCCGCAACGAGGCCGGGGTGTACTTCGCCTCGCTCTCCGGCCGGACCACCGTCTACAAGGGCATGCTCACCACCCAGCAGCTGGCCGAGGTCTTCAGCGACCTGCTGGACGAGCGCGTCGAGAGCGCGATCTCCCTCGTGCACTCGCGCTTCTCCACGAACACCTTCCCGGCCTGGGAACTCGCCCACCCGTACCGGCTGATGGCCCACAACGGTGAGATCAACACGGTCAAGGGCAACCGCAACTGGATGCGGGCGCGCGAGGCGCTGCTCACCACAGAAACCATCCCGGGCGACATCTCCCGGATCTTCCCGATCTGCACGCCGGGTGGGTCGGACTCCGCGTCCTTCGATGAAGTACTCGAACTGCTGCACCTGGGCGGACGCTCGCTGCCGCACGCCGTGCTGATGATGATCCCCGAGGCGTGGGAGAACCACACCGAGATGGACGAGGCCCGCAAGGCGTTCTACTCCTTCCACGCGTCGATGATGGAACCGTGGGACGGGCCCGCGTCCGTCACCTTCACCGACGGCACCCTGATCGGCGCCGTGCTCGACCGCAACGGCCTGCGTCCCGGCCGCTACTGGGTGACCGACGACGGCCTGGTGGTCTTCGCCTCCGAGGCCGGCGTCCTCGACATCGAGCCCGCGAAGGTGATCGAGAAGGGACGGATGAAGCCCGGCCGCATGCTCCTGGTCGACCTCGAGCAGCACCGGCTGATCAACGACGACGAGATCAAGGCACAGCTCGCCGCGGAGCACCCGTACGCAGAGTGGCTGGAGGCCGGCCGCGTCGATCTCGACGAACTGCCCGAGCAGCAGCACGTCGTGCACAGCCACGCTTCGGTGACCCGTCGCCAGCAGGTGTTCGGCTACAGCCACGAAGAACTGCGCATGATTGTCTCGCCGATGGCGAACACGGGCGCCGAGCCGATCGGCTCGATGGGCTCGGACACCCCGGTGGCCGTGCTGAGCGACCGTCCGCGGCTGCTCTTCGACTACTTCGCCGAGTTGTTCGCTCAGGTGACGAACCCGCCGCTGGATGCAATCCGCGAGGAGCTGGTCACGTCCCTGGCCGCGACCTTCGGACCCGAGGGCAACCTGCTGCAGCCGGGTCCGGAGTCCTGTCGGCAGATCGTGATCGGCTACCCGATCCTCGACTCCGACCAGCTGGCCAAGCTCGTCCGGATCAACCGGGACGGATCGATGCCCGCCTACGACACCCACGTGGTGCGCGGCCTCTACGACGTGGAGGGCGGCGGCGAGGCGCTCAAGGCCAAGTTGGACGAGCTCTGCGAGGCCGTGAGCGAGGCGATCGCCCGCGGTTGCCGGACGATCATCCTTTCCGACCGGCACTCGAACGCCGATCTCGCGCCGATCCCGTCCCTGCTGCTGACCGCGGCCATCCACCACCACCTGGTGCGCGAGAAGACCCGCACCCAGGTGGGCCTGATCGTGGAGGCCGGCGACGTGCGCGAGGTGCACCACGTCGCGCTGCTGATCGGCTACGGCGCGGCCGCGGTGAACCCGTACCTCGCCTTCGAGTCCGCGGAGGACCTCGCCCGGCGCGAGTGGCTGGTCAACGTCGAGCCGGAGAAGGCCGTCTACAACGTGCGCAAGGCGCTCGGCAAGGGCGTGCTGAAGGTGATGTCCAAGATGGGCGTCTCGACCATCGCCTCCTACACCGGAGCCCAGATCTTCGAGGCCCTCGGCCTGTCCAGCGAGCTGGTCGACCACTATTTCACCGGCACCACGAGCCGGGTCGAGGGCATTGGCCTGGACGAGATCGCGGCCGAGGTCGCCAAGCGGCACGCCCGCGCCTACCCGCCGGACGGCATCCCGCTCCCGCACCGGACGCTGTCCGGTGGCGGCGAGTACAAGTGGCGCCGCGAGGGGCCGCCGCACCTGTTCGACCCCGAGACGGTGTTCCGCCTGCAGCACTCCACCCGGCAGCGCCGCTACGACGTCTTCAAGGCGTACACCTCGCGCGTGGACGACCAGTCCGAGCGCCTGATGACGCTGCGCGGACTGCTCGAGTTCGACAAGGACCGCCAGCCGGTGCCGATCGAGGAGGTCGAGCCGGTCAGTGAGATCGTCAAGCGGTTCTCCACGGGCGCGATGAGCTACGGCTCGATCAGCCAGGAGGCGCACGAGACCCTGGCGATCGCCATGAACCGGCTGGGCGGCAAGTCCAACACGGGGGAGGGCGGCGAGGATCCGGAGCGTTTGCACGACCCCGTCCGGCGCAGCGCGATCAAGCAGGTCGCCTCGGGCCGGTTCGGCGTCACGTCCGACTACCTCACCTGTGCCGACGACATCCAGATCAAGATGGCCCAGGGCGCCAAGCCAGGTGAGGGCGGCCAGCTGCCCGGGCAGAAGGTGTACCCGTGGGTGGCGAAGACCCGGCACTCGACGCCGGGCGTCGGGCTGATCTCGCCCCCGCCGCACCACGACATCTACTCGATCGAGGACCTCAAGCAGCTGATCCACGACCTGAAGTGCGCCAACCCGAGCGCCCGGGTGCATGTGAAGCTGGTCGCCGAGATCGGCGTCGGTACGGTGGCGGCGGGCGTCTCGAAGGCGAAGGCCGACGTGGTGCTGATCTCCGGCCACGACGGCGGCACCGGCGCGGCGCCGCTGACCTCGCTCAAGCACGCCGGCGGGCCCTGGGAGCTCGGCCTGGCCGAGACCCAGCAGACCCTGCTGCTGAACGGCCTGCGCGACCGGATCGTCGTGCAGGTCGACGGCCAGCTGAAGACCGGCAGGGATGTCGTGATCGCTGCGCTGCTCGGCGCGGAGGAGTTCGGTTTCGCCACCGCGCCGCTGGTGGTCTCCGGCTGCGTGATGATGCGGGTCTGCCACCTCGACACCTGCCCGGTGGGTGTGGCCACCCAGAACCCCGAGCTGCGGGCGAAGTTCTCCGGCGAAGCCGACTTCGTGGTGAACTTCTTCGAGTTCATCGCCGAAGAGGTGCGCGAGCACCTGGCCGCGCTCGGTTTCCGCTCGATCGAGGAGGCCGTCGGCCACGTCGAGGTGCTGCGGACGCGGAAGGCCGTCGAGCACTGGAAGGCGCAGGGACTGGACCTCAGCCCCGTCCTGCACCGGGTGGACCTGCCCGAGGGCAGCCCGCTGCACTGCGTGACCACGCAGGACCACGGTCTGGACGAGAAGCTCGACATGCAACTGCTGGAGATCTCGCGTCCCGCACTCGAGAACGGCGAGCTGGTGCGCGCCGACCTCACCGTCCGCAACGTGGACCGCACGGTCGGCACGATCCTGGGTCACCATGTCACGAAGGCCACCGAAGGCAGGGGCCTGCCGGAGAACACGATCGACCTCACCCTGCGCGGCACGGCGGGACAGAGCTTCGGGGCGTTCCTGCCACGAGGCGTCACGCTGCGCCTGGTCGGCGACTCGAACGACTACTTCGGCAAGGGTCTCTCTGGCGGACGGTTGACCCTGCGTCCGCACAAGAACGCGTCGTTCGTGGCGGAGGACCAGATCATCGCAGGCAACGTGATCGGCTACGGCGCGACGAGCGGCGAGCTGTTCATCCGCGGCCAGGTCGGCGAGCGCTTCTGCGTCCGCAACTCCGGGGCGATCGCGGTGGTCGAGGGCGTGGGCGATCACGCCTGCGAGTACATGACTGGCGGTGAGGTGCTGATCATCGGGCCGACCGGACGCAACATCGCGGCCGGCATGTCCGGCGGCGTGGCCTGGGTGCTGGACCTCAACCCCTGCCGGTTGAACACCGAGCTCGTGGACGCGCTTCCGCTCAGCGACGAGGACCTTGCCCGGGTGCGCGCGCTGCTGCAGCGGCATGCGGAGGAGACCGGCTCCGCAGTGGCCGAGCGGCTGCTGGCGTTGTCGGACGATGAACTACGCCCGCGGTTCACCACGTTGATGCCGCGCGACTACGCGCGGGTGCTGAAGGCCAGGGCGGACGCCGAACTGGCCGGGCTGGACGAGGAGACCACGGTCAAGCTGATGATGGAGGCTTCGCATGGCTGATCCCAGGGGGTTCATGACCACGCCGCGGCAGGTCGCGGAGCGCCGTCCGGTCGGCGAGCGGGTGCACGACTGGCAGGAGGTGTACCCGGGCAGCCCGGGGCGGGCCGTCCTGCCGATCATCAGCAGGCAGGCCGGGCGCTGCATGGACTGCGGCATCCCGTTCTGTCACCAGGGCTGCCCGCTGGGCAACCTGATCCCGGAGTGGAACGACATGGTCTGGCGCGACGACTGGCGCGGCGCGCTGGACCGGCTGCACGCCACCAACAACTTCCCCGACTTCACCGGACGGCTGTGCCCTGCGCCCTGCGAGACCGCCTGTGTGGTGGGCATCAACGGCGATCCGGTGACGATCAAGAACGTCGAGGTCGCGATCATCGACCGGGCCTGGGACGACCGGCGCGTCGTCGCCGAGACCCCCGAGTGGCATACCGGGCGGACGGTGGCCGTCGTGGGCTCCGGTCCGGCCGGCCTGGCCGCCGCGCAGCAGCTGACCAGGGCAGGGCACACGGTCGTCGTCTACGAGCGGGCGGACGCGATCGGCGGCCTGCTGCGCTACGGCATCCCCGAGTTCAAGATGGAGAAGGCCGTGCTCGACCGCCGGCTCAAGCAGATGCGGCTGGAGGGCACGGTCTTCAAGACCAGCGTGAACATCGGCGTGGACATCACGGCCGAGCAGTTGCTGGAGCGTTTCGACGCGGTGGTGCTGGCCATCGGCTCGACCATCGGCCGCGAGCTACCGGTGCCGGGACGCGAGCTCGCCGGGATCCACCAGGCGATGGAGTTCCTGCCGCAGGCCAACCGGGTCGCGCTCGGCCAGGAGGTGGCCGAGCAGATCAGCGCGCACGGCAAGGACGTGGTGATCATCGGCGGCGGCGACACCGGAGCCGACTGCCTGGGCACGTCGACGCGCCAGGGCGCGCGCTCGATCACGCAGCTGGAGATCATGCCCGAGCCGCCGCACACGCGTCCGGACAACCAGCCCTGGCCGACCTACCCGATGATCTACCGGGTCTCGTCCGCCCACGAGGAGGCCGGCGACCGGCTGTACTCGGTGTCGACCACGGAGTTCACCGGCGACGAGTCGGGCAGGGTCACCGGTCTGAACCTCCAGGAGGTGAAGATGGTGGGCGGGCGCTTCGAGGTCATTCCGGGCAGCGAGCGGTTCATCCCCGCCCAGCTGGTGTTGCTCGCGATGGGCTTCACCGGCCCGCAGCGCGAAGGACTCGTCGAGCAGCTCGGCCTCGAACTCGACCCACGCGGCAATATCGCGCGCAACGGGGACTACGCCACCAGCGCCGACCGCGTGTTCGTCTGCGGGGACGCCGGCCGTGGCCAGTCGCTGATCGTCTGGGCGATCGCAGAGGGACGCTCGTGCGCCAACGGCGTGGACGCGTTCCTGCAGGGTTCGTCCCGGCTGCCCAAGCCGATCATGCCGACCGACCGTCCGATGGTGGTCTGAGCGTCCACGCTGGCTGAGCCTGACGAAGCCCGGCTGAGCCGTCCATGGTGGCTGAGCCTGACGAAACCCGGCTGAGCCGTCCATGGTGGCTGAGCTTGACGAAGCCCCGCCCATCAGCCCGAATTCACTACGCTGGGATGCCGTGAAGCCGTCGAAGCGCCTGAAGAAGCTCAAGAAGCTGGCCCAGCTCGGCCAGCGGCTGCCCCTGCCGTCCGGTCCGACGCCGATCAAGGCGCCACTCGACGTGGTGACCCGGTTCGCGAAGGCCTGGAACAACGGGGACGCCGAGGCGATCGGTGAGCTGTTCGCCGAGGATGCCGATTTCATCAATGTGGTTGGCCTCTGGTGGACGAGCCGACGGTCGATCCGCAGGGCGCTGAGGCGGGGCTTCGCCGAGTGGTTCGCGGGTTCGACGTTCACCGTCGAGAAACTCAGCCAGCGACTGATCGGGCAGGACGGCGCCGTCGTGGTGGCCCGCTGGCGGATCGACGGTCAGCGCGACCTGGACGGCGAGCCGGCCGGGTCCCGTCGCGGACTCGCCACCATGGTGCTGCAGCAACTCGATGACGGCACCTGGTTGTGCGTGAGCTGGCACAACACGGACATCGCACTGGCAGCCGACACGAACCTCGTCGTCGACGGCGTCGTGACCCCGACGAGCTACGTCCGGCCCGCACCCTGAACGAAAAGGGGACGGTTCCTTTTTCGTTCAGTTATCCACAGGACTGTGGATAACTGAACGGAAAATGGCATCGTTCCGGCGGCTGCGGATACGGCCCTGACGAGGGGATTCGTCCGAGCGCTACGAAATTCGGAACCGTCCCCTTTTCGTTCAGAGGGCGATGCCCTGGTGCAGTCGGTGCAGCGTGCTCTTGCCGAACAGCGACTCCAGCAGGTCGACCGCGAGGTCGGCGGTGGTGTTGCGGACGTCCAGGGCCGGGTTGAGCTCGACGAGGTCGAGCGAGCGGAGCGCACCGGTGTCGGCGATCATCTCCATGCAGAGCTGCGCCTCCCGGTACGTGGGCCCGCCGCGGACCGGCGTCCCGACCCCGGGGGCGATGTCGGGGTCGACGAAGTCGAGGTCGAGGCTGAGGTGCAGGTGGGTGTTCTCATCGACGCCGGAGAGCGCACGCACCATCGTCCGGCGCATCCCGATCTCGTCGACGAACCGCATGTCGAACACCTCGACGCCCTGCTCGAACAGGAACGCCTTCTCGCCGGGGTCGACGCTGCGCAGGCCGACCTGGCGGATCTCGTCGGTGCCGATGGCCGGCTTCGTCCCCGACAGCGTGGTCAGTTCGTCGGGTCCGTGGCCGGCCAGGCAGGCCACCGGCATCCCGTGGATGTTGCCGGACGGAGTGAGCTCGGCGGTGTTGAAGTCCGCGTGCGCGTCCACCCAGATCACCCGCAACCGCTTGCCTGCCGCCCGGCAGTGGGCGGCGACAGCACTGATCGACCCGATGGCGAGACAGTGGTCGCCGCCGAGCAGGATCGGCAGCCGCCCGTCGGCCAGCTCTGCGGCGGTCGCTGCGTAGACCGCCCGGTTCCATTCGGTCACCTGCGGCAGGTGCCGGTAGCCGCCCACCGGCGGCTGGAGCGGATTGGGCGGCCCGCTGAGATCGCCGGTGTCGCGGACCTCGCAGCCGAACCCCGCCAGCGCCTCGCCGATGCCGGCGACCCGCAACGCCTGCGGCCCCAGCCGACACCCCGTCCGGGACGCCCCGATATCCGTCGGTGCCCCGATCAGGCTCACCTGCTGCACGCTCGACCCCTTCCGTCCATGACTGCTGGGAGTAAGGATGCCATCATGACCGACGCCTCTGAACCTGCACCGACCCGCCGCGTGGCCCTCCTGCGTGGGATCAACTTCGGCCCGTCCCGCACCATCCCGATGGCCCGACTGCGCGAGGTCGCCGAGACCCTCGGGTGGACGGACGTGGTCACCCACCTGCAGTCGGGGAACCTCCTGTTCAGCGCCGACGGATCGGACGCGGATGTCGCGAGCGCGCTGAGCGCGGCGCTGCGAACCGAGTTCGGGCTCGGTGTGGACGTCGTGATCCGCACCGGACCGCAGCTCTGCGCGCTCCTGGACGCCCATCCGTTCGCAGAAGGCGACCCGTCCCGGGTGGTCATCACCTGCTGCGACCGACCGGTCGGCGAACTCGCCGCGCGCCGCCTGGCCGAGTTGGCCGCAGGCAGGGAACGGGTGCAGGTCGCCGCCACCGGGACCGACGTGTACGCCGACTTCCCGGACGGCCAGGCCGCGTCGAAACTGGCGGCAGGGATGCTCGCCGCCCTGCGTCCGGCCACCGGGACGGCGCGCAACCTGCGTACCATGAATCGGCTCGCAGAACTGCTGCGGACCTGAACCGGCGGCCGGTGAGTCGGTGGCAGGGAACGTCGGTGGCGGGAGTTATGGTGAGTACTCGCTGACTTCCCCCAGCGTTCCCCATCCGTTGCCAAGCATGCCCGGAGGTCGTGGGTCAGCGTGTCGAGCGAGTTCGTCCATCTGCACTGCCACTCGGAGTATTCGATGCTGGACGGTGCCGCCCGGCTGAAGGACCTGGTGTCGCGCACCGAGCAACTGGGGATGAACGCGCTCGCGGTCACCGACCACGGCAACATGTTCGGCGCCTACGAGTTCTACAAGGTCGCCAAGGGCTCGGCGGTCAAGCCGATCATCGGCCTGGAGGCCTACCTCACCCCGAAGACCCATCGCAGCGAGCGCAAGCGCGTGCAGTTCGGTGACGGCACGGGCGACGATGTGGCGTCCAAGGGCGCCTACACCCACATGACGATCTGGGCGCAGAACGCCGCGGGCATGCACAACCTGTTCCGGCTGAGCTCGCTGAGCTCGCTGGAGGGCTTCTTCTACAAGCCGAGGGCCGATCGGGAGCTGCTGAACCGGTACGCGAAGGGGCTGATCGCCACCACGGGCTGCCCGTCCGGCGAGGTGCAGACCTACCTGCGGCTGGGCCAGTACGCCCAGGCGGTGGAATCGGCCGCAGAGTTCCGCGACATCTTCGGCCCCGACAACTTCTACGTCGAGTTGATGGACCACGGCCTCGAGATCGAGAACCGCGTGCGGGACGGCCTGCTGCGGCTGGCGAAGGACCTCAGCCTGCCGCTGGTCGCCACGAACGACCTGCACTACGTGCGCGCGGAGGACGCGGAGGACCACGACACGCTGCTGTGCGTCTCCGCTGGCGCGAACAAGGACACCCCGAACCGGTTCAAGTTCGACGGCAACGGCTACTACCTGAAGTCCCCGGCCGAGATGCGGGCGCTGTTCAGCAACCTGCCAGAGGCCTGCGACAACACCCTGGCCATCGCGGAGCGCTGCAGCACGTCCTTCGAGGAGGGCACCGGCACCTACATGCCGCAGTTCCCGGTCCCCGCGGGCGAGACGGAGTCGACCTGGTTCGTGAAGGAGGTCGCCTCCGGTCTGGCGAAGCGGTTCCACGGTGACGTCCCCGACTACGCGATCACGCAGGCCGAGTACGAGGAAGAGGTGATCATCGGCAAGGGCTACGCCGGGTACTTCCTCGTCGTCGCCGACTTCATCAACTGGGCCAAGCGCAACGGCATCCGGGTCGGCCCCGGTCGCGGCTCCGGCGCCGGCTCGATGTGCGCGTACGCGATGGGCATCACCGACCTCGACCCGGTGCCGCACGGCCTGATCTTCGAGCGCTTCCTCAACCCGGAGCGTCCCTCGATGCCCGACTTCGACGTGGACTTCGACGATCGCCGCCGCGGCGAGGTGATCCGCTACGTCACCGAGAAGTACGGCGACGACCGGGTCTGCCAGATCGTCACCTACGGGACGATCAAGGCCAAGCAGGCGATCAAGGACTCCGGACGGGTGCTGGGCATGCCGTTCTCGCTGGGAGAGAAGATCACCAAGGCGTACACCCCGCCGGTGCAGGGCAAGGACGTCCCGATCGCCGATGTGTTCAACCCCGAGCACGAGCGCTACGGCGAGGGCACCGAGTTCCGCGAGCTGTACGAGTCCGACCCCGACGTGAAGCGGGTGGTCGACACGGCCCGCGGCATCGAGGGCCTGAAGCGGCAGTGGGGCGTGCACGCGGCCGGCGTGATCATGTCCTCCGCGCCGCTGATGGACGTGATCCCGATCATGAAGCGGGAGCAGGACGGGCAGATCATCACCCAGTTCGACTACCCGAGCTGCGAGGCGCTCGGCCTGGTCAAGATGGACTTCCTGGGCCTGCGGAACCTGACCATCCTCGACGACGCGGTGCGCAACGTGACGATCAACCGCGGCATCGATCTCGACCTGGACGCGCTGCGGCGCGACATGACCGACCGGGCCGCGTACGACCTGCTCGCCTCGGGCGAGACCCTGGGCGTGTTCCAGCTGGACGGCGGCGGGCTGCGCTCGCTGCTGAAGCTGATGCGTCCGGACAACTTCGAGGACATCTCGGCCACGATCGCGCTCTACCGGCCCGGCCCGATGGGTGCCGACAGCCACACGAACTACGCGCTGCGCAAGACCGGCCGGCAGAAGGTGGAGCCGATCCACCCCGAACTGGCCGAGCCGCTCGCCGACATCCTCGGCACCACCTACGGCCTGATCGTCTATCAGGAGCAGATCCAGCAGATCGCCCAGCGGGTCGCCGGCTACAGCCTCGGCCAGGCCGACCTGCTGCGGCGGGCGATGGGCAAGAAGAAGAAGGAGGTGCTGGAGGCCGAGTTCAAGCCCTTCAGCGAAGGCATGCGCGAGCGCGGCTTCTCGGAGTCGGCGATCAACAAGCTGTGGGAGATCATGGTCCCCTTCGCCGCGTACGCCTTCAACAAGGCGCACTCGGCCGCCTACGGCGTGGTGTCGTACTGGACCGCCTACCTCAAGGCGAACTATCCGGCCGAGTACATGGCCGCGCTGCTGGAGTCGGTGAAGAGCGACAAGGACAAGACCGCGCTCTACCTGGGCGAGTGCCGCCGGATGGGCATCCGGGTGCTGCCGCCGGACGTGAACTCCTCCGACGGCATGTTCACCCCGGTCGGAGAGGACGTCCGGTACGGGCTGGCCGCGATCCGCAACGTCGGCGACAACGTCGTGAAGGGCATCGTGGAGGCCCGCACCGAGCGTGGCCTGGCCAAGGACTTCAACGCCTTCCTCGACCAGGTGCCGCTGGTGGTGTGCAACAAGCGCGTGATCGAGTCGCTGATCAAGGCCGGCGCGTTCGACTCGATGGGCCACACCCGGCGCGCGCTGATGGAGTGCTTCGAGCGCAAGGTCGACGAGGTGATCGACCTCAAGCGCAACCAGGCCAACGGGCAGGACGACCTGTTCGGCGACTTCGGCAGCACGGAGCAGATCGCCGCCACGCCGGTTCCGGACGTCCCGGAGTGGGACAAGCGGGTCCGGCTCGGCTTCGAGCGGGAGATGCTCGGGCTGTACGTGAGCGACCACCCGCTGCAGGGGCTGGAGCACATCCTGGCCGCGCAGCGCGACCTGAGCATCGGCCAATTGCGGGCCGACGATGGTCCGCGCGACGGCATGCTCAGCATCGCAGGGATGATCACCCAGGTGGTGCGCAAGCAGACCAAGAACGGCGATCTGTGGGCGATCGCGACCGTGGAGGATCTGGAGTCCGCGATCGAGGTGCTGCTGTTCCCGAAGGTGTACGCGACCGTGGCGGCGTCGCTTGCCACCGACACGGTGGTGCGGATCAAGGGCCGCGTCCGCAGCAAGGACGAGAGCGTGGAGATGACCGGCCAGGAGGTGGCCTTCCCGGACGTCTCCGAGGGGCCGTCCGGGCCGCTGGTGATCCAGCTGCCCGCCGTCAGGTGCACGCCCGCCGTGGTGGAGCAGCTGCGGCACGTCCTGCGGGCGCATCCCGGGCCGACCGAGGTACGGGTTCGGCTGGTCTCGGCCACGAACGGCGCGAAGGTGTGGAAGCTGGACGAGGGGCTGCGGGTGGCCCCCTCGCGTCCGCTGATGGCCGACCTGAAGGCGCTGCTCGGACCCTCCTGCGTGAACGCGTAAGCTGCTCCTCCGTGAGCACGACCATCACCGAGGAGCAGCCGGTGCAACCCCGGCCGGACGCCGAGTCGTCCGTTGCTCTCTGGGTGGCGCTGCTGGCCGGGTTGTCGGTGGTGGTCGGCGGCTTGAGCGCAGTGTTCTGGGCGTCGGTCGTGACCCTGCCGACCTGGCGGATCGACGAGAAGACCAACGTCGCGATCATGAGCGAGCGGGGCGTGACCGAGATCGTGGCGGCCGACGTCTGGTTCGTGATCACCGGAGCGCTGGTCGGGATCGGCCTGGGGCTCGTGACGTGGAAGTGGTTCCGTCCGCTGGGCTGGCCGACCGCGCTGCTGGCGGTGGGCGCCGGGCTGCTGGCGGGAATTGTGTGCTGGCAGGTCGGACAGCTGCTCGGCCCGGGTCCCGAAGCGGAGCGGATCGCCGCGGCGACAGCCGGCGCGGTCGTCCCGTCCTCACTACAGCTGCGGGCGCTGTCCGCGCTCGCGGTGTGGGGATTCGCGGCCGTGACGCCCGTGTTGCTGGTGTCATCGCTCGGCCCGGACGACGAGGACGGCACCCCGCGCCGACGCCGCCGGCGCGAACTCGAGGAGCTCGAAGCGAGCGCCGAGACCGGCACTGTGGATGAGCGCGGGGTACTGACCGTTCCTGAAGAGCCGGCCGGCTTGACTCCATGAGCGGCCAGATCGAGGCAGAACGCAAGTACGCCCTGGCCAAGGGCCAGCGGCTGCCCTCGCTGGCCGAGATCGCGACCGAGGGTCCGGTCGCCGAATTCACGCTGGAAGCGACCTACTACGACGCACCCGACTACCGGCTCACGCGGGCCTGGCGGGTGATCCGGCGACGGGCGGGCGGCGAGGACGAGGGCTGGCACCTCAAGCTGCCCGGCGCCGGCCCGGACGAGCGGATCGAGATCCATGCCCCGCTGGAGTACCCCCGGCTGCCGCCCGAACTGCGGGAGCAGGTGGCCGACATCCTTGATGGCGCACCGGTGATCCCGGTGGCGCTGCTCCGCACGCGGCGGCGACAGCAGCAGCTGCTGGACGACGACGGCACGGTGCTGGCGTTGACCTGTACCGACCATGTCCGGGCGACGGTGGGAGATCGTGAACAGGCGTGGTGGGAGGCGGAGGTCGAGCTGGTGAGCGGGGACGCCGGGCTGCTGGACCGAGTGGAGACGGTTCTGTTCGCGGCGGGGATCCAGCGGGCCGGGACGGGGTCCAAGATCGCCAGGGCACTCGATCGCGCGCTCTCGGCCGCGCAGGAGCCCGACCTGACGGCAGGCGGCGTGGTCCTGGCGTACCTCGCGCAGCAGGTCGGCGTCCTGCAGGAGCGGGAGGCAGCCGTCCGCATCGACGCACTGGACGCCGTCCATCGCAGCCGGGTGGCCACGCGGCGCCTGCGCAGCGCCCTGCGGACCGACGCGGGAGTGTTCACTCCCGGCTCCGTCAGTCGACTGCGGGACGAACTGCGCTGGCACGCCGAGGAGCTCGGGGTGCCACGGGACGCCGAGGTGCTACGCGAACGGCTGCTGGCCGCGGTGGACGAGTTGACCACGCCGGGCCGGGACCTGGTCGCCGGGCGCATTGCCGAATCGCTCACCGCCGCGCACGCGCAGGCACACGCGGAGCTGGTGAGCACGATGGCGACCGAGCGCTATGAGCGGCTCCAGGTGGACCTCGAACAGCTGCTGGCACGCCCGCGGCTCGACCGAATGGCCGCGGAGCCCGCGTCCGTCGTGCTGCGGCCGATGTTCGAGGCCGCCGTCCACCGAGTGGAGAAGTTGGCCCAGCACGCCGTGCAACGGCCGGGCGACCTCACCCGGTGGCACCAGGTGCGGAAGGCGGCCAAGGCCGCCCGCTACGGCGCGGAGGTGCTGCTTCCCGTACTCGGCGAGCGCGCTGAGGAGTGGCGCCGGCGATGGGAGGCCGTGACCGAGTCCCTGGGCGCCGTGCAGGACGCGGTGGTCGCGCAGCGACTGATTGGTGACCTGTCCTGGCACGCCGTCGCCGACGGCCTGCCGCGGCTGCCGTTCGACGACCTGCGGCATGAGCAGGACCGGCTCCTGCGGGAATCACTCGCCCAGGGCCGCGAAGCACTGACTGTCGCACTGGGCTGATTCGGCCCGACCGGATTCGGCGGCCGATCCGGCTGTTCTCAGCGGGCGATGTCGGCGAAGGTCGCGCCGGTGACGTCGGCGAGGGCGGCGGGGGCGAGCTCGACCTGGAGACCACGCTTGCCCGCCGAGACGTAGATCGTGTCCCACAACTGGGCGGTCTCGTCGATGACCGTGGGCAATGGGTTCTTCTGCCCGATCGGCGAGACGCCGCCCAGCACGTAGCCGGTGCTGCGCGCGACCAGCGACTTGTCCGCCATCGCCGCCTTCTTCGCACCCAGCGCGGCGGCGAAATGCTTGAGGCTCAGCTGGCCTGCCACCGGGACGACGGCGACGGCGAGTTCCGGCTTCGTGGCACCCACGTCGACCACGAGGGTCTTGAAGATCCGCAGCGGGTCGACACCGAGGGCTGCGGCGGCCTCGTCTCCGTAGCCCTTGGCCTCCGGGTCGTGCTCGTACGGGTGCAGGGTGAACGCCACGCCCGCGTGGGTGAGCACGTCCGTGGCTGGGGTGCCGCCGGCCATCAGCGGAACAACTCCACTCCGGCCACCAGCAACGGCGCCACCAGCAACGCGGGCAGCAGGTCGCCGACCGGGATCTGCTTGATGCCGGCCAGCCGGATGCCCAGGCCGAGCAGGATCACGCCGCCGGCCGCACCGAGTGCGTCCACGTGGGCGGTGGGCAGGAAGTTGCCCAGCGCGACGCCGAGCAGCGTGAGCAGCCCCTGGTAGAGCGCGAGCGGGATCACGGACGCCATCACACCGATGCCGAACGATGACGCGAACGCGATCGCGGCGAAACCGTCCATGACGGCCTTCACCAGCAGAGTGCTGGCCCCTTGGCCCAGACCGTCCGACAGCGAGCCGAGGATCGACAGCGGGCCGACGCAGAACACCAGTGTGGACGTCACCGCCCCCTCGATGAACCGGCCGCCCTCGGTACGGGAGGCGAACCGGTCGTGCAGGAGTTCCGCGCCGCGATCGAGCCGCTTCTCGATCTGCAGCAGCGAGCCGGCGATCCCGCCGATCAGCAGCGCGCCGAGCACGACGAGCAGCCGCGCGTCCATCCCTACCGCGGCGGCGAGGGCGTCCGAGATGCCGGACGCGATCGCGCGTCCGCCGAGCACGAGGGTGAACAGTCCCAGGGTCGTCGTGACCAGTTCGCGGGTGCGTTCGGGCAACCGGTGGCCCACGAGGACGCCGACCCCGCTGCCGACGAGAACCGTGACGACGTTGACCGCGGTGCCCAGGCCGATGAACATGGCGCCTAGTCAACCATCGACGTCTGCGCAAACGCTCCCGAAATTCGTCCGCGCTCCCGAAATTTCGGTGGCGTCTGCGCGTTTCGGGAGCGTTTGCGTCCGTGAGTGCCCACGAACCGTCCGCGAGAAGGGGGCTGCGGACCCGGCCAATAGAATCGGCTGGTGCTGAGAACCATCGATCTGCGCGGCTCGAGCCTCGCCGACTACCGCAGCGTGTTGCCGCGCGCGGAGTTCGACGTGGACGCCGCGGTGGCGCAGGTGCGCCCGATCGTCCAGGCCGTGGCCGAGCGTGGGGTCGCCGCGCTCGCCGAGTACTCCCAGCGGTTCGACCATGTGGTGCCGGACCGTTTCCGCGTCCCCGTGCAGGCCCTGGCCGACGCGGAGGCAGGTCTGGCGCCAGAGGTTCGCGCAGCGTTCACCGAGGCCATCGCCCGGCGCCGAAAGGTGGCTGAGGCCGAGGCGGCGTCCGTCGACGTGCGGGTCGAACTGACGCCCGGCGCTGTGGTCGAACAGCGCCTGGTGCCGGTAGGCCGGGTCGGCCTGTACGTGCCCGGCGGGCTGGCCCCGCTCGCGTCCAGCGTGTTGATGAACGTGGTGCCGGCCCAGGTCGCAGGCGTGGCGTCGATCGCCGTGGCCAGCCCGCCGCAGGCGGAGTTCGGCGGGCTGCCGCACCCGAACATCCTCGCGGTGTGCCGGCTGCTGGGCGTGACAGAGGTGTACGCCGTGGGCGGGGCACAGGCGATCGCGATGTTCGCCCACGGGGTGCCTGGCCTCTGCGAACGGGTTGACATGGTCACGGGACCGGGGAACATCTACGTCGTGGCGGCCAAGCGGCTGCTCCGAGGCCGGGTCGGGATCGATGCGGAGGCCGGTCCGACGGAGATCGCGATCCTGGCCGACGACACCGCCGATCCCCGGTTCGTGGCCGCCGATCTGATCTCACAGGCCGAGCACGACCCGATGGCAGCGTCGGTGCTGGTCACCGACTCTTCGGCGCTGGCGGACGCGGTCCGCGCTGAACTCGAACCACAGGTCGCGGTCACGAGGCATGCGGAGCGGATCCGCACGGCGCTGGGCGGACGGCAGTCCGCGGTGGTTCTGGTCGACGACCTCGAGCAGGGCCTCGCGGTCGTGGACGCGTACGCGGCAGAGCACCTGGAGATCCAGACCGCGGACGCGGCAGCGGTGGCGGCCCGGGTACGGAACGCGGGCGCGATCTTCGTCGGCGCGTACTCTCCGGTGTCGCTGGGCGACTACAGCGCGGGCTCCACGCACGTGCTGCCGACCGCGGGCTGCGCCTGTCACTCCTCGGGCCTGAACGTGCACAGTTTCCGCAAGCAGGTGCACGTGATCGACTACAGCGAGGCCGCGCTGCTGGAGGTCGCCGGTGTCGTGGAGACCTTCGCCGCCGCCGAGGATCTGCCTGCGCACGGCGCCGCCGTGACGGTTCGGCGTCCGTCGTGAAGCCGGACGTAAGCCTCGACGGCCTGCCGCTGCGTCCCGAACTGGTGGGGGAGGAGCCCTACGGCGCGCCGCAACTGGACGTGCCCGTCCGGCTGAACGTGAACGAGAACCCTTACCCGCCGAGCGAGGCGGTACGGGCGGAGATCTGCGAGGCGTTGGCCGCGTCCGCCCTGAACCGGTACCCCGACCGCGAGGCGACCGGCCTGCGCACCGCGCTGGCGGCCTACCTCGGCCACGGCCTGACCGCCGACCAGGTCTGGGCGGCGAACGGCTCCAACGAG
Organism: Propionicimonas sp.; assembly: GCA_036770475.1. Classification (GTDB taxonomy): domain Bacteria; phylum Actinomycetota; class Actinomycetes; order Propionibacteriales; family Propionibacteriaceae; genus Propionicimonas. Next base: position 52,339 of record DAIPJC010000008.1, on the reverse strand, counting down.
GTGATGACTCACCTGCTGCAGGCCTTCGGCGGCCCCGGACGCACGCTGCTCAGCTTCACCCCGACCTACTCGATGTATCCCGAGTACGCGCGAAACACCCACACGGCGTACGTCACCGAGCCGCGCGCCGCCGACTTCGCCCTCGACGCCGCCACCGTCCTCAGCGCGATCAGCGAGCACAACCCGGACGTGGTGGTGATCACCACCCCCAACAACCCCACCGGCACGAGCACTCCGCTGGCGGTGATCGAGGAGGTGCTGGCGGGAACCGAGAAGATCGTGGTGGTCGACGAGGCCTACCAGGAGTTCGCGCGGCACCCCGAGCGGACGGCGGTCACGCTGCTCGACCGGTACGGGAACCTGGTGGTGTCGCGCACGATGAGCAAGGCGTTCGCCCTTGCCGGAGGCCGGGTCGGCTACCTGGCTGCGGCACCGGCGATCGTCGACGCGTGCCGGATCGTCCGGCTGCCGTACCACCTGTCCGCGCAGACCCAGGCGGTGGCAGAGGTCGCCCTGCGCCACTCGGCCGAGCTGCTCCACAAGGTCGACGAACTGCGGGCCACGCGCGACGAGATGCTCGTCCGGCTGCCTCAACTGGGGGTCGAGGTGATCGACTCGGATGCGAACTTCTGCCTGTTCGGACCGTTCGGCGACCGGCATGATGTCTGGCAGCGGCTGCTCGACCGCGGCGTGCTCGTGCGCGAGACCGGTCCGGCCGGCTGGCTGCGGGTGACCGCCGGGACGCCGGGGGAGACGCAGGCGTTCTACGACGCCCTGACCGAAGTGCTGGAGGAGATCCGATGAGCGCGCGCACGGCCGTGAGGGAACGGCGCACCAGCGAGTCCGAGGTTCGGGTCGCGCTGAACCTCGACGGGACGGGCGCGTCCTCGATCAGCACGGGCGTCGGGTTCTACGACCACATGCTCACGGCGCTGGCGCGCCACTCGCTGATCGACCTCGAGATCACCACGACCGGCGACCTGCACATCGACGGCCACCACAGCATCGAGGACACCGCGATTGTGCTGGGCCAGGCGTTCGCCGAGGCGCTGGGCGACAAGGCCGGCATCCGCCGGTTCGGCGACGCCACCGTCCCCCTGGACGAGGCTCTCGCCCAGGGGGTGGTCGACCTCGCGGGGCGTCCCTACGTCGTGCACGCCGGCGAACCGGAGGGCCAGCAGTACGCGCTGATCGGCGGCTCCGGCGTCCCCTACGCCGGGTCGATGACCAGGCACGTCGTCGAGTCCTTCGCGTTGCACGCGCAGATCTGCGTCCACCTGAGGCTGCTGGCCGGACGCGACCCGCACCACATCGTCGAGGCGCAATTCAAGGCGCTGGCCCGGGCGCTGCGGGACGCGGTGGCCATCGACCCCCGGATCGCGGGGATCGTGCCCTCCACCAAGGGCAGCCTGTGAGTTCGTCCGAACCGCTGGTCGGGTCGGGATCGCTGGTCGAGCCTGTCGAGACCCCGCTCCCTGAGGAGGTCGCTCTGCGATCGTCGCGAAGGGCCGCCGCGCCTCATGTCGTCGTCCTCGACTACGGCTCGGGCAACGTCCACTCGGCGACCCGGGCGCTCGCGGCCGCCGGTGCGGACGTCGAGCTGACCGCTGACGTCGATGCGGCCCTGACCGCGGACGGCCTGGTCGTGCCAGGGGTCGGTGCCTTCGCCGCTTGTATGGACGGTCTGCTGGCCGTGGGTGGTCCCGAGCTGATCCGGCAACGGCTCGCTGCAGGCAGGCCCGTGCTGGGGATCTGCGTCGGCCACCAGGTGCTGTTCGGCCGCGGCGTCGAGCACGGAGTCCGGACGGAGGGGATCGGGCTGCTGCAGGGCGTGGTGGAGGAACTGCACGCCGTCCCGCTGCCGCACATGGGCTGGAACACCGTGGAGCCGGCCGGAGACTCGGCGATGTTCGCCGGCATCGAGGGCGAGCGGTTCTACTTCGTCCACTCCTACGGGGTACGCACCCTGCCTGAGGCGCCCGGGGGAGCGGGGATCACCTGGGCCGGGCACGGCGGCGACCGGTTCGTCGCCGCCGTCGAGAACGGTCCGCTGTGGTCGACGCAGTTCCACCCGGAGAAGTCCGGCGAAGCCGGGGCGCGGCTTCTCCGCAACTGGATCGCCACGCTCGCCCCGTCCACCCCAAAGGAATCATGAACGAACTCGAACTGCTGCCCGCCGTCGACGTCCAGGGCGGCCAGGCCGTCCAGCTGACCCAGGGCGTGGCCGGCTCGGAAAAAGTGTTCGGTGACCCCCTGGCCGCTGCCCGCCGGTGGCAGGACGCGGGCGCGAAGTGGCTGCATCTGGTGGATCTGGACGCCGCGTTCGGCCGGGGCAGCAACGCCGAGGTGATCGCAGGGATCACGGCGGCGATGGAGCTGAACGTGGAACTCTCCGGTGGCATCCGCGACGACGCCAGCCTCGAGCGAGCGCTGGCGACCGGCTGCCGCCGGGTGAACATCGGGACGGCCGCCCTGGAGAACCCGGACTGGTGCGACCGGGTGATCGCCGAGCACGCCGACCGGATCGCGATCGGGCTGGACGTGCGCGGCACCAGGCTCGCGGCCCGCGGCTGGACGCGTGAGGGCGGCGATCTGTGGGAGACCCTGCACCGACTGAACGCCGCCGGCTGCGCGCGCTACGTGGTCACGGACGTCGCGAGCGACGGCATGTTGTCCGGTCCGAACCTGCAGCTGCTGCGGGACGTCTGCGCGCGCACGGACGCCCCGGTGGTGGCCAGTGGCGGCATTTCGACGCTGGACGACCTGCGCTCGCTGCGCGCCCTCGTCCCGTTCGGAGTGGAGGGCGCTATCGTCGGCACGGCGCTGTACGTGGGCAACTTCACGCTGGCCGACGCATTGGCGGAAGTGTCCGGCTGACCCGGCCGGTGGAGCACAGGAGCTACGGATGTCGCCGGTGAACAGCCCCGCCGCGGCGGCGAAGGACGCTGTGCTCCGGTTTGCTGACTGCAGTCCTGCGCGGAGAGCCCTCGCGGAGGAGGCCATCGGCGGGCTCCTGATCGCCGAGGGCTTGTCGGGCATGCGGTGGGACAACCCGTCGCGAACCATCCCGGATGCCTGACGTCACTGCGCGCGAGGCGTTGCTGCGCGCTCACGATGAGGACCTGCGCACAGAGGCCGAGTTGGCCGGCGCCACGCACCGGGACCGAATCGGCCCGCTCTGGCTGGGCCGTTATGGCGAGCGCGGCTTCGTGAGCTATCGCGATCTGGGGGGCATCACCGGCGCCGAGCTGGACGCGTTGATCGGCGCGGCGCTCGACCACTTCAGGTCCGACCCGGAAGTGACGAGCTTCGAGTGGAAGACGCGCGGCCACGACGCGCCGCCTGATCTCGGCGTCCACCTCGCGCGGGCCGGCCTGGTGGAACAGCAGCAGGAGACCGTCATGATCGGCGAGGCGGTCCGACTCGCCGGTCGGGCCGCGGTTCCGTCCGACGTCGTCCTGCGACGTGCGGGCGACACCGGCCAGCTTGCTGGGGACGTGGCGGCCGTCGGACGGTTGCACCGAGAGGTGTTCGGGCCGGATTCACCGAACATGGACGAGCGCCTGCTGCGCGTGCTCGGCGCCGAGCCGCCGATGGACGAGGTGTGGCTGGCCGAAGCCGATGGCGTGGTCGTGTGTGCGGGACGACTGACCCGCGTCCCTGGGACCCGGTTCGCCGGGCTGTTCGGCGGCGCGACCGCGGAGGAGTTCCGCCACCGGGGCGTCTACCGGGCGCTGACCGCGGCCAGGGCGCACTCGGCCATCGCGCTCGGGGCGAGTCTGGTCTATGCGGAATGCACGCCGTTCAGCCGTCCGGTCCTGGAACGGTCAGGCCTGGAGGCGGTGACCACGACGACACCGTGGGTGTGGCGGCGTCGCGGCTGAGACCTGCACCCGAGGTCGAGCAATCGGACGGCGACGGGTGTGGCCGCGGCGACCCCGGCAACGTCGCGGGTTAGGATTCCCCAAACCCGGCGGGCGCTGGTCCGCACCCCGAGGAGATCGAGCCCGAATCTTGACCGCAGTAGCGAAGCGCATCCCCACAGCCCTGGCCACGCTCGTGTTCGGCACGGTGCTCGCCGCCTGCACGCTGTCCACGCCTCCGGCCTCGCAGGCCGCCGGAACGCCCGCGGCGCACGCGCTGGGCGGGATGATCGACGCGGCCGCACTGCCGACCGCTGTCGTCCAGACGAGCATCACCAAGGGCATCACGGATACGACGATCGGCCGGTACGGCACTCGCACCAAGGCGACCTTCACGGTCAGCGCGGTAGGCAGCAACCTGCGGTACAAGTGGGACCAGCGGCCTGGGTCGGGAAAGAAGTGGAAGAAGATCTCGGGGGCGAAGTCACGCACGTACGTCGCCAAAGCGACCACCTGGGCGAGCGGCACGCAGTTCCGCGTGACCGTGAGCGGCAAGCTGGGCGGGGCGGTCTCGTCGACCGCGAAACTCACGGTGCTGTTCCCGACCAAGACGCCGGCGAAGGACGCAGAGAAGGCGTTCGGTCTGACCGGGATCACCCAGGGAGTGGACCTGTCGGCCTACCAGTACACGCCGTCCAAGCGCGTGAACATGAAGGCGATAGCGTCCTGGGTGGGAAAGAGCGGGTTCACGATGCTGCGCAACGGCAGCGGTGCGCGGCCGGTCAAGCAGAGCTACACCAGCGCGTGCACGAACAAGTCCGGCAAGACCGGATCGGAGCCGGTGACCGAGGATTGCGCGTACGCCCGACTGGCGGATGCCTCCCACGCGGCGGGATTGTCGCTGGGCCACTACTGGTTCAACGGCTGGATCTCCACGATCGACACGACCTCGAAGCAGCTGTTCGCCGGTGGCTACACGCCGGAGGCGTCCGCCGAGCAGTTCGTCGAGTGGCTGAAGTCTGACGGGCACTACACGAAGGCGAGTACCGACCCGTTGGTCCTGGACATCGAGGCCGGACACGCCTGGACGAAGACCTACAAGGGCAAGAAGTACACGAAGAAGCTGCGCGCGTGGAATCCGGCCGAGGCCACCGCGTTCCTGACCACCGTGCGCGACGAGCTCACCAGCGCCGGATACCACCCGAACCTGTACGTGTACATGAGCGCGAACGCCGCGTCGAAGCAGGTGGACGACGCGTACGTGTGGACGGATGTCACGCCGATCGCGCGGCTCTGGGTGGCGTCCTGGGGAACGAACAACGCCCGGATCCCCACCGCACAGCCGAACGTTGGGCCGTGGACCGACCAGGGCGGCTGGTCGATCTGGCAGTACACGAGCAACGCAAGGATCTCGAAGTCCGGTGTGGGCGCCCTCGACGGCGACATCGCCAAACCTGACGCCTGGACGCCCCGCTGAGCGGTCGCCCACTGGCTGGTCGACACCCGCCCGCTGGTCGAGCCTGTCGAGACCCCTGGTGATCTCCGGGGCGCCGGGGCACCGTCGCACCTGTCCTAGAGCATGCCAACAGCCCGACTGTGCCCGGTCGGGTGACTGTTCGGAGCTGAGGCGCCGTGAGTGCGGCGCGGGTACTGCGACAGGTGAGTTTCGGCCTAGGGCCGAAGCGCGGGTCGGGGTCGGCCGCGAGCCGTCGTGCGCGAACGGCCGCGGACAACACGTCGGCGGGCGCGGGCGGCTCCGGGTGGTGCGGGGAGCAAAGGTCCGCCGACAGGGCTGTCCCAGGGGTTGTTGCCGACGGCACGCACGCCGTCGATCGTGAGGCCACCAGGGGTGACGATGTAGCGGCGTCCGAGTGGGCTGCGCCACACGAACCTGCCTGGCTGAGCCTGGTTGACCTGCCAGCCGGCGTGCGTCTTCGCTCGGTGGCTCTTGCGGCGCAACGGGCCGAGGTTGTCCGGGCGGGTCTGGCTGGGGGTTCCGTCCCAGCGGTACGGACGGGTGTGGTCGAGATCGAGCCCGGTCGAGCGGCTGTTTCCGTAAGGGAAGATCTCCAGTGGGTGACGCTGGAGGACGGCCCGACGAACAGGCTCCGGGATCTCGTAGGCGTCGACCGGGATGATCCCATTCGGGTTGAACACCGGCTGGACGACGACCCTGGTGTGGCCCAGCAACTGCCGGATCTGGTTGATCGTGACCGGTCCCAGTTGCTCGCAGCGACCGACGCCGGCGCCGGTGGTCAGGGCGTCGTCGGACAGGTGGATGACCAGTGTCGCTTTCGGCAGCAGCCGCTCGGGATCGACGATGATCGTGCCGCAGGTGTGGCCCGGGCAGCCGAACGGGGATCGGGCTCCGTGCTCGTCCGTGGCTTGGGCGCCCGCGCCCCTTCGTGACCTAGCTTCGTTCCTCGGCTGCTCCTCAGGGATCAACGTGTCGTCGAGAACCGGTTGGGTGAGCGAGTGCTGGATCATCGCGAGCGCCCGGGCAGGGGTGGCCAGGATGCCCAGCGCGGTCGCTCGCCGTTCCGATGCCTCTTCGGTCGAGCCCTGCGCGGCGAGGATCGCCGAGAGTTGTTCGAGGGCGGCATCGAGATAGGTGGCGTCGGCGGCGCTGAGCCAGCCGTACACGTCCCGAAGGCCCTGATCGGTCGCAGGGCCGATGCTGACCCGGGGCCGAGCCGCCTTGGCCCAGCGCGCCTCGGCAGCGGCCGGGTCCGCCTGCACGACGAGGGCTTCGACGAAGCGCAGCAGTCTCGGCGGAGCGAGCCGGCTGGCGAAGGGGGCGATGGTGGCGTCCACCCACAGCGCCTTGGCCAGAGACAGTTCGCCGGTGATACGCGCGACCCGGCGGGCCAGCCACAGCGGTACCCCGCACGCGATCGCGGTTTCCCACAGCCGGGGCAGCCGGACCTCCAGGTTCAGCAGCTCGATGACTTGCGGCGTCACGGAATCGACCGTTCGGTGCAGCGCTGCTGCAAGTTCCAGACAGGCAAAGTCGTCCACGAGTCCGGTGCCGTCCCCACTCAGCTGCACTTTGTCGGTCGGGATCTGATGCCGATAGGTCTTCACGACCCGCAGGATCGCCAGCGCCTCCTGCACCTCCGCCCGGCGCCTCGCAGCCTGAGCCTGCTCGAGCACGCCGAGGGCAGCACCGGCATCCAGGCTGCTCACATCCACGTACTCGAACATGACCTCATCATCACACCCGGGTCTGACACTTTCTCCGAGGCGCTGGACTCCGCGAGGACGGGGTGCGCGAGGCGTGCGTGTGCCAGCAATTGATGGCGGGAGGCAGCCGGACGGGTGCTCCTGGCCTGACTGATGCCGGGACGACCAGAGCGATCCGGCGACTGTCGGTGGCGGCTCTCACACTGTCTCCCATGACGAAGAACCAAGGGGAATCGAGGGCTCGCCTCGACTGGATCAACACGATCAGCCTGAACCATGTCCACCGCGGCATCGCCGGTGGCTTCACGCAGGCTGACCACGGCAGCAGCACCCGTCTCTCCCGGCTGCAGGTCGGCGACCGGATCCTGTTCTATTCGCCGCGCACCGACTACCCGGACGGCGCGCCGCTGCAGCAGTTCACCGCCTGGGGAGTGGTGACCGGCACCGAGGTGTACCAGGTGGACCTGGGGCCCGACTTCCACCCATGGCGCAGGGCGGTCCGGTTCGAGCCGTGCGTGCCGGTGCCGATCCGCGGGCTCCTCGACCAGCTCAGCTTCGTGCCGGACGAGCAGCACTGGGGCATGCCGTTCCGGCGGGGCCTGTTCCCGATTCCTGCCGAAGACTTCGACCGGATCATCGCGGCGATGGGGGCCGCGCGGCTGGCGGCCTAGCGGCGCGGAGGGACTGGGCCGACGGCGACGTTGCGGTCACGGCACGCGGGCGGTCCACTCGGGGTTGAGGAACTTCTCCCGCGCGAGTTCGCGGGCGTGGGCGAGCTCGTCCGCGGTGAGTTGGCCGTCGACCACCTGGAACTCACGTCGGAACGTCGCGAGGAACGACGCCATGACCTCTTCGCGAGGCAGGTGGGTCTGCGACCGTACCGGGTCGACCCGTTTGTTCGCGCTCTTCGTGCCCTTGTCTGAGACCTTCTCGCGGCCGATCCGGAGCACCTGCAGCATCTTGTCAGCATCGATGTCGTAGGCCATCGTCACGTGGTGCAGCACTGCGCCGCTGACGAACCGCTTCTGGGCGGCACCAGCGATCTTGCCTGCCGCGGAGGCGATGTCGTTCAGGCCGGCGTAGTGCGCCTGCACTCCCACCTCGGCGAGCGCGGTCAGCACCCACTCGTCCAGGAAGGCGTAGGACGCCTCGTAACTCATGCCGTCAACCAGCGACTCGGGGACGACGAGGGAGAAGGTGATGCAGTTGCCCGCCTCCATGAACATGGCGCCGCCGCCGGACACCCGCCGCACCACCTGCACGCCGAGCCGCGCGGCCGCCTCCGCGTCCACCTCGTTGCGCAGCGACTGGAACGAGCCGATGATCACGGCCGGGTTCACCCATTCCCAGAACCGGAACGTCGGCCCCCGGCGCCCGGCGGCGAGTTCGCGGGACAGCACCTCGTCGAGCGCCGTGTGTTCGGCCGGATCCAGGACGCCGGGGTCGAGGTAGGTGAACGTGTGGTCCGACCAGGCCGTGGAACGACCCAGCGCCCGCCGGACGGCCATCGCGACCGCCCGGGAGTCGAAGCCGACCATGGTCACCGGCAGGCTGATCAGGCCGTCCGCGCCGGCCCGCGCGAGCTCCGCGTCCACGCGCGCCGCGAGCTCGGACGGCACGGTTGCCACGTCCAGGCCGCCCAGTGCGCGATCGATCACCGGCAGCGCCTCATCGGGGTCGAGGAAGAAGTCCCCACTCACCCTGACGTCCACGAGATGGCCGTCCACCACCGCCAGGTCGACGGCCACCAGCTTGCCGCCAGGCACCTTGTACTCCCCGTGCAACCGCTCGCTCATGCGGGTCAGGCTAGACGACGAGCGGTCCGGCCCGCTGACGCGGCCGTGGCGCTTGGCGTCTAGACTAAGGCGCGCAAAATCCACCAGCGACGACGGACGGGTAGTACATGAGCGGTCACTCCAAGTGGGCCACCACCAAGCACAAGAAGGCGGCCATCGATGCCAAGCGCGGCAAGCTCTTCGCCAAGCTGATCAAGAACATCGAGGTCGCCGCGCGCACCGGTGGCGCCGACCCCTCGGGGAACCCGACGCTGTACGACGCCATCCAGAAGGCACGCAAGAACTCCGTCCCGGTAGACAACATCGACCGCGCGGTCAAGCGCGGCGGCGGCGTTGGCGGTGAAGCGGTCGACTACACGTCCCTGATGTACGAGGCGTACGGTCCGGCCGGCGTGGCGATCCTCATCGAATGCCTCACTGACAACCGGAACCGCTCCGCGTCCGACGTGAAGGTCGCGGTCACCCGCAACGGCGGCACGATGGCCGATGTCGGCTCGGTGTCGCGCATCTTCGACCGCAAGGGCGTCGTCGAGGTCGCGAAGGTGCAGGCGGGTCGCACCCTCACCGAGGACGACCTGCTCGAGGCCACCATCGACGCGGACGCCGAGGATGTCACCGACGACGGCGAGAACTTCCGCGTGGTCAGCGACCCCAACGCGGTCGTCGAGGTCCGCAAGGCCGTCCAGGCCGCCGGGCTCGACTACGAGTCCGCAGAGGTGCAGTTCGTACCGCAGTACACGCAGGCCATCGACTCCAAGGAGGCGGCGGAGAAGCTGTTCCGGCTCCTCGATGCGATCGAGGACCTCGACGACGTGCAGAACGTCTACGCCAACGAGGACGTGCCGGACGAGATTGGCGCGCTCCTGGCCGAAGACTGAACGAAAAGGGGACGGGGTTCCTTTCTCGTTCAGCTGTCCGCACCCCTGCGCCCGCCCTCGCCCGGGGCAGCCTGTGGAGAAGTGAACGGAAAAGGAACCGTCCCTTCTCGTTCACGCGGGCGTGGCAGCGCGCGGGCAGCGCATCCCGCAGGTTAGTATCCGAACAACTGTTCGGACTCACGTGGGGAGCGGGATGCGCGTACTCGGGGTGGATCCCGGCCTGACCAGGTGCGGGGTCGGCGTGATCGAGGGCGCCCCGGGACGGCCGCCGCGACTGGTGGCGGTCGGGGTGGTCGCCACGCCGAGCACCCTCGACCTCCCGCAGCGCCTGCTGCGGATCGAGGAGGGACTCACCGAGTGGGTGGCTGAGTACCGGCCGGACGTGGTCGCGGTGGAGCGGGTCTTCGCCGACCAGAACGTCCTGTCCGTGATCGGGACGGCGCAGGCCGCAGGGCTGGCGATGCTGGTGGCCGCCCGCGCCGGGCTCCCCGTCCACACGCACACGCCGACCGAGGTGAAGGCATCGATCACCGGCTCGGGCCGGGCCGACAAGGCGCAGGTGGGCACGATGGTCGCGCGCATCCTGAAACTGGACGCGCCCCCGAAGCCGGCGGACGCAGCGGACGCCGTAGCCCTCGCGATCTGCCAACTGTGGCGCGGTGCCGGTGCGGAGCGGATCGCCCAGGCGCTGGCCAGGAGAGGAGCCACGGCGTGATCTCGCAACTCACCGGGACGGTGGCGGCGGTCGGCGGCACCTGGATGGTCGTCGACCTGTCCGGGTTCGGCGTGAAGGCGCTGTGCACCCCGGCGACGGCGGCAAAGGCCCGGCCGGGGGAGCCGGTCACGCTTTATACCTCGCTGGTGGTGCGGGAGGACTCGCTCACCCTGTACGGCTTCGCGGAGCCGGGGGAGCGGGACTGCTTCGAGTTGGTGCAGGGTGCCACCGGGATCGGTCCGAAGATCGCCCAGGCCGTGGTCTCCGTGTTCAGCCCGGACGACTTCAGGGCCGCTGTGAGTACGGCGAACGTCGCCGCGCTCACTCGCGTCCCCGGGATCGGCGCGAAGGGCGCGCAGCGCCTCGTCCTCGAGTTGAAGGACAAGGTGGCGCTCCTCGCGGGGACGAGCGCGCCCGGCTCCGCCCAGGCCGTGGACGGAGGCTGGCGCGACCAGGTGCGGGCCGGCCTGGAGGGCCTCGGCTACTCCACCAGGGACGCGGAAGCCGCCTGCGAGCGCGTCTCCGGGCTCGCTGACGAGAATCCCGAGACGTCGGTCGCCGTGCTGCTGCGGGCGGCCCTGCGCACCCTGGCGAAGTGACGCCGGCGTCAGCGGGGTCTGGCAGAGTGTCCGACGTGCAGTCCGCCGACACCGACCCGCTCGACCCGTACGTCCACAGCGACGAACAGGCGGCCGAGTCGGCGCTGCGCCCGGCCACACTGGCCGAGTTCGGCGGCCAGCGCCGGGTCAGCGACCAGTTGGGGCTCGTTCTGGCTGCGGCCCGCCACCGCGGGACGACGCCTGACCACGTCCTGCTGTCCGGCCCGCCGGGCCTGGGCAAGACCACGCTGGCCATGATCATCGCCAGCGAGATGAGCGCACCGATCCGGATCTCCTCTGGGCCCGCGATCCAGCACGCCGGCGACCTGGCCGCGATCCTGTCCGGGCTCACCGAGGGCGAGGTGTTCTTCCTCGACGAGATCCACCGCATGTCGCGTCCGGCCGAGGAGATGCTGTACCTGGCCATGGAGGACTTCCGGGTCGACGTCGTCGTGGGGAAGGGTCCGGGCGCGACCGCGATCCCCCTGGACATCCCGCGGTTCACGCTGGTCGGCGCGACCACGAGGGCGGGCCTGCTGCCGGGGCCGCTGCGCGACCGCTTCGGCTTCACCGCACAGCTCGACTTCTACGCCGCCGAGGACCTGGAGGCGATCCTGCGCCGCTCGGCCGTCCTGCTCGGCATCGACCTGCACGCCGCCGCCGCGGTGGAGATCGCCTCCCGCTCGCGGGGCACCCCCCGGATCGCGAACCGGTTGCTGCGCCGCGTCCGGGACTACGCGCAGGTGAAGGCGGACGGACGGCTCACCCAGGCGATCGCCGCGGCCGCCCTCGAGCTCTACGAAGTGGACCCGCTGGGGCTCGACCGCCTCGACCGGGCGGTCCTGGACGCGTTGTGCCGCGGCTTCGGTGGCGGGCCGGTCGGCCTCACCACTCTTGCGCTCGCCGTGGCGGAGGAGACCGAGACGATCGAGGAGGTGGCCGAGCCGTTCCTCGTCCGCGAGGGGTTCCTGATGCGCACGCCGCGCGGACGGGTGGCCACCCGGCGGGCCTGGGAGCACCTCGGCCTCACCCCACCGGCATCCATGGGGGTGCCGCCGGTGGCGCCTGACCTGTTCAGTGGCGAATGACCACGCGGCCTACCGAGGAGACGGTAGTCTCGGAGGTCGCGCCCCGGCGCGGCTTGCCGAATGGGTATTCCCAGCCGTCGGCGCTAGGCTACGGGCTCGGCGGCAGCGCCGCCCCCCGATTGAGAACGTGAGGAATCGCTGATGGGCGACAATATCTGGTCGACCGTGCTGCTGCTGGTCCTGATGGGCGGCGCGCTCTACTTCCTGATGATCCGGCCGCAGCAGAAGCGGACGAAGGAACAGCAGAACCTGATGAGCTCCCTGGAGCCCGGTTCGCGGGTGATGCTGCTGTCCGGCATCTTCGCGACCGTCAAGTACCTGGGCGACAAGCAGGCCGTCGTCGAGATCACGCCCGGGGTCGAGATGACCGTCGACAAGCGCGCGATCAGCACCCAGCCGGTCACCGACGAGTTCGAGTACGCCGACGACGCGGACGAGGCCGAGACGCCCGGGGCAACCGAGCCGGTGGCCTCCGAGGCTGTGGCGCCCGAGCCCGCAACCGCCGAGCCCGTGGCGACCCCGCCGGCGTCCGAGCCTGGCGATGTCGACGTGGCCTGGGATGCCCCGGGCACCGAGAAGAACTGACCCAGACCAAGGCTTCACGTGGCAACCTCAAGCAGGAAACACCCACACCCGCTGCGCACGCTGGTCATCCTCGCCCTGGTCATCGCCGGGCTGTACGGGATCATGGCGTGGAACCAGATCTGGACCCCCAAGCTGGGCCTGGACCTGCGCGGTGGCAGCACGATCACGCTGACGGCATCGAATGTGTCCGGCTCGGGCGCGGTCGACCCGAACAGCCTCGAACTGGCCCGCACGATCATCCAGCAGCGTGTGGACTCCATCGGTGTGGGCGAGAGCGAGGTGACCACTTCCGGCGGCAGCCAGATCATCGTCTCGGTGCCGAACGTGCAGAAGGACGAGCTGGTGCAGATGGTCGGGAAGACCGCCCAGCTCTACTTCCGCCAGGTCTTCAAGGCCGAGGCGTCCACCGCGGTCCAGGAGGAGCCCACCGCGACCGCGTCAGCCGAGCCCACCGGCACCGCCACCGCTGAGCCGGGCGCCACTGCCTCCGTGCAGCCGTCGGCGTCTGCGGCCGCGAGCCCGACCGCGACGAGCACGGGCAACAAGCGTCCGCTGCCCGCCCTGCCCACGCCGGTGCCCAGCCCGCGTCCGACCACTGCGGCGACGCCCGCACCGAGCCTCGACACCCAGCTGAAGTGGACGCCCAGCGACCGCGACAACAGCGAGTTCGACAGCTTCCAGTGCGGCCAGACCAGCCCGACGCCGGACGTCACCGACCAGCCGCTGATCACCTGCGACCAGGACAAGACCTACAAGTACCTGCTCGGCCCCGCGCTGATCGGTGGCCAGCAGGTCACCAGGGCTCAGGCCGCGATCCCGCAGAACTCGGTCGCCTACGTCGTCACGCTGTCGTTCAACTCCCAGGGGGCCGCCGACTTCGAGAAGGTCACCGGGCACCTGTCCACCCAGATCAGCCCGGAGAACCAGTTCGGGATCGTCCTTGACGGCGAGGTGATCTCCGCACCGTCAGTGAGCAAGGCGATCCCGGGCGGCCAGGCGCAGATCGAGGGCAGCTTCACCCAGGCCAGCGCCACCCAGCTTGCGAACGTCCTCACCTACGGCGCACTGCCGCTGTCCTTCGACGTGTCGAGCGTCGAGAACGTGTCGGCCAAGCTGGGCTCCGACCAGTTGGAGGCCGGCATCCTGGCCGGCATGATCGGCCTCGGCCTGGTGTTGCTCTACAGCATCGTGTACTACCGCGGCCTCGCCCTGGTGGTGGCACTCTCCCTGACCGTCGCGGGCGCGCTGACCTGGGCGTTCGTGGTGCTCCTCGGGGCCAGCATGGGCTTCGCGCTGAACCTGGCCGGTATCGCCGGTGCGATCGTGGCGATCGGCGTGACGGCGGACTCGTTCATCATCTATTTCGAACGAATACGCGACGAAGTACGGGACGGCCGCAGCCTGCGCACGGCCATCCAGACCGGTTGGCTGCGCTCCCGGATGACGATCGTGGCCGCCGACTCGGTGTCGCTGCTGTCGGCCGTGGTGCTGTACATCATCGCGATCGGCTCGGTGAAGGGCTTCGCCTTCACGCTGGGCCTGACCACCCTGATCGACCTCGCCGTCGTGTACTTCTTCACCCATCCCATGCTGACCCTGCTCGGTCGGACGAAGTTCTTCGGCGAAGGCCACCGGTTCTCTGGCTTCGAGGCCGAGCACATGGGAACGAGCAATCCACCACTGCACAACTCCCGGCGCAAGGGCGGGGCCCTCGCGGGAGGTGAGGCATGATGACCGACCAGCTCACCGAGCCGCAGCAGACGGAGCCGAAGAAGACCAGCGTCGCCCACCGGCTGTACACCGGCGAGATCTCCTACGACTTCGTCGGGCACCGCAACCGCTGGTACCTGATCTCCGCGATCGTCCTGCTGATCTCGGTCGCCGCGCTCCTCTTCCGCGGCCTGAACTACGGCATCGAGTTCCGTGGTGGCGTGGAGTTCCAGGCCCCGGTGACGGTCACCGCGAGCACCGTCGAGGACGTCCGGCAGGCGGTCCAGGATCTGAACATCGCGGGCAACGACGACATCACGGTGAACACGGTCGGCACCAACGAGGTCCGCGTCCAGACCAAGACGCTGACCAGCGATCAGGTCACGCAGGTGAAGGGCGTGATCGCCAAGGTGGTCGGTACCCAGCCCGATGACGTGGCCTACTCCCAGATCGGGGCGTCGTGGGGGCAGCAGATCACCACCCAGGCGCTGATCGCCCTCGCGGTCTTCGTGGTGCTGGTGATGGCGCTGATCTGGATCTACTTCCGCGAGTTCAAGATGAGCGTCTCGGCCATCATCGCGCTCGCGCACGACCTCTTGGTGACGTTGGGCGTGTACGCCCTGGTCGGCTTCACGGTCACCCCGGCGACGATGATCGGCGTGCTGACCATCCTCGGTTACTCGCTGTACGACACGATGGTCGTTTTCGACCGGATCCGCGAGAACACGCGTGACCTCTCCAGTACGAAGTTCACCTACTCACAGGCTGCCAACTCGGCGCTGAACCAGGTGCTGGTGCGGTCGCTGAACACGACCGTGATCGGCGTGCTACCCGTCGCGGCGCTGCTGTTCAGCGGCTGGTTCGTGCTCGGCTCGGGCCCGCTGAAAGACCTCGGCCTGGCGCTGTTCGTCGGCATGATCGCCGGTGCCTACTCCTCGATCTTCATCGCGACGCCGCTGCTGGCACAGATGCGGGAGACGGACCCGGACATGATCGAGCACCGCGAACGCCTGTCCCGGCGGGCGGCTCGGGCGACGGAGAAGGCCGCGCACCGGCCGAAGGCGGTCACGGTGGCCGTCGGGGACCCGTCCGCAGCGAACGTCGACCCGGCCAGTCTCGGCCTGGTTTCGGCGAAGGAGTTGGCGAACGGGACACGACGGCAGCCGTCCAAACAGTCCCGCAGCCGGCGCAGGAAGTGACCATGGCCACGTCTGAGGCGAACCGGGCGCTGATCGCGTCCCTGATCCGCGACATTCCCGATTTCCCGAAGCCCGGGGTCGTGTTCAAGGACATCACACCGCTGCTGGCGAGCGCCGCCGGCTACCGCGCCGCGATCGCA
This sequence comes from Propionicimonas sp., assembly GCA_036770475.1. Taxonomy (GTDB): domain Bacteria; phylum Actinomycetota; class Actinomycetes; order Propionibacteriales; family Propionibacteriaceae; genus Propionicimonas. Next base: position 36,583 of record DAIPJC010000008.1, on the reverse strand, counting down.
GAGCTCGCGGCCAGTGCGCCGTCCGGCATCGACGTGGTGGTCGGCATGGAGGCCCGCGGGTTCATCTTCGCGGGTCCGGTCGCTCTCGAACTGGGGGCCGGCTTCGTCCCCGTCCGCAAGCCGGGCAAGCTGCCCGGCGACGTGTACACCCAGACCTTCTCGCTGGAGTACGGCGACGAGACCCTGGCCGTGCACACGGACGCGGTGATGCCGGGCGCCAAGGTCCTGGTGATCGACGACGTGCTCGCCACCGGGGGGACGGTCGGAGCCACCGCGGCCCTGATCCACCGGCTGGGCGCGGAGCTGGTCCATGTGTCGGTGCTGCTGGAGCTGAGTTTCCTCGGTGGCAGACAGCACCTGGCCGGCCTCGGCATCCAGGACACGTCGGCGGTACTCACGGTCTGATGGCCGAGCCGAGGCCCCGCAGCGGCCGCCGATCCCTGTGGTCGGGCGGCGCGCAGGTCAGCCTGCCCGGGCGCGGCTCGAGCGCGGCCCGACAGCTCATGTTCCGACTCCTGTTCGGGGTGGGGCTGCTGCTCCTGCTCACCCTGATCGTGTTCATCGACCGGGACGCCTACTCGGACAATGTCGCCCAGGACGGGGTGTCGTTCGTCGACGCCCTGTACTACGCCACGGTCACCATGACCACGACCGGCTACGGCGATATCACCCCTGTGCTTCCGCACGCCCGCCTGATCAATGTCTTCATCGTCACGCCGATCCGCGTCGCCTTCCTGGTGCTGTTGGTCGGCACCACGGTGGAGGTGCTGGCCAACGAGGGACGTCGGGCGCTGCGGGACGCCCACTGGAGGAAGAAGATGCGCAACCACACCGTCGTCATCGGCTACGGCACCACCGGCCAGAGCGCGACCGCCACGCTGCTGCGCGGCAACCTGCCGGTGGACCGGATCCTCGTGATCGACAGCGACTCGCAGGCGGTGGCCGCGGCGAACCGGCACGGCCTGGCGGCGTTCGAGGGCGATGCGACCTCCCGGGAGCTCCTGCACCGCGCGGAGCTGCCGAAGGCGAAGGAGATCATCATCACGGTCGGCCGGGACGACACCGCGATTCTCGCGACCCTCACCGTCCGCCAGCTGAACCGCGGAGCGCACGTGGTGGTGGCCGTCCGCGACTCGCTGAACCTGCCTCTGATCCGGCAGTCCGGCGCCGACGCAGTGGTCACCTCGTCCGACGCCGTCGGACGGCTGATGGGCCTGAGCTCGATCAGTCCCGAGTTGGGCGAGGTGATCGAGGACCTGCTCTCCGCCGGCGACGGACTCGAGGTGACCCAGCGGCTGGTGACCCGCGAGGAGGACGGCAAGCAACTCGGTGACCTCGACGGTGAGAAGGTGCTCGCCGTCGTGCGCAACCGGACGCTGCGCCGCTACTACGAGATGGGCGGCGACACCCTGCGCACCGGCGACGAGGTGGTTGTCGTACGGAAGGCGCCCGGCATCCCGCGGACGCCGCGGGTAGAGTGAGGGTCCTCTCTTTTCAGCGACGGAGGCGGAGTGACCCAGGGCGTCCACGGACCTTACGGCGAGGGGGACGGCCTGCCCGGAGAACCCCGCACGAGGCTGGCCTCGACCGACCAGCCGCGCATGCGCATGCGCCAGGTGCTGGCCCGGATCGGCGCCCAGCGCAACCAGCCGGTGCCGGTGCTGGATCCGCTGATCCGGATCGTCCACACCCACCACCCGAAGGCCGATGTCGCGCTGATCGAGCGGGCATACCGCACCGCTGAGCACTACCACGGCGGCCAGATGCGCAAGAGCGGGGACGCCTACATCACCCACCCGCTGGCCGTCGCCACGATCCTGGCGGAGCTGGGCATGACCGAGCCCACCATCTGCGCGGCGCTGCTGCACGACACGGTCGAGGACACGTCGTACACCGTCGAACAGCTCACCGCGGACTTCGGTGCGGAGATCGCCGCCATGGTGGACGGCGTCACCAAGCTGGACAAGATCCAGTACGGCGAGTCGGCGAAGGCCGAGACCATCCGCAAGATGGTGCTGGCGATGAGCAAGGACATCCGCGTCCTGGTGATCAAGCTCGCCGACCGCCTGCACAACATGCGCACGATCGGGTACCTGCGCCAGGACAAGCAGATGGCGATCGCCCGCGACACCCTGGAGATCTTCGCCCCGCTGGCCCACCGCCTGGGCATGAACGCGATCAAGTGGGAGCTGGAGGACCTGTCCTTCGCCACCCTGCAGCCGAAGGTCTACGACGAGATCGTGAAGCTGGTGGCCGCCCGCGCGCCGCTGCGCGAGGACTACCTGCGGATGGTCACCGAGCAGGTCCGCAGCGACCTCGCTGCGGCAGGCATCAAGGCCACCGTGTACGGGCGTCCGAAGCACTACTACTCGATCTACCAGAAGATGGTGGTGCGCGGACGCGACTTCACCGACATCTACGACCTCGTCGGACTACGGATCCTGGTCGACACCCAGCGCGACTGCTACGCGGCGCTCGGTACGCTCCACGCGCGGTGGAACCCCCTGCCCGGGCGGTTCAAGGACTACATCGCGATGCCCAAGTTCAACCTCTACCAGTCGCTGCACACGACCGTCCTGGGCCCGGGCGGCAAGCCCGTGGAGCTGCAGATCCGCACCCACGAGATGCACCGGCAGGCCGAGTACGGCGTCGCCGCCCACTGGAAGTACAAGGAAGGCAAGGTCGACGGCACCGAGCTCAACTGGGTGCAACAGATCAACCAGTGGCAGCGCGAGACCGAGGACCCAGGGGAGTTCCTGGACTCCCTGCGGTTCGAGATCGCGAACGACGAGGTGTTCGTGTTCACGCCGAAGGGCGACGTGATCAACCTGCCCGCCGGCGCCACCCCGGTCGACTTCGCCTACGCCGTGCACACGGAGGTGGGCCACCGCACGATCGGCGCCAGGGTGAACGGACGGCTGGTGCCGCTGGAGTCGGCGCTGTCCAGCGGTGACGTGGTGGAGGTGCTCACCTCCAAGGCCGCCAACGCCGGGCCGAGCCGCGACTGGCTGGGCTTTGTGAAGAGCCCGCGGGCACGAGGCAAGATCCGCCAGTACTTCATGCGCGAGCGTCGTGAGGAGTCGGTCGAGAACGGCAAGGAGCTGCTCACCAAGCAGCTGCGCCGGGCGGGCCTGCCACTGCAGCGGTTGCTGACACCGCAGCACATGACCGCGCTCACCGAGCACTTCCGGGTGCCGGACGTGAACGCGCTGTACGCGGCGATCGGTGAGGGCTCGATCAGCCCGCAGGCCGTGGTGCAGCGCCTGATCGCGTCCGAGGGTGGCGTGGAGGAGGTCGCCGAACTCGGCGGCGAGGACACCTCGGTCATCACGACCGGCCCGCGCCGTGGACGCAGCACGTCCGGCAATGACGCGGGCGTCGTCGTCCAGGGCGACCCGAACGTGTGGGTGAAGCTGGCCCGCTGCTGCCGTCCCGTCCCCGGAGACGAGATCCTCGGCTTCGTGACCAGGGAGAACGGTGTCTCCGTCCACCGCGTGGACTGCACGAACGCCCAGAACCTGCGCAACGAGCCAGAGCGCCTGGTCGAGGTCTCCTGGGCGCCCACCGCGAACAGTTCGTTCCTGGTCGCCCTGCAGGTGGAGGGCCTCGACCGAACGGGGATCCTGTCCGAGGTCACCCGGGTGATGGGGGAGCACCACATCTCGATCCAGTCCGCGACCCTGAACACCGCCAAGGACCACACCTTCAAGTTCCGGTTCACCTTCGAGACCACGGACCCCACGCACCTGGAGCACCTGATCGGCGCCGTCCGGAAGGTGCCCGGCGTCTACGACGTCTTCCGGATCAAGAACTGACCTCGCTCTGCGAGGTCATCTCGGCGAACGCCGGGCCCCCCGCACCTCAAGCTGGACACTTTCGGGCCAAGACGCCGGGCAACTGTCCAGCTTGAACTGGAGCAGGTGAGGTGTCCATGACAAGCTGGACGGTTTCCGGGCAAGACGCCGGGAAACCGTCCAGTTGGTACTGGAACGGGCAGGGGGTGCTACCGGTTGAAGTCGGCCAGCGTCGCCTTGGCCTGATCGAGCCAGGTTCGGTAGGTGGCGATGGAGTCGTTCGCCTTCGTCGCCGCGGCCTGGTCGCCGCGCGCGGTGGCCTTGGTGGCCTTCTCGGTGAGCTTGTCGATCTCCTCGGTGAGCATCCGGACGGTCTCCTCGGCACGGGCGCGGGCCTCCGGATCGGTGCGGCGCCACTCGTCCTGTTCAGCCGACTGCAAGGCCGACTGGAGCGCCTTCACGCGGGCGTCCAGGCTGCGCATCTGCTCGCGCGGCACCCGTCCGTACACGTTGTACTTCTCCAGGAACGCCTGGTATCCCGCCCGGGCCGCGGCGACATCGGTGACCGGCAGGAGGCTCGCCTCGGCCTCGTCCAGCAGCGCGAGCTTGGCGTCCAGGTTGCCCTTGTACTCGGCGTCCTGCTCACTCAGCACGGACGCCCGCGCGTTGAAGAACCCGTCCTGGATGCCTCGGAACTCGGCCCAGAGCTGGTCGTCGACTTCGCGGGGCGCGGCGCCGGCGGCCTTCCAGCGCGTCATCAGGTCGCGGAACGCACCCGCGGTGGGGCCCCACTCGGTCGAGTTCGCGAGCTCACGCGCCTCCGCGATGATCTGCTCCTTCAGCTGCCTGGCACCCTCGCGCCGGGCCGCCTGCTCTGCGAACTGGGCCTTGCGGCGGCGGGTGTAGGTCGTCCGCGCCGCCGAGAACCGGTGCCAGAGCGCATCGTCGGTCGCCCGGTCGATCCGGGGCAGCGCCTTCCACTCGTCGAGCAGCGCGCGGAAGCGGTTCACGCCGCCCCGCCAGTCGTTGCCGAGCGCAAGCGTCTCCGCCTCGGCGACCATGCGCTCCTTGGTCTCCTTCGTCGCCTCCAGCTGCTTCGAACGCTCGGCCTTGCGGAGCTCGGCCTGCTCGGCCAGCACCGGCGCCAGGGCATCGAGCCGCGCGACCAGTGCAGCGAGGTCGCCGACGGCGTTCGCGGTGCTGACGGTGCCGCGCACGGCGTTGATGCTGTGCCTGGCCTCCTCGGGCGACAGAGCCCCGGATCTCACCCTCGTCTCGAGCAGACCCACCTCCACCTCGAGCGCCTCGTAGCGCCGGGTGTAGAAGGCGAGCGCCTCGCCGGCCTCGACATCGGGAATCTGACCGACGACCCGCTCGCCGTCGCCCGTAAGCACGAAGACCGTGCCGTCCGGGTCGACGCGGCCGAAGTCAGCCGGACCTGAGGTGGAATCCATGGGGATCATCTTGCCTGATCCGGACCCCTTTGTGGGAACGCCCCCGAGCCTCGATCAAAGCACAGGCCGCGCCGGCCGGAGATCATCGGTCTGTCGGGCGAAGTGGAGGCGACGAATCGCTGCTCCTCACAGTTCGTCAAGACTCCTCGAGATCCCGTCGCTGACGCGCCGGGATCTTCTCGTCGTCTAGGCTGTCGCGCGTGTTCCTGGCTTCTTTCCCTACCGGCCACTGGCAGGCCAACTGCTACGTGGTCGCCGCGCCCGGCGAGGCCGACTGTGTAGTCATCGACGCGGGAGAGGAGGCCGCACCCAGCGTCCGGCAGGTGCTGACCGAGCACCAGCTGCGGCCGAAAGGCGTCCTCGCCACCCATGGTCACTTCGACCATGTCGCGTGCGCGGCGGAGATCGCGGACGAGTACAACGTCCCCCTGTGGATCCACTCGGCCGACCGTGATCTGCTCACCGAGCCGGCGGCAGGACTCGGCCCGGACGGCGCCGCCCTGGTCAAGCAGCTGCTCCGGACGCCCATGGTCGAGCCGGCGCGGGTGGAGGAGTTCGACGGCCTCACCGAGCTGAACATCGCCCGGCTGCGCTTTTCCGTCACGCACGCGCCCGGCCATACCGAGGGCTCCGTGCTGCTCGGGCTTGACTACACGGGCAGGAACACCCAGATCAACCGGATCGTGTTCTCGGGAGACGTGGTGTTCGCCGGCTCGGTCGGGCGCACCGACCTGCCCGGCGGTGACCCCCGGACGATGAGCCGCACGCTGCGGGACGCCGTCCTGCCGCTGCCGGACACGGTGGCGCTCCTGCCCGGCCATGGACCCCAGACGACCATGGCGCACGAGCGGGCCACCAACCCGTACCTGCAGCCGGCGGCGGTGGAGATCTAGATGGCGCGGCCCAAACCCCTGTCGGGTTTCCCCGAGTTCACCCCGGCCGGACGGATCGTCGAGCAGCGCGTCCTGGCCAGCCTGGCCGACACCTTCGAACTGCACGGCTTCGGCTCGATCGAGACCCGGGCCGTGGAGCCGATGGAGCAGCTCACCCGCAAGGGCGAGATCGACAAGGAGGTGTTCGTCGTCCGGCGGCTGCACGCCGACGAGGGCACGCCGGACGAGCTCGGCCTGCACTTCGACCTGACCGTGCCGTTCGCCCGCTATGTGCTGGAGAACTCGGCCCACCTGCAGTTCCCGTTCCGCCGCTACCAGATCCAGAAGGCGTGGCGTGGCGAGCGTCCGCAGGAGGGCCGCTACCGCGAGTTCACCCAGGCCGACATCGACATCGTCGGATCGGAGGCGCTGGCCGCCCACCACGACGTCGAGCTGCCACTGGTCACCCTGGAGGCCCTGGAGAAGCTGCACGTCGACTTCGGCGTTCCTGCGGCGACGATGAGCGTGAACAACCGCCAGCTGAGCGAGGGCTTCTACCGCGGGCTCGGCGTGGACGACCACCTGGCCGTCCTGCAGCGGGTGGACAAGCTCGACAAGATCGGCCCGGACGCCGTCGCGGAACTGCTCGTCACCGAGGTCGGCCTGTCCCCGGCCGCGGCGGCGAAGTGCCTGCAGCTCGCTGGCATCCGCACTGCGGATGCTTCCTTCGTCGACCAGGTGACCGCGCTCGGGATCGAGCACCCGCTGCTCACCGCGGGGCTGGAGCTGCTGGCCGACGTCGTCACTGCGGCGGCCGCGCTCGTGCCAGGCCGACTGGTCGCCGACCTCAAGATCGCGCGGGGGCTGGACTACTACACCGGCACGGTCTATGAGACGACGATGGCCGGGTACGAGTCGATGGGCTCGATCTCTTCCGGGGGACGCTACGACTCGCTCGCGTCCGACGGACGCACGACCTACCCGGGTGTCGGCCTCAGCATCGGGGTCAGCCGGATCCTGGTGCCGCTGGTGGGCAAGGGGGTGCTGGCTGCGTCCCGTCCGGTGCCGACCTGCGTGCTGGTGGCCGTGGATTCGGAGGAGACCCGATTCGATGCCATCGCGATCGCGACGAAGCTTCGAGCCCGCGGCATTCCGTGCGAGGTCGCGCCGAAGGCGGACAAGTACGGCAAGCAGATCCGCTACGCCGACCGCCGCGGAATCCCTTACGTGTGGTTCGGCAGCGGAGAGGTCAAGGACATCCGCTCGGGCGAGCAGGTGCCCGCTGACCCCGACGCCTGGCTGCCGCCGGCGGCGGACCTCCGTCCGGCCGTCGTAAGATCGCCTCTGGCCTGAATCCAGGCCCAGGAAAGGACCAATCTCGTGATTCGCACGCATCAGGCAGGCTCCCTGCGCCCGCAGCACGTCGGCACCCCGGTCACGCTGGCCGGCTGGGTGGCCCGGCGGCGCGACCTCGGCGGGGTTGCCTTCCTCGACCTCAGGGACGCCAGCGGCATCGTCCAGGTGGTCGTGCGGGACGACGTGCTGCAGACCTCCGGCGCGCACGCGCTGCGCAACGAGTACTGCATCGCGGTGACCGGGATCGTCGACGCTCGCTCGGCCGATACCGTCAACGAGAACCTCGCCACCGGCGAGGTCGAGGTGGTCGCGCAGACGCTGCAGGTGCTGAACCCGTCCGCGCCGCTGCCGTTCCAGATCGACGAGCGAGTGAACGTGGGCGAGGAGGCCCGGCTCAAGTACCGGTACCTCGACCTGCGGCGTCCGGACCCCGCCGCGGCGCTGCGCCTGCGGTCGCGGGTCAACGCCGCCGCCCGGACGGTGCTCGGCGAGCGCGATTTCGTCGAGATCGAGACGCCGACCCTGACCCGCTCCACCCCTGAGGGCGCTCGCGACTTCGTGGTGCCCGCACGCCTGTCACCGGGTTCGTGGTACGCCCTGCCGCAGAGCCCCCAGCTGTTCAAGCAGCTGCTGATGGTGGCCGGCATGGAGCGCTACTACCAGATCGCGCGCTGCTACCGGGACGAGGACTTCCGCGCCGACCGGCAGCCTGAGTTCACCCAGCTCGACATCGAGATGAGCTTCGTCGACCAGGACGACATCATCGAGCTGGCCGAGGCCGTGCTGCGGGAGGTGTGGCGCACGATCGACGTCGAGCTGGAGACGCCGCTGCCGCGGATGACCTACCGCGAGGCGATGGACACCTACGGGTCGGACAAGCCCGACCTGCGGTTCGGGCTGCCGCTGACCGAGCTCACCGACTACTTCGCCGACACCACTTTCCGGGTGTTCCAGGCGCCCTACGTGGGCGGGGTCGTGATGCCCGGGGGCGCCGGCCAGCCGCGGCGCACATTCGACGCGTGGCAGGAGTGGGCCAAGCAGCGCGGCGCGAAGGGACTCGCGTACGTCACGGTGGGGGAGGACGGCGAGCTGGGCGGTCCGGTCGCCAAGAACATCACCGAAGCCGAACGCGAAGGCCTCGCCGCACGGGTGGGCGCGAACCCCGGCGACTGCGTCTTCTTCGCCGCAGGCCCGCGCAAGTCGTCCCAGGAACTGCTGGGTGCGGCGCGCAACGAGATCGCCCGGCGCCTCGAGCTCATCGACCCCGACGCCTGGTCGTTGTTGTGGGTCGTGGACGCGCCGCTGTTCGAGCCGGCCAGCGAGGCGATCGCCGCCGGTGACGTGGCCGTGGGGGAGGGCGCATGGACGGCCGTCCACCACGCATTCACCTCGCCCAAGCCCGAGCATCTGGACACCTTCGACACCGACCCGGGTTCCGCCCTGGCGTACGCCTACGACATCGTCTGCAACGGCAACGAGATCGGCGGCGGCTCGATCCGTATCCATCGCCGCGACGTGCAGGAGCGCGTGTTCAAGGTGATGGGGATCGGCGAGCAGGAGGCGCAGGAGAAGTTCGGCTTCCTGCTGGACGCCTTCGCCTTCGGTGCGCCGCCGCACGGCGGGATCGCCTTCGGCTGGGACCGGATCGTCGCCCTGCTGGCGAAGACCGAGTCGATCCGCGACGTGATCGCCTTCCCGAAGACCGGCGGCGGCTACGACCCCCTGACCGGTGCGCCCGCGCCGATCACTTCCCGGCAGCGCAAGGAGGCCGGCGTGGACGCCGTCCCGCCCGCCCCGAAGGCTGCTGGCTGAGGTTCCGTCCGTCCCTTTGCACCACAAGGTGGACGGTTTCCCGGTCAGACGCGGAGAAGCCGTCCAGCTTGTGGTGGACGGCGAATCCCCTGCACGGCAAAGCGGACGGTTTCCGGGCCAGACGCCGGGAAACCGTCCACCTTGTGATGGTGTGAGCTGACGCTCAGCGCAGGTCGTCTCCGTTGTGGAGGTCGCCCTCCGCAGCGAGCAGGCCGTAGAGCTTGCGCCGCGTCTCGGCGAGGAGCTTCGTGGCCTCCTCGACCTGCCCGGCGCTGCCGTTTCGGCTGAGCTCCTTGAGCGAGCCGGCGAGGGTGCCGAACTCCCGCCACAGGCTCTTCACCTGATCGGGTCCCCAGCCCGCGACCGCCTCGTTGACCATCTCCCAGGGCTTGTCCTCGACAGCGTCGGCGGCTTCGCGTCCGGCATCGGTGAGCCGGAACGCCTTCTGGCCGTCGTTGTCGAAGGACTCGATCAGACCCTCGTCCTCCAGCTGGGACAGCGCGGGGTAGACCGCGCCCGGGCTGGGCTTCCACACCCCCTGGGTGCGCTCGGCCAGCGTCTGCATGATCTGGTAGCCGTTCAGCGGCTCGTCCACCAGCAGGGCGAGGATGGCGGTGCGGACGTGGCCGCGTCGTCCCCCACGCGCCCGCCCGGCCGGGCCCATCGGGCCATTGGGACCGAAGGGGCCACCGGGGCCGAAAGGCCCACCCGGGCCGAACGGGCCGTTGGCTCCGAAAGGCCCATTGGGGCCGAAGGGGCCGTTCGGGCCGAAGTCCATGCCGTGGCCGCGGTGGCCGCGATGCGCCCGCCGTCGTGCCCTGGGGTCGTCGGCCCACTGGTTCTCGTCATATCCGTAGTCGTTCATGGTCGTTCTCCTCGAAGTCGATTCACTCTCGGCACATCGCCGATATATCGAGAGTAGTTGGACCATCGATATATCGCAAGTACATCGATGACTTACGGGCCTGTCCGTGCCGCGGTGTAGCGTCGTCGGCGATGGACACGGACCTGTTCGGAAACCCGCTGGAGGCCCCCGCCGCACCGGCCGCGGGGGGTTCCCTCAGCACGGCCGGCCACGTCGATACACCGTTGGCCGTACGGATGCGTCCGCGCACCGTCGACGAGATCGTCGGCCAGGACCACCTGCTCGCACCCGGCTCGCCGCTGCGCCGGCTGGCCGAGGGAACGACCGCCATGTCGGTGTTTCTGTGGGGCCCGCCCGGGGTGGGCAAGACGACGATCGCCGCCGTGGTGTCCGCGTCAGGCAAGCGGAAGTTCGTGGAGCTCTCCGCGGTGACCGCGGGCGTGAAGGAGGTCCGGGCCGTCCTCGCCGACGCGCAGCGGGACCTCGCCCGGGGAGTCGGCACCGTCCTGTTCGTGGACGAGGTGCACCGCTTCTCGAAGGCCCAGCAGGATGTCCTGCTGCCCGCGGTGGAGAACCGGCTGGTGACCCTGATCGCCGCCACCACGGAGAACCCGTCCTTCTCGGTCATCTCGCCGCTGCTCAGCCGGTCCCTGCTGCTCACCCTGCAGCCGCTCACGGACGCCGACATCGGCATCCTGCTGGATCGCGCGCTCACCGACGAGCGGGGCCTGGGCGGACACTACGAGCTCACCGACGAGGCCAGGGAGTCGCTGTTGCGGTTCGCCGGCGGGGACGCCAGGCGGGCGCTGACGTATCTGGAGGAGTCGGCCGCAGGGGCTTCTGCCCAGGGCGGGACGACGATCGACACCGACGTCGTCTCGGCCGCGGTCGACAAGGCCGCGGTGCGCTACGACCGTGCGGGTGACCAGCACTACGACGTGATCAGCGCGTTCATCAAGAGCCTGCGCGGCTCGGACGTCCAGGCCGGCCTGCACTACCTGGCCCGCATGCTCGAGGCGGGGGAGGACCCTCGGTTCATCGCCCGCCGGCTGGTCATTCTCGCCAGCGAGGACATCGGCATGGCCGCGCCCTCGGTGCTGCAGACCTGCGTTGCGGCGGCCCAGGCCGTCCAGCTGATCGGCCTGCCCGAGGCGCGGATCAACCTCGCCCAGGCCGTGATCGCCTGTGCGATGGCACCCAAGTCGAACGCCGTCGTGAAGGCCGTGGACGCAGCGATCGCCGACGTCCGGCAGGGGCGGATCGGCACCGTCCCCGTTCACCTGAGGGACGCGCACTATCCGGGCGCGAAGACCTACGGGCACGGAACCGGCTACCTCTACGCGCACGACGCCGAGCACGGCGTGGCGCACCAGCAGTACCTGCCCGACGAGCTTGCCGGCGCCCGGTACTACGAGCCCACCGAGCACGGCAACGAAGCTGCGCTTGCCGAGCGGCTGAAGGTGCTGGAGGAGTTGCTCGGCCGCGCATCGGAGGACGGCTCCCGGCCCTGAGGCGTCGATCCGCTGTCAGTGGCGGTGGGTAACCTCTTCGCCGGTGGAATGAAACCCGGGTCGGAGAGGTTGCCCCAGAACGTGACTCACACCTACAAGCCGTGGCCGGCGCTCTGGGCGCTGGTCGTCGGCTTCTTCATGATTCTCGTGGACACGACCATCGTCTCGGTCGCGAACCCGCGGATCATGGCCGGCCTGCACACCGACATCAACTCGGTGATCTGGGTCACCAGCGCATACCTGCTGGCCTACGCGGTGCCGCTGCTCGTCACCGGCCGGCTGGGCGACCGCTTCGGGCCGAAGCGGATCTACCTGGTGGGCCTGGTCGTGTTCACCCTCTCCTCGGCGTGGTGCGGCTTCTCCGGCTCGATCGAGATGCTGATCGCCGCGCGAGCCGTGCAGGGTTCGGCGCCGCGCTGCTCACCCCGCAGACGATGGCCGTGATCACCCGGACGTTCCCGCCTCACGAGCGCGGCCGGGCGATGAGCCTGTGGGGCGCGACCGCCGCGGTGGCCACGCTGGTGGGGCCCATCCTCGGCGGGTTCATCGTGGACGGCCTGGGCTGGGAATGGATCTTCTTCGTCAACGTCCCGGTCGGAGTCGTCGGCTTCGTGCTGGCCTGGCGACTCGTGCCCACGCTCGAGACGCACAGTCACCAGTTCGACCTGCCGGGCGTGTTCCTGTGGGCGATCGGCATGTTCTGCCTCGTGTTCGGTATCCAGGAGGGCGACACGTATGACTGGGGCCGAATCTGGGGTCCGATCAGCGTCTGGAGCCTGATCGGGGCCGGTGTCGTCATCCTCGGCGTCTTCCTCTGGTGGCAACGCAGTGGACGCGGCGAGCCGCTGCTGCCGTTGCGCCTGTTCGGCGACCGCAACTTCTCCCTCGGCAACACCGCGATCGCGCTGGTGGGGGTGGCTGTCACGTCCAACGCGTTGCCCCTGGTCTTCTACTACCAGTTGGTGCTGGGGTTCAGCCCCACCAGAGCTGCGCTGCAGCTGGTGCCGATGGCGGTGTTCTCCGGTGGCCTCGCGCCCGTGGTCGGCCGGCTGGTCGACCGGGTGCACCCGCGGTACCTCGCGACCGCAGGGTTGCTCATGATGGCCGCGTCGATGCTGTGGTACGCCCTGTGGCTGGTGCCGGACGAGAGCCTCTGGTGGCGGCTGCTGTTCCCGAGCGCGCTGATGGGGATCGGCAGCGCGTTCACCTGGTCTCCGATCGGGACCACCGCGACGTACAACCTCGCCCCCGCGGACGCGGGCGCCGGCTCGGGCGTCTACAACTCGGTGCGCCAGGTGGGCTCGGTGCTCGGTAGCGCGGCGATCGCCGCCCTGATCCAGTCGCGGCTTGCGGCGAACCTGCCGGGCGGTGCCGCTGCCGGTGACAGCGCCGAAGCCAGTGGACGCCTTCCCGAGGCACTGCAGGCGGGGTTCACCGCCGCGATGGCCACCAGCATGCTGCTGCCGGCCGCTGCCGCGCTGCTCGGAGCGGTGGTGAGCGCGTTCTTCGTCGAGCGCACGGCGACCAGGGCCTGGGGTGCCGCGCCTGCCGCCGAGAGCGAGCCCGCCGGCGCGGGCGGCGCCCCGGCCGAGGCATGAGGCCGTCGGAGCGCAAGCGGTGCCGGGCGGTGCGTTAGGCTTCCCGCGTACGAGTGCGCTCGTCCGAACCGAACTCCAGACAGCGAGGTAGCCCATGTCCGCCGGAGAGATCGCCGGCCTGATCGCCGCGGTGGCCGCGGTGGCGTTCGTCGTGTTCTGTGCCGTCCCGCTGCTCAAGCTCGGCCGGGTGCTGGAGGAGATGCGGCTCGCCGTCCGCGACCTCGGCCACAACTCCGTCCCGATCCTGCAGGAGCTGAAAGGCACGGTGACCGCGACCAACGCGGAGCTGGGCAAGCTCAGCGTGGTCACGGAGGACGTCGCGAAGGTGAGCTCGCACGCGACGGTGGTCAGCGAGAACGCCGCGCAGCTGTCCACGCTGTTCGCGTCCACCCTCGGCGGGCCGCTGATCAAGACCGCAGCGTTCACCTACGGCGTACGCCAGGCGATCAGCGGCAAGCGCGCCACGGGCAAGAAGAAGGCCAAGTGATGGGCAAGCGGCTGTTCTGGTTCGCCGTGGGGGTGGGCCTCACCGCGCTCATCGTGGTCAAGGGACGCGAGTACTACGAGCGCTTCACGCCCAAGGGCGTGGCCGACCAGATCGAGAAATCCCGGACGGGCCTAGTCGACTGGGTCGGTGAGTTCCTCTCCACCATGGGCGAGGCCATGGACACCCGCGAGGGCGAGTTGCGAGAGGCTCTGGGCCTGGCCGAGTGACACCGGTCGGCTCCGCCGATCGACCTCGTCCAGGAGAACCTCCCAGCCACACGCCTCACCGGCGCTGGACAGCGCCCGAGAACAAGGAAAACCGACATGAAGACAGCTGACATCCGCCAGCGCTACCTCGACTTCTTCGCGGCGCGGGGACACACGATCGTGCCGTCCGCGCCGCTGGTCTACAACGACCCCACCCTGCTGTTCGTCAACGCGGGCATGGTGCCGTTCAAGCCGTACTTCACCGGGGCGGAGGACGCTCCGTTCCGCCGTGCGGTCAGCGTGCAGAAGTGCGTCCGCACGCTCGACATCGAAGAGGTGGGCAAGACCACCCGGCACGGCACGTTCTTCCAGATGAACGGCAACTTCTCCTTCGGCGACTATTTCAAGGAAGGCGCGATCTCCTACGCCTGGGACCTGGTCACCGGCAGCCAGGCCGACGGCGGCTACGGGTTCGACCCCGACAAGGTCTGGGTCACCGTCTACCTGGACGACGACGAGGCAGCCACGCTGTGGCGCAAGGTCGGCATCCCGGACGAACGGATCCAGCGCCGCGGCCTGAAGGACAACTACTGGCACATGGGCATCCCCGGCCCGGGCGGCCCGTGCAGCGAGATCTACATCGACCGCGGCCCGGAGTTCGGCCCCGACGGCGGCCCTGTCGTTGACGAGGACCGGTTCCTGGAGATCTGGAACCTGGTGTTCCAGACCGAGGAGCTCTCCGCCGTCCGCGCGAAGGACGATTTCGACGTGGCCCGGCCGCTGCCGAGCAAGAACATCGACACCGGCATGGGCCTGGAGCGGACGGCGTACCTGCTGCAGGGCGTCGCGAACATGTACGAGATCGACGAGATCTTCCCTGTGATCTCGAAGGCGGCTGAACTGGCGGGGACGAGCTACGGCAGTGACCACCAGTCCGACATCCGGCTGCGCGTGGTCGGCGACCACGTCCGGTCGGCGCTGATGCTGATGACCGACGGCGTCACCCCGGGCAACGAGGCGCGTGGCTACGTGTTGCGGCGGCTGCTGCGGCGCAGCATCCGCTCGATGCGGCTGCTCGGCGTGCACGACCCGGTGCTGCCCGAACTGCTGCCGGTGAGCCGCGACCTGATGTCAGCGTCCTATCCCGAGATCGGCGAGCACTGGGCCCGGGTCAGCCAGGTCGCGTACGGCGAGGAGGAGTCGTTCCGCCGGACCCTGGCTGCCGGCACCCAGATCTTCGACCTGGCCGCCGGCCAGGCTCGCGAGGCGCACAGCACCGAGATCTCCGGCGAGCGCGCGTTTGCACTGCACGACACCTACGGCTTCCCGATCGATCTCACCCTCGAGATGGCGGCCGAGCAGGGACTGAGCGTCGATGCGGCCGGCTTCCGGCGGCTCATGCAGGAGCAGAAGGACCGGGCGCGCGCGGACGCGAAGGCGAAAAAGGGCGCGACGGTAGCGACCGAGGCCTACCGCACCCTGCGGGCGGAGGGAGAGGTGCCCTTCCTCGGCTACACCGACCTGACCTCGGACGCCAGGGTGCGCGGCATCGTCGCGGACGGGCAACTGGTCGACCGGGCCCGGCCGGGTGACGTCGTCGAGGTCGTGCTCGACCAGACGCCGTTCTACGCGGAGGCGGGCGGCCAGGACGCCGACACCGGCCTGATCACCGGGGACGGGCTGAGCCTGGAGGTGCTGGACGTCCAGCGTCCCGTGCAGGGGTTGGTGGTGCACAAGGTCCGGGTCGACGACGGCGAGCTCGTGACGGGCGCTGCGGTGACGGCGGCCGTGGACGCGCTGGCCCGGGCCGGTGCGTGCCAGGCGCACACCGCCACCCACATCGTGAACGCGGCCCTGCGCCAGCTGCTGGGTCAGTCCACGCACCAGGCCGGCTCGTACAACAAGCCGGGCTACCTGAGGTTCGACTTCAACGCCGCCCAGGCCCTGAGCCCCGCGATGAAGGAGGAGCTGGAGGGAGTCGCGAACGAGGCGATCCGGTCCGACTTCGAGGTGACCGCGACCGAGATGCCGCTGGCCGAGGCGCGAGCGCTCGGCGCGCAGGCCATGTTCGGAGAGAAGTACGGCGAGATCGTCCGCATGGTCGAGCTGGCCGGACCCTGGTCGCGCGAGCTGTGCGGTGGCACCCATGTCGAGCGGACCTCCCAGATCGGGCTGCTCAGCCTGATGAGTGAGGCGTCGGTGGGCTCCGGCCTGCGCCGCGTCGAGGCGTTCGTCTCGGCCGACGCGTTCGCGCACCTGGCGAAGGAGCGTGCCCTGGTCGCGGGCCTCGCCGACCTCCTGAAAGTGCAGCCCGACCAGGTCACCGACCGCGTGGCGAAGCTCATCGCGCAGGTGAAGGCGGCGGAGAAGGAGATCGCCGACCTGCGCAGCCGGGAACTCTTGGCCAATGTGCCTGCCCTCATCGCGGGCGCGGAGTCGGTGGGCGGCTACCACCTGGTCGCCGCGCACCTGCCTGGCACGCCGGCCGACGACCTGCGGACGCTGGCGATCGAGACACGCACGGCGTTCGGCGGCCGTCCGGGCGTGGTCGCGCTGATCGGTGGCCCTTCGACAGGCTCAGGACAGGCTGCGAAGCCCGTGCTGATGGTCGCGACCACGGAGGCGGCCCGGACGCTCGGCGCGAAGGCCGGTGCACTGGTCGCGGCCGGGGCCGCGGCGCTCGGCGGTCGCGGTGGCGGACGCGACGACCTCGCCCAGGGCGGCGGGACGCAGGCGGACGCGGCGCCGGCGGCGCTGGCGGCGATCCGCGCGGCGCTGGCCGGCTGAGAGATGCGCAGGGGCGTCCGGCTGGCCCTCGACTGGGGGAAGGCCAGGATCGGGGTCGCGGCCAGCGACCCGGAAGGGATCCTGGCCCACCCGGTCGAGACGGTAGCCGCCGGCCCGGGCGCGCTGCCGAGGATCACCGCGTTGACGGCCGAGTACAAACCCCTGGAGGTCGTGCTCGGCCTGCCGCGGAACCTCGCCGGCGTCGAGGGCCCGGCAGCGGCGGCGATTCGCGAGGTCGCAGCAGAGCTCGCCACCGCGTTGCCTGGCGTGCCGATCCGGCTGGTGGATGAGAGACTGACCACCGTGACCGCGTCCCGGCAGCTGTCCGGAGCCGGACGCAGCACTCGTCGGCAGCGCCAGGTGATCGACCAGGCCGCCGCCGTGGCACTCTTGGAGATGGCTTTGCGCCAGGAACGCACGACCGGCCGGCCGCCGGGGGAGTTGCTCCCCGCGGCCGACGAAGAAAGGACCCCAGCGGATGAGTAGCCGATACCCCGGGGAGATCAGGGACCCCGAGACCGGGAAGCTCGACTACAAGGAGCTGTGGTACAAGTTCCGTTCCGCGTTCGCCGTGGTGCTGTCCCTCGCCGTGTTCATCGGCGGTGGCTGGTTCATCTACAGCAAGGCCCACGACGCCTGGATGGACTACCGCACGGCCGAGGACTACATCGGCGAGGGTGTCACACCGGTTGAGGTGACGATCCCCAAGGGCTCGACGATCTCCGACATCGCCAACATTCTGGTTCAGGCCGACGTGGTCAAGACGACCAAGGCGTTCACAAGGGAGGCGGCGGCGAACGCCGATTCCGCGAAGATCGCCTACGGGCGGTACAACCTGAAGACCCAGCTTCCGGCCAAGACCGCCCTGGCGATGCTGCTCGACCCGAAGAACATCGTGCACAACCGGATGACGCTCAAGGACGGCCAGCGGCTGAGCCAGGCGGTGGCCGCGATGGCGAAGGCCAGTGGCGTGCCGAAGAAGGACTTCGACAAGGCGCTGAAGGACTGGAAGAAGCTGGGCCTGCCGAGCTGGGCCAAGCGAGGCGCGGAGGGCTTCATCTTCCCCGACACCTATGAGTTGCCTGACAAGCCGTCGGCGAAGTCGGTACTCAAGCTGACCACCGACCAGTTCAACAACGTCGCCAACTCGATCGGCTTCCAGGACGGCGC
Source organism: Propionicimonas sp. (assembly GCA_036770475.1). Taxonomy (GTDB): domain Bacteria; phylum Actinomycetota; class Actinomycetes; order Propionibacteriales; family Propionibacteriaceae; genus Propionicimonas. The sequence goes on along the minus strand of DAIPJC010000008.1, from coordinate 18,671 downwards.
GGCGGCCCTGAAGCTCTCACCCTACGAGGTGCTCGTCCTGGCCAGCATCATCGAGAAGGAGGCCGGGCCCAACGACGAGGACCGAGCGAAGATCGCGCGCGTGTTCTACAACCGGCTCGCGCAGGGCCAGAAGCTGCAGTCGGACGCCACGGTGGCCTATGCCAACAACATCACGGGCCGGGTCGCCACCACCGACAAGGAGCGGGCGCTCAAGTCGCCGTACAACACCTACTACGTGAAGGGCCTTCCGGTCGGGCCGATCAGCTCGCCGTCGAAGAAGTCGATGGAGGCCGCCCTGCACCCGGCGGACGGGAACTGGATGTACTTCATGGTGGTGAACCTGGACACCGGCGCGACCGTGTTCTCGCAGGATCTCGCCGGTCAGGCCGCGGCCAAGCAGCAGTACCAGCAGTGGTGCCTGGCCTCCCAGGCCAACCGCGACAAGTGCAACGGGAAGTAGTGGGCCGCCGATGCTCCGCTACCTGACCGCAGGCGAGTCGCACGGCAGGGCCCTGGTCGCCACGATCGAGGGCATCCCCGCGCACGTGGGCCTGACCTCGGCCGACGTCGCCGCGGCGCTCGGCCGACGCCGGCTCGGCACCGGCCGGGGCGCCCGGATGAAGTTCGAGGCGGACGAGGTGACGCTGCTGACCGGGGTCAGGCACGGCGAGACCCTCGGGTCGCCGATCGCGATCATGGTCGGCAACACGGAATGGCCCAAGTGGGAGACCGTGATGGCTCCCGACCCGGTCCCGGCCGAACAGCTGGACGATCTGGCGCGCAATGCGGCGCTCACCCGCCCGCGGCCGGGCCACGCCGATCTGGCCGGCATGCAGAAGTACGACTGGGACGAGGCCCGGCCCATCCTGGAGCGAGCGTCCGCACGCGAGACTGCGGCACGGGTGGCGCTGGGACGGGTGGCAGCGAACTTCCTGGAGCAGGCGTTCGACATCCGTGTGCTCAGCCACGTGGTGCGGATCGGGTCGGTGCAGACCGACGCGTCCGCTCTGCCCGGGCCCAACGACCTCGCCGCGATCGACGCCCACCCCGTCCGCTGCTTCGACACGGCGGCCGGCGAAGCCATGCTGGCCGAGATCGCCGCCGCCAAGGCCGACGGCGACACCCTGGGTGGCGTCGTGGAGGTGCTGGCGTACGGGCTGCCGCCCGGCCTCGGCTCGCACAGCCAGGCCGACCGCCGCCTCGACGGCCGGTTGGCCGGTGCGTTGATGGGCATCCAGGCGATCAAGGGCGTCGAGGTCGGCGACGGATTCGCCCTCGCGGCCACCAGGGGCAGCCTCGCCCATGACGAGATGCTGCCCGCCGAGGGTGGCGTCCGGCGACTGTCGAACCGCTCGGGTGGCACCGAGGGCGGCATGAGCAACGGTGAGGTCCTGCGCGTGCGCGCCGCCATGAAGCCGATCGCGACCGTGCCCCGCGCGCTGCGCACCGTGGACGTGAGCACCGGTGAGGCCGCGCAGGCGCACCACCAGCGCTCGGACGTCTGTGCGGTACCCGCGGCCGGTGTCGTGGCGGAGGCCATGGTCGCCCTCGTGATCGCGGAGCTCGCGCTGGAGAAGTTCGGTGGCGACTCGCTCGCCGAGACCCGGCGTAACCATGCCGGATACCTGGCCCGCCTGGCCGAGCGGCGGCTGGGTTGACCAAGCCCGACCTGGTGCTGGTCGGCATCCCCGGATCGGGGAAGTCCGCCGTCGCCGCCGTGCTCGCGCGGGCGTGGCGGCGTCCGCTGGTCGAGGTGGACGACCTGGTCGAGGCCGAGCTGGGCGCACCGGCAGAGGAAGTGTTCGCGGGTGGGGAGAGCGCCTACCGCGAGGTCGAGGAGCAGGTGTCGCTCGCCGCGCTCACCGAGCCCGGAATCGTCGCGCTGTCCAGCGGAGCGGTCGACTCGGTGGCCGTCCGGGACGCCCTGGCAGGGCTGCCGGTGGTGTGGCTACGGGCCTCCGTGCCGACGGCCACCCGACGACTAGGCATGAACGCCCTCGGCATGGAAGCACTGGTCGCCATCCGGAACCGCATGGACGCGCTGCTCGCCGAACGGGCACCCTGTTACGCGGCAGTGGCCACCTTCGCGGTGGACACCGACCGGCTGACCGCAGAGCAGGTGGCGGCGGCGATCTCCGAGACGAGGAGCTGAGCGATGACGTGGGAGCCGATCGACGTGGCCACCGAGCACCCCTACCAGGTGCTGGTCGGACGCGGGGTCTCCAAGCTGCTGCCGCAGTTCCTCGACGGCGTGGAGCGGGTGGCGGTGATCCACCCGCCCGGGCTGGCGTCCCTGCTGCCTGCGATCACGGCGGGGCTCGACCAGCAGGTGACCGCCATCCGCGTGCCCGAGGCAGAGGCGGGCAAGACCGCGGACGTGCTGGACGGCTGCTGGGAAGCTCTCGCCGGCGCAGGGTTCACCCGTTCGGACGCCGTCCTCGGCCTGGGAGGTGGCGCCACCACCGATCTCGCCGGTTTCGTTGCCGCCACCTGGCTGCGGGGCGTCCGGTACATCGCCCTGCCCACCTCGCTGTTGGCGATGGTGGACGCGGCCGTCGGCGGCAAGACGGGCATCAACCTGTCCGCGGGCAAGAACCTCGTCGGCGCGTTCCACGAGCCGTTCACCGTCCTCGCCGACCTCGACTTCCTGGAGACGCTGCCGGACGGTGAACTCCGCTCCGGAATGGCCGAGGTGCTGAAGTGCGGGTTCATCGCCGACCCGGCGATCCTCGACGAGTTCGAGGCGGACCCGGAGGACGCGCTCGCCGGGGCCAGCGACCGGCAGGCGAAGCTGGTCCGGAGGGCGGTGGCCGTGAAGGCCGCGGTGGTCTCGTCCGACCTGCGTGAGCGCACCTCGTCCGGCGGCGACATCGGCAGGGAGGCGCTCAACTACGGACACACGCTCGGCCACGCGATTGAACGGCAGGAGCACTTCCTGCTTCGACACGGCCAGGCGGTCTCGGTCGGCATGGTGTACGCCGCTGAACTCGCCCGGCGCCTCGGCATGATCGACGCCGAACTGGTGGCCCGCCATCGCTCGACGCTGGGCCTGGCCGGACTGCCGATCCGCTACCCCGAGGGGGCCTGGCTGCAACTGCGCGAGACCATGAGGCTGGACAAGAAGACCCGGGGGTCGGTGCTGCGGTTCGTGCTGCTCGCAGGGCTCGGCCAACCGACGATCGTCGCGGATCCGGCCGAGGGCGTGCTCGCCGACGCCTTCCTGGGGCTGAACGAGGCCTGATGTACGTTCCCGCGCACTTCGCCATGACGCCGGAGCAGATCGCCGCGGTGCTGGCGTCCGGCCCTGCGGGCGACCTGGTCACCTCTGGCGCGGACGGCCTGGTCGCGACCTATGTGCCGATGCTGTACGACGCGGGCGCCACCGGGCTCGGCAGCCTGATCGGCCACCTCTCGCTGGTCAACGACCAGTGGCGGCCGGCCGCGTCCGCAGGGTCGGTGGAGGCGCTGTTCGTTCTGCACGGCCCCGACGACTACGTCGAGTCGGAGTGGCTGAGCACCCCCGAGTCACCGAACGTCCCCACCTGGAACTACGTGACCGTCCATGTCTGGGGCGACCTCGTCGTCCACCAGGACCGCGAGTGGCTGCTGGACGCCGTGCGCCGGCTCAGCGCCGCGCACGGCGACGCGTCCGTGGATGCGCTGGAGCCCGAGGCCGTCGAGAAGCTGTTGCGGGCCGTCGTCGGTGTGGAGCTACGGATCACGCGGCTCGAGGGCAAGGCCAAGATGAGCCAGAACAAGACGCCGCAGGTGATCGAGCAGGTGATCGACGGCCTTCGCGGCGCGGGTGGCGACGCCACCGCGGACTGGATGGAGGAGTACTCCCTCCCGCGTGCTCAGGCCAAGGCCGACCTCCTGGCCGGTTTGCGGCGAGACAGGAGCGACTAGGCCAAGCGGCGTTAGGTCATCCCGGGCTTGCCCCGGGATGACCTGAGTTGCGTTACCACGCCCGTGCCGGGATCCCGTCGTTCGCTGTCGTTCCGCGAGGCGGCTAGACTGAGCGGTCGCGATTGCCGGACGGAACGAAAGCGGGCGCACGTGCCAACCATCTCCACCAATGACCTGAAGAACGGCGTGGTCCTCGACATCGACGGCCAGCTGTGGACCGTCATCTGGTTCCAGCACCACAAGCCAGGCAAGGGCAACACGGTCGTGCGCAGCAAGCTCAAGCACGTGCTCACGGGCAAGGTCGTCGACCGCACGTTCAACTCCGACACCAAGGTCGAGTCCGCGAGCGTCGACCGCCGCGAGATGCAGTACCTGTACCACGACGGCGAGGCCTACGTGTTCATGGACACCGACACGTTCGACCAGCTGAACCTCAGCGAGGACGTGGTCGGCGATGCGAAGAACTACCTGCTGGAGAGCGCCACCGCCACCGTCGCGCTGCATGACGGCAACCCGCTCTACATCGACCTGCCCGCGTCCGTGGAGCTCGAGGTCACCTACACCGAGCCCGGCCTCCAGGGTGATCGCTCGACCGGCGGCACGAAGCCCGCGACCGTCGAGACCGGCCTGCAGATCCAGGTGCCGCTGTTCATCACCACCGGCGAACGGGTCAAGGTCGACACCAGGGACGGCAACTACCTCGGCCGGGTCTGACCGGAGTGACGACTCCGAAGCGGATCACCAAGCCGGACGGCACCGTCCTCGAACTCGTCGAGACGATCCCCGCTGGCCCTCCAGACGGACGGCGGCCGGCGCGCACGAAGGCCCGCAAGCAGGCCCTCGACCTGCTCTACGCGGCGGATCTGAGGGGCGTCGACGCCGCCCAGCTGCTGGCTGAGGCGGCCGCCGAGGGCGAGGTGCGTCCCTTCACGCGCGAGCTCGTGGACGCCGTGCACCGGAACCAGGCGGAGATCGACCGACTGCTCGCCGAGGCCCTCGCCGCGGACTGGACGCTGGAGCGGATGCCGCGGATCGACCGTTGCCTCGCCCGCCTCGCCGTGGCCGAGGTGCTCACCGGGACGGTCGCGCCGCAGGTGGCCGTCGAGCAGGCGATGGCTCTCGCCGCGGAGCTGTCGACCGACGAGTCGCCCGTCTTCCTCAACGGACTGCTGTCGACGGTGGTCTCGCGCAGGGTTGCCGGGACGATCCCGGAGTAGGGCTTTCCGTGAGGTAACCTCGTCCGGGTTCGACAGCAGACCCTGACTCCCTACGCGAAGGACGTCGATGCCGAGCAGCTACAACTCCCGAGAACACATCCCCGCGTTGTTGGTGCTGGAGGACGGCCGAAGTTTTCGGGGGATCTCGTTCGGCGCGCGAGGGGAGACGTTCGGGGAGGCGGTCTTCGCGACCGGCATGTCGGGCTACCAGGAGACCCTGACCGACCCGAGCTACCACCGCCAGGTCGTGGTGGCCACCGCGCCACACATCGGCAACACCGGCTGGAACGACGAGGACGACGAGTCCGGACGGATCTGGGTGGCGGGCTATGTCGTCCGCGATCTGTCCCGGATGCGGTCGAACTGGCGCTCCAACCGGTCGCTGGACACCGAGCTTCGCAACCAGGGCATCGTGGGGATCGCCGAAGTCGACACCCGTGCCCTCACGCGACACCTGCGTGAGCGCGGAGCGATGCGGGTGGGCATCTCCACCGAGGAATTGGACGCGGACCGCCTGCTGGCCAGGGTGCTGCAGGCGCCGGAGATGGCGGGCGCGAACCTCGTCGCCGATGTCACGGTGACCGAGCCCGAGGTGACACCTGCGGTGGGGGAGCGGCGGTTCACCGTCGCCGCGATCGACCTCGGCATCAAGGACATGACGCCGACCCGGATGTCGGAGCGGGGGATCGAGGTGCACGTGCTACCTGCGTCCACGAGCATCGAACAGGTGCGCGACCTGGCCCCAGACGGCGTGTTCTTCTCCAACGGCCCGGGCGACCCGGCAGCCGCGGACGACGCGGTGGCCCTGCTGCGGCACGTGCTGGACGCGGGCCTGCCCTACTTCGGGATCTGCTTCGGCAATCAGATCTTCGGCCGTGCGCTCGGCTTCGGTACCTACAAGCTCAAGTACGGCCACCGCGGCATCAACCAGCCGGTGAAGGACCTCACCACCAACAAGGTCGAGATCACCGCCCACAACCACGGCTTCGCCGTCGACGCCCCGGCCGATCGGGCCACGGAGACGAAGTGGGGCGTGGCACGGGTCTCACACGTCTGCCTCAACGACGACGTGGTGGAGGGCCTGGAACTCCGCTCCCCGGACGGCGAGCTGCGCGGCTTCTCCGTCCAATACCACCCGGAGGCCGCGGCCGGGCCGCACGACGCCGCCTATCTGTTCGACCGGTTCGTGGACATGATGGGCGAGCATCGGGACCCGATGCTGGCTGAGCCTCCGGGAACGATGGCTGAGTTTGACGAAGCCCCATCGGCCCTTCGTCAAGCTCAGGGAACATCTGAGGGAGCTCAGGGAACATCTGAGGGAGCTCAGGGAACATCTGAGGAGGGGGACGCCTGATGCCGCGCCGCACCGACATCTCGTCCATCCTCGTGATCGGCTCGGGCCCGATCGTGATCGGCCAGGCGTGCGAGTTCGACTACTCGGGGACGCAGGCCTGCCGCGTGCTGCGGGAGGAGGGGTTCCGGGTGATCCTGGTGAACTCCAACCCCGCCACGATCATGACCGACCCCGAGTTCGCCGACGCCACCTACATCGAGCCGATCCAGCCCGAGTACCTGGAGCAGGTCATCGCCGCCGAGCGCCCCGACGCGCTGCTGGCCACCCTCGGCGGGCAGACCGCGCTGAACGCCGCGGTCGCACTGCACGAGTCGGGGGTGCTCGCGACCTACGGCGTGGAGCTGATCGGCGCGTCCTTCGAAGCCATCCAGAAGGGCGAGGACCGGGAGAAGTTCAAGGAGATCGTCGCGTCCCTCGACGTGCCGGGCGCCCATCCGGAGGTGGCCCGCTCGGCCATCTGCCACACGCTGCCCGAAGTGATCGACGCCGCCGGCCACCTGGGCTACCCGGTCGTGGTGCGTCCGTCGTTCACGATGGGCGGCGTGGGCTCCGGCTTCGCGCACGACGAGGAAGAGCTGCGCCGAATCGCCGGCCGCGGCCTGCAGGCGTCCCCCGTGACCGAGGTGCTGATCGAGGAGTCGGTGCTCGGCTGGAAGGAGTACGAGCTCGAGGTCATGCGCGACCAGGCGGACAACGTCGTGATCGTGTGCTCGATCGAGAACCTCGACCCGATGGGCGTGCACACCGGCGACTCGATCACCGTCGCGCCCGCGCTGACCCTCACCGACCGTGAGTACCAGGCCATGCGCGACGTGGGCATCGCCGTGATCCGCGCGGTCGGCGTCGACACCGGCGGCTGCAACATCCAGTTCGCGATCAACCCGGACAACGGGCGGATGATCGTGATCGAGATGAACCCCCGGGTCTCGCGCTCCTCGGCGCTGGCGTCCAAGGCCACCGGCTTCCCGATCGCGAAGATCGCGGCGAAGGTTGCGGTCGGGTACACGCTGGACGAGATCCCGAACGACATCACCGCCGAGACGCCCGCGTCCTTCGAGCCGACCCTGGACTACATCGTGGTGAAGGCGCCGCGCTTCGCGTTCGAGAAGTTCCCGACCGCGGACTCCACCCTGACCACCCACATGAAGAGCGTCGGCGAGGCGATGGCGATCGGTCGCAACTTCACCGAGGCACTCGGCAAGGCGCTGCGGTCTCTGGAGGATGCCAAGGCCGGCTTCGACTTCACCTCGCCGATCACCGAGACCCTGGACGAGGTCCTCACCAGCCTGCGGCGTCCCCACGACGGTCGCCTCAACGGCGTCATGCGGGCGTTCCGGCTGGGCGGCACGCCCGCGCAGGTGCACGAGGCCACCAAGATCGACCCGTGGTTCGTGGACCAGCTGCACCTCGTCTTCGAGGTGGCCGAGCGGGTGCGCACGGCCCCGGAGCTGACCGCAGACCTGCTCCGGCTCGCCAAGCGGCACGGTCTGGCCGACCCGCAGATCGCGAAGCTGCGGAACCTGTCCGAGGACGTGGTCCGCGGCGTGCGGTGGGCGCTCGGCGTCCGGCCCGTCTACAAGACGGTGGACACCTGCGCCGCCGAGTTCGCCGCCCGCACCCCGTACCACTACTCGTCCTACGACGAGGAGACCGAAGTGGCGCCGCGCACGAAGCCCGCCGTCCTGATCCTCGGCAGCGGGCCGAACCGGATCGGGCAGGGGATCGAGTTCGACTACTCCTGCGTCCACGCCGCGATGGCGCTGCGGGAGGCCGGCTACGAGGCCGTGATGGTGAACTGCAACCCGGAGACGGTCTCCACCGACTACGACACCTCCGACCGGCTCTACTTCGAGCCGCTCACCCTCGAGGACGTGCTGGAGGTCGTACACGCAGAGACGCTCGCCGGGCCGGTGGCAGGGGTGATCGTCCAGCTCGGCGGGCAGACGCCGCTGAAGCTCGCCCAGGACCTGAAGGACGCGGGCGTCCCGATCGTGGGCACCTCGCCGGAGGCGATCAACCTCGCCGAGGAGCGCGGCGCCTTCGGCACCGTGCTCGCCAACGCCGGATTGACCGCACCCGCCTACGGCATGGCCGAGTCCGCGGAGCGCGCGCTGGAGATCGCACACGAGATCGGCTACCCGGTGCTGGTGCGGCCCTCCTACGTGCTCGGCGGCCGGGGCATGGAGATCGTCTACGACGACCGCTCGCTGGTCTCCTACATCGACCGGGCCACCGACATCACCCCGTCGCGTCCGGTGCTGGTCGACCGCTTCCTCGACGACGCGATCGAGATCGACGTGGACGCGCTCTACGACGGTTCCGAGCTGTACCTCGGCGGCGTGATGGAGCACATCGAGGAGGCCGGCATCCATTCCGGCGACTCGGCCTGCTCGCTGCCCTCGATCACGCTCGGCAACGAGGTGATCGAACAGATCCGGCACGCCACCGAGGCGATCGCCGCCGGCGTCGGCGTGCGCGGCCTGCTCAACATCCAGTACGCGCTGCTCGGCGACGTCCTGTACGTGCTGGAAGCGAACCCGCGGGCGTCCCGCACCGTCCCGTTCGTCTCGAAGGCGACCGACACCCAGCTGGCCAAGGCTGCGACCCGGATCTCGCTCGGCACGACGATCGCCGAGCTGCGGGCCGACGGCGTGCTGCGGGCGGTCGGCTTCGACGGCACCACCACGCTGGACTCCGCGCCGATGGCGGTCAAGGAGGCGGTGATGCCGTTCAACCGGTTCCGCACCGCTGATGGCTCCTGGGTGGACACCCTGCTCGGGCCGGAGATGAAGTCGACCGGCGAAGTGATGGGCCTCGACGTGACCTTCGGGACCGCCTTCGCGAAGAGCCAGGCTGCCTCCTTCGGTGCCGTGCCGACGAAGGGGACGGTGTTCGTCTCGGTCGCGAACCGGGACAAGCGGCATGCGATCTTCCCGGTGAAGCGTCTGGCCGATCTCGGCTTCAAGGTGCTGGCGACCGAGGGCACCGCGCAGGTGCTGCGCCGACAGGATGTGGACGTCACGGTGATCCGGAAGGCGTCGCAGGGTCCCGGCCCGAACGGGGAGAAGACCGTGGTGCAGGCCATCCTGGACGGCGAGGTCGACCTGATCTTCAACACGCCGCAGGGCTCGTCCAAGCACGGCAACCCGCGCCGCGACGGCTGGGAGATCCGCTCCGCTGCGATCCTGGCCGACGTGCCGTGCGTGACCACCGTGCAGGGGTTGTCCGCCTGTGTGCAGGGGATCGAGGCGTTGCGCCGCGGCGCGGTCGGCGTCCGGTCACTGCAGGAGTGGAGCGCAGACGTCCGCGCCGAGCTGGCCTCGCTCGACTGATGGGTCTGCCCGCCGGCCTGCTGGACGCGGGCTACGAGCACCTGGTCCGGCCGGTGCTCTTCGCCAGCTACGGCGGCGACCCTGAGGCCATCCACGAGCAGCTGATCGAGCTGCTCTCCGGTGTCGGCTCGCTGCCGCCCTTCCGTGCGCTGACGAGCCTCTTCGCCGGTAGCACCGGGCGGCCGGCGCGCGTGGCCGGCATCGACTTCCCGTCCCGGGTGGGCCTCGCCGCCGGTCTGGACAAGGACGCGTCCGCGGTGCTGGCGTGGCGCGGGCTCGGCTTCGGTTTCGCCGAGCTCGGCACGGTGACTGGGCGCGCGCAGCCGGGCAACGACCGTCCGCGGGTGTTCCGGCTGCCGAGCTCGCGCGCGCTGATCAACCGGATGGGGTTCAACAACCCCGGGGCGGCCGCGGTGGCGGCCACCCTCGCCGCGCGCAACGTCTACCGCGGCAACGGGGCGGCCGGCCTCCCGGTCGGGATCTCCATCGGCAAGACCAAGCTCGTGCCGCTGGAGGACGCGGTGGGGGACTACCTCGCCTCGCTGCGCCTGCTCGCCCCCCATGCCGACTACATCGCCGTGAACGTCTCCAGCCCCAACACTCCCGGCCTGCGCGGCCTGCAGGACGCGGCCGCGCTGTCGGAGTTGCTCGGCGCGCTGGTGACGGAGGCAAAGGTTATGATCCCTGAGCCTGACGAAGGGCCGAGCTCAGCCACCACGAACCTGCCGATCTTCGTGAAAGTGGCCCCCGACCTCACCTGGGCACAGCTGGACGAGATCCTCGCCACCTGCCAGGACTTGGGCGCGGCGGGGCTCATCGCCACGAACACCACCCTGGCCCGGGACGGCTTGGCCGCGGCCGACCAGTCGCGGGCGGCGGAAGCGGGGGGACTCTCCGGCGCGCCGCTGACCGCCCGAGCCCGCGAGGTGGTGGGCTACGTCGCCGCTCACACCGACCTTCCGGTGGTGGGCGTGGGCGGCATCATGACCGCAGCCGACGCGATGGCGATGCTCGACGCCGGCGCGGACCTCGTCCAGCTTTACACTGGCTTCATCTACGGCGGCCCGGGCCTTCCCGCGGCCATCAATGCCCTCGACGTGGAAAGGCAGCGATCGTGACCACCTACTGGCGGCGGCTTCGGGAGGTGGTCGCCGAGCGCGGACCGCTCTGCATCGGCATCGACCCGCACGCGAACCTGCTCAATGCCTGGGGCCTGGACGCCAGCGCCGCCGGAGCCGAGCGTTGCGCCCGCACCCTCGTCGAGGCGCTGGGTGACCAGGTGGCCGCGTTCAAGCCGCAGTCGGCGTTCTTCGAGGCCTACGGCTCGGCCGGCGTCGCGGCCCTGGAGCGTGTGTTGGCCGACATTGCCGCGACGGGCGCGGTCAGCATCCTCGATGTCAAGCGCGGTGACATCGGCTCGACGATGGAGGCCTATGCCGACGCCTACCTCGCCGACGGCTCGCCGCTCGCTGCGGACGCGATCACGCTGTCGCCGTACCTCGGCTTCGGCTCGCTGGCGCCGGCTTTCGAGCGGGCCCACCGCTACGGGCGCGGCGTCTATGTGCTCGCGCGTACGTCCAACCCCGAGGGCAGCCAGGTGCAACTGGCGCTGACGCGTGACGCGTCGGTCGTGCAGTCGATCATCGACGCGGCCGCCGAGGTGAACCACGCGTCACGGCAGAAGGCGATCGGCCTTGTCGTGGGTGGGACGCACGCCAGCCTGGGCTGCGACCTGAGCGACTTCAACGGGTCGATCCTGGTGCCGGGGATCGGCTTCCAGGGCGGCCGGATGGAGGACCTCCCGGAGCTGTTCGGAGATGCCGTCGACCAGGTGCTCGCGGTGGTCGGACGCGGGGTCATCTCCGCGGGTCCGGATACCGACGCGCTGCGTGCCAGGGTCTCCGACCTCCTGGCCGTCGCTGTACGCTGAAGTCCATACATAACTCCTAGTGCCGAACATTTCAGTTCGGGTGACGGCGGGCTCGGCTGGCGCTAGGTTGTGACCGAAGGTAAGCCACCGACCCCAGACGAAGGCACTCCTGTGACGATCCCGCAGCTCACTACCGAGCAACTCGAGGCTGCCCGTGCAGCAGCCACTGAAGCACGGCGTCGCCGCGCCGAATTGAAGAGCAAGGTGCGCACCGGCGCACTCACCCTTGGCCAGGCCCTCGACGTCGCCGCCGCCGACGACGTCCTGGCCCACGTGAAGGTCGTCGACCTGTTGAAGGCCCTTCCTCGCGTGGGGGAGAAGCGGGCCGGGGTGGTGATGGCGCGGCTCGACATCGCGTCGAACCGGCGCATCCGCGGGCTCGGTCGCCATCAGGTGGCCGGCCTGAAGGCCGAGTTCAGTGAGCGGTGACGTAACAGTCATCTCCGGTCCTACGGCGGTGGGCAAAGGGACGGTCGTCCAGGCCCTCCGCAGGCTTCACCCAGAGTTGTGGGTGTCCGTGTCCGCGACTACCCGTGCGCCGCGTCCGGGGGAGGTCGAGGGCGTGCACTACCTGTTCGTCAGCGATGCGGAGTTCGACGAGTTGGTCGCGTCCGACGGCCTGCTCGAGTGGGCGCTCGTCCACGGCACCGACCGGTACGGCACACCGGCGGCACCAGTGCGTGCGGCGCTGGCCGCCGGACGCAGGGTGATCCTCGAGATCGAGGTGCAGGGCGCGCGCCAGGTGAAGCAGCGCATGCCCGAGGTAAGGACCGTCTTCATCGCCCCCCCGTCGTGGCAGGAGTTGAAGGCGCGGCTGGTCGGGCGGGGCACCGAGACCTCCGAGCAGATGGCCCGACGACTGCGTACGGCTGAGGCGGAACTGGCTGTCGCGGACGAGTTCGACCACGTCGTCGTGAACGACGATTTGGGCACTGCGGTGGAGCAGTTGGTAGAGTTGTTGGGTCTGTGACGGCTGCACCGGCGATTTGCGTGCGCCGCGTTCCACAATCAGGAAGCTGAACTTGAGCACACACACTCCCGAGGGGATCACCAACCCGCCGATCGACGACCTGCTGACCAGGGTCGACTCGAAGTACCGGCTGGTCCTGTTCGCGGCCAAGCGCGCCCGGCAGATCAACGCCTACTACTCGCAACTCGGCGAGGGCCTGCTGGAGAACGTCGGTCCCCTGGTGGACATCGGCATCCAGGAGAAGCCGCTGTCGATCGCGCTGCGGGAGATCAACGCGGGCGTCCTGGACTGCACCGAGATCGACCCCGAGGCCGAGGCTGCCGCGCGTGCCGAGGCTGCGGCCGACCCGGACTTCTCCCTCGACCCCTTCGGCACCGACGACCTGAGCTGAGTCCGGCGCCATGAGCCGGATCGTGCTCGGCGTGGCCGGGGGCATCGCCGCGTACAAGGCATGCCTGCTGCTGCGCCGGTTCACCGAGGCCGGCCACGACGTGCACGTGGTGCCCACGGCGAACGCGCTGTCGTTCGTCGGCGAGACCACGTGGGCCGCACTCTCCGGTAGCCCCGTCCACACCTCGGTGCTGACGGACGCCCACGAGGTGCCCCACGTCCGGCTGGGCCGAGAGGCCGACCTCGTCGTGGTGGCGCCGGCGACTGCCGACCTGCTCGCGCGGGCCGCGTCCGGACGGGCCGACGACCTGCTCACCAACGTGCTGCTCACCGCGACTTGTCCGGTCGTGATGGCGCCGGCCATGCACACGGAGATGTGGTGGCACCCGGCCACCCAGGCGAATGTGGCGACGCTGCGCTCGCGCGGGGTGGTCGTGCTGCGTCCGGCGGAGGGACGCCTGACCGGCGCCGACTCCGGGCCGGGGCGGCTGCCCGAGCCGGAGGACATCGAAGCCTCGGCGCTCGCGGCGCTGGCTGTTCCGTCCGCCGGACAGAGGATGGCGGCGCAGGATCTCGCCGGCGCGCGCGTCGTGGTCAGCGCAGGAGGCACCAGGGAGGCGCTGGACCCCGTCCGGTACGTCGGCAACTCGTCGTCCGGACGCATGGGGGTGGCGCTGGCCCGGGCGGCCGTGCAGCGGGGGGCGGAGGTCACGCTGGTGGCCGCCAACCTCGCCATCGAGCCACCTGCGGGCGTGACGGTCGTCCCCGTAGTCTCGACCGCCGATCTCGCTGTGGCGATGGGCACGCACGCCCCGTCCGCCGACTACGTGGTGATGGCCGCGGCGCCGGCTGACTTCACCCCTGCCGACCCGAGCGCGACGAAGCTGAAGAAGACGGGCGACGCGGGGCTGACCGTCGAGTTCACCCAGACCACGGACGTACTCGCGGGCCTCGCGTCCCGCCGTCCCGAGGGGCAGGTGGTCGTGGGATTCGCGGCGGAGACCGCGTCCGACGAGAGTGAACTCGTACGCCTGGGCACGGAGAAGCTTGCCCGCAAGGGCTGCCAGCTGCTGGTGCTCAACAACGTCTCCGGCGGCGCGGTGTTCGGCGCGACAGACAACGAGGTGCTGCTGCTGGCGCCCTCGGGGGTCATCGGACGAGCAGCCGGTTCGAAGACGTCAGTGGCGCATGCGATAGTGGACGCCGCTGTTGCCGTCCACGAAAGGAGGCCTGCGTGAGCAGGCTGTTCACCTCCGAATCCGTCACTGAGGGTCACCCGGACAAGGTGGCCGACGCCATCTCCGACGTCGTCCTCGACGAGCTGATCCGCCAGGACGCGACCTCACGCGTCGCCGTGGAGACGTTGGTGACCACAGGAACGGTCGTGGTCGCAGGCGAGGTCACCACGGAGGCGTACGCAGACGTCGCCCAGTTGGCCAGGCAGCGGATCCTCGACATCGGCTACGACTCTTCCGAGAAGAGCTTCGACGGGCGATCCTGCGGCGTGCTGGTGTCGCTCGGCGTCCAGTCGCCCGACATCGCGCAGGGCGTGAACAGCGCGGAGGAGCAGCGCGAGGAGGGCTCGTACGACGCCCTGGATGCGCAGGGCGCGGGCGACCAGGGCCTGATGTTCGGCTACGCGTGCACCGACACGCCCACGCTGATGCCGCTGCCGATCGACATCGCGCACCGGCTGGCGGAGCGGCTGTCGGAGGTGCGCCGCTCCGGCGAACTCGACTTCCTGCTGCCCGACGGCAAGACCCAGGTGACGATCGAATATCAGGGCGACCGGCCGGTGCGGGTCGACACCGTCGTGGTCTCGAGCCAGCACATCGAGGCGGTGACCCACGCGACGATCGCGGCGGAGGTGCGGGCGAAGGTGATCGACCCGGTGCTCGCGCGGTACCCGATCTCTTCGGACGGCCTGAAGACGTACGTCAATCCGACCGGCAAGTTCGTGATCGGCGGCCCGATGGGCGACGCCGGCGTTACCGGACGCAAGATCATCGTCGACACCTACGGCGGCATGGCCCGCCACGGCGGCGGCGCCTTCTCCGGCAAGGACCCGTCGAAGGTCGACCGGTCGGCGTCCTACGCGATGCGCTGGGTGGCGAAGAACGTCGTGGCGGCAGGGCTGGCCGAGCGCTGCGAGGTGCAGGTGGCCTACGCCATCGGCCGGGCGCACCCGGTCGGCTTCTACACGGAGTGCTTCGGGACGGAGACTGTCCCGGTCGAGCAGATCACGGACGCCGTGCTGAGCGTGTTCGACCTGCGGCCCGCGGCGATCATCCGCGACCTCGACCTGGTCCGTCCGATCTACTCCCAGGTGACCAACTACGGCCACTTCGGTCGCGAGCTCGACGTGATGACCTGGGAGCGCACCGATCGAGCGGACGCCCTGGCCGCCGCCGTGAAGGGCTGATCGGTCCCTGAGGAGCCGCTCCGAGGAACGCCCTTCGAGACACGCACCTTCGCAGGCTCAGGCGCGTTCCTCAGGACCCGCGGCGGCGTCACGAAGGGCCGCCGACTGCTTCTCGCTGGTCGAGCCCATGCCGCTGGTCGAGCCTGTCGAGACCCCGCCACCGGTCCCTGAGGATGCCGCGAGGAACGCCCTTCGTGACACGCACCTTCGCAGGCTCAGGTGCGTTCCTCAGGACCCGCAGCCGTCACGAAGGGCCACGCCTGGAACTGGCGTAGGTTCGTCGCCATGGAGATTCGGCGGCTTACCGACCCTGACGAGTTCTGGCAGATCGCAGAGCCGGTCGTGCTGGCCGAGCCCGTCCTGCACTCGGTGCTGGCGTCCGTGGCCGACACCGTCCGGCGCCAGCCCGGCGCGTACGTCGACCACGAGTTCTACGCCGTGCTGCGTCCGGGTCGGCCGCCTTTCCTGGCCCATCACACGCCGCCCTATCCGTTCCACCTGCCGGTGTCGGACGCAGAGGCTGCCACAGCTCTGGCGGATGCTGTCCACCAGCACGGCGGTCAGCCCACGGCGGTCGGTGGCCAGCTCGGCTCGGTCGAGGCCTTCGCCGCCCGCTGGTGCGAACTGACCGCACGGCGTTCCCGCGTCGCCATGCGGATGGGCGTCTACGAGCTGCCGGTCGCGCCGCGCGTGCCGTGGCCGGTGGCGGGCCACGAGCGGCTCGCCACAGCGATGGACGGCGGCCTGGTCGACGCCTGGTTGCAGGCGTTCCGTCGGGAGACCGGAGTGGGCCCGATCACCGGAGGTGCGAGCCGCCTCGCGATCGAGGACGGCCGCGTCCGCCTGTGGTGCGATCCCGAGCCGGTCGCGATGGCGACCGCGTCCGTCCCAGCTGGCGGGGTGACCAGGATCACCTACGTCTACACACCGCCAGAGCACCGCGGGCGCGGCTACGCCAGCGCCGTGACAGCCGCGATCAGCGCTGCCCAACGCGCCTCGGGTCTGCGCTGCGTGCTGTACACCGACCTGGCCAACCCGACCAGCAACGGCGTCTACGCCGCGATCGGCTATCGACTGCTCGGCGAGACCGCGGACGTCGAGTTCGTCGATTAGGCGACGGCGGGCGCGGGTGTCGGTGCCGCCGCCTACGATGCCAGCCATGGAACGACCGGTGGCGAAGGTGGCGGTGGACCTGCCGCTGGCCAACCTCGACCGGCCGTTCGACTACGCCGTCCCCGACGAACTGGACGCGGACGCGCAGCCCGGCGTGCGGGTGAAGGTCCGGTTCGCCGGCCAACTGCGGGACGGCTTCATCCTGGAGCGGGCGGAATACGGGGAGCGCACCGACCTCGCGTCCTTGCAGCGGGTGGTCTCACCGGAGCCAGTGCTCACCGCGGAGGTTGCCGAACTCGTCCGCGCGGTCGCCGATCACTACGCCGGCAGCTTCGCCGACGTGGTGCGTGCCGCCGTCCCGCCGCGGCACGCCGCCACCGAGAAGGCACCGGCCCCCGCGCATCCCGAACCGCGGCTCGACCCTGCCGCGGGCGGCCCGCTGGCGCACTACCCGGGCTCGGCTCACCTCCTCGACGGCCTGAGAGCAGACGGACGCCCGCGTGCCGCGTGGACCGTGCTGCCGTCCACCGCGCCCGCAGGTGACTGGGCGGCCGGGTTCGCGGACGCAGCCGCGGCCACCCTCTCCGGCGGCCGGGGTGCGCTCCTGCTGGTGCCGGACGCACGCCATCTCGCCCACCTGTCCGCCGTCGTCACCGAACGGTTCGGCCGCGGCAGCTTCGCCGTCCTCGCCGCCGACGCAGGGCCCGCGGCGCGCTACCGGAATTTCCTGGCCGCTGTTCGGGGGGGCGTCCGGCTGGTCCTGGGTACCCGGGCCGCGGTCTTCGCCCCGGTCAGAGACCTGGGGTTGATCGCTCTGTGGGACGACGGAAACGACGCGTGGTCCGAGCCGCACGCCCCCTACTGGCACGCGCGCGAGGTCGCCGCACTGCGCGCTCACGTGGCGGGTTGTGGGCTGCTGCTCGCCGCGCACGCGCGCACGGGCGAGGTGCAGCAATTGGCCGGACGGTCGTGGCTGGCCTCACTGCAACTGGCGCCGGTGGAGGCTCGTCGTCAGGCGGCGGCGATCCGGACGGCGGCAGCAGACACCGCCCGCGACCCGCACGCGGCCAATGCCCGGCTGCCCCACGACGCGTTCACCGTGGTTCGAGCCGGGTTGGCCGCGGGGCCCGTGCTGGTCCAGGTGCCGCGGGCGGGATACCTCCCCGTCCTGGTCTGCGCAGAGTGCCGGACGCCCGCCCGCTGCCCGTCCTGCGGGCAGGGGTTGTCCGACGCCGGCGGAACCGGGCCGCAGTGTCGCTGGTGCGGCCCGCTGCTGCGGGCGTGGCGGTGCCCGGAGTGCGGACATGGCCGGCTGCGGACGCCGGTGGTCGGTGTGGCGCGTACCGCCGAGGAGTTCGGCAAGGCCTTCCCGGGAACTCCCATCCTGCAGGCCAGCGCCGACAAGCCGCTGGCCGAGGTGGGTACCGAGCCAGCTCTGGTGCTCGCCACCCCGGGGGCCGCACCGCCGGCGAAGGCGGGGTACGCGACGGCCGTCCTGCTGGACGCCGAGCTGATGCTCGGCAGACCCGACCTCCGGGCAGGGGAGGAGGCCCTGCGCCGCTGGCTGGCCGTGACCGCGCTGGTGCGGCCGGCGTCCGAGGGCGGGACGGTGCTCGCCGTCGCCGACCCGGGCCTTCGTGAGGTACAGGCGTTGCTGCGGCTCGACCCGGTGGGCTACGCAGAGCGGGAACTCGCCGACCGTGCGTCAGCCGGCTTCCCGCCAGCGGTGAAACTGCTCACGATCGAAGGGGCGCCCGCCGCCGTCGAGGCCGCGCTGGCCACCTTGCGACTGCCACCCGATGTGCAGGCGCTCGGCCCGTTCGACGTCCGCGCAGAGGAACCCCTGTCCCGGGCGACCCTGCGCTGCGCGCTCTCGGGAGCGCCCGAGCTGGTGGGTGCGGTCAGGGAGCTGCTGTCGGTGCGGGCGGCGAAGAAGGAGCCGCCGTTGCGGGTCCGGGTCGATCCGCAGGCGCTGGGCTAGTTGTGATGTCCAGCCAGGTTGTCCAGTCTGGTGATGGGTGCGGCTTTCCCGAGTGC
>DAIPJC010000051.1:5915-20812 GCA_036770475.1 Propionicimonas sp. | reverse complement strand
TCGAGTACATGCAGCAGAACTTCGAGCACAGCGGGTTGCCGACGGTCTTGTCGCGCGAACCTGTGCAGGAGATGTAGCCGATCCGGTCGGGCACCTTGCCGTCGCCGGGCCGCAACACCGTGTTGAACGGACGGGTGGGAGCGAGCAGCCGGTCCATCTGCATGCCGGTGATCACGTTCGGGAAGGTCCCGAAGCCGTACTCGGGCTTGAGGTCGGCGGCGAACAGCTTGTGGCCGGTGGCCACCACGACCGCGCCCACCTCGACGTCGCGGAAGTGCTCGTGCTCGTCGAGCCGGATCGCGAACGCAGGGCAGGCCTTCACGCACTCCTGGCACTCCGAGCAGACGCCGCAGTCGAGGCAGGAGCCGGCCCCGCCGCGCGCCTGGTCCTCGGTGAGCGGGGCCTCGATCTCTGCGAAGTCGCGCGGATGCGGCACGAGCGTGACGTCGCCGCTGATCGGGTTGCGGTGGCCGAAGGCCGTCTGACGAGCGAGGACGCTGTCACCAGAGACCGTCTCCAGCCGGTCGTCCAGCGCGGTGAAGCCGTCCAGCGGCTGCCCGGTGAGCCAGCGGTCCACCATGTGCGCGGCGCGCCGGCCCGAGCCGATCGCGCGGGTGATGTCGGTGGCTCCCGCGGTCACGTCGCCGGCGGCGAACAGGTACGGCACCGACGTCTGCAGGGTCCTCGGGTCAACCGTGATCCGGCCGCGCCGGTCCGCGAGGGAGGCGAACGGCGCCGGGTCGGGGCTCATCCCGATGGTGGAGATCACCAGATCACAGTCCAGGACGTACTCGCTGCCGGGGACGGGCTCGGGGCTGCGGCGTCCGGACGCGTCGGGCTCGCCGAGTCGCATCTTCTGCAGCTTCAGCCCGGCCACGTGACCGTCCGTCGTGACGACCTCGGTGGGCGCGACGAGGAGTTCGAACACCGCCCCCTCGGCCTCGGCGTCCGCGCTCTCCACGTGGTGGGCGGGCATTTCGGCGCGGGTGCGCCGGTAGGCGACCCTGGCCTCCGCCGCACCCAGCCGCAACGAGACCCTAGCGGCGTCCATCGCGACGTTGCCTCCGCCGACCACGACCACCCGCTTGCCGGTCAGGTCGGGCGCGGCTCCGTTGGCGACGGCGGCGAGGAAGTCGAGCCCGTTCAGGGAGCCCTCGGCGTCCTCGCCGGGGACGTCCATGCGGGTGGCGACCTGGGTGCCGGTGGCGACGATCACGGCGTCGTAGCCCTCCGCCTGCAACGCCAGCGGATCGACGACCGGGGCGTTGCAGCGGATCTCCACGCCGAGCGAGGTGAGGTTCGCGATGTCGGCGTCCACCACGTCGTGGGGCAGCCGGTAGGCCGGGATCGCGTGGCGCAGGTAGCCGCCGGGCTGCTCGCGCTTCTCCAGGATCGTCGCCTGGTAGCCCTTGCGGGCCAGCTGCCAGGCAGCGGTCAGGCCGGCCGGCCCGGAGCCCACGATCGCGATCTTCCTGCCGTTGGGCTCCGCCACCTCGATCGCCGGGCCATCGGCGGGAGCGTCCGCGTAGTGCCGGTCCGCGGCGAAGCGCTTGATCAGCCGGATCGGGACGGGACCCTCCAGCTTGGTCCGCGTGCACTCGGTCTCGCAGGGGGCGTAGCAGGCGCGGCCGAGGGTGCCGACCAGCGGGGTGGCGTCCAGGACGAGCTGGAACGCCTCCTCGTGCTTGCCCGACCGCACCAGCGACACGTAGCCGTGGGCCTTGATCCCGGCCGGGCACGCGCCGATGCAGGGGGAGGTGCCGGCGCGTTCCAGCACGGCCTTCTTCGGCACGGCCTGAGGGAATGCGATGTAGGCGGCACGGCGGGCGGCGAGGTCGGCGTTGAACTGGTCGGGAACCGCGACCGTGCACGCCTTCTGGCACGCGTCGCAACCCGTGCAGGCCGCCCAGTCCACGAATTTCGGCTTCTGCCGAATGGACGCGAGAAATCGTCCGTCAGCATTTCTGCTTATTCCCCGGACCTCGCTGTAAGCCATCGTCGTGATGTTCGGGTGGTTGATCGTGGACGACATCTTCGGCCCCGAGATGCAGGACGCACAGTCGAGGGTCGGAAAGACCTTGCTGAGCAGGATCATCCGGCCTCCGACACTCGCCTCCTTCTCGACCAGGAGAACCTGGTAGCCCATGTCGGCCAGCTTGATCGACGACTCCATGCCGCCGATCCCGCTGCCGATCACCAGGACGTCGTAGTCCATCGTCCGCTCCTTGCCCGCCGCCGCAGCGACGCCCGATCAGATGAAGAGGTTGACGTTGGCCTCGTCGGCATCGCCCAGATAGGTGGCCACACCGGCGTACTCGATGCCGTCGATGAGCTCTTCCTTGCCGATGCCCAGCACGTCCATCGACATTGTGCAGGCGATCAGCTTGATGCCCTGTTCGCGCGCAGTGTCGAGCAATTCCGCAACGGTCATGACATTCTCGGCCTTCATGACCTTCTTCATCATCGAACGGCCCGCGCCGGCGAAATTGAACTTGGAAAGACCCATTTTCTCGGTGTTCTTCGGCAACATCGCCGAGAATGCCCTCTGCAGGCCGCTCTTCTTCGAATCGGGGGCGACCACCGCATCGGTGCGGCGCAATGCCGCCAAACCCCAGAATGTGAAGAACATGGTGACTTCGTCGTCCATGGCGGCCGCGCCGTTGGCGATGATGAACGCCGCCATCACCCGGTCGTAGTCGCCGCTGAACACAATGATGGTCTTCTTCGCCATCGCACTTACCTGACTTTCTGGTTTGTGGGCGACGCTCAGGCGGCCGGGGCCGAAGCCCGCAGCTGCAGCAGCGTCGCGGAGAACTCACGCATGTAGTTGGCGAACGGCTCAGCGCACACCGAGCACAGTGCGGCCATCTTCAGCCTCTGCGCCGGGATGCCCCGTTCGCTCATGATCTCCTGGGCTCGGCTGATGATCGCAGCCGTGCGCTCGGCGCAGTCGGGGAGGTAGGCGCACTCCTCGCCGTCCGAGGCCACGAAGACGCCCTCGAAACCGCTCTCCAGAGCGTGGATCAGCCAGCTCGGCTTGAGCCCGCTGCTGCATGGCACGGCCATCGCCTGGACGGTCGCCGGGTACTCCAGGTGCCGGCTCCCGGCCAGGTCGATGCCCGGGTCGGAGATGTTGATGGTGGAGAAGACCAGGATCCGCGGCGTGGTCTGGCCGGGGCCCGCACCCGGGGGCACGAGGGTCTACTTCGCCTTGCGGAGGAACAGGTGGATCGAGCCGGCTTCCTCGAACGAGCCGAGGAAATCGTGGCCCATCTTGCGGCACCACGCCGGGATGTCCTTCAGGGTTCCGGAGTCGGTCGCGAGGACCTCCATGACGTTTCCGACCGGCACCCCGCCGATCTGCTTCTTGGCGGCCAGGATCGGGCCGGGGCACGACACACCGCGAGCGTCGACGACGACCGGGGACGCAATGGACTTCAGTTCTTGGACGGTAGCGGACATTGTCCCTGATGCTCCTCTTTCACTTCCCGGACGGCTTTGTCCGGCACTTCGAGCGTACACCCCCGGGGGCATGCGATGTACCCCTGGGGGCATACTGGAACAAGTTAGTTCGATTGGGTCCGGAAAGACCATCCGGCACTATTTACGAAACGCTTCGATTGCAGAATTCATTTGGCCTGACGACCACCTGGCCGAGCGTCGTCAACGAGGCCGGACGAACACCGCGACCGTCCGCTCGGGGACGGTGACCCAGTCCGTCCCCGCGTCGCAGGTCCGGACGAGGTCGTCGCTGCCGGACGCCTGGACCGGGTGCAGCTCGTAGCCGGCGGTATCCCGCGGCAGGGTCTGGCGCACCAGCCAGGGGGTGGCGTTGAACACGACCAGCAGGCTCGACCAGCGTGCGTCCACCTCGCCGGAGGGGTCGTCGATCGCCATCACCAGCACGCCGGGCAGCTGATGCCAGCTGTTCGCGGCGGGGAAGCTCACCATCTCCGACACCCGCTCGGCGTCGGCCAGCCGGAACAGCCGTGTGGACGCACGCAGCCGCAGCAGATCCAGCGCCTGCTCGTGGGCCCGCCGGATGTCCTCGGGCGCCGGCTTCAGCCGGGGGTCGGCCAACAGTGGCGCGAGCACGTGCCAGGCGTGCGCGTTGTCGTGCTCCGGCGGGAGACCGGCGGCGAAGCCATTGTCGGTCAGCCCGAAGTCCAGGTAGTTGAACCAGTCGCCGGAGTTGTACGAGTTCCGGTCGAGGCTCTTGCTGCGCAGGATGTCCGAGCCGGCGTGCCACATCACCGGGCTCTGCCCGAGCGTCGCCAGCGCGAGGCAGACGGTGTTCAGCCGCACCCGGGCGGCCATCGGCGTGGCTGGGTGCAGCTTGAGGGTGAGCGCATCGAACAGGGTCTCGTTGTCGTGGGCGTCCACGTAGCTGATCACCTCGCCCGGCGCGTCCGCGTAGCCGGCCGGGCGGCCACCGTAGTCGAGTTCGTCGCCACGCAGCTCGGTGTGCCGGGAGTTCGAGCCGAACCGGTACGACCGCAGGTTGCCGGCGAGGCCGAGCTGGATGAGGTCGGTGTACCAGGCCAGCCGCTCGCCCTGCGTCCGCTCGTCGCCGTTGACGCCGCTGCCGTTGTCCGCGGTCAGCAGGCCGGTCCCGAAACCCTGGCCGCGGGGGTCGGCCTCCCACACCGAACCACCACGGACGGCGTCCCGGAGCCGGTCGGAGAACGTCGCGATGCCGGTGCCGCCGAGCTGCCCCTGGGTCGCTTGAACGAACCGGGCGTTGTCGGCGACCTCACCGAAGTTCCAGCCCTCGCCGTGCAGCGTGATCGCGAGCCCATCCACCCCGTCCGCCTCCAGCGTGAGCGCGTCCAAGGCTGCCCGGACGGCCAGCAGGTTCGCCTTGCTGTGGTGACCCATCAGGTCGAAGCGGTAGCCGTCCACGTGGTAATGACGCGCCCAGAACACGCAGGCGTCCACCATCAGCTTCTGCGCCATGAGGTGCTCGGTGGCCACATTCGGGCAGCAGGTGGACCTCTCCACGGCTCCCGAACCGTCGAGACGGTGGTAGTAGCCGGGCACGACACGGTCGAGCACCGACGACTTGTCCTGACCCGCGCTGGCCGTGTGGTTGAAGACCTGGTCGAGCACCACCCGCAGCCCGGCGGCATGGAAGGCGCCGACCATCGCGCGGCACTCGGTGACCCGTCCCGCGCCTTCCGCGCTGGCCAGCGTCGAGGAGAACGAACCCTCGGGCGCGAAATAGTGCCAGGGGTCGTAGCCCCAGTTGAAGCCGCTGCGCCGCGCCGCCTCCCTGACCTGGCGCTGCTGCTCCGGACTGTCCGGAGGGAGCTGCTTGAGGTCGTCCCAGGGCGGGTAGAGCTGCCGCGCCGGGTGCTCCTCGACCGTGGCATTGTCGAACAACGGCAGCAGCTGGACGGTGTTCATCCCGGCCTCAGCCAGCCGCCGCAGGTGCGCCATGCCCGCACTGGCGACCGTGGGGGCCAGGAAGCTGCCGCGCAGTTCGGCAGGCACGGTGGCGTCGGAGATCGAGAAGTCGCGCAGGTGCAGCTCGTAGATCACCTGGTCGACCGGATCGGTCAGCACGGGCGCCGCAGCTTCGCGCCACTGTGCAGGGGCCAGGGCGGGGTCGGAGAGGTCCACCAGCACCGAATGGGTCGAGTTCACCGTGAGCGACTGCGCGTACGGGTCGGTCACCTGATTGACCACGACGCGCCGGTGTTCGGCCGTGTAGACGGTCACCTCATAGCGGTAGCGGGCACCCAGCCAGCCCGGCTCGCCGGTGACCGCCCAGGTGCCGTCCGCGGCGGGAATCATCCGGCGGCGCTCGGGCGGGTCGTGCAGCTCGGCCCCGTCCAGCCACAGCAGCAGCGCCACCTCCCGGGCGGTCGGGGCCCACAGCCGCAGTGTCGGGGTGCCGAAGTGCCACACCGGACCGAGCTCGGCGTCCGCGGCGCCGGCGTACAGCTCGTCGAGCACGCCAGGCAGTTGCAGCTGGCCGGCGCCGACCAGCCGTCCGGACGGGAGGTGGACGCTCACCGCGACCTGGCAGCGCAGCGCCTCCGGCACCGCGGTGATCGCGTCGTCCGGCAGCCGCAGGCACAGGTGGTTCCGCACGTGCGGGAACTGCTCTGCGACGTCCGCAGGCAGGCCGGCCGGATCGAACCGGAGCATGGCGCTGCCCCACGGCACGGGCTCGCTGGCCTCGGGATCGATGTGGTCGTCGGCCGACCAGTGCAGCCGCCAGTCGAGGCCGGCCGGATCGTCACCCGGCGGCAACTCACCCGGTGGCCAGGCGATCAGGCCGGTGCGCAGCCAGTGTCCGGGGGCCCGCTCGAGACCCCGGGCATCGTCGGCCGTCCGGAACACCTGCCGATTGTGCCACAGCGGCCTGGTAGCGCTCCCAACACCGGCAGTGCGTCAGCCACCCACGACTGCGTCAGCCACGGACGACGGCGAAGGCCACCCTTTCGCCGGCGTGGACGAGGAGATCGCGTCCGATGGGTTCCAGATACCTGGCGCGGTAGTCGGCCGCGCCCACGTCGGAGACCAACTCCAACCCGGACGCGTCCAGCAGGCAGGGCACGTCCGCCGGCTCCAGGCCGAAGACCCACGGCTCCGTGGCGCCGAACTGCATGGAGGTCCCGCCGAAGGCCAACTCAGCCATCAGGTGGCGGACCACGTAGGTGAAGACGAGGGCACTGCCCGCGGTCGCCCCGCCGACGAAAGCGAGGGTGGCCCGGACCCCGGCTTCGGTCAGGTACTGCGTGACTCCCTCCCACACGTACAGCACCGGACGCTCGCGGTCCAGCCCGGTCGCGTCGAGCGCTTCACCCAACGGCTCGGTGTCAAGGTCGACCGCCACGAACCTGACCTCCCGAGCGAGCGGGCGGGTGTCGCCGAGCCGCGACCGCTTGAGGCGCTGCAGGTCGGGGAGGTCCACCTCGAACACGATCGTCGAAGCCAGGGCGGGCAGCCGATAGGCCCGTGTGTCCAGACCGGCGCCCAGGACCACCAGCTGTTCGAGCCCGCTCGCGGCCGCGGTGGTGATGATGTCGTCGATGTAGCGGGTCCGCATGACCTGGCAGCCGTAGACCCCCGGCGGGAACGAGGCCAGTAGCTGGTGCCGCAGCGGGCTGGCCGCCATCGTCGCGAGCATCGGATCGACCAGGCGCCCGACAACCGGGTCGACGAACAGCCGCGATCCCGGCGGCTGGCTCTGCTCCACGAGCCGACAGAATGCGGCGCCGCCTGCCGTCCGACTCACTCGAGACCTGGCCACGCCCCAATCCAAACACTGCTGCGGCGTTGGCGCGGCTGGCGAATGGGACAAACCTGCCGCGCGATGCGTCCAGGGGCGCCGAACCGCGATCCCGGGCCAACGGGCGTCAGATTTGTCCCGCCGTGGGGGTGGCGCTCCGAAACGGACTCAGCCGGCCAGCTGGGCGTAGCGGCCGTGGACGGCGAGGAGTTCGCTGTGACTCCCCCGCTCGACGATCCGCCCGTGGTCGAGCACCACGATCTCGTCCGCGTTCCGGACGGTGCTCAGCCGGTGCGCGATCGTGAGCGTGGTGCGTCCGGTCATCAGGTGGTCGAGCGCGGCCTGCAGCTCGCGCTCGGTATCGGTGTCCAGCGCGGACGTGGCCTCGTCCAGCACGAGGATCGGCGGGTTCACCAGCAGCGTCCGCGCGATCGCCAGCCGCTGCCGCTCGCCACCGCTGAACCGATGGCCGCGCGCGCCCACCACGGTCTGCAGGCCATCGGGCAACGTGGCGATCACATGGTCGACCTGCGCCGCCTCGAGCGCGGCCCACAGCTGGTCGTCACTCGCGTGGGGTGCGGCCTGGCGGAGGTTGTCCGCGATCGTCGCGTGGGCGAGGTAGGTCTCCTGCGTCACCATGCCGATCACCCGCGTCCGGTCGGACGCCGAGACGTCGCGCAGGTCCACCCCGTCGACGGTCACCCGTCCCGCGGTCGGGTCGGCCAGTCGCACCAGTAGCGCGGCCAGCGTCGACTTGCCCGAGCCGGTCTCCCCGACCACGGCGACCGAGCGGCCGGCGCCGATGGTGAGGTCGATGTCGACCAGCGCGTCCGCATCCCCGTCAGGGAAGCGGTAGCTGACGTCCTCGAACCGCACTTCACCGCGCGCCATCGCCGGGTCGAGCCGCACCGGGCGGACGGGCTCGGCCACCTCAACCGGCAGGTCCAGGTAGCCGAAGATCCGGCTGAGCAGCGCCATCGAGGCCACCCACTGGGCGCCAACGTTCAGCAGCCCCATGATCGGACGGAAGATCGTCCCCTGCAGGCTCGCGAACGCGATCAGGGTGCCGATCGACAACTCCCCGGACAGCGTGGGGAAGCCGGCCACGAGGTACAACAAGGCGGGGATCGCGGCGAAGACGATGCCCATGGTGGCCATCCGCCAGCGGCCGGCGAGCTGGGAGCGCACTTCGAGGTCGATCAGCCGGGCTGAGGTGTCGGTGAACTCGCTCTCGTGGGCGGGGCCGCTGCCCAGCGTCTTGCTGAGCATCGCGCCGTTGATGCTGAGCGCCTCCTCCACCTGGCTGTGCAGCTCGGCGAGCGCGCGCTGCTGGGCGAGCGTCACATCGCGGCGGACCAGCGCCACCCGGCGGGTCAACCAGATCGCCGGCGGCAGGACCAGCAGCGACAGCAGGGACAGGCGCCAGTTGAGGGCCACCATCGCCGCCGCGGTGGCCACGGCCGTGGTCAGGTTGGACGCGATCGAGGTGGCGGTGTTGGTGATCACCGACTGCAGCCCGGCGACGTCCTGCAGCAGCCGCGACTGGATCTCGCCGCCCCGGGTGCGCTTGAAGAAGTCCAGCGACTGGGCCTGCAGGTGGCTGAACACGCGGACGCGAAGGGTGTGCATGACCCGCTGCCCCATCGCCGTCGCGAGCCACGTCTGCCAGACCCCGAGGACGCCGGTCAGCGCCGCCACCGCCACCATGCCGGCGACGAGCCAGATCAGCAGGCGCGTGTTCTGGGTGGGCAGGGCGACGTCGATCACCTCGCGCAGCAGGAACGGCTGCGCGAGCCCGACCACCGAGGCCACCACGATGATCGCAGTGACTCCGAGGAGAGCCAGGCGGTGACCGCGGAACAGCGAGGCGACGCGGGCGAGGCTGACCGGGGACTCGGCGAGCTGGGAGCGGTCGGACGGATTGATCCTGGAGGGGCCGCGAACCTCCGGGTGTGCTGCTGTCATCGTCATAGGGCCTCCCGATATACTGAGGTAACCACAGCATATAAGGACTCCAGCCATGCAGATATTCCCTGAGGCCCTCGCGGAGGCCTTTCTGCGCGTCTCACGGCAGCTGCGACGCGAGACCCAGCTCCGGATCGCGCCGCTGGGCCTGAACCTGCACCAGTCCCGCGCATTGCGCACGATCGGCGGAGCGGGGCCGCTGCGCCCTTCCGAACTCGCCGGACGCCTGGGCATCGTCGCCCGCTCGGCCACGGACTCCGTGTCCGGGCTGGTCGCAGCGGGTTATGTGGAGCGCCGCACCGATCCGGCCGACGGGCGGGCTCACCTGCTCGCGCTGTCGGAATCCGGGGCGGCCGCGCTCGCCGAGGTGGCCCGCATCCGCGCAGAAGTCGGCGCCGAACTCTTCGGGCGTCTGGACGACGACGAGCGAGCTGCCCTGGCCGCCACACTCACCAAGCTGGGCGGCGACGCACCCTAGGGTGCGTCGTGTGGGCCTGAACGCGCTGCGGTGCACCCGGTGCGCCCGCTCGCCGCGTTGTCATCCTCGCCGATAGGTCCACTATCGTCTCGTCTTCCGCCTTGCGATCGGACGCACCGGGCACATCCTCGCGAGGCGCCCGGGCCACACGACGCACCCTAGACTGCTCGGAGCAGCCAGGAGGAGATGCACGTGAACCAGATCGGACTCGAGGGCGCCCTGGCCGCCGTGGTCGCGATCTGGTTCATTGCGACCGGACTGGCGGATCTCCTCACCCGCCCGGCCCAGGGCCGGCGGGCGGTCGTCGCCGATCCGGCGTGGCTGCAGGTCGCCCGCCGCGTGCGGGGTGCGCTGCAGGTGCTCGGCGGCCTCGCTGTCGCTGCCGGCGCGGTCATCGGCACCCTGGGGCTGCGCTATCCGTTTCCCGGACGGGGCGTCGGCCTGGCCCTGAGTGCGCTCGCCCTGTGGAGCGCCGCCGAGTCGGCCCGTCCGCCGGTGCGCTGGTTGCGGCTGGCTCTGGCCGCCGTCGGGTTCGTCCTGGCGGTCTTCTACACCGGCTTCAGGGACTGACGTGCAGCGGGAGGCCGTCCTCGCCGTCCGGTTGGCGACCCAGCGGCTGGCCGGGCCACCTGCGGACGTTCCCGGACAGGTCGTGCGCGAGCTGCTCGCGGTGCAGGCCCAGGACGCTCCGCTAGCGCGCGCCATGATCGCCATGCGCTGCGACTCGACAGCGTCGGAGGTGGCTGCCGCTGTCGCGCGCGGGGAGATCGTCCGCACCCACGTGCTGCGGCCCACCTGGCACTACGTCACTGCCGAGGACCTGCGCTGGCTCGTGCAGCTCACCTCGCCCAAGGTGGAGGCAGGGATGGCCTCCCGGCACCGTCAGCTGGGCCTCGTCGGGCCGCGCCTGGACGAGGCCCTCGACGTTGTGACCGGGCAACTGACCGGACGCCGCTTCGCCACCCGTCCCGAGCTGGCCGCCGCGCTGAGCGACGCGGGATCGCTGGCCTCCGCCGACCCGCTGTTCGGCCAGCAGGTCGGCCACGTGCTCCTGGTCGGGGAACTGCGTGGCCTGCTCTGCTCCGCGCCGATCGCCGGCGCCGAGCACCGATACGCGCTGATCGAGGAGGTACTGCCACCCACGCCACGCCTGGAGCGCGACGCGGCGCTCACCGCCCTGGTCGGTCGGTTCGTCGCCAGCCACGGGCCGGTCGGCCTGGCCGACCTGCAGCGCTGGGCGAAGGTGACCCTCACCGAGGCCCGCGCGGCGCTGGCCCGGCTCGGCGACGAGTTCGAGCGGCTCGAGGTGGACGGAGAGGAGCTGTGGCACTGCCCCTGCGCGGCCCTGCCGACGACCCGACCACAGCGCGCCTGGCTGCTCTCGGTGTTCGACGAGGCTTTCCTGACCTATCGCCGCATCAGCTGGACGCGGTCGGACGGCAACCCCGACGGCCCCGACGACCGCCGCTTCGCCCAGTCGGCCGGCGGTGCCGTGCTGTGCGACGGGCTGGACGTCGGCGGCTGGAAACGCCGCTGGACCCAGGGCCGGCCCCGTATCGATCTCACCGTGGACGGCGGGCTGACGCGCGCGGCCCGCTGCGCTGTCGACGAAGCGGTCGACCGCTTGCTCGCTGCGATCGGTGCCGAGAACTCCGGTGTCGGCGACAAACCCTAGGCTGGGCTTCGACGTGGAGGAGACCCGATGAGCAGCGAAGGGCCACAGGACGCCGGACCGGGCGGCGGCCCGTCCGATCCCTCGGCCCCGCCGCCCTACCCGCCGGGGCCACCCACGCACTGGACGACGATGCCGCCACGCCCGCTCTCCGAACCGGCGCCCCCGGTACGTCCGAAGGCGCGGCACGGCTGGCTAGTCGCCCTCATCACCGTGATCGCCATCGTGCTGCTGGCGCTGCTCCTCACGCTCGCCGCTCCGTCTCTGAGCGGACTGCAGGCGCCCGGGCACGGTCACGGCACGGTCCGGCCGGGCAGCCCAGGGACAGCGAAACCGGGGTCGCCGAAGCCCAGCCCCACCCCGACGCGGACCATGCCCACCGATCCACTGGTGCTGCTGAAGAAGAACCCGGGGTACGCCCTCACCGTGCGGGCGAACTGCCCGGCCCAGCGTCCGCCTACCAGCCGCGCGGCGTTCCGCAGCCAGGTCAACAGCCTGGTGGCATGCGAGAACGCGGCCTGGAAGAAAGCACTGGCGAAGACTCCGGTCACGTTCGCCAAGCCGAAGGTCACGTTCTACGCCACGAGCAGGAAGTCACCGTGCGGGCGGCTCGGTGTGACGTTCCCCGCCGCCTACTGCACGAGCGACCGCACCCTCTACTTCTCGACCGCCGCCTATACGGAGGGTCGCTACTACCGCCTCGCGGTGGCGCAGTTCGTGATGCACGAGTACTCCCATCACATCCAGGAGCTGGCCGGCATCTTCGACTCCAGCTGGGCGCTCCACGAGAACGCGAGCGCCACCAGCCGGCGGATCGAGCTGCAGGCCCACTGCATGGCGCACTACCAGCTCACCCACTCCGGCCTTGGCTTCACGTCCCGCGACCGCGCCGATGCCGAATTCCAGTTCGGCTACACCAACGACGCGAAGGGCCACGGTTCGACCACGGCGGAGCGGTACTGGGGACGCCGCGGCCTGGCCGCGAGCACGATCGGCGCCTGCAACACCTGGAGCGCCAAAGCGTCCCGGGTGAAATAGCAATTGGTCAGACCATTACGTAATTTCCCGTAGACTCTTCCTTCGGCAGGCCCGCCTGCCCGCCGCGTCCGGTACATCCGTCAGACCCGCGGCCGGAAGCAACCCAGGGAGAGATATGACCGCAGAGGTGGAGGAACGCGCGCAGGCGTACCGGGACGACGCGTGGGAGGGCTTCTCCACTGGTCCGTGGACGCAGTCCGTCGACGTCCGCGACTTCATCCTGCGCAACTTCACCCCGTACAGCGGCGACGCCTCCTTCCTCGCCGGACCGACCGCACGGACGCTGAACGTGTGGGAGACGCTGCAGCGCGACTACCTGTCGGTCGAGCGGGAGAAGCGGGTCTACGACGTGGAGACCCACATCCCCGGCGATGTGGACGCGTTCGCGGCCGGCTACATCTGCGACGAGGACACCGTGATCGTCGGCCTACAGACCGACACCCCGCTGAAGCGGCCGATGATGCCTGCGGGCGGATGGCGGATGGTCGAGACGGCCATCCGGGAGGCCGGGCTGGAGCCCGACCCGAGGATCAAGGAGATCTTCACCCACCATCGCAAGACCCATAACGAGGCGGTCTTCGACATCTACACCCCGCGGATCCGGGCCGCGCGAAGCTCGCACCTGCTCACCGGGCTGCCGGACGCGTACGGCCGCGGCCGGATCATCGGCGACTACCGGAGGGTGGCGCTGTACGGCGTCGACCGGCTGATCGAGGCCAAGCGGGCCGACATGGACTCGATCGTCGACCAGCCGTTCAGCGAGCACTGGGCGCGCTACCGCGAGGAGCACGCCGAGCAGATCAAGGCTCTGAAGAAGCTGAAGAACCTCGGTGAGGAGTACGGCTTCGACCTGTCCCGGCCGGCGACGACCTTCGTCGAGGCCGTGCAGTGGACCTACTTCGCCTACCTCGCGTCGGTGAAGAGCCAGGACGGCGCGGCGATGAGCATCGGCCGGCTCTCCGGCTTCTTCGACGTCTACGCCGAGCGCGACCTCGCGTCCGGGATGATCACCGAGGCCGAGGCCCAGGAGGTCATCGACGCGCTGGTGACCAAGCTGCGGATCGTCCGCTTCCTGCGCACGATCGACTACGACCAGATCTTCTCCGGCGACCCGTACTGGGCCACGTGGTCCGACGGCGGCTTCGCGGACGACGGCCGCACGCTGGTCACGAAGACGTCGTTCCGGCTGCTGCAGACGCTGCGCAACCTCGGCCCGGCACCCGAGCCGAACATCACGATCTACTGGGACGCGCAGCTGCCGTCCGGCTACAAGGAGTTCTGCTCGCTGATCTCGATCGAGACCTCGGCGATCCAGTACGAATCGGACGCCGACATCCGCTGCCACTGGGGCGACGACACCGCGATCGCGTGCTGCGTCTCGCCGATGGCGATCGGCAAGCAGATGCAGTTCTTCGGCGCGCGGCTGAACGCGGCCAAGGCGCTGCTGTACGCCATCAACGGCGGTCGCGATGAGCGCACCGGCAAGCTGATCGTCCCTGATTTCGCACCGATCGACGGCGACGCACCGCTGACCTTCGACGAGGTCTGGGCCAAGTACGACGACATGCTCACCCACGCGGTCGAGACCTACGTCGAGGCGCTGAACATCATCCACTACAGCCACGACAAGTACGCCTACGAAGCGATGGAGATGGCCCTGCACGACGACGAGATCGTGCGCACGATGGGCTGCGGCATCGCGGGGCTGTCGATCGTGGCCGACTCGCTGTCGGCGATCCGGTACGCGACGGTCACCCCCGTCCGGGACGAGACCGGCCTGGTGGTGGACTACCTCACGGAGGGCGAGTTCCCGCTCTACGGCAACGACGACGACCGTGCCGACGAACTGGCCCAGCTCGTGGTCTCTACGGTGATGGGGAAGATCCGGAAGATCCGGCTGTACCGGGACGCCGTCCCCACCCAGTCGGTGCTGACGATCACCTCGAACGTGGTCTACGGCAAGGCCACCGGCGCCTTCCCCTGCGGCCACGAGGCCGGCACGCCGTTCGCGCCGGGCGCGAACCCCGAGAACGGCGCGGACACCCACGGCATGCTCGCGTCCATGATGAGCGTGGGCAAGCTCTCCTACGACGACGCGCTGGACGGCATCTCGCTGACCAACACGATCACCCCGTCCGCGCTGGGCCGGACCGGGGCCGAGCGCGTGGCGAACCTGGTCGGCATCCTCGACGCGGGAATGGGTGAGGGCCTCTACCACGCCAACATCAACGTACTCAGCCGGGAGACGCTGCTCGACGCGATGGAGCACCCGGAGAACTACCCCCAGCTCACGATCCGGGTCTCCGGCTACGCGGTGAACTTCACCAAGCTCACCCGCGAGCAGCAGCTGGACGTGCTCTCCCGAACGTTCCACGAGGCTCTGTGACGTCCACCGCCACCGCTGGTCGAACTCTTCGAGATCCGCTGGCCGAGCTTGACGATGTTGGCTGAGCTTGACGATGTTGGCTGAGCTTGACGATGTTGGCTGAGCTTGACGATGTTGG
>DAIPJC010000051.1:0-5815 GCA_036770475.1 Propionicimonas sp. | reverse complement strand
CTGAGCTTGACGAAGCCCGGGCGACCCTTCGTCAAGCTCAGGGATCACAGGGACTCGCCGGCCTCCCCACCGCCACCCACCTCAGCCGCTCGGACCTGCTGCTCGGCCAGCGCACGGGCGAGGTCGGCTCTGTGCACAGCTGGGAGCTGGTGACCGCGGTAGACGGCCCCGGCACCCGGATGACCACGTTCCTCGCGGGCTGCCCGCTGCGCTGCCTGTACTGCCACAACCCGGACACGATGAACGCCCGCGCCGGCGTGCCGGTCTACGCCGACGACCTGCTGGCGCGGATCCGGCGCTACCGCGGCGTGTTCAGCGCGACGGGTGGCGGCATCACCCTGTCGGGTGGCGAGGTGCTCGCCCAGCCCGCGTTCGCGCGGCGGGTATTACGCGGCGCGAGGGAGCTCGGCGTGCACACAGCGATCGACACATCCGGCTTTCTGGGCCGCAACGCCGACGACGCGCTGCTGGCCGACGTCGACCTCGTGCTGCTGGACGTGAAGGCCGGCGACGAGACCACCTACCGCAAGGTCACCGGACGCCGACTCGAACCCACCCTGGAGTTCGGACGCCGGCTGGCGGCGCTCGGCATCGAGACCTGGGTGCGGTTCGTCCTCGTCCCCGGCCTCACGGACAACCCCGCCACGATCGCCCCGATCGCCGACTACGCGGCGTCCCTCGGCAACGTCTCGCGGGTCGAGGTGCTCCCGTTCCACCAGCTGGGCCGCACCAAGTGGGCCGAGCTCGGCCTGCCCTACGAGTTGTCCGACACCAAACCCCCGTCCACGGAGCTGGTCGATTCGACAAGGGCGATCTTCCGCTCCCGAGGCCTCACCACCTACTGAAAGCCCGCCAAACCGAACGGGACAAAACTGCCGCAGGATGCTGGCAACGGCCGCCGGGTGGCGATCGGAGCCCACGCGCGGCAGAAATGTCCCGGTCATCGATGCGCCGAACGAAAGGGCGACCTAGTACCCCCGTTGATCAGCCGCCAACCGTTGATCAGCCGCCAACCAGACCGCGCACTGTCTCAAACGCGGGCTTCCGGGAGTAGTCGTCGCGCACAATGCCGAAGCGGCCCTGCCACGTGGCGCTGCTCGTGCCGTCGCGGAGGCCGAAGATCTCATACGCCCCGATCTGTGGGTCCGCGGCGAGGACCGCGCGGGCGACCGCTTCCAGCACCCATGCCTGGGTGGCCTCGCTCCGGTCCGCATCTGTAGGCCAGCCCGTCTCGGTGACGTGAATGGGCGTACGCCGATCGACGCCGACGGCAGCCGTGACGTCCCGGAACCTTCGCACCAGGAAGTCCACGGCCGCAGGCAGCCGATCGTGTGGGATCGGGCTGAAGACGTCCGGGAAAGCGTCCAGCCCGACGTAGTCGAGCCGCTGCAGCAGTTCGGGACCGAGCGTGGCGGCCAGCCGGCCCCAGAAGGCAGGGTCGGCCATGCCAGCCGAGTTGACTCCGACCTCGACCCGGACTGACCGTTGCTCGCGCTCGTCGAGAGCAGCCCGCACGCCTGCGGCGACTGCTTCGAAACAGCCCGGGCTGCCGCCGTCCAGCGGAGCGGGGAGGTTCAGCTCCTCACCCACCTGCACCTTTCCCCCACCCCAGTCAGCCACATCGCGGACCGCCTGCCGCACGAAGTCGGCGAAGCCCTCCGCGTCGGGGACCGGACTCTGGTAGCAGCAGACCAGGTCGATCAGCCGACCCTCTCCTGCGTAGCGGCCTGGATCGACGGGCGTGGCCACAGCGCCTGGGTGTTCGATGGCACCCCGACCGAAATGTCGGTAGCAGCGCACAAGGAAACCGGACGCCGTGCCCTGCAGGTCACGAAGAGCCGAGAGCGTCGCTACCGGATCTTCAGGTGGACACTCGAGGGGCTGAAGCGTGACGAGGTCCGCGGCTACGACCCCCGGCCAGATTCCAAACAGCATTGCATCTCCTTTAGCCGTATACGGTCACACAGTCGGCACACTAGCCGTATACGGTCAATAGCGCTAGTCTCTCGATGTGCCGACCAATGCCCTGGCAAATCCCCTTGTGCTGCCGATCCTCGGCCTGCTCGTCGAGCAGCCACGTCACGCCTACGCGGTCTTCGCCGAACTGCGCGACCGCTACGAGTACCTCCACGTGCGGAACGCGACGGTCTACACGCTGCTCGACACGCTCACCAACAGCGGCTGGATCGAGGGCACCGCACGTGACGACCGTCCCGTGCTGGCGACCACTGCGGCAGGGCGTACAGCGCTCGCCGACAAGGTCGCCGGTCAGATCGCCCACTCGGACCTCACCGGCGGGCCGGCTTTCATGACAGCGCTGGCCTACCTCGGCATCCTGTCCCGCGAAGAGGCCTCCCGAGTTCTCCGGGATCGCCTTCACACGATCCGTGCAAGGGCGGAGGCACTGCAGCGCATCGTGGACACCGCCGGGGCGTCAGAACTCCACATGATCGAGGCTCACTACCTGCTCGAGCGGTTCGCCCACGACGCGAACTGGCTGGAGCGAACGGCTCAGCGCGTCGCGGACGGCGACATCTCCTGGGCCTGAACGCGTGGGCATCCGAAGCTGCCTCGGTTCGGGACAAAGCTGCCGCCAGACGCCGCGAGTTGCCCATAGCGCGGAGTCCAGGCCCCCGAGCGGCAGAAATGTCCCGGAACAGCGTCGTGGGACCCCGAGCTCAGGCCACCGCCGCGAAGCCTGCCTTGACCCGTTCGATCAGCTCCAGGCGCTGGTCGAACGGGATGAACGCGCTCTTCGCGGCATTGATGCTGAACCGCCGCAGGTCGTCCAGGCCGTAGCCGAACGCCTCGGACAGCAACGCGAATTCCCGGCTCAGCGTGGTGCGGCTCATCAGCCGGTTGTCGCAGCTCACCGTCACGCGGAACTTGAGTTTCGCCAGCAGCCCGAACGGGTGGTCGGCGATCCGGGAGCAGATACCGGTCTGCAGGTTCGAGGACGGGCACAGCTCCAGCGCGATCCGCCGGTCGCGGATGTAGCCGGCCAACTCGCCCAGCCTGCCGTCCGGGGCGATGTCGGAGACCAGCCGGACGCCATGGCCGAGCCGGGACGCGCCGCACAGCTGCACGGCCTCCCAGATGGACGGCAGCCCGAACGCCTCCCCCGCATGGATCGTGAACTCGAAGTTGTTCCGCTTCAGGTACGTGAAGGCCTCGGCGAACCGGCTGGGTGGATAACCGTCCTCTGCTCCCGCGATGTCGAAACCGCAGACCGAGTCGTGCCGGTACGCGACCGCCAGCTCGGCGATCTCGGTCGTCGGCGTGCCGTGCCGCATCGAGGTGAGGATCTGCCGGGCAACGATCGGACGCCCAGCCTCCGCGCACGCCGCCATGCCTTCGGCCAGCCCGTCCCGGACCGCCTCCACCGCCTGCCGCAGGCTGAGCCCGCCAGCCAGGTGCTGCTCGGGCGCCCACCGCGCCTCGGCGTAGATGACGCCGTCGATGGCCTGGTCCTCGACGAACTCGGCGGCCACCCTGCGCAGCTGGCTGGCCGTCTGCATGACCGCGATCGTGTGGCGGAACGTCTCCAGGTAGCGCACCAGCGAGCCGGAGTCGGCGGCAGCGTAGAACCAGTCGGCCAGCGCCGCCGGGTCGGTCGTGGGCAGCCCGTGGCCGACCTTCGCCGCCTCCTCGACGATCGTTGCCGGACGCAGCCCGCCGTCCAGGTGGTCGTGCAGGGCAATCTTCGGCAGCGCTCGGCAGACCTCGATCGGGACCGCCACGTCAGGCTTCTCCGACGACGTGCGCGATGTCCTCGGCCCCGAACGCCTGCGGCAGCACGTCGGTCATCGGCCGGATGCCCAGCGGGGTGTCGACGAGCAACTCCGCGCCACCGTGCTCCCAGAGCAGTTGGCGGCACCGCCCGCAGGGCATCAGCGCCTCACCGTTGGCGTTGCAGCAGCTGACCGCGAGCAGCCGTCCGCCACCCCCGGCGACAAGCTCGGAGACGAGCCCGCACTCCGCGCACAGGGCGACGCCGTAGCCCGCGTTCTCCACGTTGCAGCCCGCGACCACCCGGCCGTCGTCGACGAGCGCGGCCGCCCCCACCGGGAAGTGGGAGTAGGGAGCGTAGGCCCGCCCGGCGAGTTCGCGGGCCCTGGCCCGGAGCGCCTCCCAGTCGACGCGTGTGCTAATTGGCCTCACCCTTTCGGTAGACCTGACCGTCCGCGGCCGGCATCCGCAGCCTCTGCGCAGAGAAGGCCAGGACGAGCAGGGTGGCGATGTACGGGGTCATCGACGTGAACTCGGCCGGCACCTCGGTGGTGAACGCGTACCAGGCGAGCACCGCAAGGGAAAGGACGATCCGCCACACGCCGGCGAACGGCTTGCCCTGGGCACGCCGGACGAGCTGCCAGATGCCCCAGCCGAGCAGCAGCAGGCCGATCGGCAGCAGGTAGGCGTGGATCACGTCGCCGCGGCCGCGGAGCTGGATCGCGTCCGCGTAGCCGAACAGCATGGCGCCGGCGGCGAGCCCACCCGGTCGCCAGTTGCCGAAGATCATGGCGGCGAGGCCGATGTAGCCGCGTCCGCCGGTCTGGCCCTCGCGGTACAGGTTGGACGCGACGAGCACAAGGAACCCGCCGGACAGACCGGCCAGGGCACCCGAGACCAGCACGGCCAGGAACTTGTACCGCAGCACGTTCACGCCCAGCGACTCGGCCGCCCACGGCGCCTCGCCGCAGGACCGCAGCCGCAGCCCGAACGGCGTCCGCCAGAGCAGCCACCAGGTGAGCACCAGCAGCAGCACCGAGATCACCGTGAGCACGTTGACGTCCGTGGTCACGGCCCGCAGGATGCCGGCGACATCCGCCACCAGCCAGATGCGGGACTGCTCGAGCTGCAGCAGGACGTCACCGAGGCCGGGGACGGAGAGGAACGGCAGCTGTTCCAGCGGCGGGGACTGGGTGGGCCCGCCGCCCGGCAGCCCGGAGAACGTGCGGACGGCCAGGAAGGCTCCGGCGCCGGTGCCGAGGAGGTTCACGGCCACGCCGGAGACGATGTGGTCGACGCCGAACACGACCGTGGCCAGCGCGTGGATGGCGCCCCCCACGACGCCCATCGCGATGGCGCCGAGGATGCCGGCCCAGGGACCGTAGAAGAACCCGAAGTAGGCGGCGCCCCACGTGCCGAGGATCATCATGCCTTCCAGGCCGATGTTCACGACGCCGGAGCGCTCGGACCACAGGCCACCGAGGCCGGCCAGCGCCAAGGGCATCGCCAGCCCGATCGCCGCGGCCAGCGCGCCGGAGGAGTCGATGTCGTTCGCGCCGGTGAGCACACGGACGGTGGCGACCACCAGCAACGAGCCGACGATCACCGCGGGCCAGTACCACCAGAGCCTGCCGGTGGGGAGAGTGGCCTGCAGCGGGGTTGCCCTCGTCGGGGTCGAGGCGCTCATTCGGGGCCCCCGCAGAGTTGTTCGGGGGAGCGCAGCGGAGGAGAAGAACTCTGTGGGGTGTTTCTCATGCCGGTACCTCCTTCGGCTCGGACGCGGGTGCGGCGGCGAGTTCGCGAGCGACCCTCCGCTGCTCCATCCTCAGGCCGGTGCGGCGGACCAGCTCGTAGGCGATGACCACGCTCAGCACGATGATGCCCTGGATGATCAGGACGAGCCGGTCGGAGACCCCTGCGCTGATCTGCAGTCCGTTGCTGAGCTGGTCGAGGTAACCCCACAGGACCGCGGAGAACGCCATGCCGACCGGATGGTTTCGGCCCAGCAGGGCCACCGACAGCCCTGCGAATCCGAGCCCGGCCTGGACGGTGTCGCCGTAGGCGTAGTCCTGGCCGAACAGCAGCG
>DAIPJC010000050.1:0-21259 GCA_036770475.1 Propionicimonas sp. | reverse complement strand
TGGTGATGCTGCCGGTGATGGCCCGCAACCTGCTGGAGTCGATCACGCTGGTCGGCAATGTGTCGCGGCTGCTCGCCACCCGCTGCGTGGACGGGATCGTGGCGAACGTCGAACGCTGCCGCCAGCTGGCGGAGTCGTCCCCGTCCATCGTGACGCCGCTGAACCGGATCATCGGCTACGAGGCGGCGGCGAAGATCGCCAAGCATTCGGTGAAGGCGAACCTGACGGTCGCCGATGCCGTCCGAGACCTCGGTTACGTCGAGCGCGGCGAGATCACAGAGGAGCAGTTGGCCCAGGCGCTCGACGTCACCACGATGACTGGCCGCTGAGGCTCACTCGCTGAGTGCGACGCCCGCTCCCAGGGCGATCATCACTCCCCCGCCGGTAGCGCTGAGACCGTGCAGCCGGCGCGGGGAGTCAGCGAACCAGCGCCGCGCCGTTCCGGCGGCCAGGCCCCACACCGAGTCGCAGAGCGCTGCGATGGCGACGAAGATCGCGCCGAGCACCAGCAGCTGCGGAGTCGCGGGCCGCGTGGGGTCGATGAACTGCGGGAGCACCGCAGCGAAGAAGACGGCGGTCTTGGGGTTGGTCAGGCCGACCAGGAAGCCCTCCAGCCAGACCCGGCGAGCGGACCGTCCGGGCTGTGGCAGGGCGAACTCCTTGCGGTGCCGGATCGCCTGAACGCCGAGGTAGACCAGGTAGGCCGCTCCGGCGTACCGGACGATCTCGTAGCTGAGGCTCGCGACCGAGAGCAGCGCACCCAGACCAAGGCAGACCCCCACCACCAGCACGAACGCGCCGACCGCGTTGCCCAGTGCCGTCCGGACGGCTGCGGCCCTGCCCAACGCGACGGCCCGGCTGACGACGAACAGCACGCTCGGCCCGGGGATCAGGATCAGCACCACCGAAACGGCGAGGAACGCCAAGAGGTGCGTCGTAGACGGCATGGCGGAAGCGTACGGCCGTCGCCCGGCTGTCGCGCAGCTCCCGCGCGTTGATCTCCAGTCCGCGCCCCTCAGCAGCGTGCCCAGGGGCCCGTCCGGAACGGGCACGGAAACCAGAACGCCCCAGCCAAACCTACGTCTGACTAGGGCGTTCAGCGCGTGGCAGGTGTAGGGTTCGAACCTACGTAGGCTTAGCCGACGGTTTTACAGACCGCTCCCTTTGGCCACTCGGGCAACCTGCCGTGCCCGGACACTGTAGCAAAGCAGGTGCGGCCCGACGAATCGGTGATTCGCGTCGATCCGCGGGCCTGATCGCAACCGATTTCGCACGACGCGTGGGATGGATCCACCCCCGGCTACGGCGGGCGCGAACGGGCTCGCCGTAGCCGGCGCAGCTTCGTCCGGGTCGTGCGAATCACATAGTCCTGGTCGTTGTCGATCATCCTTCCCGTGAAGCGCAGCACGTGGTGGTCCGACAGAACCATCCGGTTCTGTCGGACCCGATCGTCCTCGAAGGCCTGTGGTGAGCCGTGGTACTCCCACGAGTCGACCTCCAGCACGAGGCGCTCGGCCTCGAAGAGCACATCGGGGACGAACCAGCCGAACGGTGTGTCCACCGGCTGGTTGGCCACCCAGCCGGTGACGCCGTACCGGCGCAGCAGGCGGTGCAGCTTCCGCTCGAGCCCTGACCAGGGCCGCCGTCGGACGCTGCCCAGCGTCGCCCGCCGCGCCCGGTTGTCGGCCCGTCCGTCGAACCAGTCCAGGACACGGCCGAGTTCGTCACCCGCTTCGGGCTCGGTCAACAGGAGGTGGTCGATGGCCACGCCGTCGTCCCGTCCGGCCAGCCCCACCGCCGCCACCACCGGACGGGCGAACCGCAGCCCGTCCCTCCTCTCCACGAAGAGCGGAGGGACGTCCGCGCGGTACCAGGTGATCCCGGGCTGGGGATGCTTCGCCCGTCCGGCCAGGAAGATCTCCTCGCCTTCCTCGAACGGCGCGACATTGCGTCCGGCCGCATCCAGCGCGCACTGTCCCCAGAGGCAGGCGTCCGGCGCCCACGCGCACGCCGCGGCCAGTCGCACTTCCCGCACGGCCGCGTCCTCCGCGCGGATATACGTGCCCGGCAGCACCCGCCGCAACACGCCCTCCCGTGCCAGCCGGCTGAGTGTGGAGCGGGGGACGTGGCCATCCGCCACCCGGAGCACCCGCTGCCGGGCAGACAGGTCGATGAGAGGTGGCTGCACACCGGTGATCTTCGACAGGCGCCCGTCCTGCCGCTCACCCGTTCTCGCGCCCTGTGGACAACGCCCGAACGCGTCCGGGATCTGTGGACAGCCCGCTCCCCGGCAGGTCGCGCGGAGGTGGACGCGAACGGGCTCGCCGATTGCGGCCCGCCGTCCGATCTGGTGGCATAGGGAGGTACCACCAGGCAGGAGAGGGATGTGGCAGGAGAGAGCTCGTTCGACATCGTCAGCAAGGTCGACCACCAGGAAGTCGACAACGCCCTGAACATGGCCGCTAAGGAGGTCCGCAACCGGTTCGACTTCAAGGGCACGGACGCGTCGATCCGCTGGTCGGGTGAGGCCATCGAGATGGAGGCCAACGGCGAGGAGCGTGTGAAGGCGATCCTCGATGTCTTCCAGACCATGCTCGTGCGCCGCAAGGTGGACCTGAAGTCGCTGCAGCCCGGTGAACCGCGGCTCTCGGGCAAGCTGTGGAAGCTGACCGCGTCCATGCAGCAGGGCATCAGCAGGGAGAACGCCCAGAAGATCTCCAAGCTGATCCGCGACGAGGGGCCGAAGGGCGTGCGCACGCAGGTGCAGGGCGACGACCTGCGGGTATTCGGCAAGAAGCGCGACGACCTCCAGGCCGTGCAGAAGTTGGTGCGAGAGGCGGACTACGACTTCGCGGTCCAGTTCGACAACTACCGCTAGCCCAGTGGGCACTCCCTACCTGCGAGTGGACGAGGACGTCCTCCAGCGGAACATCGAGGCGATGGCCCGGACTGCTGCGGTGGCTGGCGTCCTGCTGCGTCCGCACGCCAAGACCCACAAGTCGCCCGAGATCGCGCGGCGACAGCTGGCTGCGGGTGCCGTGGGCCTGACCGTCGCGACCATCGGCGAGGCCGAGGTCTTTGCGGACGCCGGCTTCGACGACCTGTTCATCGCTTACCCGGTTTGGGTGGACGCGGATGCGGCAGCCCGGTTGCGGGTGCTCGGCGATCGCGTCCGGCTGGCTGTGGGCTGCGACTCCGCGGAGGCCGCCGCGAACCTCGTCGGGCTGCCGCTGGAGGTGCTGGTCGAGATCGATTCGGGGCACCACCGCACCGGCGTGGCTCCCGCCGACGCGGGGACGCTGGCCGCTGAGATCGCCGCGCTCGGGCTGGTCGTCCGAGGCGTGTTCACCTTCCCCGGCCACAGCTATTCCCCCGACGGCCGCAGGGCCGCCGCGACTGACGAGGCGCGTGCCCTGGCCACGGCGACCGCAGCGATGGCGGACACCGGCCTCCCCGCTCACGTGGTGAGCGGCGGCTCGACGCCGTCCGCCGAGTTCGCGGACGACACTGTGCTGACCGAGTTGCGTCCCGGGGTCTACGTGTTCGGTGACGCGCAGCAGATCGAGCTCGGCACGATCGGGTTCGAGGACGTCGCGCTGACCGTCGTCGCGACCGTGGTCTCGCACGCCGGTGGCCGGGTGATCACCGACGCCGGCAGCAAGCCCTGGGCGCCGATCGCCCGCTGTGGACGTCCGGGTACGGCCGCGTCCTGGACGCCCCGGGCGCGCGGATCGTCGCCCTCTCCGAGCACCACTCGACGATCGAGTGGCCGGAGGCGCCGCCTGCGCTGGGCAGTCGGCTGCTGTTGGTGCCCAACCACGTCTGCAACGCGGTCAACCTGGCCGACGAGTACCACCTGACCGGCGGCGGTGCCTGGCCGGTCGCCGCCCGCGGACGCAACAGCTGATGCGGATCGCCACTGTCAACGTGAACGGCATTCGCGCGTCCGTACGACGCGGGTTCGCCGACTGGCTGGTCGAACGCGACTGCGACCTCGTCGCGCTGCAAGAGGTGCGCTCCCCCGCCGAGCTCGTGCCGCTGGAGGCGAGCACCGGCTACCACTTCGCCTACCATCCCGGCGACCGGGCCGGACGCAACGGCGTCGCCCTGCTGTGCCGGACGCCGCCGGAGGCGGTGCGGGAGGGTTTCGGCA
This sequence comes from Propionicimonas sp., assembly GCA_036770475.1. Classification (GTDB taxonomy): domain Bacteria; phylum Actinomycetota; class Actinomycetes; order Propionibacteriales; family Propionibacteriaceae; genus Propionicimonas. The sequence goes on along the minus strand of DAIPJC010000050.1, from coordinate 17,106 downwards.
ACCCGGCCTTCGACGCCGAGGGTCGCTACGTCGAGGCCGACTACGACCTGTGCGGGTGGCGGCTCACGGTCGGCTCGCTGTACCTGCCCAAGGGTGGCCGCGCCGACGACACTCCGGAGGAGCTCGCCCGGTACCGCCGCAAGCTGCGCTTCATGCGCTCCTTTCGTCCCTACCTCACCCGGGCACGACTCGCGGCCCGCGAGCGCGGAAGGGAGTTCCTGGTGATGGGCGACTTCAACATCGCTCACACCCGGAACGACCTGCGCAACTGGCGCGGCAACTCCAGGAGCGTGGGGTTCCTGCCCGAGGAGCGCGAGTGGTTCGCGTCCCTCCTCGGACCGCGGACGCTCGTGGACGTCGTCCGCCGGCTGCACCCGGACGTGGACGGGCCATACTCCTGGTGGAGCTGGATGGGCAACGCCTTCACCAACGACGTCGGCTGGCGGATCGACTACCACCTCGCCACACCCGGTCTCGCCAGGGCAGCGACCAGTGCCGGCACCGACCGTGCGGAGAGCTACGAGGCCCGGACGAGCGACCACGCGCCCGTGGTGGTCGACTACACCGACCGCTGAGACCGGTTCAGAGGTTGGTGTCGGGGAGCGGCTCGAAGTAGCTGAGCACCTCGGCCCGGGTGACGTCCTCGATGCGGTCGTGGCTCCAGTGCGGGTCGCGGTCCCGGTCGACCAGCTGGGCGCGGACGCCCTCCGCGAAGTCCGGTCCCGTGGCCAGGCGGACGGCGAGGCCGAGTTCTTGGGGCAGCAGGTCCGGCAGCGACTCGACACCGGCCGCCCTGCGCAGCGCCTCCAGCGTGACCGCGATCGACAGCGGGCTGCGCCGGCGCAACTCGACAGCCGTGGCCCGCGCACGAGGGTCGGGGTGTTCCTCGAGCCGCTGCACGATCACCACCGGGTCGTCGCCGGCGTAGCACTCGGCGATCCAGTCCGCGGCCAGGTCGGGGTCGGGCTCCGGCAGCGGCCCGGATGCCTCGTCGGCCAGCCCCAGCCGGACGGCGTCCGCGGCGTTCACCGACGCACCGCTGAGCGCGAGGTGCGTCCCGATCTCCCCGGGCATCCGGGCCAGCAGCGGGGTCATGAACACATCCGGGAACAACCCGATCTGGGTCTCCGGCATGGCGAGGCGACTCGTGGCGTCCACCACCCGCTGCGAGCCGTGCGCGCTCAGCCCGAGCCCGCCGCCCATCGTGATGCCGGTCATCACCGCACGGTAGGGCTTGGGAAAGGCGGCGACCCGCAGGTCCACGCCGTACTCGACCTCGAAGAACTCCCGGACGTCCCCGCCGTCGAGCGCCCGCTCGCGCAGTGCCCGGACGTCCGCGCCCGCGCAGAGCCCACGCTCGCCCGCGCCGGTGAGCTCGACGGACGCCACGCGTCCGTCCGCGGCGAGGTCGTCCAGCGCCCTCGCGAGCGCGTGCATCATGGGCACGGTCAATGCGTTGATCTGGCGGGGGCGGTTCAGCCGGACGTGGCCGACGCCGTCCGCCACGTCGACCAACAGCTCCTCCTCGCTCATCCATTTCCCTTCCGACCGGCGGACGCGAGGTGCAGCTTGTGCTCCTGGGCGTGCCGGTAGAGCATCACCAGGATCACCGCAAGGCCGGCGAAGCCCAGCGCCACGGCGTCGTTGCGCCAGGACAAGTTACCGGCCTCGTAGGCCAGCAGCACCGTGGTCACGGTGACCGCCGTGCCGATGATCCGCTCGTTCGGCTTGGTGAGCGGCAGCAGGACGCCGCCCCAGGTGAGATACCAGCTGTTCAGCGCGATGCCACCGAAGGCGAAGATCAGGTACGACCAGCTCAGGAACGTGACCGGACGGCGCCGCCCGACGGTGAGCGCCAGCCAGCCGATGCCCGCCACCGTGATCCCCAGGCCCAGATAGCGCAGCGCGGCCATTGCGAAATCGCCGGCCGCGGGCTGGCCGAGGAACTGCAGGAGATACTGGAATCCGGCGCCGAGAAGGGAGAACGGTGCCAGCGTCACGACCCTGCCGGGGACGTCCGCCGCGTACACCCAGCCGAACCCCAACCCGCTGGCCAGGGAGATCGCGAGGAAGGCCGCGACCGCGACCCCCAGCGAGAACGCGAGCCGCGAGAGGGCCCGGTAGGTGTCGCGCCACGCGAACGTCCGCCACGGATGCCCGATCAGCGCGACCGGATAGAACGCGAGGATCGCCGGCTGTTTGATGCACGCCGCCACCCCCACCAGGACGGCCGCCCACCAGAAGCGTCCGCGGTAGGCCAGCCAGAGCGCGAGGACGACGAGGCCCATCATGAGGGCATCGTTGTGCGCCCCGCCGACGAGGTCGATGATCACCAGCGGGTTCACCGTCGAGAACCACGCCGTCATCTGCACGTCGGCGCGCATCAGGACGGCCAGCCGCGGCAGGAAGTACGCGATCAGCGCGACCCCGACCAGGGCCGGGATCCGCATGGCCACCGCCGACCAGTACGGGTTGTTCCCGGCGAGGACGACCAGGCCGTGGAACATCTCGAGGCTCAGCGGCGGGTACATCGCCGTGGTGTAGCGCCACAGCCAGGCTGCCTGATCGGCGAACGGGCCGGGCAGCACGGAGATCGCGTTGTCGTAGGGGTTGAGGCCGTTCTGCAGCAGCCAGCCCTCGGCGGCGTAGGCGTAGGCGTCATGGCTGAAGATCGGCGGTGCCAGCAGCAGCGGTAGGCTCCACAGAAGGGTGATCGGCCAGTGCTTGACCTCGTGGTACAGCCTCGGGCGCAGCTTGAACCAGGCCTCGACCAACAGGGCCACCCCCGCGACCACGAGCGCGGTGCCGAAGGCTTTCGCCCACCAGTTGTCCAGGCCCAGCGCGCGCATCGGGTCCCACCACGGACTGTTCTGCGGCAGGTAGGCAGGGGTCAGCGAACCGAGGAACAGCAGCGCCGAGCCGTACAGCCCGCGTCGCACGGGACGGTACGCCCACGCGCGCGCGATATCGGCGCGCCAGCCGGCCACCCGGGCATGCCAGTAGTCGCGACGACTACTGCGGGTCGCTCGAGTCTGCTGGGTCACCGCCATCGACCCGGCCTCCCTGATGGCACGGTTGCCAGCTTATCCGGACCCGGTGACGGTGGCCGCCCGCCGGCGGACACCTGGCCTGGACATCCGATCCCACCGACTGGACGACCCGATACTTGAAACCTCATCCATCGTGTTAGGGTCTGCGCCATGTTCGAACCGACCTTCGTGGTGCCCGCGCTGAGGAATAACGGCGCCGGTTCGATGTGTTGCGCGTCCTGACGCGCCCGTAACCCCCCAATCCGGAAGTCGGGCTTCGCAAGCCCGGCCGGTTTCCCGTCCCGCTGGGCACGGAACCCCCCAGAGTCCCAGCGAGGAACCATGACCAGTACCGCCCGGGAGACCCGGTCGAACGGCCAGTGGGCCACCGACGGCCGCACGCCTCTCAATGCGAATGAGGAAATCAAGGCCGCCGACAACGGCCTCAACGTGCGGCAGCGCGTCCTCGACGTCTACGCGCGGGAGGGCTTCGACTCCATCCCCGCCGACGACCTTCACGGACGCCTGCGCTGGTGGGGGCTGTACACCCAGCGGCGCCAGGACATCGACGGCAGCCGCACCGGCACGCTCGGCCCGGACGAGCTCTCCGACCGCTACTTCATGATGCGCGTCCGGCTGGACGGCGGCGCGGTCACGATCGACCAGTTGCGGACGCTGGCCTCGATCTCCACGGACTTCGCGCGTGGCACCGCCGACATCTCCGACCGGCAGAACCTCCAGTTCCACTGGATCGAGATCGAGAAGGTGCCCGAGATCTGGGCACGGCTGGAGGCGTCCGGCATGCAGACCACCGAGGCCTGTGGCGACACGCCCCGGGTGATCCTCGGCTCGCCGGTCGCCGGGATCGCCGCGAACGAGATCATCGACCCGACCCCGGTGATCCGCGAGATCGTCGAGAAGTTCATCGGCGACCCTGAGCTGTCGAACCTGCCGCGCAAGTTCAAGTCGGCGATCACGGGCCATCCCAGTCTGGACGTCGTGCACGAGATCAACGACATCTCGCTGGTCGGTGTCGTGCACCCCGAACTGGGTCCCGGCTACGACCTCTGGGTGGGCGGAGGGCTGAGCGTCCAGCCCCGGCTCGCCGAACGCCTGGGCGCCTTCGTGCGCGAGGACCAGGCCGCCGAGGTGTGGCACGGCGTGATCAGCATCTTCCGCGACTACGGCTACCGGCGGCTGCGCAACAAGGCCCGGCTGAAGTTCCTGCTGGCCGACTGGGGGCCGGAGAAGTTCCGCGAGGTGCTGGAGACCGAATACCTCGGCTACCGCCTCGCCGACGGTCCTGCCCCCGAGGTCGCAGAGATGCCGGGCGACCACCTCGGCGTCCATGCTCAAAAGGACGGACGGCGCTACGTCGGCCTCGCCCCGACGGTAGGCCGCGTGTCCGGAGAGGCCCTCGCCGCCCTGGCCGACGCGGCGGAGGCCGCCGGCTCGGGCCGCGTCCGGTTCACGCCGCACCAGAAGCTGCTGGTGCTGGACGTCGAACCCGAGCAGGTGGATGCGCTGCTGGCGGCCGTCGAGCCGCTGGGCCTGACCGCCGACCCCAGCCCGTTCCGGCGCTCGACGATGGCCTGTACGGGCATCGAGTACTGCAAGTTGGCATTCGTCGAAACCAAGGCGACCGCCACCCACACCATCGATGAGCTCGAGCGCCGCCTGGACGGGGTCGACCTCGACCGTCCGATCAGCCTCCACCTCAACGGCTGCCCCAACTCCTGCGCCCGCATCCAGGTGGCCGACATCGGGCTGAAGGGCCAGCTGATGAAGAGCCCCGACGGCGCGGACGAGTTCGCCTACCAGGTGCACCTGGGCGGCGGGCTGGCGTCCACCGATCGCGAGGACGCCGGGCTGGGCCGGACCGTCCGCGGCCTGAAGGTGACCGCCGCGGACCTGCCCGACTACGTCGAACGCCTCACCCGGGCGTTCGTGGCCGGCCGGGAGCCGGGCGAGTCGTTCGCGGCGTGGTCGCACCGCGCCGAGGAGGCGGTGCTGCGATGACCGCAACGCTCACCACCCACGGTCCCGGGCGCACCCGCACCCCGGAGGAACTGCAGGATCTCGCCGTCCGCGCTGGCGACGAGCTGGCCGACGCGACGGCAGAAGAGGTCATCGCCTGGGCAGCACGGACCTTCGGCCGCTCGCTGGCCGTGGCGTGCTCGATGGCCGGCGATACGGTCCTGCCGCACCTGGTCGCCGGGGTCGCGCCGGGCGTGGACGTGCTGTTCCTCGAGACCGGCTACCACTTCGCCGAGACCCTCGGCACCAGGGACGCCCTGGCCAGCGTCATCGACGCGCACGTCATCGACGTGCTGCCCGTCCAGACCGTCGCTGAGCAGGACGCCGAGTACGGGCCGAAGCTGCACGACCGCAACCCCACGCTGTGCTGCCAGCTGCGCAAGGTGGAACCGATCAACGCCGAGCTCGCGGGCTACGAGGCGTGGGTGACCGGCATCCGCCGCGAGGACAACGCGCTACGCGCCAACGCAAAGCTCGTCGAGTGGGACGCCGGCCACCAGATGGTGAAGGTGAACCCGCTCGCCGCCTGGACGTTCGACGACCTGCTCGACTACGCGGGCGCCCACTCCGTCCCGGTGAACCTGCTGCTGACCGACGGGTACCCGTCCATCGGCTGCGCGCCGTGCACCCGTCGCGTGGAGCCCGGCGAGGATCCGAGGGCCGGACGCTGGGCGGGACTCGCCAAGACCGAGTGCGGGCTGCACCTGTGAGCGTCTGTCCTGACACCGCCTGCGACCGGACGGCACCTGCGCTCGTCCTGGCCATGCACGGGACCCGCAGCACGGCCGGCCAGGCTGTAGCCGCCGAACTCGCGGACGCCGTCGCCGCGGCCCTGCCCGGGGTGGACGTCCACCTGGGCTGGGCCGACGTGCTCACCCCCACCCTCACCCAGACGCTCTCCACGCTGGGCGACGCCGTGGTGGTGCCGGCCTTCCTCACCGCCGGCTACCACGTGACCAGCGACCTGCCGGCCGCGATCGAGGCGTCCGGTGGCAGGGCGCGGCTGGCCGGGCTGATCGGCCCGGGGCTCGTGGACGCGGTCGCGGACCGGCTGCGCGAGGCGGGTGGTCCCTGCGACGCGGTGGTGCTGGCCGCGGCGGGCTCGAAGCGTCGCCGCTCTCTGGAAGAAGTAGGGCTCGCCGCCCGGCAACTGGCGGCGCTGGTCGGGCGTCCGGTCGTCCCTGCCTTCGTGACCGCGGCCGAGCCCACGGTGCCCGACGCGGTGGCCGCCCTGCGCGCGTCCGGCCACCGCCGGGTGGTGGTGGCGTCCTACCTGCTGGCGCCCGGCGTGTTCGCCGACCGCCTGCACGAGGCGGGAGCGGACGTGGTGTCGGCGCCCATCGGGGTACATCCCCTGGTGGTGGAAGCAGTGCGTAGCGCCTACGCTGGCGTGGTTGTCCGGGAACTAGACTTGTCCGGCGCGCTGGCGACGGTATCAGGAGTTGAACGCATCGCATGACAGAAGTGACAACCGTCGACCACGTCGTGATCCGATTCGCCGGCGACTCCGGCGACGGCATGCAGTTGACCGGCGACCGGTTCACCCATGACACGGCGGTGGCCGGCAACGACTTCTCGACCCTGCCCAACTTCCCCGCGGAGATCCGCGCCCCTGCCGGAACGGTGGCGGGCGTGTCCAGCTTCCAGCTGCACTTCGCCGACTTCGACATCCGCACCCCGGGCGACCGTCCCGACGTGCTGGTGGCGATGAACCCGGCCGCGCTGAAGGCCAACCTCGGCGACCTGCCCCGGGGCGGGCTGATCATCGCCGACACCGCGGACTTCACCCCGCGCAACCTGGCGAAGGTCGGCTACACCGCCGACCCGCTCACCGACGGCAGCCTTTCTGACTACCAGGTGCACGCGCTGGACCTGTCCGGACAGGCCACGGCGGCGGTGGCCGCCCTCGGGCTGGGCCGCAAAGAGGCCGCGCGCACCAAGAACATGTACGCGCTGGGCCTGCTCGACTGGCTGTACCACCGCCCGCTGGAGGGCACGGTCCAGTTCCTCGAACAGAAGTTCGGCAAGGCACCCGAGATCAGGGACGCCAACATCGCGGCCCTCAAGGCCGGCTACGCGTTCGGCGAGACCACCGAGGTGTTCACCAACCGCTACAAGGTCGCGCCCGCACCGGTCCCGTCCGGCACCTACCGGCAGATCTCCGGCAACCGGGCGCTCGCCTACGGCCTGATGGCCGGCGCGGCGAAGGCGGGACTGCAGCTGTTCCTCGGCGCCTACCCGATCACGCCCGCCTCGGATGTGCTGCACCACCTCGCAGCGGCCAAGGCCGCCGGTGTGCTCACCTTCCAGGCCGAGGACGAGATCGCGGCCGTCGGGGCGGCGCTCGGCGCGTCCTTCGCGGGCCAGCTCGGCGTGACCACCACCTCGGGGCCGGGCCTCGCGCTGAAGATGGAGACGATCGGGCTCGCCGTGATGCTGGAGCTGCCGCTGGTGATCTGCGACATCCAGCGCGCCGGGCCGGCCACCGGCATGCCCACCAAGACCGAGCAGGCCGACCTCACCCAGGCCCTGTTCGGACGCCACGGTGAGGCGCCGCTGCCCGTGATCGCGCCGCAGTCACCCGGTGACTGCTTCACCGCGGCCTACGAGGCGGTCAAGCTGGCCGTCGACTACCGCACGCCCGTGATCCTGCTCTCGGACGGCTATCTCGCCAACGGTGCCGAACCGTGGGCGGTGCCCGACCTGGCCTCGCTGCCCCCGATCGACCCGGCCTTCGCCACCGAGCCGAACCGGCCCGACGGCGAGTTCTGGCCGTATCTGCGCGACGACAAGCTCGCCCGCGCCTGGGCCGTGCCCGGCACGCCGGGCCTCGAGCACCGGATCGGCGGCATCGAGAAGGCGGACGGCACGGGCGCGGTGTCCTACGACCCCGCCAACCACGAGTTCATGGTGCAGCTGCGCCAGCGGAAGGTTGACGGGATCGCGTCGGTCGTGCCCGACGTCGTGGTGGACGACCCGAGCGGGCAGGCCCGGATCCTGGTGCTCGGTTGGGGCTCCACCTACGGCCCCATCTCGGCCGCCGCCCGGCGCGTCCGGGGCAGCGGACGCAACGTGGCCACGGCCCACGTCCGGCACCTCAACCCGCTGCCGGCGAACCTCGGCGAGGTGTTGCGCAGCTACCAGCGCGTGCTGGTGCCGGAGATGAACCTCGGCCAGTTGGCCATGGTGCTGCGGGCGAAGTACCTGGTCGACGTGCAGCCGTACTCGAGGGTGCGCGGCCTGCCGATCTCGCTGTCCGAACTCGCCGCCGACCTGAACGAGCTGATCGACCTGACCGAGGAGGAGTCGTGACCACGACCACCGGGCCCGGGCTCGCCGGGGTCCCGCTCAGCCTGACGCCGCTGAACCGCAAGGACTTCGTCTCCGACCAGGAGGTGCGCTGGTGTCCCGGCTGTGGCGACTACGCCGTGCTGGCGACCTTCCAGGGGCTGATGCCGCAACTGGGCATCCGGCGCGAGAACACCGTGATCGTCTCCGGCATCGGCTGCTCGTCGCGGTTCCCGTACTACGTGGACACCTACGGTATGCACTCGATCCACGGCCGGGCCCCCGCGATCGCCACCGGCATCGCGATGACCCGTCCCGACCTCGCCGTGTGGGTGGTCACCGGTGACGGCGACGCGCTGAGCATCGGTGGCAACCACCTGATCCACGCGCTGCGGCGGAACGTGAACATCACGATCATGCTGTTCAACAACCGGATCTACGGCCTCACCAAGGGGCAGTACTCCCCCACGTCCGAGCAGGGCAAGGTGACGAAGTCCACTCCGGCCGGCTCGGTGGACCGTCCGTTCAACCCGATCTCGCTGGCGCTGGGTGCGGAGGCGACCTTCGTGGCGCGGACGGTGGACTCGCACCGCGCGCACCTCACCGAGGTGCTCACCGCGGCGATCAGCCACCGCGGCGCGGCGCTGGTCGAGATCTACCAGAACTGCCCGATCTTCAACGACGGCGCCTTCGACTCGCTCAAGGGCGCGGACGGCGGGCTGATCCCGCTGCGACACGGCGAGCCGATCGTCTTCGGGCCGGACAACTCCCGCGGCGTCGTGCGGAACCCGGACGGCAGCCTGCGGCTCGCCTACGTGGACGAGGTGGGTCTGGAGAACGTGATCGTGCACGACGCGCACGCGGACGATCCCGGGCTCGCGTTCGCCATCTCCCGGCTCACCGACACCGAGAGCCTGCTGACCTCACCGATCGGCATCTTCCGCGACGTGGACCGTCCGACCTACGACGACCTGGCTCGCGCCCAGCTGACCGTCCAGCCCGACCCGGCGGAGCGGCTGGCCAAGCTGCAGTCCGTGCTCGCCGGCACCGACACCTGGACGGTCTGAGCCGCTCCGGAAGACGCGGGTTCACCGCTATCGGCTGGTCGAGCCTGTCGAGACCGGGCACGGTCGGTTCGCCCTCCGTACTAGTGGTTATGGAGCCGGTTGGATGCCCCTTCGGCATTCCGTCCTCCGAACTCGTGGTTATGAGACGTCCTCGCCGGCTCATAACCACGAGTTCGGGGGGTTGAGGACGGACGCGCTCGGTGGAGGGGGCCATAACCACGAGTCCGGCGGTCCGGCGGTCTCCACAGACCACTGACCGACTCGGCCAGCCGGTTTCTCGCCGTGAGCAGTGGGGTTCGAGGGCTGGAGCGAAAGTGGAGTCCGGCACGCGGCCCGCTCTGACCAGCGACTCCGAGCTGGTGCTCCTGATCTGCCCACCGACAGGCGTTGATCGGTTGGGCTGTGGCCTGACCGTGACGGCGGCCCTTCGTGACGCTCCCTCGTCCCTCGGGAGCTCCTCAGGGACCGTTTCGGAGGTCTCGACAAGCTCGACCAGCCGGGAGGTGGCTCTCTCGTCGCGAACCGATCAGGAGGTCTCGACAGGCTCGACCAGCCGAGAGTGCGGTGAGCAGCAGCACGGCAAACGGCCCGCGTCCGGCACCTTTCGGGTGCCCGACGCGGGCCGCTCTCGTTACCTACCCGGCCGTCATCGCGGGGACGGGTCCTCGCGATACTGGCGATCGACGGCGCTCAGGCAGGCTGGCAGTGCGGGTCGAGCCGGTCGGCGAGCCGCAGGCCCTGGTTGGCGCTGGAGCGGATCAGCCGGGCGCCGGCCTCGCGCAGCGAGGGGCGGGAACTCGGCGTGAACCGCGGGTCGGTGGTAAAGGTATCGGTGGTGAATCCGCGCTCGGCGGACTGGATCTGGTGAATCAGCTGGATAGTCATTCTTCGTTCTCTTCTCTACCTGCGTACTACTTCGGTGCCGGTCCGGTACTCGACCGGACGACGAGTTCGATCGGCAGCGTGATCTGCCGTTCCGGATAGTCCGGGTCCATCGCGAGCCGCCCGGCGAGGCGGCCCTTCTCCGCGATCGGCTGGTGCACGGTGGTGATGCCGAGGAACGCCGCGTCCGGGATGTCGTCGAAGCCAGTGATGGACACGTCGCGGCCCGGCGTCAGTCCGCGCTCGGACGCCGCGTCCCACACCCCGAGGGCCAGGACATCGCTGAGCGCGACGATCGCGGTGGGACGGTCCTGGACGTCGAGCGCGTGCGCCGCGGCGGCCCGTCCCGACTCACGGGTGTTGTAACCGGCCGAGACGACCCGGACCGAGACCTCAGGGAGCTTCTCCCGCAGCCCCCTGAGCCTGGCCAGCTCGTACGTGCAGACCGGCCGCGTGCCGTCAAGGATGTCGTCGAGCGCGAGCTCCTGCGCCCCGGTCTCCGGGTCGCTGCCCTCCGCAACGACCACGACCACGGTGCGGTGGCCGAGGCGGGCGAGGTGCTTGCCTACCAGCCTGCCCGCCTTCTCGTCGTTGATCGCGACCCAGTCGCCACCGTCGGACCGCTGGGTGCTGACCATACGGATCCCGCGTTGGCCGACCCGCTCGAGGTCGGGGTGCTCGCTGATCGGGGACGCGACCACCAAGGCATCGATGGCCGCCCGGTTCAGCAGTTGGTTCTCCTGGTTCTCCGGCAGCGCGCGAACCAGCAGCACGGACGCTCCGAACTGCTCCACCGCTTCGCTCAAGCCGGAAAGGAAGATCACCGAATAGGGATCGGAGAACGCACGGGAGAGCTCCCCCCCGAACAGGAACCCACAGACATCGGTCTTGCCGGAGCGCAGCGCGCGTCCAGCGGCGCTCGGCCCGCAGTACCCCAACTCCTTCGCCTGCGCGAGGATCTGCTCACGCAGTTCCGGCGAGAGTCGGTCGGGCTTGCTGTAGGCGTTGGAGACTGTCGTCACCGAGACACCCAGCCGCTCGGCCAAGGTCTTCATCGTGACCGGGTTGGTTGTCGCCCCACCCATCTGACGCCTCCGTGTTGATCGTTAAAGTGAACGTTACACTTTATCGATCAACAAAGCAAGGTCCACTTCGCCTACAACAACGCCGGCTTCGTCGTGCTCGCGCTGGTTGCCGAGCGGGCGTCCGGCCGCGGCTGTCACGAACTCGTCGCAGCCGAGGTGTGCGAACGGGCAGGGTTGGTGGCCACCGGCTCCTGCGCTCGGACGAACTCCCCTGCGACGCGGCGCTGGGCTACCTCGACGCGGAAGGCGATCGGACGAACGTGCTGCATCCGCCCGTCCGCGGCAACGGGGACGGCGGGATCTGGTCGACGGCCGACGATCTGCACCGATTCTGGCTGGCGCTGGACGCGGGCCGCATCATCGGCCGGGACCTCATGAGCGTGATGACTGAAGCACGCCACGACGTGCCCGAGGAGGGCATGCGTTATGGACTCGGCCTGTGGCTGGCCCCGACCGGCCCGGCACTGGTGATGGAGGGCTGCGATGCGGGCGTCTCGATGCGGTCCCATCCACGACCCGCGCACCGCCACCACGGCGAGCGTCCTCGGCAACACAACCCCGGGCGCCTGGCCGGTGGCGGAACTGCTGCTCGACCAATTCGGCATCGAGAGCTGAGGATGGTGGCCATGACCAGACCGCGCATCTTCGGCACTAGCTTCGGCAGCATCTACCCGCTCTACGTGGCCAAGGTGGAGCGCAAGGGCCGCACGCAGCAGGAGGTCGACGAGGTGATCCGGTGGCTGACCGGCTACGACGATGCCGGCCTGCAGCGGGTGATCGCGGACGGGACCGACCTGGAGACCTTCTTCGCCGAGGCACCCGCCTTCAACCCGAACGCCTCGTTGATCACCGGGACGATCTGCGGCTACCGGGTGGAACAGATCGAGGACCCGCTGATGCAGCGGATCCGCTACCTCGACAAGCTCGTGGACGAACTGGCCAAGGGCAGGCGGATGGGCGTCGTCCTGCGGCAGGGTGAGCCCGCCTGACGCCGTCAGAGGGTCTCGCGGTGGCGCACCATCGCTTTGGCCACTTCCATCAGCACGAAGATCGCCAGGGCGAACGCCAGCGGGATCACCCAGCCGAAGACGCCCACCGCCGCCGAGCCGAACCACCGGTTCAGCACCGGGACGTAGACGAAGGCGACCTGGAGCACCACCAGGATGCCGACCACTGCCCACACCACGGGGTTGCCGCCGATCGCCTCGCGGCGCAGGCTCGACTCACGCAGGAACCGGGCGTTGAACAGGTAGGCGGCCTGGCCCAGCGCGAGCGTGTTCACCGCCCAGGTCTGGGCGGCCGCGATGTCGTGGGTCATCACCCGCCCGATCGCGAAGGTCGCGAGGGTCGCTGCCGCGATGAAGACCGACGCGATCGCCAGCCGCGGGAGATACCGGACGCTGACCAGCGGCGTGCCCGGCGGGCGCGGCGGCCGGCGCATGATGTCCGGCTCGGCCGGTTCGTAGGCGAGCGCGAGGGACAGCGTGACCGCGGTGATCATGTTCACCCACAGGATCTGCACGGGCTCCAGCGGCATCGTCAGCCCGAAGACCACGGCGATCAGCACCACCAGCGACTGCGCCCCGTTCGTCGGGAGCAGGAACAGCACCGACTTGTGCAGGTTGTCGTTGATCCGCCTGCCCTCCTCGACGGCGTGCTCGATCGTCGCGAAGTTGTCGTCCGCGAGCACGATGTCCGCCGCCTCCTTGGTGGCCTCCGTGCCCTTGATGCCCATCGCGACACCGACGTCCGCCCGCTTCAGCGCCGGGGCGTCGTTCACCCCGTCGCCGGTCATGGCCACGATCTCCCCGTTCGCCTGCAGCGCCTTCACCAGGCGCAGCTTGTGCTCGGGGCTCGTCCGCGCGAACGTCTCGGTACGGTTCACGATCTCGCGCAGTTGCTCGTCGGTGGCCGCCTCGAGCTCGGCGCCGGTGACCGCCGCCTCGGTGCTCTCGTCGAAAATGCCCATCTCGCGGCTGATCGCGGTCGCCGTACCCGCGTGGTCGCCGGTGATCATCGTCACCTTGATGCCTGCGGCGTGGCAGGTGGCGATCGCGGTGATCGCCTCCGGACGCGGGGGGTCGACGATGCCGGTGATGCCCAACAGCACCAGATCGGCGATGTCGTCGTGGTCGATCGATGATGCTCCCTGAGCCCCACTCGATGCTCCCTGAGCCCCGCTCGATGCTCCCTGAGCCCCGCTCGATGCTCCCTGAGCCTGACGAAGGGCTTCGTCAGGCTCAGCCACCATGGGCCGGGACGCGGCGGCCAGCACCCGGAGGCCCTGCGCGCTCAGGGCGTCGACCTGCGCGTCCCACCAGGCGCGATCCAGCGGTTCGGTCACGCCGCTCGCCGACAACTGTGCCGTCGAGCGGTCCAGCAGCCGGTCGGGCGCGCCCTTGACGAGCATCACCCGGTGACCTTCCGGCGTGGTGTTGGCCGTGGCCATGTACTTGTGCTCGGAGTCGAACGGCAGCACGGCCGTCCGCGGGTAGGCGGACGGGTCGAAGCCCGCCTTCATGCCCAGCGTCCGCAGCGCGCCCTCGGTGGGCTCACCCACCAGCGTCCAGCGACCGTCGACCTCGCTCACGACGGCGTCGTTGACCACGCTCATCACCGTGACCACCGACCTGAGGTCACCGCGGCTGTCCGGCTCGACCGCTGTTCCGTGCAGCGTGATCTCGCCCGCCGGGTCGTAGCCCAGGCCGCCGACCGCGTACTCACCGGCGCGCGTGACGACCGTCCGCACGGTCATCTCGTTGGTGGTGAGGGTGCCGGTCTTGTCCGAGCAGATCCGGGTGACCGAACCCAGCGTCTCCACGGCGGGCAGCTTGCGGATGATCGCGTTACGTCGCGCCATCTGCTGCACGCCGAGCGCGAGCGTGATCGTGACCAGCGCGGGCAGGCCCTCAGGGATCGCCGCCACGGCGAAGCCGATCGTCGCCGAGATCAGCTCGCCGGCCGGCATGCCGTGCAGCAGCTTGCCGATCGCCACCATGAGCACGGCCATCACGGCGATCACGAGCGACAGCTTCTTGCCGAACGCGGTGATCTGCCTGGTCAGCGGGGTGTCGAAGGTGTCGATCTCGGACAGCAGGCTGGTGATCCGGCCGATCTCGGCTTCCGCGCCGGTGGCCGTCACCACGCCGACGCCCTGGCCTGCGGAGACCAGCGACGAAGAGAACAGCATGGACGCCCGGTCGCCCACGCCCGCGCCCTCCGGCACCGGGTCGACCCCCTTGCTGGACGGTACGGCCTCGCCCGTCAACGCGGCCTCCTCCACCCGCAGGTTGGACGCGTCGAGCAGCCGAAGGTCGGCCGGCACCTTGGAGCCCGCCGAAACCCGGACGATGTCGCCCGGCACCAGCTCCTCGGCGGGGACGTGACCCCACTCGCCGTCCCTGAGCACCTGGGCGTCCGAGGAGAGCATGTTGCGGATGCCGGCCAGCGCCTGCTCGGCCCTGCCCTCCTGCACGTAGCCGATCACGGCGTTGATCACCGCGACGGCCAGGATCACCCAGAAGTCGATCCACTCCCCCAACGCGGCCTTCAGAGCCGCCGCGGCCAGCAGGATGTAGATCAGGATGTCGTCGAAGTGGGCGAGGAAGCGCTTCCAGGCGGGATCGGTCGCAGGCTCGGGAATGGCATTCGGCCCGTACCGATTGAGCCGCTGCTTCGCCTCCGCGGAGGACAGCCCGTCCGCGTCCGCTCCCAGCGCGGCCAGCACCTCCGTCGAAGTGAGGGCGTGGGCGTCCTGCAGCCGCTCGTGCGGGCTGGTCACAGTGGTCATGGCGCTCCTGGCTGCTTCCGGGTGGCGGCCCGACATTGCCGTCGCTTGAAGCTAGCACCCGGCGTCCCGTCAGGGTCACCCGATAATCTGTCGGACGTGACCCGATTCGATGTTGATCCCGCCGTCCGACCCCAGGACGACCTCTTCCGCCATGTGAACGGACGCTGGCTGGCCGTCACGGAGATACCCGCGGACAAGCACGCCACCGGCTCCTTCATCGAGTTGCGCGACGCCTCAGAGCAGGCGATCCGCGACATCGTGACGGGTCTGTCCGGTGCCACGCCGGGCACGGAGGCCTATCTGGTCGAGCACATGTACGGCAGCTTCATGGACACGGAACGGATCGACGCCCTCGGGCTGGAGCCCCTGCGTCCGCTGCTGGCCGAGATCGACGCGATCGGCACCGTGGACGACCTGCTCGACTACTTCGGACGCAGCCTGCGCCGCGGCACCGGCGCCCCGATCGGGCTCGACGTGGACTCCGACCCGGGTGACCCCACCCACTACGCGCTGTTCACCGGCCAGGCCGGCATCGGACTGCCCGACGAGGAGTACTACCGGCTCGAGCAGCATGCGGCGATCCTCGCGTCCTACCGTGACCACGTCGACCAGACGATGACGCTGGCGCAGCTCACCTCCAGCGCAGGCGGCCCGATCGTGGCGCTGGAGACCGAGGTGGCCGCCCTGCACTGGGACAAGGTGCGCACCCGCGACATCCGGCAGATGTACAACCCGATGTCGCCGGCCGAGCTGGACGCCACCGGGGTCGCCTGGACGCGCGTGCTGGCTGCCGCCGGCGTCCCGTCGCTGGAGTCTGTGGTGGTCGCGCAACCGTCCTTCTTCACCGGCCTGGCCGGGCTGCTCACCGCGTCCCGGCTCGACGACTGGAAGGAATGGTGCCGCTGGTCACTGGTGTCCGCGCTGTCGCCGTACCTGCCCGAGCCGCTGGTCCAGGCCCGGTTCGACTTCTACGGCACGGTCCTGCAGGGCATCCCGCAGCTGAAGGAGCGCTGGAAGCGAGGGGTCGACCTGGTCGAGCGGACGCTCGGCGAGGCGGTCGGCAAGCTCTACGTCGAGCAGCACTTCCCGCCCGCGGCCAAGGAGCGCATGGACACCCTCGTCGCGAACCTGCTGGAGGCCTACCGGCGCTCGATCTCCGCGCTGGACTGGATGACCGAGCCGACCAGGGCGGAAGCGCTGAACAAGCTCGCGCACTTCACCCCGAAGATCGGCTACCCCGACGTCTGGCTCGACTACAGCAGGCTGGCAATCGCCCCCGAGGACCTCGTGGGCAACGTCCTGCGGGCCGCGGAGTTCCACGCCGACGACGAACTGGGCAAGCTCACCGGCCCGATCCGCACCTGGGAGTGGCTGATGACGCCCCAGACCGTCAACGCCTACTACCACCCGCTGCGCAACGAGATCGTGTTCCCCGCTGCGATCCTGCAGCCGCCCTTCTTCGACTTCGAGGCCGACGACGCCGTGAACTACGGAGCGATCGGGGCGATCATCGGCCACGAGATCGGCCACGGCTTCGACGACCAGGGCTCCACCTGTGACGGCGAGGGGCGCCTGCGCGACTGGTGGACCCCCGAGGACCGTGAGGCCTTCACCGAGCGCACGAAGGCGCTGATCGGCCAGTACTCGGCGCTGACGCCGCGCCAACTGCCGGACGTCCACGTGAACGGCGAACTCACGATCGGCGAGAACATCGGCGACCTGGGTGGGGCGGCGATCGCCTACGACGCTTGGCAGCTCACCCTCGACGGCGAACCGGAGCCGGTGGACGGCCTTCCCGCTCGCCAGCGGTTCTTCCTCTCCTGGGCGCGCGCCTGGCAGTCCAAGCGCAGGGACGAGGCGCTGCGCCAGCAGATCGCCACCGACCCGCACTCGCCGGAGGAGTTCCGCTGCAACCAGGTGGTGCGCAA
>DAIPJC010000101.1:0-3836 GCA_036770475.1 Propionicimonas sp. | reverse complement strand
GGCGTACTGGTCGGCCTCCTCCAGGTAGTGGGTGGCGAACAGGACGGTGCGGCCGAGGGCCGCGTCCGCGCGGATCGCCTGCCAGAAGGCGCGGCGGCCCTCGACGTCCATGCCGGTGGTGGGCTCGTCGAGTAGCAGCAGGGCCGGGTCGGGCAGCAGCGCGAGCGCGAAGCGCAGCCGCTGCTGCTCGCCGCCAGAGCACTTGCCCACCTTGCGGTCGGCGAGGCCGGTGATGCCGGCGACGTCGAGGACCGCGGCCACGGTCTGGGTGGACGCGAACAGGCTCGCAACGTAGGCGACGGTCTCGCGGACGGTGAGGTCCTTCAGCAGGCCGCCGGTCTGCATGACGGCCGAGACCAGGCCGTGGGCGATGGCCTCACGAGGCGGCATGCCGAGGACTTCGACCCGTCCGGAGGTGGGCTGGGAGAGCCCGAGCACCATGTCGATCGTGGTGGTCTTGCCCGCGCCGTTCGGGCCCAGGAAGGCGACCACGTCGCCCTGGCCGATCTCGAGGTCGAGTTCCCGGACGGCCTGCACGTCACCGAAGCTGCGGCTCACCCCGCGCAGGGCGATCGCCGGGATGGCGGCCTGTGCCGTCCGCACTGGTGTGTTCATCACTTGCGTCATACCCAGCAGCGTGCCACGGGCCGGCGTCCCGTCCCTCGCCCACCCGTCACGACCTCGCCGTGACAAATGTCAGCCGCCGCTCACCCCTTTTCGTCGCACAAGGTGTCCCGAAAGCGTCGTCATCGGCCCATTCGGGACACTTTGCGCAGGTCGGACGGGCCGGCCGGCGGGAATCAGCTCTGGTCACAGACTCCCGGGCGGCGGCAAGATGGCCCGATCAGGGTCGACGACGGCCGAACCAGGAGGTGCCATGACGCACAGGGTGTTGCCCACCCCCGCCAGCGGCTTCGGCTCGGTCAGGGAGGCGCCCTCCACCCGCGCCGACCGGTTCGCGCTGGGGAAGGCACTTCGCGAACAGGTCCCGTACGAGGAGTTGGGTACCTGGCAAGCGACGCCGGCCCGGTTCGACCCGATCGCGCTGATCGCGATGAGCCACGTCGGGCGGGTGCCGGACCTCGTGGGCATCCGGGTCGCGCGGATGGCGACGACGCCGTACGGGTTCCTCCGCGGCTCGGCTGTGGTGATGGCGGCCGACGTCGCGTCCCTGCCGTCGACCGGCATCCACCCGGTGATCTGCGGGGACGCGCACCTGGGCAACTTCGGCTTCTACCGCTCGCCGGAGGGTGCGCAGGTGATCGACCTGAACGACTTCGACGAGGCCCATCCGGGCGCGTGGGAGTGGGATCTGCGGCGCCTGGTCGCCAGCGTCTGGGTGGCCGGACGCGAGAACAGCTACAGCGAGGAGGCGTGCGCGGCGTCCGTCCGGTCATGTGTGGAGGAGTACGCGGCAGAGGTGGGGCATCTCGCAACCGAGCCGCTGCTCGCACGCTCGTTTAACCGGCTGGACGTGTCGCACCTCAAGCAGTCCGTGCAGGAGCGGACGTTGCGCGACGAGATCAAGCGGGCGGCGAAGACGGCCCGCAAGCGCACCAGCGACCGCGTGCTGCCGAAGCTGACCGAAGAAGTGGACGCGCATCGCCGGATCGTCCCGGAGCCGCCGCTGACCACGTCCGTCGAGCCGGAGGATGCGGACGCGATCGCAGCCGGTCTCGACGACTACCTCGGCACGCTCGCGCCGCACTGGCGGCGCGTCGTCGGCGGCTACACGGTCGAGGACGTCGCGCACCGGGTGGTGGGCGTCGGCTCGGTGGGGCTGCGGGCGTACGTGGTGCTGCTGGTGGGGTCGAGCCCGGACGACGTCCTGTTCCTGCAGCTGAAGCAGGCCCGGCGCTCGGTACTGGCCCGGTTCGTCCACGGCGAGGAGGCGTGGCATGCGCACCAGGGCCAGCGGGTGGTCGAGTACCAGCAGGCGCTGCAGACGGTGAGCGACCCGCTGCTGGGCTGGACGACGATCGACGGACGCGAGTACTACGTGCGGCAGTTCCGGAACATGAAGGGGACGGTGCCGCTGAACGCGATCCGCGAGGAGGCGCTGAGCGACTACGCCGGCATCGTCGGACGGCTCCTGGCGAAGGGCCACGCACGGACCTCCGGGGCGTCCATGATCGCCGGCTACCTCGGGGACGGGGAGGCCGCAGGCGAGGCGTTCGCCCGGTTCGCCCGCCACTACGCCGACCAGACCGAGGCCGACTGGGCCACGCTCGTTGCCGCAGCCAAGGCCGGGAAGCTGCCGCTGGCGGAGAACCCCTATATGGGGTCGGCCTTCCGTCCCGGCTGACGTGGACGGTGGGGACAGTCCCACCGTCCAGATTCGACCGATGATGGGGAATATGTGAACCGGCAGAACCGTCCCCGCAGTTCGGGGGGACGGTTCTCCCGGTTCGGGGGGACGGTTCTCCCGGTTCAGCCGATCTCGAGCAGGAGGTCGCCACCTTCGACGGCCTGGGCGTGGCCGATCGCGGCGCGCTGGACGACACCGGCGACGGGCGCGGTGATCGCCGCCTCCATCTTCATGGCCTCGATCGTGGCGACCTGCTGGCCCGCGGCCACCTCGTCCCCGACTCCGACGACGAGCGTCACAACCCCGGCGAACGGGGCCGGCACCTGACCCGGCACCTTCGGGTTCGCCCGCTCGGCCACCGCGACCGTCGAGGTCACCGACTCGTCGCGGACGGAGATCGCCCGCATCTGGCCGTTCACCGTGCACACGACCTGACGCATGCCGTGGTCGTCCGGCTCACCGATCGCGGAGATGCCCAACAGCAGCGACTTGCCCCGCTCCAGCTCCACCTCGGTCTCCTCGCCCTGCTTGAGGCCGTGCAGGAACTCCCGCGTCGGGAGCACCGACAGGGAGGAGTAGGCGGCGAACGCCTCCTCGTAGTCGCGCGTGGGTCCGGGGAACAGCAGCCGGTTCAGCGTCGGACGGGGATCGCTGGCCAGGGCGGCCGAGTCGTCCTCGGAGAGCGCGGTGACCACGGGCTTCGTCATGCGTCCGGCCAGGGCCTTGGTGCGGAACGGTTCGGGCCAGCCGCCCGGCGGGTCGCCGAGATCGCCGTTGAGGAACCCGATCACCGAGTCGGGGATGTCGTACTTGTCCGGATGGGCCTCGAAGTCGGCGGGATCGGCGTTGCGTCCGACCAGCGCCAGCGCGAGGTCGCCGACGACCTTGGACGACGGCGTCACCTTCACGATGTTGCCCAGGATCTTGTTGGCGGCCGCGTACATGTCCTCGATCGCCTCGAAGCGGTCACCCAGACCCAGCGCGATCGCCTGCTGCCTCAGGTTCGACAACTGCCCACCCGGAATCTCGTGGATGTACACGCGTCCGGTCGGGCCCGGCAGGCCGGACTCGAACGGGGCGTACAGCTTGCGGACCGCCTCCCAGTAGGGCTCCAGAGCCTCGGCCGCAGCCAGCGACAGGCCGGTGTCCCGCTCAGTGCCTTCCAACGCTGCGACAAGGGCGGACATCGACACCTGCGACGTCGTCCCAGCCATGGACGCGGCCGCCACGTCCACCGCGTCCACGCCGGCGTCGACCGCGGCGAGCAGGGTGGCGAGCTGACCGCCCGCGGTGTCGTGGGTGTGCAGGTGCACGGGCAGGTCGAAGTTGGCCCGCAGGGCCGTGACGAGTTTTGCCGCCGCAGGCGCCCGGAGCAGCCCGGCCATGTCCTTGATCGCCAGGATGTGCGCCCCGGCCTCGACCAGGTGCTCGGCCAGCCGCAAGTAGTAGTCGAGGGTGTACAGCTGCTCGCCGGGCGAGGTCATGTTGCCCGTGTAGCACAGCGCCGCCTCGGCGACGGCGTGGTCGG
>DAIPJC010000049.1:0-22896 GCA_036770475.1 Propionicimonas sp. | reverse complement strand
GCATATAGGTGATGAAGCCGCGCTCGTACAGGTCCTGGGCGACGCTCATCGTCCGTTGCGCGGAGAAGCCGAGCTTGCGGCCGGCTTCCTGCTGCAGCGTCGTGGTGCGGAACGGCGGATACGGACGGCGGGTGTAGCCCTTCGCCTCCACCCCTGCGACCGCGTAGGACGCCTGCTCCAGCGCACCGGCGAGCGCCTGGGCCTGCTCCTCGCCCAGCTGCAGCAACCCCGAGCCGACCAGGTTGCCGGTCGAGTCGAAGTCGCGGCCCTGCGCGATCCGGCGGCTGTCGAACGTGGCCAGGCGGGCGGCGAAGGTGCGCGGCTCGGCCTGCTCCCCCGCGTCCAGGACGGCCTCGATGTCGGCGTAGGCGGCCGGACGGAAGGCGATCCGCTCCCGCTCGCGGTCGACGACCAGCCGGGTCGCCACCGACTGGACGCGGCCCGCCGACAGCCTCGGCATGACCTTCTTCCACAGCACCGGGGACACCTCGTAGCCGTACAGCCGGTCGAGGATGCGTCGGGTCTCCTGGGCGTCCACCAGGTCGATGTCGAGGTCTCGGGTGGCCTCGACGGCCGCGTGGATGGCCTCCGGCGTGATCTCGTGGAAGACCATCCGCTTGACCGGGATCTTCGGCTTCAGCTCGTCGAGCAGGTGCCAGGCGATGGCCTCGCCCTCGCGGTCCTCATCAGTGGCGAGGTAGAGCTCGTCGGCGTCCTTCAGCTTGGCCTTGAGGTCGCGGATCGTGCCCTTCTTGTCCGCGGCCACGACGTACAGCGGCTCGAAGTCGTTGTCGATGTTCACGCCGGTGCGCGCCCACTTCTCACCCTTGTACTTGGCGGGCACCTCCGCCGCACCGGTCGGCAGGTCGCGGACGTGGCCACGGCTGGACTCGACCATGTAGCCCGAACCGAGGAACTTGGCCAGGCTGACCGCCTTGGTCGGCGACTCGACGATGACGAGCCGGCGTTTGCTAGCAGTGGCCACGGGCTTCTTCCTGCGAAAGGGACGATCGGTCGCTCACTTTAGACGACGAGACGTCGAGACGCGTCAGCGGCTCGACGGCGAGGAGTCTCGACGAGCGGTGAGGAACGAACCGCGAGGAACCGACGACGACTGCTCCGGACGCGTCAGCGGCTCGACGGCGAGGAGTCTCGACGAGCGGTGAGGAACGAACCGCGAGGAACCGACGACGTCGAGACGTGGCATCCGGGCTTCGTCAGGCTCAGCCACCATCTGGGGCTTCGCGATGATCCCTGAGCCTGACGAAGGGTCACTACCGTCCAGCCACCTCAGTTCACCGGGCTGCTGCCCAGCGTCACGGTGGCGGACTTGTGGGCGCCGTTCGGGGCCGTCCACTCGATGGTCACCCGCTGACCGGGCTCCATGGCGCGGATCACGGTCGCCAGGTTCGTGCTGGCCTTGATCGTGGTGTCGCCGACCTTGGTGAGCCTGCTGCCCGCGACCACGCCCGCCTTGGCGGCCGGGCTGCCCGCCACGACGTCGGTGATGGTCTTGCCGGTGCCGGACTGGTCGGCGTCCGCGACCTTGATGCCCAGGTAGCCTGCCGGCCCGACCCGGACGGTGCCCGCGTCCTGACCGGTCTCCACCTGCTGCACGACGGCGAGCGCGGTTGCGATCGGCACGGCGTAGCTGGTGCGGTCACGGGTCGACCCGGCGGTGGTCATGCCGACCACCTCGTTGTCCGAGTCGAACATCGGACCGCCGGAGTCGCCGGGGACGGCGCGGGCGTTGGTCTCGATGAGGCCGGAGAGGTCCTCGGTATTGCCCCACGGGGAGTCGGACGAGACCGTCAGCGCCTGGTTGGTGCCGGTCACCTTGCCGGACGCCTTCACCAGTTCGCCGCCACCCTCTGCGTTGCCGACCGCAGCCACCTGCGTCCCGACCGATGGGGTATCGGTGTCGGTCTTCACCGTGGTCAGGCCACTGGCGTCCTTCAGCTGGAGCAGGGCCACGTCGCGGGTCTGGTCGAAGCCGAGGACGGTCGCGGAGTAGGTGTCACCGCTGTCCACCACGGTCACCGAGAGCTTCTCGGAGCCGGCGACCACGTGGTAGTTCGTCAGCACCTTGCCGTCCGAGCTGAGGATCATGCCGGTGCCGGCGGCCAGGCCGGACGTGGTCTCGGCATCGATCAGCACGATCCCGGCCGACTGGGCGGCGGTCACGCCGTTGCTGGTCGTGGTGCCGCTGCCCTGCTGGCCCTGCTGGCCTTGCTGCTGCCAGGGATTGGTCTGCCCGCCCTGACCCGAGCCGGTCTCCGGTTGGGTGGTGATCGTCGGACTCGACGTCGCTCCACCGAGTTGGTTCGCCGCCCAGACGAAGCCGCTGCCGCCCAGCACGAGGGCGACCAGGATCGCGACCAGGGCCAGCGGCCAGCGCTTCTTCGTCCGGGTCGGGGGCTGGTAGTAGTACTGGTTCGGCGCGTAGTAGCCGGGGTGCTGCGGATAGCCCTGCTGGCCGTAGCCCTGCGGGTACTGACCGTAGGGCTGCTGCCCGTACGCATGCTGAGGGTGGCCCTGCGGGTAGGCGCCCTGCTGGTACGCCCCGTAGGGGGCGGACGGATTCGGCTGGCCCGGCGCGGGCTGGCCGTAGGTGGGCTGACCCTGGGGCTGTCCGTAGGGCTGCTGGCCGTAGCCCTGGCCGTAGGGCTGCTGGCCGTAGCTCTGGCCGTATCCGTACGGCTGGCCATAGGGACCCTGGGGCTGGCTCGCCGACTGGGGGCTGGTGGCCGGCCCGGACGCGTTCTGGCTCGTCGCAGCCCAGTTACCGGCGGCCGGACGGGCCCAGGCCTCGGTCGGGATCGGCCGGGTGGGCTCCGGCTGGCCCGAGGGCAACGGCTGGGTGGCATCGGAGGGGCCATAGGTCGGCAGCGCCTGCGTGGGCTCGTTCGCGGACTGCTCGTCGCGCGGCCGCATCGGCTGCGTGGTGTCTTCTGGGTTCGTCATCCCGACTCCTGTTGTGTTCGCTGCAGTCCAGTCAAGCCAGCCGGCCAATGTGGAGGCTGTTCGATTCCTGTGAGAACCTGTGAACCCTCGGGGAGCCCATCACACCTCAGTCGGGCAGCAGGTACCCGTCCGATGCCAGCCTACGGAGTTGCGGCAAAACTTCTGCGCGCAACTCGGTTGGATGGGCATCGAGCAGTCCGGCTACCGCCTCCACCAGTACCCCGATCGACAACTCCCCATCACACGCGCCCACGATCCCGGCCAACGCCGTCCCAGCGTCGACCGCCCGACCGAAGCCGTACCGCTGCCGCAACACCACGTGCTGCGGATCCGCGGCGCCGGGAGCGCCGATGCTCTCCTGGACGAGATCGGGGTGGACGCGCCACCGGGTGGCCAGGAACTCGGCGTCCGGGAGCCGGGACGGGGTGACGGCCGCGAAGAAGTCGTCGATCGCGGCCCCGACCGGCTGGTGGACGCCGTGCGGCCACTCCTCGAGCCGGAGCTCGGGGCGTTCCCGTCCGGTCTTGCGGAGCGCCAGCCAGCCGAGGCCCACCGCATGGATTCCGGCAGCGTCGAAATAGTCGAGCCACTCGGCGTAGCGCTGGCGATACTCCGGCGCGCCGACCAGGCCCGCGTCCGCCAGCCACAACTCGACGTACTCGTAGGCGTCGAGGAGTTCACGCTGCAGCACGAGGGCGTCGCAGCCGGCGGGAATCCAGTCCGCGACCCGCTCGGTCCACGGCTGGGCGGTCACCGGCCAGTTGCCCAGGACCACGAGCAAGCCGTCGTTGGTGAGGTGGTCGGCCGCTCCGCTCACCACCGTGCGCATCAGGTCGTCACCGGTCAGGCCGGCGTCCCGGTAAACCAGCCGGTCGTCGGACGGCGGGCTGATCACGTAGGGCGGGTTCGTCACGATCAGGTCGAAACGCTCCCCTGCGACCGGCTCGTACAGCGACCCGGCCCTCAGGTCGGCCGCGACGCCCGACAGGCCGAGGGTGATCCGGGCGAGCTCGAGAGCCCGCGGGTTGAGGTCGGTGCCGACAATCTCGTCGGCGTCCAGGTGCAGCGCCTGAATGCCACAGCCCGTCCCGAGGTCGAGGACGCGACCGTAGTGGCGCGGTGGCACGAGTTGGGTGAGGGTCGTGGACGCGGAGGACGCACCGAGCACGAAGTCGGGGCGCGGCCGGGAGAGCTGCCCGTCCAGCGGGGTGTGGTCGGAGCAGATCCAGCCGGAGCGGCGGTCGGAGCCATGTGGCTTGAGCTCGACGGTGGCGCTGAGGTCGTCGTCCCCGATCAGGAGGCCTGCGGCGCGGAGCGCGCCCAGGCTCGTCCACCCTCCGAGATGGGCGGACGGGACGGGCTGCTGCAGCAGCCACAGCCGGATCGTGTCGGCCTGTGGATCGTCGGCTTCGCCCAGCGCACGGACGGCCGCCATCGTCGAGTTGCGCGCGAGCCCGGCCAGCGCGGCGTCGCCGAGGCGGACGGACACGGCGTCCAGGGTGTAGTCGGCGGCCACCAGGTCGGCGCGCAGGCTTTCGATCGCTGCTGTGTCGAGCATGGTCCCAGCCTGTCATGCCAGTGAAGCCGCGGCACGGGCGCGGACGTCGGCGCAGGGTCAACTCGGCCTGCGCCGCGGCGATGCCTCCTGTGTTCGCCGTCCACCCGGTGAGCGATCTTCTCGCCCGCACTATCTCGGTTTGTGTACCGTGTTACCTTGGTAACATGGTGAATATTCCGGTGGAACGCGTACAGACCGGCGTCCGGATCGAGAAGCGGCTGCTGAAGGTGCTCAAGGCGGTCGCAGACCTGCACGACCTCACGCTCGGCGACCTGCTGGAGGGGATCGTGCTGCACGCATTCGAGGGCAAGGCTCCGTTCGACGAGCCGACGCTGACGAAGATCGCTGAGCTCAAGGCCGTGTTCGGCCTCGAGCTCACCGCTGAGGCGAGCCACAAGCTCATCGAGGAGTCCCTGGCATGAGCGCGGCACAAGCGGCGGCGGCTGTCGGACGGACGATCGTCCGCGAGCACACGCACCTGATCAACGGCACGCCGACAGAGGTGCTCCCGTTGCTGTGCCCGGTCCGGGAGGACGACTGGGTCGACGGTTGGGCTGAGCGTTGCGTGATCGTGCAGACGACGTCCGGGGTTGCCGAACGGGGCTGCGTGTTCCTGACCACGGATCCGAGCCGGGTCGACGTCACCTGGGTGGTGACGCGCCACGAACCCGATCTCGGGCTCGTCGAGTACGTCTGGGTGTGGCCCGGCGAAGAGGTGGTCACACTCACGATCCGGGTGGATGCGGACGGGCCGGGTAGCCGGGTGCGGATCAGGCACACGGTGGTGCCGCTGCCCGGAGCCCACGAGGACGCTCTCGATGCGCGCTGGTCGGCGGCCACGTTCGACCCGATGATGGCGTGGTGGGAGCGCTCGATGAACCACTACCTCGCCACCGGTCAGTTGCTGCGCCACGCCCACTGAGCGGGCCCGGCCTGGCATCCGTCGGGACTGTGGGTGGCGAGTGGCAGGCTTGGCGCGTGGCGGTACCGGGCTGGCTGTTGGCGGATGAGCGGGTGCGCCACCACTACCACCGCCCCGCCGCAGCCGGTTCCACTGCCGACTTCCCCGACTGGGTCAGCGAGCCTGTCCGGAACGCCTGGGCGCGACTGGGCGTGGAGCGGCTCTGGGAGCACCAGGCCATCGCGTCCGAAGCGGCCTTCCGTGGACGTCACGTGGCACTTGCGACCGGGACCGCGTCCGGCAAGACCCTGGGCTACCTGCTGCCGGTGCTCGCTGCGTCCGTTGACTCGGAGGTGGGTTTCGGCGTCCCACAGCGGGGTCCGCTCGAACTGGGCCGTGGCCACAGCGCTCTCTACCTCGCGCCCACCAAGGCACTCGCCCACGACCAAGTGCGGGTTGTGACGTCGCTCGACCTGCCCGGAGCCAGGATGAGCGCGCTCGACGGCGACTCCGACACCGTCGAACGCCGGTACGCGCGCGACTTCGCGCGGTTCGTGCTGACCAATCCCGACATGCTGCACCGCTCAGTGCTGCCCCGACACCAGCAGTGGACGCGGCTGCTGTCGACGCTGCGCTACGTGGTGGTCGACGAGGCGCACCGCTACCGCGGCGTGTTCGGCGCGCACGTCTCCGCCGTGCTGCGCCGCCTCCGCCGACTGGCCCACCGCTACGGCGCCGATCCGGTGTTCATCAGCGCATCGGCCACGGTGTCGGGGGCCGGCGAACTGCTCAGCCGGTTGGCCGGAGTCGAGGACGTGTTCGAGGTGGCCGAGGACACGTCCGCCCGACCGGCCCTCGACTACCTGCTCTGGCAGCCGGAGGGCGACCCCCACCACGAGGCCGCCGATCTGCTGGCCCGACTCGTGGACGAGGGGCGGCAGACGCTGACCTTCACCACCTCCCGGGTCCAGGCCGAACTCGTGGCACTCCGCGCGCAGCGGCAGGTGGTTGACCCGGCGACGGTCGCCTCCTACCGCGGCGGCTACCTCGCCGAGGACCGTCGCAGTCTGGAGAGCGGCCTGCAGACGAGGCGGTTGCAGGGGGTTGCCTGCACCAACGCGCTCGAACTGGGCGTCGACATCTCCGGCGTGGACGCGGTGGTCACCTGCGGCTTCCCGGGCACGATCGCGGCCCTGTGGCAGCAGGTCGGACGGGCAGGCCGGGCCGGCCGGGACGCCTTGGGGGTCCTGATCGCCCGCCCCGATCCGCTCGATGCCTACTTGTGCGAACACCCTGAACTGGTCTTCGACCGACCGGTCGAACGCACAGTGCTGCACCCGGAGAACCCCCACGTGCTCGCTCCCCACGTCGCGGCGGCCGCGCAAGAGGTGCCGGTGACGCTGGAGGACGCCACCTGGTTCGGGACGACGCTGCCCGGCCTGCTGGACGGCCTCACCGCCGCCGGCCACCTGCGGAGGCGCGCGTCCGGGTGGTACTGGACGCGCGCCGATCGGGCCGCGGACTCGATCGATCTCCGCTCGGCCGGCGGGCGATCGGTGGAGGTGGTGGAGGAGGCCACAGGGCGCGTGATCGGCCAGGTCGATCCGGCTGCCGCGGACCGCACGGTGCACAGTGGCGCCATCTACCTGCACCAGGGGGACCAGTGGCGGGTAGTCAGCTACGACCCGGAGGCACACGCCGCTCTCGCCGTCCCTGACCGTCCGGGCTACTTCACACAGCCGCTGGGCACCTCCGACGTACGGGTGATCAATGAACTTCGCAGCCGCCGACTCGGAGCGGCCGAGTTGTGCTTCGGCGTCGTGGAGCTGACCAGTCAGGTGACCGGCTTCCTGCGCCGCGACGAGGCCAGCGGGAAGGTGTGGGACAACCACCCGCTCGACCTCCCTCGCCACGTTCTGCGTACGCAGTCGTTCTGGTTCACGCTGCCGGACGCCGCCCTGACTCCCATCGCCGCGCGCGACCTGCCCGGAGCCGCCCATGCGGCGGAGCACTGCGCGATCGGGCTGCTGCCCGCCTTCGCGCCGTGCGACCGCTGGGACATCGGCGGGCTCTCCACCACGGCCCACCCCGATACCGGCGAACTGACCGTTTTCGTGCATGACGGTCATCCCGGAGGAGCCGGCTTCGCCGAACGCGGCTACGAGCTCGCCGAGGACTGGCTTGCCGCCACGCTCGAACGGCTGCGCACCTGCGCCTGCGTCGCGGGTTGTCCGTCCTGCGTCGTGTCGCCCAAGTGCGGTAACGGCAACCAGCCACTCGCGAAGAGCGCGGCCGCCGTCCTGCTGGAACTGCTCATCCCCTGAGTTCACGTCTCCACCTCTCACAGCAGACCGAGTCGTCCGGCCGTCGCCGATGCAGAGACGACGCCGGGCAGTAGCGGCCCCGGATTTGGCACCGGCTGGGCGACACTGACCGAAACGACGAAGTCCAGGCTGTCCCCGCGCACATGGCATGCCGCCAGCCGGACCCGGTTCTCCCACGCCATTCCGTTCGCCACCCGGCAGGCATCCTGGCCCCGGGCTTGCGCGGCCGCCCCGGACAGCGCGGCCAGGTCAGCGGCAGCCCGGGCATGGTGTACAGCCGCGACATAGCCGGCAACGACCAGGAGCCCGCCGGCCAGCACCATCAGCACCAGCATCACCGCAGCGACCAACACCGTCCCGGATCCCTGTTGGGGACGACCTTCGCGATGTCCGCGTGACTGGCCGAACTCCTGGGTCTTTTCGCTGGTGACGACTCCCCGGATTCTCACGCTCATGCCGGCTCCCTGAGCACGGTGGCGCTCCCGCTGAGCGGCACCGTCGGCAGCCAGGCCGCCCACGGTTGGGCCGCGAGCTCGACGCGGACCGTGACCTGTTCGGCGTCCTGCCGGACATCCACCTTCGCGCCCTTCGGACGATCGGCAACAGCCTTCGCCACGGCCGAGCGGTCGGCGCGGGCCTCCTGCCGCGCAACCTCGGCCGCCGTGTCCTGGCACCGTACGAGCAGGCCGACCAGCGTCAGCGTCCAGGCCAGCAGGACACACGCGAGTGCCGCCCCCATGCTGGCGAAGGCCAACTCTGCCGTGACCATGCCCCGCTGACGGCCGCGGCGTGGCCGACCGGAGACCTCCCGGCCGGCCACGACAGCGGGCGCTTGGTTCACACCCCGCCACCCATCGCCTGGATGACCACCTTGATGATGACCAGGATGATCTTCCAGACCGCATCGCGGAAGTCGGGGTTGCTGATGATCGCGAGGATGATGCCGACGAAGCTCACCGTCGCCACCGTGCCGACCGCGTACTCCGCCGTTGTCATACCTCTCTGGCCACGACGCCTGCCGATCCGACCACGGCTCCTGCCGACCACCACCAGTTCACGTGCCATCCCTGACTCCTTCCCTCGACGTCCGGTTTCGGACGCACTTACACCTTCGGCAGGAAGGGCGCAGACCGGTCAGCGAGTTCGGTGACCTGTGGACAGCGCTCCGGAATCCGTCCGGCTGTGGACAACTTGTTGGGCGCCTCACGTTCGACACGAGTTGGCAACGCATCCTCCGGCGCCCGACGGCCTCAACGCAGCAGGTGCTGAGCCACACCACCGATGATCGGTACCACCCCGAGCAGCAGGAAGGCCGGCAGGAAGCAGACCATCAGCGGCAACACGCTGCGCACACCGACCCGGCGGGCACGAACTTCGGCGGCGGCTGCAGCGTCGCGGCGTGCGTCCATCCCGAGCGACCGCAGCGTCCGCGACAGGGCCACGCCGGAACCCACCGTTCGCGCCACCTCGCGCCCGAGAACGGCCAACGCCGGTTCGGCTCCGCCCAGTTCCGACCAGGCCCGGCTTTCATCGACACCCAGCCGCACCTTCGCCACCACCTCGGCCAGGCACTCACCCAACGGCCCGGCCAGCGCGTCAGAGATCACCTCTGCGGCGGACCGCAATGGCAGACCGGATTCCAGACAGACCGCCAGGAGGTCACAGGCCTGCGGCAGGTCTGCCACCAGTCGGTCCCGGCGCCTGGTCTTCTCGCCACTGAGCAGACCACCCAGCACCAGATAGCCCCCGATGCCGACGCCCAGCGCCACCGGGATGCCCCACCAGCCCAGTCCTGCAACCAGCAGCAGGGCGCTGGCACCGGTCGCAAGCGCGCCCAGTAGCCGGCGACGAAAGGCCTCCGGGCTTCCCCGCACCCGCCGCCGCCCAGGCTGGTCCCGCGTGCGCAGCCGCGTGCCTGGTGCGCCGCGCCAGGCCACCACGGCCAGCCCGGCCGCCACGGCCGCCACCACAGACCAACCCAGCTCAGCCACTGCCAGCATCAGCGATCCGTTCGGTCCAGAAGACACCAGCGCAACCCAGGGCAACTCCGACGACAAGACTCAGCTGGCCCGGCAGCGAACCACCCAGGAAGCTGAGGGGGTCGCCTCCAAAGGAGTAGCCGAGCAGCACCCCTGCCACCGGCAGCACGGCGAGCAGCCGCCCGGTCGCCCGGGGCGCGGACAGCTCTGCCGCGACCACGTTGCGCACCGCCTGCCGCGCAGCGAGCCGCTCGGCGAGCGCGTCCAGCGTGGCCGTGAGCGATGCTCCCGTGCGCTCGGCCACGTCCCAGGCGACTCCCAGTTCCACGAGCCCGGATCGTCCTTCGGTGGCACCCTGCCTTCTCAGCACCGAACCGACCGGCCCGCCGATCTGGAGCGACGCGGCGGCCTCGGCGAGTATGGGGGCATCCTGCGCGGCAGTTCGCAGCGCCGCAGCGGGAACATGGCCCACTCGCAACAACCCGGCCAGCAACTGGCATGCGCCGAGGACCTCCTTGGCCTGAATCTCGGCGTCCGCCCGCTTCCGGTGGTGCCTCCACACGACCACCGCGGTGACCCCCGGCAGTACTGTGGCGACCGCGATCGCCGCTCCAGCCGCGCCACCGACGAGCCAGCCGACCACGCCGCCCACGGCCACGGCGAGGCCGGGCGCCACTAGCCGCAGCCGCCGGGCGTCGCCACGCAGCACGGCCGCCCCGGGCTCGCTGAGCCGCCGTGCGCGGTCCGGGCCGAGCAGCACCCAGCAGGCCAGCCCGGCAGCGAAGGCCGCCAGCAGGTTCACGACTCCTCCCCGCCGACCAGTCGGCACAGCTGCTCGTACCCGTCCCCGGGCACACTCGCCACACCGGGACGGAACCGGATTGCGGGCACCGTGGCGCAGCGCCCGCTCGCCGGGTCGGGACGCACGAGCCGCAGTTCCTCCACCCAGCGGCGCCCGTCGGACAGGCGGCGCACGTGCACCAGCACCTGCAGGGCAGCGGCCAGCTGGGCGTGCAAGGCGTCTCGGCCCAGTCCGCCGAGCGCGGCCAGCGCCTCCAGCCGCGCCGGCACGTCGGCAGCGGAGTTCGCGTGGACCGTGCCGCAGCCGCCCTCGTGACCGGTGTTCAGCGCACTGAGCAGGTCGGCGAGTTCCGCCCCGCGCACCTCGCCCACCACCAGCCGATCGGGCCGCATCCGCAACGCCTGCCGGACGAGATCGGTGAGCGTCACCGAACCCTGACCCTCTGCATTGGGCGGCCGTCCCTCCAGCCGGACGCAGTGCGGGTGGTCGGGCTGGAGTTCGCGGGAGTCCTCGGCGATCACGATCCGCTCCTGAGGCGGCACCAGTCCGAGCAGGGCGCCCAGCAGTGTGGTCTTGCCCGATCCGGTACCACCCGAGATCAGGAACGCCCTGCGGGCCGCGACGAGGCCGGCGAGCAGTTCGGCGCCTTGCTGCGGAAGACTGCCGGACGCCACCCAGTCGTCAAGGCTCAGCCGTTGCCGGTTCGGTACCCGCAGCGACAGGCACGTCCCTGAGTCGGCCACGCACGGCAGGACCGCATGCACCCGTACTCCGCTGGCCAGCCGGGCGTCCACGAACGGCGAGCCGTCGTCCAGGCGCCGACCCACGGACGCGGCGAGCCGCACCGCCAGCCGGCGGACCTCCGCCTCCCCCGAGAAACGGACCCCGGCCGGCTCCAGTCCACGGCCGCGGTCGAGGAACACCTGGTCGGGGGCGTTCACCAGTACGTCGGTCACGCCCGGCAGGTGCAGCAGCGGGTCGAGGACGCCGGCGCCTTCGCTGTCGCGGCGGAGCGCCGCCACGGTCTGGCGGACCACCGAGTCGCTGACCAGTAGACCGAGCGACCGCAGGGCGGCGCCGACCTCCACGGGCCCCGGCGGCTGGCCCTTCCTTCCGAGGTATGCCCGCACCGCTTCCAGGTCGACGTCACCCATGTCCGGGCTCCCTTCCGAGTAGTTCGGCAACCAGTGCGGCGACCGCGCGCCGGTAGCGGCGCCGCGCGCCCCGAGCCGGCGGCTCGCCCCGCTCCGCCGCGGCCGCGAGCCCGGGCTCGTCGGGCAGCCGCGCCACGACCGGACACCCCACGGCCTCAGCCACAAGGTCGGACGGCAGTCCGCCGTTCGCCCGCACGACCAGTTCCACCCTCTCCAGACCCAGCGCTGCCACGGTCTGCCGAGCTGCGGCAGCTCCGCGCACGCCCGCGCCGACCACCACCAACTGCCGGCCTGCCAGCCGCATTGCCTCGCGAGTGGGCGGCGCGAGCGAGCGTCCCGGATCGACCACCACGAGGGCGTGCCAGGCGCGTAGCGAACCCACGATCGCAGCGAGCGGCTCTCTGGCCAGGTCGAGCACCGGCCCCCGCGACATCGCCACCACAGACACCCCGTCCACCACGGGCAAGTACCTCCGCAGGTCACCCAACTGCCCCTCGGCGGCGCTCAGCCTGGGCCACCGCCAACCACCCGTGCGCTCCGCCCCGAGCAGGAGGTCGATGCCGCCACCGAGCGGGTCGACATCAACCAGCGCGGACCCGCCCGGCTGGTTGGCGTCCGCGCGCTCGCCCACAAGCTGGGCGATGGCGGCGGCGAGGGTGGACGCCCCCACGCCGCCCGAACCGCCGACCACCGCCACCACCGGGGCCCTCGCCCGGTTCGCACCGTCGGCGAGCACTGATCCCAGCCATGCCCCTCCCTCGGGCAGTGGGATCACCTGCGCCGCCAGCGGTGCGGACCAGGCCGAGAGCCCGGCCGGATCGGGGCCGACCAGGAACACCCCGTCCCGGTGTGGCAGAGCTCGGGCAGCCAGCCGTTCGGCCTGATCGTCCGCCACCAGAACCGTGCCCGCCGAGCGCCAGGGCGCGGCGATCCGCTCAAGGTCGGTGAGCACCTCGGCTTCCAGTTCCTGCGCCGCCACCGCGGACAGGATCACGTCCTGGGTCTCGCCCGGCCCGGCGACGACCAACACGTCCCGGCCCCGATTCACCTCCGCCACACCCTCACCTTTGGCAAGTGCGCGCGAAACTGTTCAGCCAATCCCGGAGTTGTGGATAACCGCCTCGCGGATCAGTAGTTGTCCACAGGCCGACCGTGCACCGGAGGTTCGCCGAGGCCCGAGCGTGACCGTCACTTACGATGCCGACATGACCAACGGGAGCCCGGGAGCGTTCCCCGCCGCAGCGCTCAACTGGCTCGCGCCCGTCGAGCCGGGCCGGGTGCTCGCCATCGGACGGGCCTCCGCGGTCACTGCGAACCGCTTGGCCAGCCTCGGCAGCCAGATCACGATCAGCGACAAGTCGAGCTCCGCCGTCCGTGCGAGCCGGCGTCGGTATCCCGCGCTGCAGGCCATCGCCGCCGCCCCGGACGCCCTCCCCTTCGTACCCTGCTCGTTCGACGAGGTCCTGGTCGCGCAGGGCATGCACCTGCTGCCCACCGGACTCGCGCTGGACGAGTTCGCCCGAGTGCTCGCGCCCGGAGGACGTCTCGCAGTGCTCTACACCGTCCGCGACGACTCAGTGCCCTGGGTGCGCCGGCTCGCCGGCATCCTCCGCACCTACGACCCGGACGCCATGAGCAGCGGGGAGGAGCTCTACTCCGTCGCGGCGATCGCGGCATCGCCGCACTTTCCTGTGGTCGAGCACCGTTCGTTCCGGCTGTGGGTGCCGATCACGAGGGACGGCATGCTCGAAATGGTCAGCAGCGCACCGAAGCTCGCCACCCTCGAAAGGGCGGACGCCGACCACCTGCTCGCCGAAGTGGGAAGGCTGTACGACTCCTCGGCGCGAGCGCCGGAGCCGCTCCTGCTGCCGTACTCGGTGATGTGCTGGCGGGCCGCCGTCGACCATAGCGAACTCAGTTCCGCGCTACGGCCGCCGGAGGACGGTTTTCAGATCAGGATCTGAACGTTCTCCTGAACCGGGAGAACCGTCCCCGCGAACCGAGAGAACCGTCCCCGCGAACCGGGAGAACCGTCCCCTCTGTTCAGAGCGCTCGGGATGGGTAAGGGTTCGGAGAGCCCGCCGTCCGGTCACCGCGACCGCGTCGCACCCCGGTGGAGGGCGCAGCCCGTTAGGCTGACCAGTACAGCGCGCCGAAGGAGCGGGGGAATGGCCGAGAAGGCAGACATCGCCGACGTGATCAAGAACATCCAGGCCGACGTCATCACGATCGTCAAGGGCGAGATTGAACTGGCCAAGGCCGAACTGGTCCCCCAGGCCAAGGCCGCGGGCGTCGGTGCGGGCTTGTTCGGCGCTGCCGCCTACGTGGGGCTCAGCGGAGCGGCGCTGCTGTTCAGCGGGCTGGCGTTCTTGCTCTCGCTCGGCTTCCAGGCCTGGTTCCACCTCGACCTGCTCGCCGCCCTGACCTGGGGTTTCATCGTGATGGCGGTGATCTTCTTCCTCGTCGCCGGCATTCTGGCGCTGGTCGGGAAGAGCCGACTGAACTTCTCCGCCCCGGAGGCCACCGTTGCCAACGCTGAGGCCTCGGTCGCCGCCGTGAAGGGCGCCGTCGAGAAGGGCATGCAGGACGTGGCGGGGCTCCCGCTCAGCGGGAAACGTCCCGAACTCGAAGCCTGAGCGGACGGAGCGGGCGGCTTCGTCAAGCTCAGCCAGCGCTGGTCAGTCAGCCAGCGTTGGCCAGTCAGCCCGCGCTGGTCAGTCAGCCAGCATTGGCCAGCCGGTAGATCCGCGACTCCCAGCCCGCCAACTCGGCGGACGCGGGCTCGTGCGTCCCCAGCAACAGTTCAGCGCCGTCGAGACTCGGCAGGCCTGCCGGGAGCGGGACGGCTTCGGACGACCAGTTCGCCAGCACCAGCAGCACCTCTTTACCCAGCGTGCGGGTGTAGCAGAACAGCTTCTCGTCCTCGGGCAGCAGCAGTCCGAATCGGCCTTGCCGCACCACCTCGAGGTCGTGCCGCAGCGTGATCAGCTTGCGGTAGTGGTGGAACACCGATCCAGGGTCGGCCTCCTCGGCACGGGCGTTCACCTCGACATGGTTGGCGTTCACCGGAAGCCACGGCGTCCCCGTGGTGAAGCCTGCGCTCGGAGACGCGTCCCACTGCATCGGTGTGCGGCCGTTGTCCCGACTCTTGAAGCCGATCACCTGCAGCAGCTGTCCAGGGTCTGCACCGCCGGCCGTCGCCTGAGCGAAGAACCGCGTCGACTCGAGGTCGTTGTACTGCTCGATCGAGGTGAAGCCGGCGTTGGTCATGCCCAACTCCTGGCCCTGGTAGACGTATGGCGTCCCCTTGAGCAGGTGCAGCGTGGTCGCCAGGGTCTTCGCGGACGCCACCCGGAACTCGGGCGAGTCGTCGCCGAACCGCGACACGGAGCGCGGCTGGTCGTGGTTCTCGAAGTAGAGCGAGTTCCAGCCGACGTCGGCGAGGACCTCCTGCCAGTGCGCGAGGTTCGCCTTGAGGGCAGGCAGATGCAGCGGCACCACGTCCCACTTCATCCCGGTCGGCCCGGAATCGATGTTCATGTGCTCGAAGGTGAACACCATGCCCAACTCGCCGGCGGCCGGATCGGTGTGCGAGCGCGCCGTCTCGGCGTCCACGAGGATCATCTCCCCGACGCTGAACAGCTCCCTCGCCGAGATACCGACCTCCCGGTTCATCTCGCGCAGGAACTCGTGCAGACGGGGCCCCTCGACGACCATCGTCGCGTCGTAGGACAGGCCGTCCGGGCTGTTCACCGGGCCGTCCTCGATCGGGTAGGTCTTCGAGATCAGGTTGATCACATCCATGCGGAAGCCGTCGACGCCCCGGTCGACCCACCAGCGCATCATCTCGTACACCGCCTGGCGTACCGCGGGGTTCTCCCAGTTCAGGTCGGGCTGCTTGGGGCTGAACAGGTGCAGGTAGTACTGGCCGGACGCCGGGTCGAACTGCCAGCCCGGCCCGGAGAAGAACGAGCCCGCATTGGTCGGCTCGGCCCCCGGCGTTCCGGGCTCGAAGCCCTCCCGCGCGGGACGCCACAGGTACCAGTCGCGCATCGGGGATGACAGCTCGCGCGCGCTCCGGAACCACTCGTGTTCGTCGGACGTGTGGTTCACCACCAGGTCCATCACGAGTTTCATGCCGCGCTCGTGGAGCCCTGCGACAAGGGCGTCGAGGTCGTCCAGCGTGCCGAACAGCGGGTCGATGTCGGTGTAGTCGGAGATGTCGTAGCCGTTGTCGTCCATCGGCGAGCGGTACACCGGGGACAGCCACACGACGTCGACGCCGAGGGCGCTGAGGTGGTCGAGGTGGGCAATGATGCCGGGGATGTCACCGACTCCGTCACCGTTGCTGTCCGCGAACGAACGCGGGTAGATCTGGTACACGACCGCGCTTTGCCACCAGGGAGCCATGCCTCATCATCCCGCGGCGGGCGCACCGTCGCACGCGAACGGCGCCCTTCCGACAGAACGGGACATTCCTGCCACGAGATGCGCTCGCCGACCAGTTGCGGGCCACCCGCTGCATCCAGCGTCAGAAAAGTCCCGTTCTGTCGGGAGACAGAGGTAGCCCGGGCGGCCCGACGAGCAGTTGCGTGGACGCCGGCCGGCGATCACCGGTGGCTCAGAGGCGCTCGCTGAGGAACCGCGGCGGAATCTCGGTGGTGTGCGAGGCGTCCCAGGGCCGCGTCCAGCCGAGCAGGTCGAAGAGACCGTCGAGCAGGTAGGCGGTGAATCCCCACACGTACAGGTCGTCGAGGACGAACGCCGGCCCGCTGAAGCCACCATGGTGCACCCAGGTGCTGCGGTTCGCCGGATCGAGCAGGCGCGCCACCGGAACCTGGTGGACGGCCGCGATCTCCGCCAGGTCCACCGGGGCCAGGCGGATCGGGTCCTGCCACCAGCCCACCACAGACGTCACGTCGAATCCGCTGCGCACGATGTGGGCGGCGGGCAGTACACCCAGCACTTCGACCGTGTTCGCGTTCACTCCGACCTCTTCGCCCGCCTCTCGCAGCGCGGCCGCCACGGGATCGACGTCGATCGTCTCGATCCCTCCGCCGGGGAATGCGATCTGGCCGGCGTGAGAGCGCAGGTCGGCGCGCTTCTCCACGAGCACGAGGTCATAGCCGGCGCCCGGCGTCGCAGCTGCCGTCGGAGGTTGTCGATCGGCCGGGGTCTCGACAGGCTCGACCAGCGGTAGAGGCTCGACCAGCGGTAGAGGCTCGACCAGCGGCGCCGGTTCGGCCAGCGGGTCGCTGAGCAGGATCAGCACGGCAGCCCGGCGGGTGCCGCGGGGCTGCCGGGCACCCTCGATGAAGCTGAGTGCGTCTGGGCGGGCGAACCGTTCGCTCGCGTCCCGCAACTCGGCGGGGACGGGCCGGCTCATCCGCCCAGCCCCTTCGCCACCCAGCTCTGCACGTTCTCGAGCGAGACGAACTGCCCCGGGTGCCGGGCGACGATCCTGCCGTCCGTGTCGATCAGCAGTGTGTACGGGATCCCGGTCACGCCGAGCGGCCCCTTCAGCCGGTTGTCCAGGTCGGACAGCTGCGGATAGGTCGCTCCGAACAGTTGCGCGAACTGGATCGCGAGTTCCGGCTGCGGGTCGGAGTAGTCGATGCCCAGCACGGCCACCTTCTTCTGGGTGGTGGCGAAGGCGGCGATGTGCGGCGCCTCGGCCTGGCACGGCTCGCACCACTGCGCCCACAGGTTCACGAGCATCGGTCCCCGCAGCCCGGCCAGCCGCACGGTCGAGCCCCCACCGAGGCACTCCAGCGTCACGTCGGGCAGCCCACCGGTGACCGCCGGTGCGTCGCTGCTCGGTGGGCAGTCCTCGATACCCGCCGCCTTCCGCGCCGCGACCAGATCGGTGGGAGTGGCGGACGGGCCAGTGCCGGACGGCGTGGTGGCGACCGGCGAGGCAGCAACCCCGCCGACGCCGGGCAGGAGTTGAGCGCACCCGGCCAACAGGACGGAGCACATCACCCCAGCCGCCGCGAGGACGCGCCTCGCCTTCATCCCCGCGGCTCCCGCACCAGCTTGGCCGCCACGGTCGGGTCGGTCGGACCCTCGCCGTAGGACGGGCACAAGGGCGCCACGGGGCACGCTCCGCACGCCGGACGCCGCGCGTGGCAACGCCGTCGTCCGTGCCAGATCACCCGATGGTTGAGCTTGATCCAGTCGGACGCCGGGAACAGCGCACCCACATCGGCTTCGATGACGGCCGGCTTGTCCGAGTCGGTCCAGCCGAACCGGCGGGCGAGTCGGATCAGGTGGGTGTCGGTGGTGATTCCCGGCACGCCGAAGCCGTCGGTCAGCACGACGTTCGCCGTCTTGCGACCGACCCCGGGCAACGTGATGAGCTGCTCGAGCGTGTCGGGCACCTCGCCGCCGAAGTTCTCCACGAGCGCCGCTCCGAGCCTCAACAGGGCATCGGTCTTCGCGCGGAAGAATCCGGTCGGCTTGATCAGTTCCTCCAGTTCCGCCCGGTCAGCGGCGGCCAGCGCGACGGCGTCCGGGTAGCGCGCGAACAGCACCGGCGTGACGGTGTTCACCCGACGGTCGGTGGACTGGGCGGACAGCACCGTCGCCACCAGCAGTTGGAGCGGGCTGGCGTGGTCGAGCTCGCAGTGCGCGTCCGGGTAGAGCGCGCCGAGCTCTTCGTTGATCGCCCGCGCCCGGCGCACCAGCGCCGTCCGGGATTCTGCTGCGGCCACGATCAGAACGAGGCGGCGTTCGCCTCGACGACCAGTTCGACCTCCACCGGGGAGTCCAGCGGGAGCACCGCCACTCCCACCGCGCTTCGCGCGTGCGCGCCACGCGGGCCGAACACCTGCGCCAACAGCTCGGACGCCCCGTTGGCGACCGCCGGCTGGCCAGTGAAGGAGGGGTCGCTGGCCACGAACACGACCAGCTTGACCACGCGCCGGATGCCGTCGACGCCGCCCACGACGGACGCGGCCGCCGCCACGGCGTTGAGCGCGGCGATCCGCGCCAGCTCGGTCGCCCGCTCCGGACTCACCTCTGCCCCGACCTTGCCGACCTCGGCCAGCTTTCCGTCCACGAACGGCAGCTGACCCGCGGTGAACACCTGGCCGGCCGAGACCAGCGCAGGCAGATACGCCGCCACCGGCGCGGGGACGGCCGGCAGCACCAGCCCGAGTTCGCTCAGCCGCGCCGAAGCCGACACCTCGTCGAGTTCCTCGTTCATCCCTCGACCGGACGCTTCAGGTAGGCCACCAGATTCTCTGCGTTCGGGCCCGGCACGATCTGCACGAGCTCCCAGCCGTCCGCCCCCCAGTTGTCGAGGATCTGCTTGGTGGCGTGCACCAGCAGCGGAACGGTCACGTACTCCCACTTCGTCATGGGCTCACCCTATTCAGCGCCGCCGACAATCGACACCGCCCGGACGAGGAAACGCGCGGACGGAGAACCGCCGCCGGGTCACTCGCAGCGGCGTGCCTTCGGGCACAGGATCGAGGTCCACGAGGTGATGTCGGTGCGCTGGCGCAGCAACTGGCGGCGCTCACGCTCGGTCATGCCGCCCCAGACACCCCATTCGATGCGGTTGTCCAAGGCCTCGGCCAGGCACTCGTTGCGGACGGGGCAGGTGAAGCACACCGAGCGCGCGCGCTTCTGGTCCGCACCCTCAGGGAACAGTTCGTCCTGCAGACCTCGGCACTTGGCCTGGAGGGTCCAGTCATCGACTCCGAGCGTCATTGCTCTGATCCTTTCCCGGGGGCACCCCGCCTTCAGCGGTATACGCAATTGCTAGGTGTACGGGTCAGGGTATGTCAAGAAGCTGCCCGTAGCTAGGGGGGATTCAACGCTCGCCGAAAAAACCGCGGCGTCGTTCGGGGTGTTTGGGTGGCGTCACGTACCCTAGACGCCATGCGCATGGGGAAACGGCTCTACTCGTTGATCATGTTCATGGTGGTGGCCGTTCTCGGAGGACTGCTGGCCGCCGGCCTCTTCGTCCCCGTCGCAGGCATCGCCGCGGGCGCAGGCAAGGACGCGGTCGGCAGCCTGGACAACCTGCCCACTGCGCTCCAGGAGACGCCCCAGCCCGAGCGATCGCGCCTGCTGACCGCGAATGGCGACGTCCTGGCCTACTTCTACGACGAGAACCGGGTCTATGAGCCGCTGAGCAAGATCTCCCCAATCATGCAGAAGGCCCAGGTGGCCATCGAGGACCACCGCTTCTACGAGCACGGTGCCATGGATCTGCAGGGCACCTTGCGCGCCCTGGTCTCGACCAGTCAGGGCAACACGCAGGGCGGGTCGAGCCTCACTCAGCAGTACGTCCGGCTGGTCCTGGTGGAGCAGGCCGAGGAGAACAACGACGCGGCAGCGAAGGCCGCGGCCACGGAGAACACGCTGGCCCGCAAGGTCCGCGAGTTGCGCTACGCGATCGCGGTCGAGAAGCAGTTCTCCAAGGACGAGATTCTCGAGCGCTACCTGAACATCGCCTACTACGGCGACGGCGCCTACGGCGTCGAGGCGGCGGCCCGGCACTACTTCGGCGTGAGCGCGGCCAATCTGAG
This sequence comes from Propionicimonas sp., assembly GCA_036770475.1. Taxonomy (GTDB): domain Bacteria; phylum Actinomycetota; class Actinomycetes; order Propionibacteriales; family Propionibacteriaceae; genus Propionicimonas. The sequence continues at coordinate 2,674 of DAIPJC010000049.1, read as the reverse complement.
CCTGCCGCAGGCGGCCATGCTGGCCGGCCTCGTGCGCAACCCGGTGGCGACGAACCCCCGCACGCACCCTGCCCCCGGCCTGCAGCGACGCAACGACGTGCTCGACCGGATGGCCGAACTCGGCGTGATCACGCAGGCCGAGGCCACCCAGGCGAAAGCCACCAAGTTCAACCCGAAGAAGATGGTCTTCTCGCTGAAGGGCTGTGCGAACTCCAAGCTCCCGTTCATCTGCGACTACGCCCTGCAGGTGCTCAAGCAGCAGGCCACGGCCCTGGGCAACACCCCGGACGAGCGACTCGACCGGGTGTACCGCGGCGGCCTCACGATCACCACGGAGATCGACCCCAAAGCCCAGAAGGCCGCGCAGAAGGTCGTCAGCAAGAACGTCTCAGCCAAGGATCCCGCGATCGGCGTGATCGTGATGATGGATCCCCAGACCGGACTGATCAGGGCGATGGCACAGAGCCGTCCGGTGATGGGCAACAAGTGGAAACAGGGGCAGACCTACTACAACTACGCCGCGGGCAAGGGGTTCAACGGAGCCGACGGCTTCCAGGGCGGCTCCACGTTCAAGGTCTTCGTGGCGGCGGCGGCACTCGACAAGGGCTTCGGTGTCCGGACCGGCGTCCACGTCCGCACGAGCGTGAACTACCAGGGCAAGACCTTCAAGTCCTGCTCGGGCGCGTTCAAGATCCAGAAGCGCTGGGTCGTGGACGGCCCGGAGTCCGGCTACTACAACATGTGGAACGGCACCGCGCAGTCGGTGAACAACTACTACGTACCGCTCGAGCAGCAGGTCGGCCTCTGTGACGTGACCAAGATGGCCAAGCGGGTCGGGCTCCAGTTGGCGGACGGCAAGGACATCGTCCAGCAGTTCAACAACATCGCGTCGTTCACGCTGGGCGCCGCGGAGATCACGCCGCTGTCGATGGTGACCGCCTACGGCACGTTCGCCAACCGTGGCGTGCGCTGCAATCCGGTGATCATCAAGTCGATCGTGACCAAGGAAGGCAAGAGCCTCGACCGGCCGAGCGCGGGCTGCAAGCAGGTCATCGACCCTGACCTGGCCGACGCGATCAACAAGGTGTTCCAGGGCCCGTACACCGGCCCCGGCGGCACGCTCAGCGGCGTCCGGATCCCCGGCTACACGCTGGCAGGCAAGACCGGCACCGTGCCACGGAACAAGGCGGAATGGTCGATCGGCTACACGCCCAACCTGGTCACGGCCGCAGTGATCAGCTACGACAACAACCCGCACTACAAGAAGTTCTGGAAGGGCAGGTACAGCTTCCTGCGGGGAGTCCGGCTGCCACACTCCGGCACCTACCTCACCGGCTTCGGCGCGGACGCGGGGCACAAGATGCTCCAGCCGGCCATGACCCAGGCGCTGCGGGACATCGATCAGCACGACCAGTTCGTCGACCCGCCGGCATCGATCCTGAACGGCGAGACCAGCGGTGTCCCGAGTTGTGCGGGGATGGGCGTGTCCAGCTGCCGGGCGGCACTGGCTGCCGCAGGGTTCGGGAGCTACGTGACCTATGACTACTCCGACACGGTGCCCAAGAACGGACTGATCGGAACCAACCGGTCGGGCACTGTGGCCAAGGGCAGCGAGATCGGCGTGGTCGTGTCGAAGGGCCCGAAGCCGCAGCCCAAGCCCGACCCGACGCCGTCGCCCACACCGACCGAATCCCGGAGACCCCGGCGGTGATCGGCAAGCTCGCCGGCCGGCTCGCGCTGGCCGGCGCGGCCTGCTTCGTGTACGGAACGTTCGAGGCCCGGGCGTTCCGGGTGCGGCGGGTGACCGTCCCCGTGCTGCCTGCGGGATCGCAGCGGTTGCGCGTGCTGCACGTCTCGGACATCCACCTGGTCGCACGCCAGCGCTCGAAGCGGAATTTCGTGTCCGCGCTGGCCGGCCTCGAGCCCGACCTGGTGGTGAATACCGGCGACAACATCGCGCACGGTGACGCGCTGCAGCCGCTGCTCGACTCCTTCGGACGACTGCTGGACGTGCCCGGCGTGTTCGCGTTCGGGTCGAACGACTACACGGCGGCGGGCCTGTCGAACCCGTTGGGCTACCTGGCGACTCCGACGAGCCGGCACGGGGTCCGTGAGGAACTGGAGATGCTGCCGACGGACGAGCTCCGCGCGGGGCTGGCGTCCGGCGGTTGGAAGGACGTGACGGGGCACAAGGTGACGCTGGACGTGCGGGGCGCCCGGCTGGAGGTGCGGGGGACGGACGACGCGCACCTGCACCGCGACGACTACTCGCTGGTCGCCGGGGCTCCGGCCGAGGACGCGGATCTCGCGATCGGGGTGACCCACGCGCCGTACGCCAGGGTGCTGGACGCGATGACGGTCGACGGGCTGCCGATCCTCTTGGCGGGCCACACCCACGGTGGCCAGGTGTGCCTGCCGGGCTGGGGTGCGCTGACGACGAACTGCGACCTGCCGCCAGCCCAGGCGAAGGGCCTCAGCCGGTACCACGCCGGAGACCACACGTCGTGGCTGCACGTCTCGGCGGGCGTCGGGACGTCCCCGTACGCGCCGTACCGGTTCGCCTGCCCGCCCGAGGTGACACTGCTCACGCTCACTCCGGGCTCGAATGGCTGAGCCCGGGCAGTTCGGCTAGACTGCCACTCGGCCCTGACCCAGTCAGGGCTGTTCGGGGTGT
>DAIPJC010000100.1:0-3966 GCA_036770475.1 Propionicimonas sp. | reverse complement strand
GCGGCCGCTACTGGGACCGACGGTGCGGGATGCTCGGGTTCGGCGCTGCCCTCGGGCACCTTCCACGTTCGGATGGTTGCCGCCGCAGGGATTGTGACTGCCCGGAACACCGGCCGCTCGACTGCCCGTGCGGTCACGGTCCGGGTCGCGGCTACGCCACCCGGAGGGCTGCCAGTCCGGTGTCCTGAGACTCACCGCGCAAGGACTGAGAACCCAGCCCCATGGTCAGGGTTCCTTGACGTATGTTGGGCCAGGGTGGCGCTGACCTCAGCGCACGGGATGCAGGAGGAACAATGAGGATCGCCATTGCCGCTGAAACCGATCACGGCCTGGACGGGCCCACCAGCTCACACTTCGGCCAAGCCGCGCACTTCGTGCTGGTTGATTGCGAAGGCGGGCAGATCATGGACTCACGGAGCGTCCCCAACCCCTTCGCCGGAGCCCACAAGCACGGCCAGATACCCCGGTTCTTGAAGCAGGAGGGCATCGACGCAGTCCTGAGCGGAGGGATGGGCGCCGGCGCCATCGCCATGTTCCAGCGCCTGGGAGTGACCCCAGTGACAGGCGCCAGCGGCACGGTGCGCGAGGCCATCGAGCGCCACCTTGCTGGCTCACTCACCGGAGCCGCGCCGTGCGCCGAAAGCGTGTCGCACCACCACTGAGTGGCTGACCGGGACGGGGTCGACGTCGCGAAGCCCCCGCTACGGGAGAACTCCTGGGACGCCTACCGCTACGCCGTCCGCGTCCACGCGCTACGAGCCATGGGCAAAACGTCGGCTGGACAAGGTGCGCCCGGACCACCTCAAGGCGCTCTACAACGAGATGATCGACTCGGGTCGATCGCCGTCCACCGCACACCAGGTGCACCGCACCCTGCACGCCGCCTTCGACCTCGCGGTCGAGCCCGGCCACATGCCCCGAAACCCTGCTACCCGGAAGGTTGCACCGAAGGTCCGCAAACTCAGGGTCAAGCCCTACGAGCCGGACGAGATCCGCAAGCTCATCGACGCTGCCCTGGAGCAGTTCAGCGGAGTCCGCTGGACGTCGCCGTCGCCCTCACCCTGACGGGCCCGCGCTCTTGTTGTGCCCGGAACCACGACACATCCGGCGAAGGAGTCCCTCAGATCACACCGTATTGACAACGATTATCATTTACATGAGACTTGGTTCTGTGAACAAGACCTTCGCCGCCGTTGCGGCCGCCTCTGCCCTCGCCCTGTCCTTGTCCGGTTGTGCAGCGCCAACAGGCTCCCCGACTACGGGGACCGTCGCCACCCCGAACACCGTCCAGGTGATCGGCGAGGTCTACCCCCTCGCCTGGATGGCCGAGCAGATCGGCGGGAGCCGGGTCGAGGTGACTCAGCTCGTGCCGTCCGGGGCCAGTGCGCACGGCTTCGAACTCTCTCCCGCCCAGGTGGACAAGATCGGCAAGGCCGGGTTGGTCGTCTACGTCAAGACGTTGGCCACGTCTGTCGACGAAGCGGTCGTCTCGGCACCACCGTCTGCGTCCATCGACCTCTCCAGCGTGCTTCCCACGCGACCCGCAGTGGCTCACGACCATGACGAGGAGAAGTCGGAGGAAGCCGCGGACCACGAGGCTGAAGAGGGCCACGACGAGGACGGGCACGAGCACGAAGCCGGCGGCTTCGACCCACATATGTGGCTCAACATCGCCGACATGCCGGCCCTCAGCGCCGAGATCGTCACCCAGCTGAGCGGCGTCGACCCCGAGGGCAAGGCCACCTACGAGGCGAACGGGAAGGCCCTCGAGCAGAAGCTGAGCGACCTCGCCGCGCAGTACAAGGCGGGCCTGGCGAATTGCTCGGAGAAGACGGTCATTGTCACCCATCCGGCCTTCGGCTACCTCACCGACGAGTACGGACTGACCCAGGTCGGGATCTCCGGCTTCGATGAGGACACCGAGCCTTCACCGGCTCGACTCAACGAGATCGCCGAGGTGGCCAAGGACGCGGGATCGAGCACGATCTTCTTCGCGAACTCGTCGAACCCGAAGGTTGCCGAGGTGCTTGCCGCAGAGTTGAACATGAAGACCGGCGTGCTCTCCACACTCACCGCCGCGGCGGAGGGCCAGGACTACCTGAGCCTGTCGGCGGACAACCTCACCGCGCTTCGCACCGGCCTTGGCTGCTCCTGATCGCGGTGGCCGCGGGCCGGGTGGCGGCCCGGCCAGCAACTCCGACCCCCTCGGTGCCGTCCTCCGCACCGAGGGGGTCGGTGTCGTGCTGGGGCGCCAGCAGGTCCTGTCCGACGTCTCCTTCTCGATTGCTCCCGGCGAGATCGTCGCGCTCCTGGGCGCCAACGGCTCCGGCAAGTCGACCCTGGTGCGGACAGCTCTGGGGATCGTGCCTCTCAGCAGCGGGCGGATCCAGGCTTTCGGCCAGCCACTCGGCGCCTCGACCCCCTGGCAGCGCATCGGTTACGTACCGCAGAGAATGCCGGAGAGCACGGGGATCCCGACCACGGCATGCGAGGTGGTGCGTGCCGGGACCCTGTCTCGTCGACACCTTCGACGCGGCTCCGCCCGCGAAGCCCTTGCCGCCCTGGATGTGATGGGAATGGCCGACCGTGCGCACCAACCCGTCCAGCAGATGTCGGGTGGACAGCAGCAACGCGTCCTGATCGCGCGCGCCCTGGTCCGCAACCCCGACCTGCTTCTGCTCGACGAGCCCACCACCGGCATCGATCTCGGCACGATCAAGACGCTGGTGGAGACCATCGACGCGATGCGACGGCGAGGTAGCGCAGTGGTGGTGGTCCTGCACGAGATCGAGGCGTTCGAAAACCTGCTGGATCGCGCCGTGGTGCTTCGCCACGGCAGGGTCGTCCACGATGGCGCCCCCCCGCCCGCCCGCGGCGACCATGCCGGGCCCGGGCACATCCATGCCCACGGGGAAGGCCGGACCCTTCGGCGCAACGACGATCTCGGCCTGGAGAGGATCGGCGGCCTGCGATGATCGAACTCCTCAGTTCCCCGCTCATGCAGCGCGCGCTGCTCGCCGCGTTGATGGTGGGCGCGAGCGCGCCCATTGTTGGCACATATCTTGTGCAGCGGCGGTTGGCCCTACTCGGGGACGGCATCGGGCACATCGCGCTGACCGGCGTCGCGGCGGGATGGCTCGCCGGTGCCCTCGCTGGACTTGCCACTCCCGAAGCGCTGGCCCTGCCTGGCGCCATCGTGGTCTCCGTGCTCGGCGCGGTCGGCATCGAATGGGTCCGCGCCACCGGAAGGATCACCGGCGACGTCGCCATGGCCATCCTGTTCTACGGCGGAATCGCGGGCGGAGTCCTGTTGATCAAGATCGCGGGAGGCACGAGCGCCAACCTGATGACCTACCTCTTCGGATCGATCGCCACCGTGACGATGTCGGACCTGATCTGGACCCTCATCCTCGCGGGCGTGGTACTGGTCGTGGGCCTCGGACTGCGTGGCGCGCTGTTCTCGGTCAGTCACGACGAGGAATTCGCAAAGGCTACCGGCCTTCCCGTGCAGGCCATCGCTTCGATCCTCGCTGCCCTCACAGCGGTGACAGTGACAGTGTCGATGCGGGTGGTCGGCCTGCTGCTGGTCTCTGCACTGATGATCGTGCCGGTGGCCGCTGCCCAGACCATGACCCGCTCCTTCTCGAGCACCATGGCCGCCGCGAGTGCGCTCGGGGCGGGGGTGAGTGTGGCAGGCCTGATGCTGACCTACTGGTACGACCTTCCGCCCGGAGCGACCATCGTGGTGATGGCAATTGGGCTCTACCTGGTCGCCGCCATCATTCAGCGGCTCCGGCCGATGCCGCCGCAAGGCGATGACCCGCACCCTGACCTGGACGACGATGTGGTGGTGCCCGGTGGCGCGTGACCCTGCCAGCCCCCTGAATGCGGGGTTGTTCGATTTCGCTCGGTGCCTCTGACAAGGCCTTTCACTGGAGCGGATGACGGGAATCGAACCCGCACTGT
>DAIPJC010000048.1:0-23137 GCA_036770475.1 Propionicimonas sp. | reverse complement strand
TCATCGGCAACCAGGTGAAGGTCGTCTCCTGGTACGACAACGAGTGGGGCTACTCCAACCGGCTGATCGACCTGACCGTGCTGGTCGGCTCGAAGCTCTGATGAACCATGACGGGTCGGTCCGCGCTGCGGGCCGGCCCGTCTGCCATGACAACCGAAGAAAGGCAAGAGCGTGAAATCTGTCAAGGATCTCGGCGACCTGCGAGGAAAGCGGGTCCTGATCCGGTGTGACTTCAACGTGCCGCTGGACGGCGAGACCATCACCGACGATGGCCGAATCCGCGCGGCGCTGCCGACCCTGAACTTCCTCAAAGACTCCGGAGCGAAGGTGGTCGTGACGGCCCACCTCGGCCGGCCGAAGGGCGAGGTCAATCCCAAGTACTCGCTCGCCCCGGTCGCGAAGCGGCTCGGCGAGCTGATCGGCGCGCCGATCACGCTGGCGTCCGACGTGGTCGGCGAGAGCGCGCAGGCGACGGTCGCCGGTCTCGCGGACGGCGAGATCGCCCTGCTGGAGAACGTCCGCTACGAGCCGGCCGAGGAGTCCAAGGTGGACGCCGAACGCGAGGCGCTCGCCGCGAAGTACGCCGCGCTCGGTGACGTGTTCGTCTCCGACGGCTTCGGCGTCGTGCACCGCAAGCAGGCGTCCGTCTACGACGTGGCGAAGCTGCTGCCGAACGCCGCGGGCTTCCTGGTGGCCAAGGAGGTCGAGGTGCTCAAGAAGCTCACCGAGAACCCGGCCAGCCCCTACGTGGTCGTGCTGGGCGGTGCGAAGGTGGCCGACAAGCTGGCGGTCATCGACAACCTGCTGAAGGTCGCCGACACCCTGGTGATCGGTGGCGGCATGGCCTACACCTTCCTGAAGGCCAAGGGTTACGAGGTCGGGGAGTCGCTGCTCGACGCCGAGAAGGTCGAGGCCTGCGGAGGCTACCTCGAGCAGGCTGCGGCCACCGGCAAGCAGATCCTGCTTCCGGTCGACACGCGGGTCGTCGCCGAGCTGGACTTCCCCGGCCGCCGGGCCAGCGAGGTGACCGTCGTCGACGCGGATGCGATCCCCGCCGACCAGCAGGGCGCTGACATCGGCCCGAAGACCGAGGGGTTGTTCGCCGGTGCGATCACCGGCGCCGCCACGATCTTCTGGAACGGCCCGATGGGCGTCGCCGAGATCCCGTCGCTCGCCCACGGCACGGAGGCGGTGGCGAAGGCGCTCGCCGAGACCGCCGGCTTCTCCGTCGTCGGTGGTGGCGACTCCGCTGCGGCCGTCCGGAACCTCGGGTTCAGCGACGACCAGTTCGGTCACATCTCGACCGGTGGCGGCGCGTCCCTGGAGTACCTGGAGGGCAAAGAGCTCCCCGGTCTGGCAGTCCTGGAAGGGGAATGACATGGCCCGTACACCGTTGATGGCCGGCAACTGGAAGATGAACCTCAACCACGTCGAGGCCACCGGGCTCGTGCAGAAGCTGGCGTGGACGCTGGCGGACGCCAAATACGATGCCGAGAAGTCCGAGGCGGCGGTGATCGTCCCGTTCACCGACATCCGCACCGTGCAGACGCTGGTCGAGGGCGACAAGCTGCCGCTGAAGTTCGGCGCGCAGGACGTGTCGGTGCACGCCTCCGGCGCCTACACCGGCGAGGTCTCCGCCGACATGCTCGCCAAGCTGAACTGCAGCTACGTGGTGGTCGGGCACTCCGAGCGGCGCGAATACCACGGTGAGTCCGACGAACTGATCGGCAGCAAGGCCAAGGTGGTGTTCGAGGCCGGAATGACCCCGATCATCTGCTGCGGCGAGGTGCTGGAGATCCGCAAGCAGGGCACCCACGTCGAGCACGTGCTCGGCCAGGTGGAGCTCTGCCTGGAGCCACTGACGGCGGAGCAGGTGGCCGCGTCGGTGATCGCGTACGAACCGGTCTGGGCGATCGGCACCGGCGAGGTCGCGACCCCCGACGACGCCCAGGAGGTCTGTGGCGCCATTCGTGGCTACGTCACCGACACCTTCGGCGCCGCGGCAGGCGAGGCCGTCCGGATCCAGTACGGCGGCTCGGTGAAGGCGAACAACGTCGTCGAGATCATGGCCCAGCCCGATGTGGACGGCGCCCTGGTCGGTGGGGCGAGCCTGAACGCCGAGGAGTTCGCGAAGATCGTGATGTTCTACGCGGTCGCTGGCTGAGCCTGAAGAAGCCCTTCGTCAAGCTCAGGGATCACAACGGACGCCGGCCGGCTCAACCCGGTCGGCGTTTCGTTTGTCCGGCACCCCGTGAGTTAGGATTCTCCGCGTGACCTTGCTCCCCCTGATGACCTGGCCGATCGTGACGCTGTCCGTCGTCCTGATCCTGACCAGCGCCGTCCTGGCACTGTTCATCCTCCTGCACAAGAGCCGGGGCGGCGGCATGTCCGACCTGTTCGGCGGCGGGATGACCACCGGTATGGGCGGCACCTCGGTGGCGGAGCGGAACCTCGACCGGCTGACGATCACCGTCGGCCTGGTGTGGCTGGCCAGCATCGTCGGACTGCTGGTGCTCTACCGATACTTCCCCGAAGTCGGGACGCTGGGCTGACGCCCGGTCCGCACCTAGCAAGGAGTCAAGCAAGTGGTTGGTGGTAGCGCGATTCGCGGCAGCCGGGTCGGCGCCGGCCCGATGGGAGAGGCTGAGCGGGGGGACGCAGCGCCGCGGCTGTACGTCTCCTACTTCTGCGCGAACCGGCATGAGACGCGTCCGGCCTTCGCCGCCGATGCGGCGATCCCTGACACCTGGGACTGCCCGCGCTGCGGGCTCCCGGCGAACCTCGACTCGGAGAACCCGCCCCCTCCGCCGAAGACCCAGCCCTACAAGACGCACCTCGCCTACGTGAAGGAGCGCCGTACGGACGCGGAGGCCGTGGCCATTCTCGCCGAGGCGCTGGACGCCCTGCGGGCTCGCCGGGCCGCGGGCGAAGTCATCTACTAGCCCGGCGACCGCTCCGGCAGCACAAGCTGGACACTTTTCCGGCGTCTGGCCAGGAAACCGTCCAGCTTGTGGTGGTCACGACAGGCCCTTCGGCACTTCGACAGGCTCAGTGCAGGCCGAGCTCAGGACAGGCAGTCGAAGTAGGGGAGTTCGGACGCCGCCGCCTGGTCGATGAGCCACAGCGTGCGATCGCGTCCGGCCACCCGACCGGCGGGCAGGCTGGTGTCGCCGGCGAGTGCACGGGAAAGCGCGTTCGACTTCTCCGTGCCGCTGACCAGGAACCAGACCTGGCTCGACTCGTTGATCGTGGGGATGGTCAGGCTGATCCGCTCCGGCGGCGGCTTGGGTGCGTCGCTCACCCCGATCACGGACTGGGTGGTGGGTTCGCTGGACGGGTGGTTCGGGAAGATGGACGCCACGTGCCCGTCCGGTCCCATGCCGAGCAGGCAGAGGTCGAACCGGGTGTCGCCGAGTTCCTTGGCGTAGGTGGCGGCCGAAGCCGCCGCGTCGATGAGGCCGTCCGCGCTGGGCATGGGGTGAGTGCGAGCCGGATCCAGTGCGAAATGCCGCGCGAGCAGCGCGAGGGTCGGGCCCGCGTTGCGCTCGGGGTCGTCGGTGGGGACGAACCGCTCGTCCCCCCACCACAACTCCAGCCGGGACGGATCGAGCGCCGAGCCCGCGACCAGCTCACCCAGCCGCGCGTAGATCGCCTGGGCGATGCGCCCGCCGGTGAGGCAGAGCTGGGCCACGCGGTCCTCGTCCTGGAGTTCGACCAGCGTGGCCAGCAACCGGACGGCGGCACGGTCGGCGAGGTCACCGGCGTCGGCGTGCCGCACGACCTGTGGCTGGGCGCCGCTCATGCCGGACGTCCCTGGCCACGCACCGCGGCTTTGTCCAACCGTCTGACCAGGGCCGTCATGGCCTCAGCGTAGATCGGATCGTCGCCGAGCCGGCGAAGTTCCTCGGTGAGCAGCGTGTTGAGGTCGCGGCGGGGGAGCGCGACCAACCGCTGCGGCAGTCCGGGGGCGGAGAAAGCGGCCAGGTTGCCGTCCGTGCGGGTCACCCGGATCTCGTCGTCCACCGAGCCCAGCACGACGCCGGTGATGCCGACGCCGGGTTTCTGCCGGTCAACACTCACCGGCACATCCAGTCGCTCGGAGAGCCACGAGGCGAGCAGGGTACCGGCCGCGTTCTCGGGCGCCGCCGAGACCGAGGCCCTGGTGACGTCCATGGGGTAGGCGTCGAGGGCGGCGGCGAGCAGGCCGCGCCAGCGGGTGAGCCGGGTCCAGGTGAGGTCGGTGTCGCCGGGGCAGTAGTTCCGGGCACGCACCTCGAGCGCGGTGATCGGGTCGGGATCGCCCATGGCGTCGGTGATCCGGCGGGTGGCGAGGCGTCCGAGCGGGTCGAGGCCGGGCGCCTTGGGCGAACGGCCGGGCCACCAGCCGATCACGGGGAGGTCGGGCAGCAGCAGCGGCAGGACCACCGACTCGCGGTGCTTCTGCAGCTCGCCGTGGAACTTCAGCGTGATGATCTCGCCCGGTGCGCCCTCGCCGGCCTGGACCTCCGCGTCCAGCCGGTCGGCGCGGGCCCGGCCGTTGACGACGAGCAGGATCCGGGACGGGTGTTCACGCCCGGCCTCTGCGCACGCCTCCATCGCCCGGTCGAACTCCACCATCTCCGCCACCACGACGAGCGTGAAGACCAGGCCGGACGCTGCGCCGATGTGGTGCCGCGCGCTGGCGATGGCCTGCTGGATCTCCGCAGCGTTGGTGTTCGCGAGTTTTTCGATCATGGTTGCCTCCCCGGCCCGTCAGGGCCGCCGCCAGGTGAAGCCGTCGCGGACGAGCATGTCGTAGGCCGACTGCGGGCCCCAAGTGCCGGACGGGTAGGGCTCGGGCGGGGATTCCAGCGCCGCCCAGTGGTCGAGCACGGGGTCGAGGATCTCCCAGGCGAGCTCGACCTCCTCTGGCTGCGGGAACAGCGGCTCGGAACCGAGCAGCACGTCCAGCAGCAGCCGTTCGTAGGCCTCCGGGCTCGACTCCGCGAACGACGTGCCGTAGCCGAAGTCCATGTTCACGTCGCGCAGCTCCATGGGGGTCGCCGGCACCTTGGCGCCGAACCGGAGGGTGATGCCCTCGTCCGGCTGGATCCGCAGCACGAGCGCGTTGGTGCCGAGCGCCCGGACGTCCGTCCCGTCGAACGGCAGGTGGGGTGCGGGACGCAGGTTGAGCGCGACCTCGGTGACCCGCCTCGGCAGGCGTTTGCCCGTCCGCAGGTAGAACGGGACGCCGGCCCAGCGCCGGTTGTCGATGTCCACCCGGATGGCAGCGTAGGTGTCGGTGCGGGAGTCGCCCGGGATGCCCTGCTCCTCCAGGTAGCCGGGTACCTCCACGCCGCCCACCCAGCCGGCCGCGTACTGGCCGCGCGCGGTGTGGGCGTCCAGGTCGGTAGGCACCCGGGCGGCCGACAGCACCTTCCGCTTCTCCGCGCTCAGCTGGTCGGCGCCGAACGACGTGGGTTCCTCCATCGCGGTCAGGGCGAGGAGTTGCAGCAGGTGGTTCTGGATCACGTCCCTGGCGGCGCCGATGCCGTCGTAGTAGCCGGCGCGGCCGGCGATGCCGATATCCTCGGCCATCGTGATCTGCACGTGGTCGATGTAGTTGCGGTTCCAGATCGGCTCGAACAGCGTGTTGGCGAACCGGAAGGCCAGCAGGTTCTGCACGGTCTCCTTGCCGAGGTAGTGGTCGATCCGGAAGATGCTGGACGGGGCGAAGGCGCGCGACAGCTTGTGCTCCAGGATCCGAGCGCTGGCGAGGTCGTGCCCGAACGGCTTCTCGATCACGACCCGGCGCCAGGAGCCCTTGGGCCGGTCGGCGAGCCCGTGGCGGCGCAGCTGGGCCACGGTGGTGTCGAACACGCCCGGCGGCACGGAGAGGTAGAACGCGTGGTTGCCTCCGGTGCCCTGGCGTTCGTCCAGGTCGCTGAGGGTCTGCTTGAGCCGCTCGAATGCCTCGTTGTCGGTGAGTTCGCCGGGGACGAACCGGATGCCCTCCTGGAGCTGCTTCCAGACGTCCTCGCGGAACTCGGTGCGGGCGTGCTCGCGGACGGAGTCGGCGACCAGCTCGGCGAAGTGCTCGGCCGCCCAGTCGCGGCGGGCGAAACCGACCAGGCCGAAGCCCGGCGGCAGCAGGCCGCGGTTGGCGAGGTCGTAGACAGCCGGCAGGAGCTTCTTGCGGGCCAGGTCGCCGGTGACGCCGAACAGCACGAGGGCCGAAGGACCGGCCATCCGGGGCAGCCGGGGGTCGCGCAGGTCACGGAGCGGGTTCACGTCTGAGACTGTACAAGCAGTGCACCCGCGGTGAGCAGGGCCGTCGCCGTCCGGCGGGACAGCGCGTTATGCTGCGTGGACTTGCCGGATCGGAAATCGGGGAGCCGAATGAAACCAGCCGAGGAGGGTGCGCCTCTCGCCGCCCTCGCGCCCGGCGACTGGCGTTCGGTCACCCGGGCGTACGTCGCGCTGGCCAAGCCGCGGATCATCGAGTTGCTGCTGGTGACGACGATCCCGGCGATGTTCCTCGCCGCCGGCGGCTTCCCGCACTGGCAGTTGGTCGTCTGGACGCTCCTCGGCGGCACCGCAGCCGCCGGCAGCGCCAACGTGTTCAACTCGGTGCTGGACGCCGACATCGACGCCAGGATGCGCCGCACGCGGCGGCGTCCGATGGCGCGGGAACTGGTGCAGCCGGGCCGTGCGCTGGCCTTCGGCGCGGTGCTCGGCATCGCCGCCACGCTCATGCTGGGGCTCGGCGCCAACTGGCTGTCGGCGGCGCTGGCCCTGGTGGCGAACCTCTACTACGTCTTCGTGTACACGATGGCGTTGAAGCGCCGCACGTCGCAGAACATCGTGTGGGGTGGCATCGCCGGCTGCTTCCCGCCCCTGATCGGCTGGACAGCGGTCACGGGTTCCGTCGCCTGGCCGCCCCTGGTGCTGTTCGCGATCGTGTTCGCGTGGACGCCACCGCACACCTGGGCGCTGGCCCTGCGCTACCGCGAGGACTACCAGAACGCACACGTCCCCATGCTGCCCGTGGTCGCCCCACCCGTCCGGGTGGCGTGGCAGATCCTTGCGTACAGCGCGCTCACCGTGGCGGTCAGCCTGCTGCTGTGGCCGGTCGCAGGAACGGGCTGGCTCTATCCGGCGGTGGCGATCGTCGCGGGTACCGCGATGCTGGCCGAGGCGGTGGCACTTCTGCTGAGGGCGCGTCGCGGCCTCGTGGACGCCGCGCTCAAGCCAATGCGGCTGTTCCACCTGTCCAACAGCTACCTGGCGATCGTGTTCATCGCCGCAGCAGTGGACCCGCTGCTGTTCTGATCTCTGGTCCTGGTGAGCCACCAGAGGTTCGCCAGCGCTGCCGCGAACGAGGCGGTGCCGAGCATGTGCAGCGCCACCAGCGCCGGCGGCAGGCCGAGGAAGTACTGCGCGTAGCCGACGGCGCCCTGAAGCAACTCGACGACCAGCAGCAGCACCGCCGCACGGCGGACGGACGGGTCCCGCCGCACAAGCCAGAGCAGGACCACAGTGGTCGCGACCACGGCCCACACAGTCAGGGAGTGGATCCTGGCCGTCCAGAGAGGGTCCAGCCCACTGCGGGCCGCGCCGCCGTCGCCGGAGTTGGGGCCGGCCCCGGTCACCACAATGCCGAGCAGCACGGCCAGCAGGCCCAGCCCCGACGCCAGCAGCACGAGCCGGCGGATGAGCGGACGTGCCTCGACTGGCCCTACGTCGAAGGCGTCGTGCACCATCAGCACGCAGAGCACGATCAGTGCGACCGACACGACCATGTGCAGCCCCACCACCCACGGGTTTAGCGTGGTGAGCACAGACAGCCCGCCGATCACCGCCTGCGCGGGAATGCCAAGGCCGGCAGCCAGCGCCAGACCGCGGAGGTGGCGCCGGGGCCGGCCGGCCGCGTCCCGCGCGCGCCAGGCGGCGACGAAGGTTCCGATCGCGACCGCGGCGAGCACGAAGGTCAGCAGCCGGTTGCCGAACTCGATGTAGGCGTGCAGCGGCGCGTCACCGTGCGGGGTGTACGAGCCGGGCTCGCATTGCGGCCACGTGCTGCAGCCGAGGCCAGAGCCGGTGATCCGAACCAGGCCACCGGTGACGACCAGCCCCATGTTCGCGACCAGGGATGCGATCGTCCACCGCCGCAGGGCTGCGGGCGTGCCTACGAGGTCCATCGGAACACCTTCCTGGCCAGGGCAAGCGCCGCCACGGCCCAGCAGAGGACGACCACCAGCGGCAGCGGGTCGAAGCCGCCTCCTGCCCAGGTGCGCAGGGTCTCGCCCAGCGCAGTGGTGGGGAGCAGGCGCAGCACGGGCTGCGCCCACCCGGGGAAGCCGGCCACAGGGACGAGCAGGCCACCCGCAGCGCCCAGCAGGTAGACGAGGTTGGCCAGCCCGAGGGTGAGTTCCGCCGAGGCCCTTCCGGCGAGCGAGAGCGCCAGGCCGGCGAACGAGGCGAGGCTGAGCAGGACGACGCCGAGCGCCACCAGGGTCTGGGCAGGCACAGGATGCGGCGACCAGCCCAGCAGCAGCGCGACCACGACGAGCACGACCGCCTGGCCGAGCGCCAGCAGCGCGATCATCGTCGCCTTGCCCAGCAGCAGGTCGACCCGGCGCAGCGGAGTGGCCACCAGCCGTTCCAGGACGCCGTAGCGGCGTTCGAAGGCCGTGGTGATCGCGGGCGAGGTGAAGCCGCTCGACCACAGCCCGAGGGCGATCACGGACGCAACGAACGGCTCGCGGGAGATGCCGAAGCGGTCGCCGACAGCTGCCTGTGCGACGATCAGTCCGAGCGGGATCACCAGTGCCAGCAGGAGCTGCTCGCCGTTGCGGACGATCAGCCTCGTCTCCATCAGTGCATGATGCAGGATGCGGCGGGCGCGGGGCGACGGTGCGGCGGCCGGGCTGAGGTCGAGGGCGCTCACCATGCCCCTCCGGTCGGGGTGGTCAGGTCGAGGAACAGCTGTTCGAGGTTCTTCTCGGTGGTGAGCTCCGCGACCGTGCCTGCTGCGACCCGGTGGCCGGCGTTCAGCAGCACCACGTGGTCGGCGAGCTGCTCGGCCTCGTCCATGGCGTGGGTGGTCAGCAGGACGGCGACGCCGGCTGCCCGCAGCTCGCGGACCAGCGTCCAGACCTGGCGCCGGGCGTGCGGGTCGAGGCCCGCGGACGGCTCGTCCAGGAAGACGAGCTCCGGGCGTCCGATGATCGCCCCGGCGAGGTTCACCAGCTGCTGCTGGCCACCGGACAACCGCCGGTAGGGCGTGCCTGCGAACCCCCCGATACCCAGCGCGGCGATGAGGTCGGCCACGGGCAGGGGAGTGGCGTACAAGGAGGCGAGATAGGTGAGCAGCTCGGCCGGCTTGACGCCCGACCATGCGCCGGTCGCCTGCGGCATCAGCCCGATCCTCGCGTTCGCGGACGGCGAGCCCGCCGGTTGGCCGAGCACCTCGATCCGGCCGGTGTCCGGGACGAGCAGCCCTGTGCAGCAGCGGATCATGGTGGTCTTGCCCGCGCCGTTCGGGCCGAGGACGGCCGTTACTTCACCGGACGCCGCGGACAGGCCCAGCCCGTCCAGGACGACCTTGCCGCCCAGGCTCAGCCGCACATCGGTGAGGGTCAGGGCGGCGGGCACGTGCACAGTGTAGGCAACGTGGCTGGTCAATGGATGCCCGGGAAACGCCACTGCCCGGCCCCTTGCGGGAGCCGGGCAGCGGTGTGTCGGTCGGTGCCGGTCAGGCGTTGACGACCTCGTCGGTCTTGACGGTCTTCTCGGTCGAGGCCGGGGGCTCCTCGCCCGCCGACGTGTCGATGCGCATCTTGTAGAAGGAGCGCCACACGAAGTAGGCGGAGATGAGGAAGAACACTGCGGCGAGCACGGTGACGATGGTGCCGCCGCCCCGGTTGGTCAGGCTCACGGCGAGCTCGACGGCCAGCAGGCCGAACAGCGTGGTGAACTTGATGACCGGGTTGAGGGCCACCGAGGAGGTGTCCTTGAACGGGTCGCCGACGGTGTCGCCGACGACGGTCGCGTCGTGGAGTTCGGTGCCCTTCATGCCCATGTCGGTCTCGACGATCTTCTTGGCGTTGTCCCAGGCGCCGCCGGCGTTCGCCATGAAGATGGCCTGGAACAGCCCGACCACGGCGATCGCGATCAGGTAGCCGATGAAGAAGTACGGCTCAACGAAGGCGAAGGCCAGGGTTCCGAAGAAGATCGCGAGGAAGATCACGAGCATGCCCTTCTGGGCGTAGTCGGTGCAGATCTCGACGACCTCGGTGGAATCCTTCGTCGACGCCTTCGCGTCCGCGCTCGGATCGAGGTGGATGTGGGCCTTGATGTACTCGACCGCACGGTAGGCGCCGGTGGTCACGGCCTGGGTGGCCGCGCCGGTGAACCAGAAGATCATGGCGCCACCGGTGATCAGGCCGAGCAGGAACGGCGCGTGGATCGGGCTGAGCAGCGCGGCGACCTGGTTCAGGTCGGTGAGCTCCTTGCCTCCGGCGAGGTTCTGGGCGAGGAACAGGATGATCGAGAAGATCATCGTGGTCGCGCCCACCACTGCGGTACCGATCAGCACGGGCTTCGCGGTCGCCTTGAACGTGTTGCCGGCGCCGTCGTTCTCCTCGAGCATGGCCTTGGCCTTGTCCCAGACGGGGGTGAAGCCGAAGTCGGTCCGGAGTTCCTCGTCGATGCCGGGGATGGCCTCGATCCGGCTCAGCTCGTAGACGGACTGGGCGTTGTCGGTGACCGGGCCGTAGGAGTCGACCGCGATGGTGACCGGGCCCATGCCGAGGAAGCCGAAGGCGACCAGGCCGAAGGCGAACACGGCGGACGCGTGCGGCAGGGTGCCGAGCGCGGTGTCGAGATCGCTCGCCTGCGCGACCAGGAAGGCGATGCCCATCAGGCCGACGATGACGATCCCCAGCCAGTAGGCGGCGAAGTTGCCCGCCACGAAGCCGGACAGGATGTTCAGCGAGGCGCCGCCCTGCTCGGAGGACTTCACGACCTCCTTGACGTGGGCGGAGTTGGTGGAGGTGAAGGCCTTCACGAGCTCCGGGATCAGCGCGCCGGCGAGGGTACCGCAGGAGACGATGATCGACAGCTGCCACCACAGGTTCGGGCTCACCCCGTTGCCGCTGAGCAGGAACGCAGAGAACGCGAAGGTCAGCACGATCGACACGACGGAGGTGACCCACACCAGCGAGGTGAGGGGCTTCTCGAAGTCGAAGTCCTCCTTGCCGTAGGAGTTACGGGCCATCGCCTCGCTGGCGAAGTAGGACGCTGCGGAGGCGACCAGCATGATGGCGCGGATCGCGAAGATCCAGACCAGCAGGACGGCCTGCAGGGCCGGGTTCGCGCCCTGGACCTGGGCGACGCCCAGCAGGATGAACGTGATCAGCGCGACGCCGGTGACGCCGTAGGTCTCGAAGCCGTCGGCGGACGGGCCGACCGAGTCGCCGGCGTTGTCACCGGTGCAGTCGGCGATCGTGCCCGGGTTGCGCGGGTCGTCCTCGTCGATCTTGAACACGATCTTCATCAGGTCGGAGCCGACATCGGCGATCTTGGTGAAGATACCGCCCGCGATCCGCAGCGCGGAGGCGCCCAGCGACTCGCCGATCGCGAAGCCGATGAAGGCCTTGCCGGCCAGGTCGACCGGCAGGAAGACCAGGATGATCAGCATCAGCAGTAGTTCGAGGGAGATCAACACCATGCCCACGGACATGCCCGAACGGGTGGGGATGTCGTGCACCCCCCACTTCTCGCCCTTCAGCGCCGCGTGCGAGGTGCGCGAGTTCGCGAACGTGTTGATGCGGATGCCGAACCACGCGACCCCGAAGGAGCCGGCCATGCCGACCAGGGAGAACGCCAGGATGACCACGATCTGCCAGGCGGCGGTCCCGGACATCGCGAAGTAGACCACGATGACGACCGCGATGAACGCCCACAGCAGGAGCAGGAACTTGCCCTGCTTGACCAGGTAGGCCTTGCAGGTGGTGTAGATGATCTCGGAGATCTGCTTCATCGACTCGTGGACGGGCAGCGACTTCAGCCGCGAGTACGTCCACACTCCGAAGAGCAGCCCCAGGATGCACAGGACCAGACCCACGTACAGCGGCCACAGGCCGTTCATGCCGAGGATGGTCACCGTGCCGTCGCGCAGCGAGGTGGGCAACTGCAGGTTGGCTTCCCCGCCGCCGCCCTGCTCGGCGGTGCCACCGCCGGAGGAGCAAGCCGTCAGGGCGAAAGCGAGCAGCCCGAAAACCGCGAACAGGCCCGGACGCACACGACGGCGCGTCCTGCCTGCAGCTGGTTGGGTATCGAGCGAGGGAGTCGTCACGATGCTTCCTTAGAAGGTGTCTGTTGGATGTAGATGACCCGTCACCTTTGACAAGACAAAGTCACCGCCAGCACTCTACGACCGGTTGTCGTAATGGAGTAAATCTGCCACCTGCTGGATGGGTTGTCCCGTGGGCGAGGAGTGTGCTGAGCAACATTGCTGCCTCTGCGGGCCCACTGAGGCGTCCGATGGACGGTCAAGTTGAGTGGAGGCGCGAATAAGGTGAGAATGGCGTTGTGAAAAGCGAGCCGGAAGTGGAGGTCGACGCGGTCGCGGAGGCCGAGCAGCAGGCCGCGGACGCATCCACCCGCAGCCGGGTCGCCCGCTCGATCCTGCAGCACGGGCCGTCGACGGCGAACGATCTCGCGAAGCGCCTGGGACTGACACCGGCGGCCGTCCGCCGGCACCTGACGGTGCTCGCCAGCACGGGCCAGGTCACCAGCCGACAGCAGCGCGTCTACGGACACCGTGGCCGCGGTCGTCCCGCGAAGGTGTTCGCGCTGACCGACGCGGGCCGCGGGGAGTTCTTCCAGGCCTACGACCGGCTGGCGATCGACGCCATCGAGTACCTGCGCCGCGCGGCCGGTGCGGACGCGGTCGAGGAGTTCGCCGAGCAGGTGGCCGACGCGGTCACCCGCCGGTTCCACAGCATCGCGTCGGAATACGACAGCCCCACCGAGGCGTTGGTCGAAGCGTTGACCGCCGAGGGCTTCGTTGCGTCCCTGCAGCCCGTGGCCTCCGGCGTCCAGCTCTGTCAGTACCACTGCCCGGTCGCCCACGTGGCGGCCGAGTTCCCGCAGTTGTGTGAGGCCGAGACCAGGGCTTTCGCCGCTCTGCTCGACTCCCATGTGCAGCGGTTGGCGACCATCGCCCACGGCGACGGGGTGTGTACCACCCACGTCCCGCGCCCGGTGGTCGCGGCCATGCATCCGTCCCCGAACGAAAGGGTCAACCGATGACTTCCACCGCTCCTGTGGCACCCGGTCTGGGCTCCACCCAGGAAGAGCACCTGAAGGCCCTGGGTCACTACCAGTACGGCTGGCGCGACTCTGACACGGCCGGTGCGACGGCGAAACGCGGCCTCAATGAGGACGTCGTCCGCAACATCTCGGGGATGAAGAGCGAGCCGGAGTGGATGCTGAACACCCGGCTGAAGGCCCTCAAGCTGTTCGACCGCAAGCCCATGCCTGCGTGGGGTGCAGACCTGTCCGGCATCGACTTCGACAACATCAAGTACTTCGTGCGCTCCACGGAGAAGCAGGCCCAGTCCTGGGAGGACCTGCCCGACGACATCAAGCGCACCTACGACCGGCTGGGCATCCCCGAGGCCGAGAAGATGCGGCTGGTGGCCGGCGTCGCCGCCCAGTACGAGTCCGAGGTCGTCTACCACAAGATCAACGAGGAGCTCGAGCGCCAGGGCGTGATCTTCCTCGACACCGACACCGGGCTGAAGGAGCATCCGGACATCTTCGAGGAGTACTTCGCCTCGGTGATCCCGGTGGGCGACAACAAGTTCGCGTCGCTGAACAGCGCGGTGTGGTCGGGGGGCTCGTTCATCTACGTGCCGAAGGGCGTCCACGTCTCGATCCCGCTGCAGGCCTACTTCCGGATCAACACCGAGAACATGGGTCAGTTCGAGCGGACGCTGATCATCGCCGACGAGGGCTCCTACGTGCACTACGTCGAGGGCTGCACCGCACCGATCTACTCGTCCGACTCGCTGCACTCGGCCGTGGTCGAGATCATCGTGAAGAAGAACGCCAGGGTGCGGTACACGACCATCCAGAACTGGTCGACCAACGTGTACAACCTGGTCACCAAGCGCGCCACCTGCGAGGAGGGCGCGACCATGGAGTGGATCGACGGCAACATCGGCTCCAAGGTGACCATGAAGTACCCGGCGGTCTACCTGCTCGGCGAGCACTCCCGCGGCGAGACGCTGTCGATCGCGTTCGCCGGCGAAGGCCAGCACCAGGACGCGGGCTCGAAGATGGTGCACGCCGCGCCGCACACGTCTTCGTCCATCATCTCCAAGTCCGTCGCTCGCTCGGGTGGACGCTCGTCCTACCGCGGCCTGGTGCAGGTGCAGGAGGGCGCACACCACTCGGCGAGCTCCGTGAAGTGCGACGCGCTCCTGGTGGACACGGTCTCCCGCTCCGACACCTACCCGTACGTCGACGTCCGTGAGGACGACGTGTCGATGGCCCACGAGGCGACGGTCTCGAAGGTGAGCGAGGACCAGCTGTTCTACCTGATGAGCCGCGGCATGGGCGAGGACGAGGCGATGGCGATGATCGTGCGCGGCTTCGTGGAGCCGATCGCCCGCGAGCTCCCCATGGAGTACGCGCTGGAGCTGAACCGCCTGATCGAGCTGCAGATGGAAGGGGCCGTGGGCTGAGGCCCTCGGCACGGATCGACGAGAAAGATGACTGTGACTGCTGTGCCCAACGTGGCCGAAGCGGTGGAGACCTCTGTTGAGTCCCACCTGCACCCGGTAGCGTCCTTCGACCTCACCGACCACCCGATGCCGAACGGGCGCGAGGAGGTGTGGCGGTTCACCCCGCTGCGCCGCCTGCGCGGGCTGCTCGAGGGCACCCCGAACGATGCCCGCCTCGGCTGGCACACCACCCTGCCGGACGGTGTGGTCGAGCGCCTGATCAGCACCGAAGAGGCGATCGCGCTGGGCGTGCCCGCGCCGGTCGACCGCCCGTCCGCGCTCGCCGTGGCCGAGGCCGGTGGGGCGAGGCTGGTCGAGGTGCTGCCGGGCCGTGAGCTGAGCGGTCCGGTGGTGGTCGAACTCAGCGGCACCGGGCTGGACCAGCAGGTCTACGGGCAGGTCGTGTTCTCCATCGGTGCGCACGCCAGCGCGACGATCGTGCTGCGCCACACCGGCTCGGCCCGATACGCGTCCAGCGTGTCCGTGCTGGTCGGTGAAGGCGCGAACCTCAACTTCGTCGGCCTGCAGGACTGGGCGGACGACGCCGTGCACGCCGGCCACGTGGGCCTGCGGATCGGCAGGGACGCCCACGTCCGGACGGTGACCGCCAGTCTCGGCGGTGACCTCGTCCGCTTGGTCGAGACGGCGGAGTACGAGGGGCCCGGCGGCGAGCTGGAGCAGTTCGGCCTGTACTTCGTGGACGCCGGCCAGCACATCGAGCACCGGCTGTTCGTCGACCACAACGCCCCACACACCCGAAGCCGCGTCGACTACCGCGGCGCGCTGCAGGGCAAGGGCGCGCACTCGGTGTGGGTCGGCGACGTGCTGATCCGTACCGTGGCCGAGGGCATCAACACCTACGAGACCAACAAGAACCTGGTGCTCACCGACGGCTGCC
Source organism: Propionicimonas sp. (assembly GCA_036770475.1). Classification (GTDB taxonomy): domain Bacteria; phylum Actinomycetota; class Actinomycetes; order Propionibacteriales; family Propionibacteriaceae; genus Propionicimonas. The sequence goes on along the minus strand of DAIPJC010000048.1, from coordinate 7,462 downwards.
GCGCCGACTCGGTGCCGAACCTCGAGATCGAGACCGGCGAGATCGAGGGGGCAGGGCACTCCTCCACGACCGGACGCTTCGACGACGAGCAGCTGTTCTACCTCCGCTCGCGCGGCATCCCGGAGGACGAGGCCCGCCGCCTGGTCGTGCACGGGTTCTTCGCCGACATCATCCGGCGGATCGGCGTCCCCGAGGTCGAGACCCGGCTGTTGGCCGCGGTCGAGAAGGAACTCGCGGTGATCGTCGGCCCTTCGTCAGGCTCAGGGAGCGATGGAGAAGGCCTTGGCGCGGACGCAGAGGACGAAGCGGCAGGTGTCGCGTGAGCTTCGTCCGTGCCTGCACCGTCGCCGAGGTGCCGGTGGGTACAGCCATTCCCGTGGACCTGGGTGGCGACGCCGATATCGCGGTGGTGAACACCGCGGAGGGCTTCTTCGCGATCCGCGACGTCTGCTCGCACGGCGAGGTACCGCTCAGCGAGGGCGAGGTGGACGGCTGCACGATCGAGTGCTACATGCACGGTTCGCGGTTCGACCTCCGCACCGGACAGCCGCTGGAACTGCCGGCGGTCGTCCCCGTCCTCGTCTACCCCGTCCGGGTGGACGAAGGCAACGTTTTCATTGACCCAGACAATCCGATCGAGACCCAGGAGCAGTAAGTGTCAGAACTCCGCATCAGTGACCTCCACGTCGAGGTCGAGACCGAGAGCGGGCCGAAGGAGATCCTCAAGGGCGTCAACCTCACGGTCCGCAGCGGCGAGGTGCACGCGATCATGGGTCCGAACGGCTCGGGCAAGTCCACCATGGCGTACTCCCTCGCCGGGCACCCGAAGTACCGGATCACCGGCGGCTCGGTGACCCTCGACGGCGTCGAGCTCACCCAGCTGAAGGTCGAGGAGCGCGCCAAGGCCGGCCTCTTCCTGGCCATGCAGTACCCGATCGAGGTGCCGGGCGTCTCGGTGGCGAACTTCCTGCGCACCGCGAAAACTGCTCTGAGCGGCGAGGCGCCGAAGGTGCGCACGTGGGTGAAGGACGTCAACGCGGCCCTCGAGCGGGTCGGGCTGGACGGCAGCTTCGCGTCCCGGTCGCTGAACGAGGGCTTCTCCGGCGGCGAGAAGAAGCGCAACGAGATCGCCCAGCTTGAGCTGCTGAACCCCAAGTTCGCGATCCTGGACGAGACCGACTCCGGCCTCGACATCGATGCGCTGCGGATCGTGTCCGAGGGCGTGAACCGCTACACGTCGCAGGGTGACCGCGGCCTGTTGCTGATCACGCACTACACGCGGATCCTGAACTACATCAAGCCCGACTTCGTCCACGTGTTCGTGGACGGGCACGTCGTCGCGGAGGGCGGTGCGGAGCTCGCCGACCGGCTCGAGATCGAGGGCTACGACCGGTTCGTCCGCGCAGCCAGGGTCGATGCCTGAGTCCAGCGCCACCATCGCCGGGACAGCCTTCGTCCCGGCGTCGGGCTACGACGTCGCGCGGCTGCGCAGGGACTTCCCGATCCTCGATCGCACGGTGGCGGGCCGGCCGCTGGTCTACCTCGATTCGGCGAACACCTCGCAGAAGCCGAAGGCGGTCGTGGAGGCAGTGGCGCGCCACTACCTGGAGCACAACGCGAACGTGGCGCGAGCCATGCACACCCTCGGCGGTGAGGCCACTGCCGCCTTCGAGGGTGCCAGGGAGAAGATCGCGGCGTTCATCGGAACGACGGACAGTCGCGAGGTGGTGTTCACCAAGAACGCGTCCGAGGCGCTCAACCTCGCAGCGCACACCCTTGGCGGACGCCTCGAGCCGGGCGACGAGATCGTCATCTCCGTGCTCGAACACCACTCCAACATCGTCCCGTGGCAGTTGCTCGCCCAACGCACCGGGGCGATCCTGCGCTGGTTCGACATCACCCCGGAAGGGCGGCTCGACCTGGAGCGCGCAGCGGCCGAGGGCCTGATCAACGAGCACACCAAGATCGTCTCGATCGCCTGGGTGTCGAACGTGCTCGGTACCGTCAACCCGGTTCGGGAGATCGCGGCGATGGCGCACCGGGTAGGCGCCCACGTGGTGGTCGACGGTTCGCAGGGCGTGCCTCAGCTGCCCACGAACGTGGGTGCGCTCGGAGCCGACCTGATGGCGTTCACCGGTCACAAGATGCTCGGCCCGACCGGGATCGGCGTGCTGTGGGGTCGCTACGACCTGCTGGAGACGCTGCCGCCGTTCCTCGGCGGCGGCGAGATGATCGAGGTGGTCCGGCTGACCGGCTCCACCTTCGCCAAACCGCCGGCCCGGTTCGAGGCCGGTACCCCGCCGATCGCGCAGGCCGTGGGCCTGGGCGCGGCGGTCGACTACCTGCAGCGGATCGGCATGGAGAAGGTCGCCGCCCACGAGCAGCGGGTCACCGCGTACGCGCTGGAGCGGCTGCAGGCGGTCGCGGGGGTGAGCATCCTTGGGCCTACCGAGGCGGTCGACCGGGGCGGGGCGATCTCGTTCACCGTGACCACAGCCGACGGTACCGAGGTGCACCCGCACGACGTGATGCAGCTGCTGGACTCCCGCGGCATCGCGGTGCGGGGTGGGCACCACTGCGCGCGCCCGCTGCACGAGCGGCTCGGGCTGACCGCGTCCAGCCGGGCGTCCGCGTACCTGTACACCACCGAGGCCGAGTTCGACGCACTCGCCGACGGCCTCGAATACGTCCGCAGCTTCTTCGGAGGGTCGCGATGAGCGTCGAAGCCATGTACCAGGAGATCATCCTCGACCACTACAAGGCCAAGCACCACAGCGGCCTGCGTGAGCCGTACCAGGCGCAGGTCACGCACGTGAACCCGACCTGCGGCGACGAGGTGATGCTGCGGGTGGCGCTGGACGGCGACCGCGTGGTCGACGTCTCCTACGAGGGCGTCGGCTGCTCGATCTCGCAGGCGTCCACGTCCGTGATGAGCGACCTCGTGATCGGGAAGACCGTGCCGGAAGCCCTCGCGCTGCACGAGGAGTTCACCGAAATGATGCATTCGCAGGGGAAGGCGGAGCCCGACGAGGACCGGCTCGAGGATGCGGTCGCCTTCATCGGGGTGTCGCAGTTCCCGGCCCGCGTGAAGTGCGCGTTGCTGGGCTGGTCGGCGTTCAAGGACGCGGCGGCGCAGGCACTGGCCGTCCAAGGGAAGGAAGCGGAATGACCCAGAACCCACGGCCCTCGGACCTGGTGCAGGACACCTTTCCCGACCCCTCCGTGGCCTCGCTGCCGAGCGAGGAGGACATCCTCGAGGCGATGAAGGACGTCGTCGACCCCGAACTGATGGTGAACGTGGTCGACCTGGGCCTCGTCTACGGGGTGACGGTCGACGACGACGCCAACGTCACGATCGACATGACGCTCACCTCGCCGACCTGCCCGCTGACCGACCGGCTGGAGTACGACACCCAGCTGGCCCTGGAGGGCTTGGTGAACTCGGTCACGATCAACTGGGTGTGGCTGCCGCCGTGGACGCTCGAGATGATCACGGAGGACGGTCGCGAGCAACTGAGGGCGATCGGCTACAACCTGTAGCTTGCGACGTCTCCCGCCACTCCGACGTAGCGTCTGTGGTGGTGCGCTGCCTCTTGAGCATGGGGAAGAAATCTGATATCACTTAACCATCAGATTCCTCGTGAGGAGAGTGAGCCTCGATGTCCGGACCAGAAGATGCGCGCGACGCCCAGGAGACCGTGGGTGGTGAGCCGGCCGGCGTCCCTGTGGGCCACGGCGGCGCCCGGGTCGAGATCGAGGAGCGTACTGCCTGGTCGGCCAACGGGTTCATCCCGTTGGTGCTGGCGATCGTGTTCTTCATTGGTGCGCTGCGCTGCTTCATCACGGCGGGCGAGAGCACAGACGCCGGTGTGGACGCAGGGCCCTGGGGCGTGTTCGGGGCGATCCTGATCGTGCTCTTCGGGCTCGCGGTGGTGTCGATCACCATCGTCTCTCCCGGCGACACCCGGGTCCTGCAGTTCTTCGGCCGCTACATCGGGACCGTCCGCAGCCCGGGCCTGAAGATGGTGCTTCCGTTCGCCAGAGGGCGAAAGGTGTCGGTGCGCGTCCGCAACTTCGAGACCAATGAGCTGAAGGTGAACGACGCGGACGGTAACCCCGTCAACATCGCGGCGATCGTGGTGTGGCAGGTGGCCGACACGGCCAAAGCGGTGTTCGCCGTCGAGGACTACCGGGAGTTCGTCCGGGTGCAATCCGAGGCCGCGCTGCGCCATGTGGCGACGACCCATCCGTACGACAACGCGGCACCGGGGGAGGAGTCGCTGCGCGGGTCGACCGATCTGGTGGCAGGAGAGCTGGCAACAGAGGTGGCGGCGCGGATCGCGATCGCGGGCCTGGAGGTCGTGGAGGCGCGGATCTCCAGCCTCGCCTATGCCCCGGAGATCGCCCACGCGATGCTGCAGCGGCAACAGGCGTCCGCGGTGATCGCAGCGAGGGAGAAGATCGTCGAGGGTGCGGTGAGCATGGTGGAGAGCGCACTGCGTCAGCTCGAGGCCGATGACGTCGTTGCGCTGGACGACGAGCGCAAGGCGGCCATGGTGTCGAACCTGCTGGTGGTGCTGTGCGGGTCCGCGCAGGCGACGCCCGTGGTGAACACCGGGACGCTGTACAGCTGAGCCGATGCCAGGCACCCAGGGCCCGCCGCCGGAGGGTGGCCAGACCGGCGGACGTGAGCGCAAGCCCGTCCTGCTGCGTCTGGACCCTGCCGTCCACGAGGCTCTGGCCCGCTGGGCGGCGGACGACCTGCGCTCGCTCAACTCGCACATCGAGCTCCTGCTGCGCCAGGCCCTGACCAAGGCCGGACGCAGCCCCCGCGACGCCGGTCCGCTCCCCAAGCGCGGCCGGCCTGCCAAGGAGTGAGCACGCCCGGCTTCGACCAGCCGGGGGTGGGGGCGTTGCGGTGGCCCCCTCGTGACGCTCGCTGGCGCTCGCTCCTCAGGGACCGTTACGAGCTCGACCAGCCGCGGCGGGGCGCGGACGGGGCGCGTGGGCCGGGTTCAGCGGGGGGTCAGGTGGACGCCGGCGAGCATGCAGCGCACGGAGCCTCCGGCGAGCTCGATCGTGGGGATCGACAGCGGCAGGAGCGTGGCGGAGCGCTCGATCACGTCCCGCTGGCCGTTCGTCAGCGCGGCTGCCGCACGGGTTGAGAGTGCGAGCAGGTGCCCGTCGCGACCGGTGAGTTCCATCGCGTTGCCTGCGAAGTCGGCGACCTGTTCGAAGGTGAGGTCGAGCACCGTCCGTCCGCTCTCGGTCAGTCGTTCGGCCACTTCGGCCCGGCGGGCGGCGTTGCTGATCGCGGTCAGGCAGACCAGCGCGTACTCGGTGGCGATCGTCATCAGCACATTCGTGTGGTAGATCGGACGGCCGCCCGCATCCGCCGTGGGGAACGCCATCGGTTCGTAGCCGAATGCCGTGCAGAAGCGCTCCAGGATCACCGGGTCGGCCCGATGGGAACTGGCCACGTACGCCACCCGCTCCAGGTGGTCGAACACCATCGCGCCGGTGCCTTCCAGGAACAGGTCGTCGTACTCCAGTCCTGAGTAGTCGATGACCTCCTGCACGCGGTAGCTACTCTTCAGCAGCTCGATCACGTCCGCGCGGCGCTCCCGCCGCCGGTTCGGCGCGTACATCGGATAGATCGCGATCCGGCCGCCGTGGTGCGTGGAGAACCAGTTGTTCGGGAACACCGAATCCGGGGTATCCAGCTGGCCGAAATCGTCGAACACGTGCACCCGGACGCCCGCGGCGATCAGCGCGTCCACACAGCCGTCGAACTCCTCCCTCGCGCGCCGGGCGACCACGTCCACCGAACGCTCCAGCGGGCGCGCCTGGAAGGTGTTGTCGTCCAGCGTCTCCGGGTTCACCGCGAAGCGGTGCGGGCGCACCATCACCACGGCGGTGGGCGCCTGGATGTTTCGGTAGTCCACCCGGCCTCCTTCTCGCTGGTCAAGCTTAGGGTTCGGGGACCTCCCGATAGAGCAGCATGCGTGGTGTGAAGCGAAACGTCTCCTGCCATATCGAGCTCTCGGTCGAAGGCCCGGCGGAACTCGTGTTCGCGGTCGCGGTGGCGCGGGGTGTTCCGCTGGCAACCGAGTCGCTCGTCGTCGCCGCGGAAGGCCATCTTGTCGAACCGGTCGAACTGCTCGATGATCATGGCACCAGGCTGCACAGCGTAAGCGTGGACGCGGGAGCGGTCGTGCTCGACTACCGGGCCGAGGTCGAGGGGCTCGCCGAGCCTGCGCGTATGACCGACCTCGACCGGCTGCGCTACCTGCGGCAGAGCCGCTACTGCGAGGCCGACCTGCTGGCGCCGACGGCGTCGGCCGAGTTCGGCGAACAGCAGGGCGCGGCGTTGCTCAAGGCCGTCGTGGAGTGGGTGAACCGGCGGATCAGCTATGTGGGCGGATCGAGCACCGGCACCGACAGCGCACTCGACACCCTGCTGGCTCGCAAAGGCGTCTGTCGTGACTTCGCGCACCTCTCGATCGCGCTGCTGCGTGCGCTGGGCGTGCCGGCCCGGCTCGCGGCGGTCTACGCCCCTGGCCTCAGCCCGATGGAGTTCCACGCTGTCTGCGAGGCGCTGGTCGACGACGCCTGGTGGGTGGTGGACGCCACCAGGCATGCGCCGCGCCAGAGCCTGCTCCGGGTGGCGACCGGCAGGGATGCCGCCGACACGGCCTTCCTGACGAGCTTCGGGGCACAGGTCGAACTGAGCGAGCTGGAGGTGACGGCCGTCGTCGAGGAGTTCGAGGTGGACGACCAGACCACACTTACCCAGCTGCGGTGAACGGCGCACCCGCCGGCCGCGCGGTGGACGGCGTCGGCGTCAGGTAGCCTTGCCGGGCGATGTTGGTGGCACGTGAGGTGGAGGTACGGGCAGGAGCCCGGCTGTTGCTGTCCCCGGCGTCCTTCCAGGTCGCGGCTGGCGACAAGATCGGGCTGGTCGGACGCAACGGCGCAGGCAAGACCACCCTCACCCGCATCCTCGCCGGCGAGTCGCTGCCCGCATCCGGGACGGTGTCCCGCGGCGGCCAGATCGGCTACCTGCCGCAGGACCCGCGGACCGGTGACCTCGACCAGCTCGCCAGGGACCGGATCCTGTCCGCCCGTGGGCTCGACCAGATCCTGCGCCGGCTGAACACCTACTCGCACGCGATGGCCTCCGCCGAAGGCGAGGCGCAGGACAAGGCGATGGCCTCCTATTCCCGTGCCGAAGCCGAGCTGGCGGCCGCCGGCGGGTACGCGGCCGAGGCCGAGGCCGCCCGGATCGCGGCGAACCTCGGTCTGCCCGACCGGGTGCTCGGCCAGGAGCTGCGCACGCTCTCCGGTGGCCAGCGCCGTCGGGTCGAACTCGCCCGGATCCTGTTCTCCGGCGCCGACAACCTGCTGCTCGACGAGCCCACCAACCACCTGGACGCCGACTCGATCGTCTGGCTGCGCGGCT
>DAIPJC010000007.1:0-116284 GCA_036770475.1 Propionicimonas sp. | reverse complement strand
TCGCGAAGCTGTGCGGCAAGGACATGGTGCTGCCGATGAACACCGGCGTGGAGGCTGTCGAGTCGTCGCTCAAGCTCGCCCGCAAGTGGGGCTACGAGGTGAAGGGCGTGCCGGAGGACCAGGCCAACATCATCGTGATGGAGGGGAACTTCCACGGCCGCACGATCAGCGTGATCTCGTTCTCGTCCGACGACGACGCCACGCTCAGCTACGGGCCGTTCACTCCCGGCTTCGTGAAGGTCCCCTACGGCGACCTCGCCGCGATCGAGGCGGCGATCGACGACAGCACCGTCGCGATCCTGGTCGAGCCCATCCAAGGCGAGGCCGGGGTGATCACGCCCCCGCCCGGGTTCCTGCCCGGCGTCCGGGAGATCGCCGACCGACACAACGTGCTGATGATCGCCGACGAGATCCAGTCGGGCCTCGGCCGCACGGGGAGCACCTTCTACTGCGAGCAGGTCGGCGTGGTGCCTGACCTGTACCTGCTGGGCAAGGCCCTCGGCGGCGGCGTGGTCCCGGTGTCCGCGGTCGTCGGTAACGCGGACGTCCTCGGCCTGCTGCGACCGGGCCAGCACGGTTCGACGTTCGGCGGCAACCCGCTGGCCGCCGCGGTCGGGCTGGCCGTCGTCCAGTTGTTGCAGACCGGCGAGATGCAGGCCCGTTCGCGCGAACTCGGTGCCCACCTGCATGACCGCCTGACCGCACTCATTGGGCGGGGCGTGACCGAGGTACGCGGCATCGGCCTATGGGCAGGAGTGGACATCGACCCCGCGCTCGGGACGGGACGCGCCATCTGCGAGCGCCTGCTCCCCCGGGGTGTGATCGCCAAGGACACCCACGGGCAGACGATCCGGATGGCACCTCCGCTGGTGATCACCCGTGAGGAGATCGACCTGGCCGTGGACGCGCTCGCCGCCGTCCTCGAAGAAGCGTCCGCCGAGGCAGCCTGAGCGCTTCCTGTCGCGTCCGGCCCTCTCCCACTGACCTCCGCACAAAGACAAGGTGTCCCGAATGCGTCGATGACGACACTTTCGGGACACCTTGCGGATGGGACGTGCTCTGGGGCTGGATCGAGGACGGACCCACCACCCCAGGAGCGGGCCCGTCCAGCTGTATCGGCTCAGGCGGCCTTGATGGCCGAGACCTCGAGCTCGAGGGTGACCTTGTCGCTGACCAGGACGCCGCCCGCTTCGAGCGCGACATTCCAGGTCAGGTCCCAGTCCTTGCGGTTCACGGTGACCTGGCCCTCGAAACCGATCCGCGAGTTGCCGAACGGATCGGTCGACGCGCCGCCGAACTCGAACGGGACGGACACGGAGCGGCTGATGCCCTTGATGGTGAGGTCACCGGTCACGTTCACCGTCTCGTCGTCGACGATCTCGAAGCCGGTGGCGGCGAAGGTGATCGTCGGGTGGTTCTCGACGTCGAAGAAGTCGGCGCTCTTCAGGTGGCCGTCGCGGTTCGCGTCCCTCGTGTCGACGCTGGCGGTCTGAATGGTCACCTGCAGGCTGGACGCGGACGGGTTGGCGCCTTCGATCGTGGCGGTGCCGCTGACCTCGTTGAACGCGCCGCGCACCTTGGCGACCATGGCGTGGCGAGCCACGAAGCCGATTCGGGAGTGCGAGGGGTCGAGCGTGTACGTGCCGGTCAGGTCGCGGACGGTGCTGATGGTTGCTGTGGTCATGGCTGGGGTTCCTTCTGAGTGTGGTTGAAATCTCAACTACAACTATAGGCAGCAGTGGTTGAGAAGTCAACTATCTGTCCGGCAGTCGTCGTCCACTCCCTGCCCCGCCGCTGGCCGCCCGGGGTATGGTGACAGGCACACTCGCTCGGACGGCGCGCCGCAGGCCGTCCGCGAACCAACGGAGGATGCATTGACCAAGGCGACCTTCAGCCACGACGACGTGAGCCTCGAACTCCCCCTCGTGCCCGCCACGCAGGGAAACAACGGCTACAACATCAGCAAGCTGTTGGACGCGACCGGCGACACGACGCTCGACGTGGGGTTCGCGAACACGGCGTCCTGCTGCTCGGCGATCACGTTCATCGACGGCGACGCCGGCATCCTGCGGTACCGCGGCTACCCGATCGAGCAACTGGCCGAGAAGTCGACCTTCCTCGAGGTCGCCTATCTGGTGCTCCGCGGCGAGTTGCCGAGCGCGAGCCAACTCGAGGAGTTCAGCAGCAGCATCGCCAAGTACCACCTCGTGGACGAGCGGATGCGGGAGATGTTCCGCTCCCTGCCACGCAAGTCGCACCCGATGCCCGTGCTGTCGGCGGCCATCAACGCGTTGTCGACGTTCGCCTTCTCCCGCTACGGCGACGAGGCCTACGACCCTGTGCGCGCCACCCACATCCTGATCGGCTCCGTCCCCACGCTGGCCGCCTATGGCTACAAGAACTCGGTCGGCCAGCCGTTCCTCTACGCGGACGAGTCGCTGAGCTACATCGAGAACTTCCTGCGGATGTCGTTCGGCCTGCCCACCGGGCCCTATCCGTTCGACGACGCGATCACCCGTGCGCTCGACGTCCTGCTGATCCTGCACGCCGACCACGAGCAGAACTGCTCGACATCGACCGTCCGCATGGTCGGCTCGTCCGGGGCCAACATCTACGTCTCGGTCGCCGCCGGGGTGAGCGCGCTGTCCGGTCCGCTGCACGGCGGCGCGAACCAGGCGGTGCTGGAGATGCTGCAGGGCATCCGGGACGAGGGCGGCGACGTCCACACCTACGTCAACAAGGTGAAGGACAAGAAGGACACCACCAAGCTGATGGGCTTCGGCCACCGGATCTACAAGAACTACGACCCGCGCGCCGCGATCGTGAAGAAGCACGCCGACTCCATCCTGCGCACCCGCTCCGGCACCCAGGACGAGCTGCTCGACCTGGCGCTCCAGCTCGAGGACGCGGCGCTGAGCGACCCCTACTTCCAGGAGCGCAAGCTCTACCCGAACGTGGACTTCTACACCGGCCTGATCTACCAGGCGATGGGCTTCCCGCAGAACATGTTCACCGTCCTGTTCGCCCTGGGCCGCCTGCCCGGCTGGATCGCCCACTGGCGCGAGCAGTTCGCCGACCCGGCCACGAAGATCGGCCGCCCGCGCCAGATCTACGTCGGCGAGACCGAGCGCGACTACGTCCCGATCGAGGCCCGAGGCTGAACTGATCGCCGTAGCGCGCTGGGCCGGCGCTCAGAGACCCCGCGACAGAACGCCAGCACACTGAACGAACACTGAACGAAAAGGGGACGGTTCCTTTTCCGTTCACTTTTCCACAGGCCAAGAGGCCTCCGCGCTGGTGTCGACCGAGCTTGTGGACAACCGGACGAAAGGGACTGTCCCCTCGTTCTGGCTTCCGCGCTCGCCGGAGGCGGGGGCTTCGTCAGGCTCAGCCAGCAGTGCGAGTCACCCAGCGGTCCGGGTGAGACCTTGCAGGTGCAGGACGGTGGGTCGGCTGACATCGGCGAAGAAGTCGTTGCCCTTGTCGTCCACGACGATGAAAGCGGGGAAGTCCTTCACCTCGATCTTCCAGATCGCCTCCATGCCGAGCTCGGGGTACTCCAGCAGCTCGACGCTGGTGATGCAGTCCTGGGCGAGCCGGGCGGCCGGGCCGCCGATCGAGCCGAGGTAGAACCCGCCGTGCGCCTGGCAGGCGTCGGTGACCGCCTTCGAGCGGTTGCCCTTCGCCAGCATGATCATCGAGCCGCCGGCGGCCTGGAACTGGTCCACGTAGGAGTCCATCCGGCCCGCGGTCGTCGGCCCGAACGAGCCGGACGCCATCCCTTCGGGGGTCTTGGCCGGGCCCGCGTAGTACACGGGGTGGTCCTTCAGGTACTGCGGCATCTCCTCGCCGGCGTCCAGACGCTCCTTGATCTTGGCGTGCGCGATGTCGCGTCCCACGATCACGGTGCCGTTCAGCGACAGCCGGGTCTTCACCGGGTACTTGCTCAGCTCGGCCAGGATCTCCGGCATCGGCCGGCCCAGGTCGATCTCGACGACGTCGCCGCCCTCGAGGTGCTCGTCGGTGGTCTCGGGCATGAAGTGCGCCGGCTCGGTCTCGAGCTGCTCGATGAACACGCCCTCGGGGGTGATCTTGCCCAGGCACTGCCGGTCGGCGGAGCAGGACACCGCGATCGCGACCGGCAGGGACGCGCCGTGCCGCGGCAGCCGCACCACCCGCACGTCGTGACAGAAGTACTTGCCGCCGAACTGCGCGCCGATGCCCATCTGCCGGGTCAGCTCCAGCACCTGTGCCTCGAGCTCGGTGTCGCGGAACCCGTGCGCGCTCATGGAGCCTTCGGTGGGCAGCGAGTCGAGGTACTTCGCCGAGGCGTACTTCGCGGTCTTCATCGCGAACTCCGCCGACGTGCCGCCGACCACGATGGCCAGGTGGTAGGGCGGGCAGGCGGCGGTGCCGAGCGAGCGGATCTTCTCGTCGAGGAAGGTCATCATCGACGTCGGGTTCAGGATCGCCTTCGTCTCCTGGTACAGGTAGCTCTTGTTCGCCGAGCCGCCGCCCTTGGCCATGAACAAGAACTTGTAGGTGTTCTCGTGCCCGGGTGCGGTGTCGGCGTACAGCTCGATCTGGGCGGGCAGGTTGGAGCCGGTGTTCTTCTCCTCCCACATGGTCAGCGGCGCGTTCTGGGAGTAGCGCAGGTTCAGCTTCGTGTAGGCGTCGAACACGCCCTTGCTGAGCGGAAGCTCGTCGGTGCCCTCGCTGAGCACCTGCTGGCCGCGCTTGCCCATGATGATCGCGGTGCCGGTGTCCTGGCACATCGGCAGCACGCCGCCGGCGGCGATGTTGGCGTTCTTCATCAGGTCGAGCGCGACGAACTTGTCGTTGGGGCTGGCCTCGGGGTCGTCCAGGATCGTCCGCAGCTGGGCGAGATGGGCCGGACGCAGGTAGTGCGCGATGTCGTGCATGGCGGTCTCGGCCAGCAACTCCAGCGCCTCCGGGGCGACGGTGAGGAACGTGCGTCCGTCCGGACCTTCGACCGTCCCCACACCCTCAGTGGTGAGGAGACGGTAGGGAGTGGTGTCCTCCCCGATCGGAAGCAGGTCCTCGTAGCGGAATTCAGCCATGACACTCCTTTGTTGAGCCGTCATGAATCCTGCCACCGCGCACCCGCCACCACTGCAGAACCCGAATAACCGGACGCGGTGGTGGGTACCATCGGAGATGTGCTGACGACGAGGTCGGCACCGCCTGTCACCCCGGAGGTGCGATGTTCGGCCAAGCCCGATTCGCGGCCATGAACGCGCTCATCAACGACGTACTCAGCACAGAACGGATCCTCGTGGTCGCCCACCGCGGCAGTGCCGGCGGCAGCGTCGCGGTGAACACCGAGCTGGCCGTCAAGGCCGCGTTGCTGCAGGGCGCCGGAATGGTCGAGCTGGACGTGACGGCGTCCCGCGACGGCGAGTTCTACTGCTTCCACGACGGCTACGAACCCGAGTTGCTCGGCTTCGAGGCGAACCTGCAGACGCTCACTGCCGCGGAGATCGACAAGGCGTCCTACGTGTGGATCGATCGGCCGGGACGGATCGCGCGGGTCGAGCGACTGCTGCCGCTGCTGAAGGGGTTCAAGGACACCCGCGCCCTGTTCAACATCGATCGGTCGTGGTGGCGCTGGCCCAACCTGCTGAAGGCGCTGGACGGGCTGTACATGGCGCACCAGCTGCTGATGAAGTGCCCGGCCTGGGAGGAGGCGGCGCTGGATCGGCTGCGCGAGTTCGACGTGAAGTTCCCGTTCGTGCCGATCTGCGGCAGCCCCGAGGACGTGTACCGGGTGGCGAAAGACCCGAAGCTGAACACCGTCGGCGTGGAACTGATCACCGACTCGCGGCAGCACCCGTGGTTCTCGGCGTCCGTGATCGAGGAGTTCCAGTCACTGGGCCTGTTCGTGTTCGTGAACGCCGTGACGCTGACAACCGGCATCCCGCTGTTCGGCGGGCAGGACGACGAACTCGCCATCACGACCTCGCCGGACGCGGCCTACGGCCCGATCCTCGCCCTCGGCGTGGACGCCGTGCAGACCGACTGGCCCGCCATCGTCCGCGACTACCGCGATGCGTGGCTCGTGCGGCATGCGGAGTCCGTGGAGGTCACCCCGGTCTCCTGACGCGGGACGACCGGCCGAGCCCGCCCAGTCGCGGTTCGGGCTGGTGACTCGAGCTTGGGGACGGTTCCCAACCCGGTCCACCGCCGCGATCAGATCCCCCACCCCCCGCGCGATGACGCGAATCCGGGTGGTGATGGTTGCGAGGTGCCCCAGATGGACGTCTGCGCGCGTCTGGCCCCCGAATTGCGTCACGAGTTCTGTAGGCGTGGCCGCGGGGAACGGCGACTTCGTCCCTTTCGCCACACGAGTCACGAGGTTCGCCGCACCGCATGACATCGGCGGTCCGTTGTGGCTAACCTGAGAAAAACCTGAAAGGAGCGCTTCGCGGGGGATACCCGCGGGCAGGACGCGAAGAGGGGTCATGCATACGTTCCATGGTCAGCCGATCCGGCTCCGCGCACTTCGGACGCTGATTCTGGCGCTCCTGATCTCCCTGATGACAGCGATTCTGATCAGCCTGCCTGCGCCGGCGGCTGCCGCGCCGGGCGCGGCGGCGTGCCCCGGGCTGGTCCGCTGATCCCCGCGGCTCCTCAGTCGAAGCGGACGACCATTCCGGGGTTGAGACTGTCGACGAGCCCGAGATAGGGGCCGGCAACCTCGGCCACCCTGACCTGCAGCTGGTTGAGCGGCCTGTCGGTGCGCATGAGGTGGAGTTCGCCGCGGTAGCGGCCGTACCGGTCCAGGTCCATCTGCAGGCTGCCCCGCGAGCGCTGGTCGGCGTTCAGCAGTCGCGCGGGAGCGCGCGTTCCCCGCGTCCCATCAATCCTGAAGGAGACCTCGCTGTCCTCGACCCGCAGATGCCAGGAGCCACCCTGCAGGAACTCCACCGAAGGATCCATGCCGGTCAACGGCAGGGTCGCCTCGCCGGTGGCGTCGAAGTGCAAGATCCAGCGCAGATGGTCCTCCGCCAGAATCCCTTCGGCACAGACCACTGTCACCTCCGGACTCAGCCGTCGCAGTTCGAAGTAGTTGCGCCATGCGTTGCGGTGCCGCTGGTGCTCCAGGGTCGGCAGGCCCGCGAACAGGGGTGCCCGGAAGTCGACCTCACCCGGCATGAACGTGTAGACGTCGAGACCCCGCTCGGCGAACCGCGCGTTCTGGGCCAGGTAGAAGTCGACGGTCAGACCGGTCTCCGGCCGGGGGTAGAAGTTGTGCCAGCCGACCACCCGCAGCCCCGCGAGCGACTCGAGCAGCGCCTCGTCCGCCGTGCTGGCGTTGACCGCGATCGTGTAGTCACCGCTCGCGGCGATCCTGCGGATCTGCTCGGGCCCGAATCCGTAGTCGATCCGCAGGCACGTCACTCCCCATCGCCGCAGCAGGCCCAGGTCGTCGATGCCCACCCCCAGTGCGTCGAGCGTCCCCGGAGAGACGTCGCCGCAGAACGTGAGCCCCCGATCGCGGTGCAGCGCCTGCAGGTACGCGCCGTACTGCAGCAGCCCCTCGCTTTCGGGGATGTGGAAAGAGGTGAACACCAGCGGCTCTACGGCCTGGGCATCCGCCTGCTCCAGGACGCGTTCGCGGGCATGCAGCGAATCGGTCGGGTATATCGAGAACAGCATGATCCTCTCCTTCCCGTCGAGCCAGGCTCCGGTCGTCCGAAGCCCGGCTCTCTCCTCGGGTCGTCGGGCGACTCAGCCGAGCCGCTCGACCATGTGCTCCTTGAAGCCGAAGAAGTAGGTGAGCACGAAGCCCATGACATAGGAGACCACCAGGCCGCCGAGGTACCACAGCCACTGCCCGCTGGTGATCACCGCCGTCATCAACACCCCGGACAGACCCAGGGCACCCGCACCGAAGCCGCCGGTCGCCTGAATGCCGTAGGCGACGAAGGCGCCGCCGAAACCGCCGCCGAGGCACGCGGTGATCAGCGGGTAGAACAGCGGCAGCGACACACCGTAGATCAGCGGCTCCCCGACCCCGAGGATGCCGATGGGGAGGGCCGCGCGGATGATGTTCTTCAGCCGCTCGCTCTTGGTCTTGACGAAGATCGCGATCGCCATGCCGACCTCGCCTGCTCCCGCCATCGCCAGAACCGGCAGCAGCTGGGTGTAGCCGTGGTCGGCGATCAGCTGGGCGTGGATCGGGGTGAGTCCCTGGTGGATGCCCAGCATGACTAGGGGAAGGAAGAGGGAGGCCAGCAGGTAGCCGCCGACGACGCCACCCTTCTCGAGCGCGAAGTCGATCAGCAGCCAGTTGATCCCCTGCATGAGCAGCGCGGAGATCGGCATGATCACGAGGACGCAGGCCGCGGCGCCGACGATCACCGTCACGACCGGCACGACGAAGAGATCCAGCGACGCAGGGACGCGCTTGCGCAACCACTTCTCGATGACCGTGAAGAGCCAGGCGGTGATCATCACGCCGATGATGCCGCCCAGGGCGGGGTTGAGCGCCCCGAAGATCGGGATCGTCAGCGGCTGGGCCGGCACCGTGGTGCCGTCCGCCGCCGTGGTCGCCGCGACACCGGCCAGCGCGGTCATGTAGGGGACGGCACCGGCGATCAGGCCGAGCACCGGCGTCCCGCCGAACTCCTTGGCCGTGTTGTGACCGACGATCAGGTTGAGCGCTCCGGTGATGATCGCGCCGACGGCCGCGAAGGCGAGGAACCAGGGGTTCTTGGCCACGGTCGGATCGAAGACCTTCCAGACGTTGGTGATCGCCAGCACCAGGCCGCAGGCGATGAAGCCGGGGATGATCGGGATGAAGATGCTGCCGATGTGTCGGAAGGCGGCGTGCACGCCCGTGGTCTGGCGGGCCTTCACCTTCGCCTTGTTCTCCGTCTCCAGGGTGCGCAGGTCCTCGGCCGCGTCCACCTCGGCGCGCGGAGTGAGCCCGCTCGTCTCACCGAACTCGTCCCGCAGCCGTTGTGCGTGACCGGGGCCGACGACGATCTGGAGCTGGTCGCCCGGCACCACGCCGAGGACGCCGTCCAGCTTCTTGATGGCGTCGACGTCCGCCTTCGACTGGTCGACGAGGTCGAGCCGGAGTCGCGTCATGCAGTTGGTGAACGCGGCGACGTTGCCGACCCCGCCCACCAAAGGGACGATGTCCTGGCTGAGCTTCTTGTAGTCCATGGGTTCTCCTCCTTGAGTGGGGTGGGGTCAGTTGTCGGTCTCGATGGCGGCGCGGACGAAGCCCTCGGCCGCGGCAAGACGGGTGCGTGCCGCCTCGGGGTCGATGCCACACAGGATCGCCACGATGGCGGTCTTGGCATGGTTGTCGGAACGGGCCAGTGCCTCGCGAGCTGTGCGTTCGTCGCATTCCGTGGCGGCCTGGATGATGCGGAGCGCCCGGGCGGCCAGCTTCTCGTTGGTCGGGCGGAGGTCGACCATGAGGTTGCCGTACACCTTGCCAAGCCGGACCATGGTTGCGGTCGAGATCATGTTCAGCACCAGCTTCTGGCTCGTGCCCGCCTTCAGGCGGGTCGAACCGGTGAGCACCTCGGGGCCGTTGTCCACCTCGATGGACACCTCGGCATGGCGCCCGACTTCAGCGCCGGGGTTGCAGGCGATGGATACCGTCCGCGCCCCCACCGCGGTGGCGTAGTCGAGGCCGCCGATCACATACGGAGTGCGACCCGAGGCCGCGATACCCACCACCACGTCCCGATCGCACAGTCCGATCCCGGCCAGGTCCGCTGCACCCAGTTCTGCCGAGTCCTCCGCCCCTTCCGCGGCCCGGAACATCGCCTGCTCTCCGCCGGCCAGCAGCCCGACGACCTCCCCCGGGTCGGTACCGAAAGTGGGTGGGCACTCGGACGCGTCAAGCACCCCCAGGCGACCGCTGGTGCCGGCGCCCTGGTAGATCAGCCGGCCGCCCTGGTTCAGCGCATCGACCGCGAACTCCACGGCACGGGCGATCTGGGGTATCTGGCTCGCGACCGCTTCGGGCACCTTGCGGTCCTCGGAGTTCATCACCGCCAGGAAGTCGGGGACGCTCATCGCGTCCAGTCGGTTGGTGCGTGGGTTCTGTCTCTCCGTGGTGGTCAGGCCACTCAGGTCAGGCATCGGCGAAGACTCCTTCGTTTCCCCCGGTAACGGTCGTGAAAGAATGCTACACACTATTGGCCAATTGTGAAACATCACTACATAGGTTGTTGTGGGAGACTCTCGTATCCAACCTCCGGGAGGCAGTGTGGAAGGCGACGTCATCGAGTCGATCCGCGTGACGCTGCCCCGGTTGCGACGCGCGGAAGCCGATGTTGCCCGGGCGGTGCTCAACGATCCCGAGGTCGCCTTGACCGCAACCGTGGCGGCGCTGGCCGAACGGGCGGGCGTCTCCCAGGCCTCAGTGATCCGGTTCGCCAAGGCACTGGGGTTCACCGGACTGCCGGCGCTGCGCATGGAGCTCGCTCAGGAGCTCTCCCGGCGTGCGGTCGAACTCGAGCGCTCCAGCATCGCGGAGGGCGAGCTGAACGCCTCCGACTCCCCGGCCGAGATGGTGGCCAAAGTGGCCTTCCACGAGGCCCGCACGATCGAGCAGACGGCTCGCCTCCTCGACCTGGACGCCCTGGAACGCGTGGCCGTCGCGGTCGCGCAGGCCCACCACGTGGTGACTTTCGGCGTGGGGGCCTCCGGCCTCGCGGCGGCGGACTTGAGCCAGAAGCTGCAGCGCATCGGGTTGATGTGCCTGTTCTCCAGCGACACTCACGTCCAGATGGTGCATGCCGCCCTCGCCGGGCAGGACACCACGGCTGTCGCCTTCTCCTTCAGCGGCGGGACGATCGACGTGCTGCACGCCCTGGAGGTATCGGCGCACGCGGGCGCGTTCACGGTCGCCATCACGAACGACGTGGACTCACCACTGGCTCAGGCCGCCGATGTCGTGCTGCGGACCCCTGCGCGGGAGGCCACCCTGCGGGCTGCGGCGCTGGCCAGCCGGATGGCTCAGCTCGCCGTGGTCGACTTCCTGTTCATGCGGGTTGCACAACTGCGCTTCGACGATCTCGGCGCCGCTCTGCGCGCCACCCGCGATGCCGTCGGCACCCAGCACCTGCCTCACTCGGACCCGAAGGGACCGCCTCCCTCGAGCCAGGTCTGAGGGGCCGGATGACCTCGGGCCGACTCGTTCGGCGACCGCTCAGGCGCGGGCCCGGAGACGTCCCTCGACCACCTGCTGGCACAACTCCACGGTCTCGGGCAGCAGGTCGACACCGAGGACGCGGGCCTGCCGGGTGACCTGGTTCACCAGCCGCTCCACCTCGGTAGGGTTGCCCGCGCGGTGCTCGGTGCGGATCCGGGCGCAGAGCAGCTGTTCATCCTCGGGCGCCACCGCCAGGGCTCGGGCGGCCGCCCAACGGGCGAGGTCGATGTCTCCTCTCGCCAGCGCCCGGTCGGTGAGGACGACTCCGACATCGCGCAGCGCGGACGACAAGTCCGTCCGCAGCTCCTCCGCCCAGTGCCACTGGCTCGGCGCGGCGTCGGCGAGCGGAGCGCCCCGAACCATTTCCAGCGCGGCCACCAGCGTGCTGTCCCCCACCCGATCGATGCCGGGCCGCAGCAGTAACTGCAGCTGGTGCCAGTCGGACGTGATCGCTGGATGCAGCAGCACTCGTCCGGAGTAGGCGTCAGGCAGGTACGGCTTCCCGTCCGGCGCATTGCCCAGCCACGCGCGCAGCCGACTGAGGTTGGAGCGCCGTGTGCCCTCGGCGACAGCCAGCCCAGCGGCCATCGCCGTGGCCGTGCTGCCGGGGTGTTCCACCAGCCACGCGCACAGCTCGACCAATTGCTGTCGGGCGCGGGTGGGCTCTGGCCCGTTCGCCCCCTGCAGGTCGGCCGGTCCGATCAGCAGCACACGCGGGTGCTCGGCGGCGGAGACGAGTCTGACGATGTCCACGGGATCCTCTCCTCGGTGGGCGCGTTGAGGCAGAGCGAGCACGTTGTCGCGGCGTTCGCCGAATTCGTGGCCGCTCCACCAGGGCGCGACCGCGCTGGCTGGGTCGTCCGCCGCCCGGAACAGCCGCGCCACCCCCGAGCGTGTGGCCTCCGGGATCGCGTGGGCCAGGAGGCGATCGGACTGGCCGGCCAGGTGCCCTGTCGGAGCGGCGACGTCGCCCTCGACCTGCCACTGGGCGTCCGCCTGGGACGCGGTAGCGAGGATCACGGCCACGCCGACCGACGGTCCGCCGAGCAGTTCGTCGAGTTCCGTGGCCCGCTCGACCGGAACGTCCTCCAGCACGCAGAGCACCACGGGCGCAACGGCATCGGCCCGATCGGGGTCGACCCGCAGGGACGCGAGCGCCTCCGCGCCAAGGGATTCACTGCGTTCGGCCACGACATGACGCAGGCGTTCGATCGCGTCCTCGATCCGCTCGACGACCTGAACGCGATCCCCGCCAGCGAGCGCGACCAGCGGCGCATCAGTGCCGACCGCCAGCAGGCTGATCTCGGCCGACCAGGGCGCGCAGGCGAGCTCTACTCCCATCGCGGCCAGCGTCGAGCGCCGTAGCTCGGGGTCGTCCGTGGCGACGCCCAGCACCCGGGAGCGCTCGGCGTCCACCAGCACGAGGTCGCCACCGGACGTGCTGCCGAGACTCACCACGGCCGGGTAGGGGCACGGGTGGTCGTCCGCCGCCGGCGGCTCGGCGAGGGACGCCGTCCACCGGTCGTGGGTGCCGGTGAAGCCCACGGGCGGAAGGGTCGTCGCCGTGGCCCACTCGAAGGCGATCGCCGTCTCGCCCACCACGATCCGGGCCAGCTCGGGCAGCGGAACGCCGCGCTGGTGGCAGTGCCGTCCGATCGCTCGCAGGGACGCGTCCAGGACGGCCAGCCGGTCGGGCTGCTGCCGGACGCCCAGCGCCAGCCGCAGTCGCGCCGCGTCCTCCTCGGGCGGGATCAGCCGGCGTCCGACCGGACGCTCCCTGAGACGCAGGAACCGCCGGGTTTCGACAACCCCGATGATCGCGGCCGCGGCCAGGCTGCCGAGCGTGCCGAGCAGGGGGAACGCGGGACGCGTGGCATCCGCGGCCACTTCGGCGGTCGTCCGAGCGGTCGCGGACTCCTCGGCCTGGCTGGCCGGTCCCGCTGATCCGGATGGGCTCTGGCGGGCAGATGGTGCCGGCGTGTCCGGGGTGGCCCGCGCCGTCGGCCGGGTGGTGGGCTGGATGCCCGTTTCCGGATCGGGCATGGGCGTGGTGGCGCGGCCCTGCGCGTGGTCGTCCGTCTGCTCGCGGTGAGCGCGGGAGCGTTCCACGGCCTCGTGCGCGGCAGCGATCGCACGGGGGATCTCCAGCCGCCAGCCGATCTCGATGTGGTCCGGGTTCTTGACCAGGTCGAGGTTGGCCGCGGCGATCCGTGGCCAGCGCGAGGCCGCGCCGAGGTGCTCCAGCGCCAGGCCACTGAGGGTGTCGCCGCGCTGCACCGTGACCCGTAGTGTCCGCCGGGCCGCGCTGGCCGGCAGGTCCAGCCGCGTCCCGGGGGCCAGTCGCACGGTCGGGTCGTGCAGGTGATCGGGGTTGGTCGCAGCCAACTCGCGCCAGCGGGCGCCGTCGCCGAGCAGCTGCGCGCTGATCGACCAGAGGTCGTCGCCAGGCTCGACCAGGTAGGTGTTCCCGCTTGTGGCAATAGGTTCGGCAAGCTCCGGTCGGTCGGGTTCAGGCTCCGCAACCAGGACCGGCACGGCTCCCGGACCGGGGGCTGCAGGCGCGTCGGGCGCCAGCGCGAGGACGGCGAGCAGCAGGCCCGCGCTGAGCTGCTGCAGCCCGCCCAACAACGGGATGCGCAGCCTTCGCCGGTGCTCGTGATCACCCAGCCGCACAGCCTCCACGAGCGTGGACGCCGCGAACGACACCCACGCCAGCCAGCCGGCGACGGTCAGTACGCCCAGCAGCAGCGACCCGTCGTCCGGACGGGCCAGGCTGTCCCAGCCGGAAGGGAACCGTCCCCAGGCGACCAGGACGAACGGTGCCCCGACGAGCACCAGCCCGAGTGTGACCAGGGCACCCAATCCGCGTAGCCAGCGCATCACTGCCTCCCTCGGTATCTGTCCACGACGGCGGCCGAGGTCGCCCGCACCTCGACGCTCCCCGGCCAGCCCGGGACGAGGACATCGCCCAGCGGCACGTCGCACGTGACGGTCGCCCGGATCTCCCCTGGTATTCCGGGAGCGCCGGCGAGGGCGCCCACCTCCACGTCGACCGCCCAGCGGTCGCACCGCAGGCCGCCCACTGCCGCCTGCGCCCGGGCCAACTCTGTCGCGGCGTGTTGCGCCTCACCCGGCGTCCGGGCCTGGGACGCGCCGCGAGCGGCGGCGGCCGCAGCCTGCTCGACGGCACCGCGGGCCAGCCAGGTGCGCGCGCCTCCCACCACGAGCCCGAACAGCAGCACCAGGACGGGGACGAGCATCGCGAACTCGACCGCGGCCGCGCCCCGCTGGAGGTGCCGGGTCTCGGCAGCCTCGACGAGCGATGCGCCACTGTTGGCCGGATCGTCGGGCACGCGCGGAATCCGGATCATGGCGGCGTCACCCGCTCCAACGGCAGCACGGCCCGCTCGACGATCTGCCCCTGGCCGATGTCGAAGAACAGCGGCGCCCGGCCGCTGACGGTCACCACGAGGTGACCGGCGTCGGCGTCCACGCTGATCTCCACCTGCTGCAGGCCGCCGTCCGCGGCGATCCTCCGGCCGGACTGCCTGGCCGACTCGTCCGCGGACGGACCGGTGGCGCGCAGGTCCGCGACGACGGCGGCGGCCTGCGCGGCGACCGTCCGCGAGTACAGCCACACACCCACCTGCACGAGCCCGAGGACGAGCGTGAGCAGCGTGGGCAGCAGGATCGCCCACTGGGTCGATTCGGCCACCCCGCGCTGGTTCACGGTCGAGGCAGCTTGGCGTTCACGTAGACGGTCACAGCGACGACTACGATCCCGGCCACGAGCACCGCGCCGCCGAGCAGGATCGCGGTCTCGGTCGACTGGGACAGGCCGCGCTGGTCCCTTCGGGGCGGCGGGCCGACCAGCGCCCCAACCAGCAGGTGCAGGAACCTCATCTGTATCTCCTTCTCAGGGATGGAATCCGCCGGCCTCGCGTCTCGACAGGCTCGACGAGCGGAGCCGGCGGATCGTGGGTCAGCCGCCGAGCAGCCTCAGGATCGGCGGGACGAGGAAGAACAGGCCGAACACGAGCGAGGGGATGACCATGAAGAACGCCATCCGCTCCGACACCGCGGACGCCGCGATCTTCGCCTGCGTGAGGTGGGCGTCCCGAAGCTCCCGGACGCGGGCGCGCAGTGCCCCGGAGAGGGCGGCGCCGGCCTCGTCCAGCGCCATCACGTCGGCGATGTCGACCAGCGCGGGCAGTTCCAGCTCGCGGCCGAGCCGCTGCAGTTCCGGGTAGGGCGCCTGCTGTTCGAGCCGGGCTCGTTCGAGGGCGTCCCGGATCGTGGCGAACACGGTCACGTCACTGACGCCGGCCGCGGCGCGCAAAGCCTGGCTGCCGGAGGAGTTGGCCAGGCGTTCGAGCGTGACCAGGTCGAAGTAGGTCAACAACGCCTCGGTGGCGTCCCCGGTGCGCTCGGCTTCGGCGCCGCGCAGCAGCAGGTCAGGCACGAAGAAGCCGGCCAGCCCGAGCACTAGACCGGCGGCGGCTGGCACCTCGAAGCCGCTGCCAACGGTGAGTGCCAGCGCTGCGCCGGCCAGGGACGGCAGCACCAGCCCGCCGAGCGCGGTGACCGCCTTGTGCGCGTAGTGCCGGTCCACGCTGCGTCCGGCCACGCGCAGACGGCGCAGGGTCGCCGCGGACACCGGACGCCGCAGTCGCGTCCGCAACCAGCCGCCGAGCCGGTCCAGGCCCGTCCCGGACGGTTCGGGTGGGGCCGCGAGCCGCCCGTCGAGGAGGTCGAGCGCGTCGGCCAGCCGCGGTCGGACGGGCAGCAGCAGCCCTGCCACCGCCCAGATCCCGAACGCGGCGAGGGCGCCGCTGGCGATCGCCAGCAGGAGGCCGTTCATGTCGCCCGCCTCAGGATGCGCTGCCGCGGCCGAGGCAGGGTCATCCGGCGCAGGAACAGCAGCGAGCCGAGGTATGCGGCCACCAGGACGGCGAGCAGCACCTGCCCGAGATCGGTGCCGTAGGGCGCGAAGAAATCGCCGCCGAAGAGCAGGGCCAACCCGAGCACGACAACGGTGATCAGCGTGACCTGGCGGACGACGAAGCGCGGCTTGGCCCGCTCGGTCTCGATCTCGCGCAGGGCGCGCAGGCGGTCCTGGATGTTGTCGGCGAGCGCCGCGAGGGTTGCGCCGGCGCCGGTCCCACCTCGCTCGGCAGCGAGGGCGAGCGCGGCCACGACGGCGTCCGCGTCCGGGTTGTCGAGGTCGTCGGCGAGCGCCAACAGCGCCTGCTCGATCGGCCAGCGGTCGTCCAGGCGGGCGACGAGCAGTCGCAGGTGCGGCGCCAACAGGGCCGGCGCCTGGCGGACGGAGATCCGGACGGCGTCCAGGATCGAGCGTCCGGTGGGCAGCAGCGAGCCGAGCGTCCGCACCCAGCGGTCGAGCGCCTCGAGCAGGGCGAGGTCACGGTTGGCGGGCGCGGAGAGGATGGCCGGGAGGCCGTAGCCGACCGCAGGGATGAGCACGGCGAGCAACGGCCAGCCGGTGACCGACGCCGCGACAGAGCCGGCGAGCAGGGCCAGCAGCACCTGCCACCAGCGACGCCGGATTGCCCCACCCGTCCCACTGTCCACAAGAGTTTTCCACAAGCCTGTGGATGACGGTCCCGGCTGAGCGGGAGGGGTGTTGAAGCCCGCGATCGCCAGCACGACGCCACCGGCAACGAGGACGCCGCAGACCGCGGCCAGGAAGCTGGCCATCAGGCATCCCAGGCCGCGGTGAAGGACGCGAGCTCGGTGAGGGATGCGGGATCGGGGCTGAACCAGTCCTCGCCGTCGCCGGAGCGGTAGCACAGGTGAGTCACCGGACGCCCGTTCTCGACACCGCCGGTGAGCTGGCGGATCTCGGCCACGGTGCGCGTCCGCAGGCCGCCGCGCCACGTGTCGTCGACCAGCCTCACGTGGACGAGCAGGTGGATGTGCAGCGCGATCTGCCGGTAGGCCTCGTCCATGCTGAGCACGCCACCCTGCGCGACCCGGGAGGCGAGCCGGTCCATCGTGGAGGCCGCGGAGTGCGAGTGGGTCGTGGACATCGTGCCCGCACCTGAGGTCATCGCCTCGAACATCGCGCCGGCCTCACCGCCACGCACCTCGCCCACGACCAGCCGGGACAGGTTCTGGCGAAGCGCCTCCGGAATGAGGTCGGCGACCGTGAACTCGCCCACGCGACGCCCGTGGAGCACCTCGCCCATGCCCACCCGCGACTGCAGGGCCACCATGTTGCGCCGGTTGGGCTGCAGGTGCGTGAGCAGCTCGTAGTCGGTCTCCAGGGTGCCGAACCGCTCGTTGTCGGGGATCGCGGCGATCAGCGCCCTGAGCAGTGTTGTTTTCCCTGCGCCCTGGTCACCAGAGATCACCATCGACTTGCGGGCCAGGACGGCGGCGTGCAGGAACCGGGCCACCTCCTCGGGCATCATTCCGCCTGCGGCAAGGCGTTTCAGGTCGATGTCCACGAGGGTGTGCTGGCGAATGGTCACGCTCGGCCGATAGCTGAGGCCGAAGCCGATCGCGTGCAGCCGGTGCCGATCACCGAGCGCGAGCGTCATCATCGGGTGGGCGTCGTCGAAGGGACGGGCGGGGCTCACGGTCTCACCCAGGAACCGGATCGCCTCCACCAGCTCGGCGTCGCTATCGGCCACCGGCGGACGGGACTCTCGCCGTCCGTCGGAGTACTGGACGACGACCGAGTCGCAGCCGTGGATCTCGACGTTCTCGGCGTCCGGGATCTCGAACAGCGGCTGCAGTCGGCCGAACCCGAAGATCGCGTTCTCGACCGCCTCCGCATACGCCTGCTCGACCGCGATCGGCCACAGCGCCTCGCCGTTGGTGCTCAGCGCGTCCACGTGGTCGCGGACCACCGTCCGCACGATCGAGCGACCCAGCAGCCGCCGGTCGACGTCGGTCAGCGGGCCGCTGTGTTCTGCGACCGCTGCCGCGATCAGTTCGGACGCCCGCCGTCGCAGCACCACCACCAGTTGCCAGTCCACCGCCGGGTCGTCGGGACGCTCTTCGATCAGCCGCGACCTGCGGAACCCCGTCTCGAAGGACACCTCACGAGCCAGCAGGTCCACCTCGGCCAGCCGCCTCATGACTCGACCCCGCACGCCTGGGCAAGGTCAACGCAGCCCTCATCAGCCGCTCCCACCGGGTCGCCACCCGGGAACATCTCGGCCACCAGCCGACCCCCTCGTCGCCGGAGCCAGCTGCACCGGGGGTGGTGAGCAGCGGCCTACCAGCGATTCCGGGATCGTAGGGGAACCCGCAACCCCCAACACAGGCCCGCGGCCGAATCTGTGGATAACTCGGGCAGGTTCATACACCTTGCCCGCTTGACCGTGAGTTGACGCATCGTCAATCGTGGGTGCCTGGACACCGCGTCAGGCCGGTCAGGATGGGAGCGCCAGCCATCCGCCGCGGTCCTCGACCAGGCCGTCCGCGAGCAGGGACGCGATCGCGCGATCGCGCTGGGCGGCGTCCGGCCAGTCGGGCGCGACGTCAGCGATCGGGACGGCGTGGGCAGCCTGCCGCAGTCCTCGCAGGACGGCGCCCCGCGCCTGCCGGTCACTGCCCGCCCAGGCGGGCTGCCTGCGCCGCGTGTCGCCGGTGTCCGGACAGCCGGACAGGCGCCACGCGCAGACGTCAACCAGCGGGCAGTCGCCGCACCGAGGAACGCGAGCCAGGCAGACCGTCGCCCCGAGTTCCATCGTCGCGGCGTTCATCACGGCTGCCTCGCCCGCGTCGACGGGCAGGACGGCCTCCATCACCGCCAGGTCGCGGGCGGACGGCGGGCCCGGCTGGGAGCGTCCCTCAACCGTCCGGGCGAGCACCCGCCGGGTGTTCGTGTCGACCACCGGGTGCCGATCGCCGTACGCGAAGACCGCGACCGCCCGCGCGGTGTAGGTACCGACTCCGCTCAGCGCGAGCAGCGCGTCCACGTCACGGGGCACGATGCCGTCGTGCCGGTCCCGGATCTCCACGGCCGCACGCTGCAGCCACAGCGCCCGCCGCGGATAGCCGAGGTTCGCCCACTGCCGCACCGCCTCCCCCGGGCCGGCGGACGCGAGGTCGGACGGCGTCGGCCACCGCTCCAGCCACGCCGCCAGGTGCGGGACGACCCGGTTCACCGGCGTCTGCTGCAGCATGAACTCGCTGACCAGCACGCCCCATGTCCCGAACCCGGGCCGCCGCCACGGCAGGTCGCGGGCGGCGCGGGCGTACCAGGCGATCAGGGGCGTCGCGAGGTCGGGCACCTGGTCAGCCTAGGCGGGCCGGCTCCTCACTGCGGCGTTCCGATCGCCTGCCTGCGTCCGGCCGTCCGCTCGGCGAGCGCGGCACCCAGCGTCCGGACGTCCTCGATGTATGCACTGGCCATGAGCCGCCGCAGCGCCGGCTCTCCGGCTGCGAAGACCTCAGCCACTTCCGGCTGCCACGCCAGCTTGCCCCACACCCGGACGCCGAACCGGTGCCCGATCTCGCCCGACCCGTACGGGCGCCCGGGCCCGACCACCACCAGACCCACTCGCTCCTCGCCCGTCGCGGCCACCACCTGCGGCAGGTAGAGCCGCAGCGCGGCCAGGTCGACCAGCCGGCTGCCGGTGACCACGGCGACCCCGCTGCACACCGCGGCCAACGCGGGCGGCAGCCCTTCCGGGGTGATCCGGCCGGCGTCAACGAGCACCGTGCGGCCCGCGGCATCGAGGGCGCTGCCGAACTCCGTCCACGCCGGGGCGAACAGCGACACCATGCCCGGGTGCGAGAACCCCGGCAGGAAGTCGTGGCCCTCGGTGCCGAGCGGGAGGCTCATCGCGTCCAGGCACGACACCAGCGGACGCCGCTCGCGGTGCGCCTGCAGCAGCCCGCCGAGTCCACGTCCGCCCGGGTCGACGCCCTGGAGGTGGCCGGCGAGCACGGACTGGTCCGGTTCGCGGTTGGCGTCCACCAGCAGCACCGGCTCTGGCCAGGTCACCGCCAGCGCGACACCGAGCGCGGTCACGCCCGGCGAGTGGCCTGCGCTGGTCAGCAGCAGGACGCTCACCGCCGTCCACCCGCCTGCTGGACGAGCACGAGTTGGTCGTTCGCGGCCAGTCGCGCCACCCGCTCCGCCTCGGCCGAGGCGACGCTCACGTCCACCACGGACGCGCCGTCGGGCAGCGTCGTGGCGGCCGTCGCGACCCGGCCGGTCACGCTGGCTCCTTCCGGTGGACCGGCACCGTCTTTGCCGACCGGCACCAACAGCACCACTGTGCCCGGTGGCATCGGCGCGGACGGGATCCGGCCAGCGGCCAGGCGCAAGCCCAAGCGAACGCTGCCCGACTCGACCGCGGGCGCGCCGTACGTGCGTGGGCCGAGCAGGCTGCCCTCGGCCAGGTCGTACAGCGCCGTACGTCCGATCACCTCGTCGATCTGGCCCGCGGCCACCATCTCCACACCGGCCGCAGGCACCGCTGAGGTGACGCCGAGATCGGCGGCGGTGATCACCTGGTCGCGATAGACGGTCCGGACGACGCGGACGACGGTCCGGGCGTCGCTGAGGTTCGCGTACAGGAGAGCCGCCCCGAGTCCGCCGAGGCAGACCGCGAGCACGCCGACCGCGATCCAGCGCAGGTTCCTCCGGGTGCGCACCGGGCTCGTCCCCGACTTCGGTTCGGCCATCGCCGTCCCCCTCACGCCGCGGCGGCCGCACCGGGGGTGGTGAGCAGCGGCCTGTCGGCGATTCGGTGATCGTAGGGGAACCGGGCGCCCGCCGGGACAGTCTCAGCCGGATCTGTGGACAACCAACCACGTTCGTACACCCCACCGCAGGGCTCACCGCGTCAAGGTGGACCGAAAAGGCCGTCATCGGCGCTTTCGGTCCACCTTGCGGAGGTGCCGGCCCGGAATGGTGCCAGCAGGCTGGAAATGGTGTGCGGAAATCCGAGTGGCACTAGGTTGGACGGCGTGAACGCCGACGAGCTCGAGGCCCGCTACCGCAGCCTGGTGGTGGCGGCCTGCGAGTGGCGCGCGATGGGGCTTGCGGAACCGGACGCCATGGCCGACGAGGTGTTCGGCCGGCTCGGGTCCACGGATCACGACCTGCACGACCTCTACGCGTCCATCGACAAGGTGGTGCTCGCCAGCTATCAGCGCTTCTCCGACTCGCTCAGCATCCTGGACCGGCTGCGCGGCGGCGCGACGATCGTGGGCCCGCGCAAGCAGCGCACCCCTGCGGACGACTTCCTGCACGCCTTGAGCAACCTGCGCCAGGCCGACCGCGAGCTGATCCAGCTGCGATTCTGGGACGAACTGGACGACACCGAAGCGGCCGAGGCGCTCCGGATCACGCCCGAGGTCGTCCGCGAGCGGCTCGCCAAGGCCGGCACGCGATACCTCGCAAAACTCGGCCGCAGCCATCCCGACCTCGCCATCAGCGACATCGAGGACACCATCCGCAGCATCAAGCCGGGCGTCCACCGGCGGTTTCCCGCGGCGGGAGACCAGTTGTGACGCTCGACACCCGCTACCGGGACGCGTCGCTGCCCGTCGCCGAGCGGGTCGAGATCCTGCGGGGCCAGCTGACCGTCGAGGAGAAGGCCGGGCTGTTCTTCCAGACGATGATCCTGCCCGGTCCGGACGGCGAACTCTCGGACGGCAATCCCGCGTTCGGCCTGCCCGGCACCGACGAGTACGTGCACGGCCGGTTGATGAACCACTTCAATCTGCTCGGCGCCGCCCCGGACGCGGGCACACTCGCCGCATGGCACAACCGGCTGCAGGAGCTGGCGGCGTCCACCCGGCTGGGCATCCCGGTGACGCTGTCGACCGATCCGCGGCACTCGTCCTCGGACAACCCCGGGGCCGCGCTGCAGGCCGGGAGCTTCAGCACGTGGCCGGAGCCGCTGGGCCTGGCCGCCACCCGTGACGAGGCGCTGGTCGAGCGGTTCGCCGACATCGCCAGGCAGGAGTACCTCGCGGTGGGTCTCCGGTTGGCGTTGCACCCGCAGGTCGACCTGGCCACCGAACCGCGCTGGTCGCGGCAGCTGCAGACCTTCGGCGAGGACGCCGAGCTGGTCGCCCGACTGGGCGCCGCCTACGTCCGCGGCTTCCAGGGACCAGTACTCGGCCCACAGTCGGTAGCGACCATGGTCAAGCACTTCCCCGGCGGCGGACCGCAGCAGGACGGGGAAGACCCCCATTTCGCCCACGGCCGCGAGCAGGTCTACCCCGGCGGACGGTTCGAAGAGCACCTCAGGCCGTTCGAGGCGGCCTTCGCGGCGGGGGTGAGCCAGGTGATGCCCTACTACGGCATGCCCGTGGGCACTGACCTGGAGGAGGTCGGGTTCGCCTTCAACAAGGCTGTCGTGACCGGCATGCTGCGCGAGCGCTACGGCTTCGACGGCATCGTCTGCACGGACTGGGGACTCATCACCGATTCCGACATCATGGGCGACCCCTTCCCCGCCCGCGCCTGGGGCGTCGAGCACCTGTCGCCACGCGAGCGCATGGCCAGACTGCTGGACGCCGGCGTCGACCAGTTCGGCGGCGAAGCGTGCCCAGAGCTCCTGATCGACCTGGTGCGCTCGGGTGTGGTCAGCGAGGAGCGGCTGGACGTCTCGGCCCGGCGGCTGCTGCGGGAGAAGTTCGTCCTCGGCCTGTTCGACCACCCTTACGTCGACGTCGACCACGCCCGCCAGGTGGTCGGGAAGCCGGAGTTCCGCGAGGCCGGCCTGGCCGCGCAGCGCGCGTCCGTGGTGCTGCTGACCAACACCGACGTTGCCGGACGGCCCGTCCTCCCGCTCGGCCCCGATCCCACCACACCGCTGGTTGAGCCCGTCGATACCCCGTCTTCGGTTGCGGCAGCACTCCGGCTCTACCTCGAAGGCGTCGAGCCGTCGATCGCGTCGGACTACGGGACGGTCGTGGCCACCCCGGCCGAGGCGGACGTCGCGGTCCTGCGTCTGCAGGCGCCGTGGGAGCAGCGTCCGACGGCTTTCGAGAACCGGTTCCACTCCGGCTCGCTCGACTTCCCGGACGACCTGATCGCGCACGTCCTCGACGTGACTCGGACCGTGCCGACGGTCGTCGACGTGTTCTGCGACCGTCCGGCGATCCTGACGCCGTTCGCGGACGCCGTGGCCGCGCTCCTGGTCACGTTCGGGGTGAGCGATGCCGCCCTGCTCGACGTCCTGACCGGGGCGGCCTCCCCGCAGGGGATCCTGCCGTTCGACCTACCGCGCAGCATGTCCGCCGTCGAGGCCAGTCGTCCCGATGTGCCTTTCGACACCGCTGACCCGCTGTTCCACTTCGGCGACGGCCTGCGCTACTCGTAGACCTCACCTGCCGGGCCCAGACGATCCCTGAGCTTGACGAAGGGTCGCGCCCGGGGGCTTCGTCAAGCTCAGCCACCATCAGTCGCGGCGCTCAGGCGGCGTGCAGCGCGAGGTACAGCGTGGGCAGCATCACGATGCCGACCACCATGGTCACCGAGTTCATGAAGGCCGACAGCTCCACGTCGAGGCCAGCGTGGCCGGTGAACACCGGCATCATCGAGGCGATCGGCGCGAACAGGATCATCACGACCACCAGCCGCGCCTCGACGGGGAAAGGCAGCAGGTACCAGCACAGCACCGCGACCACGGTGGAGAAGGCGTACCGGACGGCCAGCATGCGCGCGGCGGCGCGGTACTTGCTGGGGTGCAGCTTCAGCTCCAGTCCGATGCCGATCATCAGCATGGCCAGGAACGGGTTCGCGGCGCCCACGATCGAGGTGAACGTGATCACCTCGTCCGGCAGCCGCAGGTCGAGCAGCCGCATCACCAGCAGGACGAGGTAGGTCACGAACACCGGCGACCGGGAGAGCGTCCGGACGAGCTCCCGCCAGCCGTGCTCGCCCGGCTCGTTGGCCAGCGACATGCCCCAACCGTAGGCGACCCCGGCCGAGGAGAACGCGGTCCCGAAGTCGAACAGCGTCGAGTAGATCATCGCGTGCGGGCCCATGAAGCCGCCCAGATAGGGCGTCGCGAACGCGCCGATGTTGTAGCTGCCCGAGTTCAGGACGGCGAAGGCCTGCTCCCGGCGTCCCTTGCGTGCGGCCAGCGCGTAGCCGAGCACCTGCTGGGTCAGATTGACCACCAACGCGAGGACGGTCAGCCCGAGCAGGGCGAACTCGAGGTGGTAGTCGTTGAAGCTGGTGAACAGCGCGCACGGCAGGGTCACCCCGAGCACGAGCTTCGAGAACAACCCGAAGTCGCGCGCGCTCGCCCAGCCCAGCCGCTTGATGCCGAGCCCGATGCCGACGATCGCCACCAGCGACAGCGCCCGTACGACGATCTCCAGCATGGCCGCAACCTATCGCCGCACCCGCGACCCGAGCACCGCGCCGGGACGGACGAGACGGATTGGCCCGGCCCCGAACGGGGAATAGCTTGATATCGAGATAGTGGGAGGAGATTCGTGGCGACAGGAGAGCTGCCGACGCTGCTGCGGCGTCTGGTGCTGCCGATCTACCTGCCCGCGATGCTCTACGCGTCCGGCGCCGCCGCCATCGTCCCCGTGCTGCCCCTGGTCGGGCTGCGCCTCGGCCTGAGCGTGCCGCAGGTCGCCCTGCTGATCACGCTGGCCGGACTGGTCACGGTCGTCGGGCCGCTGCCGACCGGCCAGGTCGTGGCGCGGATCGGCGAGCGCGCGGCCCTCGTCATCGGCGGCCTGGTCTCGATCGCCGCGGTCGCGGGGTGTCTGGTCGCCGCGCTGGCGGGGACGCCGGGAGCCGTCCCCGGCTGGGCGCCGCCGGTGTTCTGCGTCGGGATCCTCGTGATGAGCCTCGGCGACCTCACCTGGGACCTCGGCCGCCAGACCTACCTCGCGGACGAGGTCCCCGCGCACCTGCGGGCCCGCGCGATGACGATCTTCGGCGGGACGATGCGGGTCGGACGCATCATCGGCCCCCTGCTCGGCGCGGCCGTGATCACGATCGCGGGAGCCCCGGCGGCCTTCGCGATCCACCTGGTGGCCGCAGTGGTGAGCCTGGCGCTGATCGTCGCGTTCGTCCCGCCGCGGGTCGTGCCGCCACAGCGCCCGGACGGGGAGGTGCCGGACGCCGGCCCCACGCGCGGCGAGGTGCTGCGTCCGCTGCTCCTGGTGGGCGCGGCGGTGATCGTCCTCACGATCGCGCGGACGAACCGCGACCTGCTGCTACCGCTCTTGGGCAACGCCTTCGGCCACTCCGAGGCCGTGGTGTCGCTGGTCTTCGCGGCCGCCGCGCTGGTCGAGCTGGCGTTCATCCTGCCGGCCGGCACCCTCATGGACCGGTTCGGACGGGCCGCCGTGCTGGTGCCCTGCCTGGCCCTGATGGGGGTGGCGTTCCTGCTCGCCGGGCTGTCCTCGACGCTGCCTGGCTTCCTCGCAGTGTCGCTGGTGTGCGCAGTCGGAAACGGGCTCGGGGCGGGCATCAACAAGACGCTCAGCGCCGACCTGACCCCCGTCCGGAACCGGGCGAGCTGGCTGGGCCTGTGGAACAGCCTCACCGGGTCGGGAGGCCTGATCGGACCGGCCATGGTCGCGGCGGCCAGCGGCGTGGCCGGGGTGGTCACCGCGAGCGTCGCCACCGGCTGGGTCACGCTGGCCGGCGCCGCCTGGGCAGTGTGGTGGGTGCCCCGGTTGTTGCCCGGACGCGCGCACCACCCGCCCCTGACCGACGAGGACGTCCCGCGCACCCTCGGGAGCGATCGGACGCTGCCCTGAGCTCCACGCCCCACAGCTCATCGAGCCTGTCGAGATGCCCCACCAGGTCTCGACAAGCTCGGCCAACGACTGGGAGCGAGCCGGGTCTACTCGAAGATCGGGTCGACCGTCCGGGTCCGCTTGAGCTCGAAGAACCCCGGATAGGCGCAGATGTTCACGAAGCCGTCCCAGAGGCGTCCGGCCTCCTCACCCTTGGGTGCAGGGGAGATCACCGGGCCGAACAGGCTCATCCCGTCCACGCGGATCACGGGCGTGCCGACCTCGTCACCGACCGCCGCGGTCACTTCGGCCTGGGCGGCGCGCAGGGCCGCGTCGTTGGCGTCCGTTTCGCCTGCGGCGGCGAGCTCGACCGGCAGCCCGACCTCGGCCAGCGCCGCCTCGTGGGTGGCGCGGACGTTCGGTTCCTTGCCGAGGTGGATGCGGGTGCCGAGCGCGGTGTAGAGGTCGGCGAGCTTGTCCGGGTACTGCTCCTGGACGGCGAGGCAGACCCTCGCGCCGCCCCACGCGTTGTCCATCACCTTGCGGTAGTCAGGGTCCAGGTCACGCCCCTCGTTCAGCACGGAAAGGCTCATCACGTGGAAGGTCACGTCCACGTCCCGCACCTTGGTGACCTCCAGCGCCCAGCGCGAGGTCATCCAGGCCCAGGGGCAGAGCGGGTCGAACCAGAGGTCGAGCGTCTTGCGTTCAGTCGTCATTCCGCGAGTGTAGGTCGGTTGCCCCGCTGCCCGAGAGGCCGCGTCCACCGCAGCGGACGACGAGCTGTCGGGGCGGACCGTTGACGGCCGGTCCGCCCCTCGGGGTGGGTGTGACCTCGCGGGTCAGGCTCAGGTGACGGGCAGGAAGAATGTCTGCGCGGTGAACGCCTTCCCGGTCCAGCCTCCGAAGAGGAGGAGTCCGTCCGGGCTGCCGGCGGCCGCCACACCGGCGCTCGCGGTCAGTCTGGAGTCGGGCAGCTGCGTCCAGGTCAGCTCAACCGGGTCCAGCAGCCACTGGCCCACGCCGACTCGCCCTGCGACCACCACGGCCTGGAGCAGATCGCCCTGCACCTCGCGTTTCGCCAGCGCGGGCACATCCGTCCAGCTGCTCGAAGCGAGGTCGTAGATCGCGCCTTTGGAGTCGGTGCCCGGCCACACGACGAGACTGCCGACGGCGGTCATGTGACCGGCCAGCGTGCGGGTGGGCAGCTTCGTCCACGTGAGGGTGTCCAGGTCGAGTTGCGCGAGCCGCGTCGGCGAGGCGCCCGGCGACTGCGTGGCGGAGAGGACCAGCAGCCCGTCAGCCCACGCCGCTTCCCGGACGCCGGCTGTTCCCAGCGGGTCGGCAGGCAGCGACGACCACGCCCCGGACGCCGGGTCGTAGACGCGGTCGATCTCTGCCCCCGCATCGCGTCGATTGGCGGCGACCTCCACGAGTTTCTCCCCTGCCGCCACCAGGTGTCCGTCGCTGTCGCCGGAGGGAAGCGTGCTCCAGGAATCGGACGCGGGGTCGTACGAGACGAACGTGCCTTCGCCGGGCACCAGGAAGTAGAGCTGCTCGCCGACCGCCACCGGAGAGGTGCCGGCGAGCCCCGCCGGCGCGTCGGCGATGCGCTGCCAGGTGTTGGACGCCGGGTCGTAACTGGCGCCGTCCCGCAGTGCGGAAGACGCCGGGCACAGCGCACCCTTCCCGCAGCTGGCCTGGTCATAGCCACTGGCCACGTAGAACCTGCCATCCAGCCATCCGACGGCGGCGTCCATCCGCGGCGACAAGGGCGAGGAGGCCGTCGAGGTCCACTTCGCGGCCATCGAACCGAACCTCCCGGACGCCGCGGCCGTCGCGTCGGGTGCCTCGGTGGCGCGATCCTGGGCATCCTCCGGAGCGGCGGCGCCGGCCACAGGAGCGGAGCCGGCCGACGCGGACACGGCATGACCGCCGAACCGGGACAGGACGAACCCACCGCCTCCGATCACGACCACCACCGCGGCGGCGGCTGCCAGGCCCTTCAGCCAGGGCCCTCCGAGCCTGCGGCGGGGGCCGGCGGCCGGCCGGACTGTGCCCGGGTCGAGCGGACGGAACTCCTCGCTCTCCACCGACGCACGGAGGGCCTCGGCGAACGCCTGCTCTTCGCGGTCGAAGTCGTCGCTCATCGCTGCCCTCCTTCCAGTCTCGCGCGCAGGGCGACCAGCGCCCGATGGACGTGCGACCGCGCGGTCGCCTCCGGGCAGCCGAGGATCTGGGCGATCTCCGCGAACGTGCGGTCCTCGTAGAACCGCAGCACGACGGCCGCACGCTGGACGGGCGGCAGTTCCCCGCACAGCCGCAACGCCTGGTCGGCGTCCGCGAGTGCATCGGACGCGTCGGGTACCGGCGGCGCTCCCGCCACCTCGGGGTCGGCCGTCGGGAACAGCCGCCGCACCTTGCGCCATGCCGAGACGTGGGCGTTCACGATGCTGCGCCGCACGTAGGCGTCGACGTCACCTCGCGCGGAGATCTGCCGCCAGCGCGGATAGAGCCCGGTCAGCGCCTCCTGGACGGCGTCGTGCGCGTCCTCGCGGTTGCGGGTGATCAGGTAGGCGAACCGCAGCAGCGCGGCGGAGCGGAGCGTGACGTACTCCTCGAACGATCGGACGGCGGAGCCGGCGACCACCGCTGCCGGCTCGCTCACCATGACCCCCTGCCAGACCGTCACGCCCCACTCACGCGCGCGCGAGCGGTTTCGTTGCGCACACCCGGTCGGGAAACGTACCTATTCGCCCGGGAACCGCACCTTGACCTGCGACCGGATCGCGTCCAGTACCTCCATGATGGCGACCGTCTCGTCCAGCGGCAGCTGCGGCGACTCGGTGAAGCCGTCGGCGACCAGCTGGGCGAAGTGGGCTGCCTCGTAGGCCAGGCCCTGGTGGCCGACCAGCACGGGTGCGGCGCTGGTCGTGGTCACCCCGGACAGGCTGACCAGGCGGACGCGGTTCGGCTGGTAGAACCCGTCATCGAGCTCGACCCGGGCGTGGGTGCCGCTGATCGAGGCGGCGGTCGGTGTCTTGGCAGCGAGCGTGCAGCTGACCAGCGCCTGCGCGTCCGGGTGGTCAGGGAAGCGGGTCAGCAGCGCGGCGACCTGCCGGTCGACACCGGTGTCGGTGAGCGAGCCGGTGGCCAGGACGGCGCCGGGCCGGCCGAGCACGAAGGACGCGTACGAGACCGGGTAGATGCCCAGGTCGAGCAGGGCGCCGCCGGCGAGCTTCGGATCGTGCAGCCGCGGCGCGTACGCCTTGTCCAGCCGCTGCCCGTGGTCGGCGATGAACGTCTCGATCGTCCCGAGCGCGCCGTCGGCAAGCAGCTGCCGGACGATGTCCGTGTGCGGCAGGAACCGCGCCCACATCGCCTCCATCACCGCCACGCCCCGCTTGCGCGCTGCGTCCACCACCCGGCGCGCCTCGCGCGCGTTGCGGGTGAACGGCTTCTCGACCAGGACGTGCTTGCCCGCCTCGATCGCCAGCAGCGCGTGGGCGGCGTGCTCGCTGTGCGGGGACGCGACGTACACCGCCTGCACCCGCGGGTCGGAGACCAGCGCCTGGTAGGAGCCGTGCGCGGTAGGCACCTCGAACTCGGCGGCGAAAGACTGCGCGTGCTCCAGCGTCCGGGAGCCGACGGCGACGATCCGCTGCCTGGTGGCGCCGCGCAGCGCGGACGCGAACATGTGCGCGATGCCGCCGGGCGCGAGCACGCCCCAGTTCAGTGGCGGCGCGGACGCCGGGTCGGGCACGCGGGGATCGGGGAGCACCTGTGGAAACGCCATGGGGCAAACCTAGGCCGATGACGGGGTCTGCGCACAGAGTTGAGAGTTCGGGATCTGCCGTGACGACAGGCGGCCCACCGCTAGGGTCTGCAGCAGGAGGGGAACGATGCCCACGTCGAGCCGAATGGCGGACTGGCGAGCTGCCGCCGACCCCGTGGACCTGCGCGAGTACGACCGGTTCGGGCCCTGGATCGACCAGGTGCGCGCCGAGATCGACATGCCGCGCCGGTTCCGTCCCTGGTACGGCGAACTGGCGGGGGCCACGTTCCTGCTCAAAGTGCCGCGCAGCCTCGACCGGGCACAGGTCAGGCCGGGGATGGACCTCTACGAGGCGGTCCTGGCGATCTTCCCCGACCGGTTGTGTCTGCTGCGAGCGGACGCGGCGGCGGTCGTCCGCAGCGACCTCACCCTCGACCGGGTGGTGGCCACGAACACGTACACCAACCTGCTGGTCGGCCGCTGGTCGCTGCTGCTGGCGGACGGCACGTCGTTCGACGTCGACTACAACACCGTGAGCCAGGCGGTCCTCGAGGAGGTGGACCGTTACGTCTGGCGCCATCCCGCCACCGACGCCGGGCAGGACCTGCTGCTGCCGGCCGTCCGGGTCACCGACCACCTGTTCGCGTCGATCCTGGCCACTCGCGCCGCCACCACCGACGCACCGCTGCGGCCCGTCCATGTCGAAGAGCCGGGACGACCCTGCCGGGACGACCGGCTGCGCCGCAGGACGTCCACCGGCCTGATGGTCCTCGAGTCGCCGGACGAACTCGTGGTGGTGAACCGCGGCGAACCCACGCGGTCCCGGTTCCGGACCGGGCACTACGCGTCCGACGTCCTCACCGTCCCGTTCGACCGGATGACCTCGTTCAGCGTGGTCGACCCGCCTGCCGATCCACCCGGCCAGTTCCACCGGCTGGTGCTCGGCTGTGACCGCCAGGTGATCTCGCAGCCCTGCCTGCTGCGTCCGGACACCGTGGCGACCCTGCTCGCCGCCCGCGGCGTCCCCCAGCTCTGAACGAAAAAGGGACGGTTCCTTTTCCGTTCAGATATCCACAGGCTCCGGCGCAGGCGAGAGACCTGTGGACAACTGAACGAGAAAGGAACCGTCCCCTTTTCGTTCAGACCAGGGTGGCGACCATGATCGCCTTGATCGAGTGCATCCGGTTCTCGGCCTGGTCGAACACGATGGACGCCGGGCTCTCGAAGACCTCCTCGGTCACCTCGAGCTCCTCCAGGCCGAAGCGCTGGTAGACCGCCTCCCCGACCGTCGTCTGGCGGTTGTGGTAGGCCGGCAGGCAGTGCATGAACTTCACGTCCGGCACCTCGGTCCGCTCCAGCAGCGCGGTGTTCACCTGATAGTCCTCCAGCAGGAGGATGCGCTCCGTCCACACGCTCTCCGGCTCGCCCATCGACACCCAGATGTCGGTGTGGATGAACTGGCAGCCCTTCACGGCGTCCAACTCATCGGTGAGGGTGATCCGCGCGCCGGTGGTCTCCGCGATTTCCCGCGCCGTCCGCACCACGGAGTCCGGCGGCAGCAGCTTCTTCGGCGCGACCAGGCGCACGTCCATGCCCAGCAGCGCGCCACCCATCAGCAGCGAGCAGCCCACGTTGAACCGGGCATCGCCGACGAAGGCGAACTCGATGTCGTGCGGATCGCGCCCGCACGACTCGCGCATCGTGAACATGTCGCAGAGGCTCTGGGTGGGGTGCCACTCGTCGGTCAGGCCGTTCCACACCGGGACGGACGAGTACCGCGCGATCGT
Organism: Propionicimonas sp.; assembly: GCA_036770475.1. Taxonomy (GTDB): domain Bacteria; phylum Actinomycetota; class Actinomycetes; order Propionibacteriales; family Propionibacteriaceae; genus Propionicimonas. The sequence continues at coordinate 84,810 of DAIPJC010000007.1, read as the reverse complement.
CTCGACCGTCGACTGGTACGCGCCGCGGTACTCGATGCCGTCATACAGGCGGGACAGCACCCGCGCCGTGTCTGCGGGCGACTCCTTGTGACCGAGCTGGGACGAGTTCCCGTCCATCTGCGTCACGTGGGCGCCCTGCTGGTGCGAGGCGACTTCGAACGCCGACCGGGTGCGGGTCGAGGTCTTCTCGAAGATCAGCGCCAGGTTCATCCCACCGAGCAGCTGCTTCTCGGTTCCGGCCTTGCGGGCCGCCTTCAGTTCCCCAGTCAGCTCCAGGAGCCCGCTCCACTCCGCGGGGGTGAAATCCTGCTCCTTGAGGAAGTGCCGTCCCTTCAGACCCAGATCCATGTCAACCTTCCACAATGCGGTAAATACCCGTTCAGGCTAGAGCATCCACACCGCATTGCACGTCTCGTCCCGTCCGTGAGCACGTCAGGGGCCGGACGGTCAGGAGGCGCCGATCTCCTGCAGGGTGGCCACCACCGCGGTCAGGGAGGTCTCGTCGCCGACATTGCCGGGGAACACCACGTACGGGATCCCCGCCGCGGGGCCGTCCTGGGCCACCCACAGCGACACCAGGCCAGGCAGCATCGGACCCGCTGCGATGGCGTGCCGGATCTCCAGGCCGCGGGCGGCGACGTCGGAGGACGTGATGCCGCCCTTGGCGAGCACGAACCGCGGGACCGTCTTCCCGATGATGCCCCGGACGACCTCGACGACCGCGGCGGAGACCGCGCGTGACAGTTCGAGGGATGCCTCGGCGTCCGCCCCCGTGACGAGCTTTCTCGAGGTCTGCACGATGACCGAGCCCGAGCGCAGCACGTCGACCGCCCGCTCGACCAGGCCCGGGAGGTAGTCCGCATTTCGGTCCTCGCCGACCACCTGGGCGATCTCGATCTCGACGACCTCGGCCGGGAATGCCTGCTTGAGGTTCGCCAGCTGTCTCTGGGTGACGCCGACGTGCGAGCCGACGACCACCACCCCGCCCGCAGAGGACGCCCGGCGCAGCGATCCACTGGCCGCGCAGGCTTCGACGACGTCGGCGGGGCCCAGCGGAGGATGCTGGTCCTGGCCGATGCGGGCTCGCACGAAGGGCGGACCCACGCGGTAGACGAACCGCCGTCCGGCCGCCTCCGCTGCGATGAGCGCGAGGCTGAGTCTCCGCAGGTCGTCCTCGGTGACGATGTCACAGATCAGGACGCGGCCGCCCAGCGTCAGCGCCGCCTCCCGGACGCCGGCCGGGTCGGTGCGCAGCTGTTCGAGCCCGATCCACACCACGTCGGCGGGTGACACCGCGCCCGCGGTCTTCTCGCCCACCCACTCGGCGAGTGCGGACGCGTGGTAGCCGAAGGTGGCGTCGCGGGCGAACTCGCTCTCCCCCACCGGCACGTAGTCCGATCCCACTCTGCAGTAGTGCACCCCGCCCACGGTGATGCGGCCGGCCTCGGGAAAGGCGGGGACGAGGACGACCCCGCTCACCCCGCCCATCGCGTCCTGCATCACCGACGTCTCGAGCGGGAAGTGCCCGCGCAGGGTGGAGTCGGACCGGGAGACCAGCACCGCCCTCAGCCCCTGCTCGGCCGCGACCCGGACCGCCACGGCCAGCACCTCGCGGGTGACCTTCTCGGCAGCCTCCGGCGCCAGCGACCGCGAGTTCGTCATCACGTAGACCGCGGGCGCGGACTGCGCGAAGGCCCACCGGAAGTCATCGTCCGCCCACGCCGTGAGCACCGGGAGGCCGGCCACCGACTGGGTGCCGGTGGGGTCGTCGTCCAGGACGACCAGCACCTCATCGGCACCCGCGGCGGCGCACGCGAGACGAACCTGCTCGGACGTGACCGGCACGGACGGAGGCATGCCCGCCGTCAACTCGTCCAACGAAGCCATCCCGCTCCTCCTTGTCAGCAGTGGTCGCCGGGCCGCGCTACAGCGTCCGCCAGGCCTCGCGCAGGACGCGCTTGCCTTCGGCCAGGACGCTCTGCGCCGTCTCGTTGGTGCCGGCGGCAGGGGAGATCTCCATGGACACGATGTTCCGCTCGGGCGCGTCCTCGCGGAGGTAGCCGATCTCCAGCAGGCCGGCCAGGAACCCCCGCACCTCGGCGACGCCGCACTCGCTCTTGGGGTGCAGGAAGCGCGGGTGCTTGTCCCCGTACAGCGGGTCGCTGGGATCGGAGATGATGCACGTGCCGATGTGCGCGTGGTTGATGTGCTCCGCCGCCACCGTGAGGGCTTCGTGGATGGTCTCGCCCTGCATCGGCAGGTGGGAGAGGTCGATCATCAGGCCGAAGTCCGGGATGTGCTTGCGGACCACGCGGGACAGCTCCACGGCCAGGCGGTTCGTCCCGATGATCGCCTTCTTGTCGGTGTCGTCGTCGAAGGTCTCCAGCGAGAGGATCAGGTCACCCTTCGACTTGGCGTACTGGCCGATCTCGATGATCGAGTCGGCGAGCAGCTGCAGGGCGTCGTCCTGCCGCTCGACCGGCTTCTTGCCGGACAGGAAGCCCAGCTTCTTCGCCCCGAAGTAGTAGGCCATGTCGACCGCACCCTTCAGCGCGTCGACGGCCTTGCGCCGCTCGGCCTCGTCGAAGGAGTTCAGATTCAGGCCGCCACGGAGCTCGATCGGCTGGGCGCCGAACCCGACCGCCAGGCCGGAGGAGCCGAGCAGTTCCTTGACCCGGGCCGCCTCCTGCTCGTCATTGACCCGCGTGATCTCGATGCAGTCGAAGAAGTCGTCTGCAACGATCTCCGCCATCGTGTCGAAGCAGGGCCCGTCGCCGCCGGCGGTGGCCGGGTAGGCCATGAAATGGATGACGCCCGGCTTGAGGTAGTCGTGGAGTGATGCCTTCATTTCTCTTTCTTTCCTCTTTCAGTGCTTTCGTGCGATCGCGCGATGCGCCGCCTCGACGATGTTGGCCGCGCGAAGGCCGAAGTAGTCGAGCAGTTCGTCCATGGTTCCCGACAGCCCGAAGACGTCCGGCGTACCGACGCGTTCCTGAGGCGTGGGGTGCTCCTGCGAGAGAGCGTCCGCCACGGCCGAGCCCAGGCCGTTCACGATGGAGTGCTCCTCGATCGTCACCACCGCGCCGGTCTTCGCCACTGACGCAACCAGCGCCTCGCGGTCGATCGGCTTCACGGTGTGGATGTGCAGCACCTCTGCGGCGATGCCGGCGTCCGCGAGCAGGTCGGCGGCCTGCATGGTCTCGCCGAGCAGGTGCCCAGTGTTGACCAGGGTGACGTCCGTCCCCTCCCGCATCAGGACGGCCTTGCCGATCTCGAACGGGGTGTCCTCGTTCGTGCAGATGGGGACGGCCAGCTTCCCGACCCGCAGGTACACCGGGCCGTCCAGCGCGTACGCGGCACGCACGGCCTTCTTCATCTCGATGCCGTCGGCGGGAACCAGGACCGTCATCTCGGGGATGGAGCGCATGATCCCGAAGTCCTCCAGCGGGAGGTGGGTCGCACCCTCCTGCGCCGCGGAGGTGCCCGCGTTGTGCCCGACGACCTTCACCGGACGCCCGGAGTAGGCGACCGAGACGCGGATCTGGTCGAACCCACGGCCGGTGAGGAAGTTCGCATAGGCGTTCGCGAACGGGATCTTGCCGCCCAGGCTCAGCCCTGCCGCAGTGCCGATGATGTCGCACTCGGAGATACCGATGTTGAAGAAGCGGTCGGGGAACTGGGCACCGAAGCGGTTGGTGTAGTTCGCCTTCGCGCAGTCGCCGTCCAGTACGACGACCTCAGGGTGTTCGGCGCCAAGCTCCAGCAGGGCCTGGGCGTAGCCCTCTCGCGGTTCCATCTTCTCGGTCATCGCAGCTCCTCCAGCCCGATTCGCAGTTCGTCGTCCGTCGGCGCCAACCCGTGGAACTTCGCGGTGTTCTCCATGTAGGAGACGCCCTTGCCCTTCACGGTGTGGGAAATGATCATGGTCGGCTTCCCCTTCGTGGCCGCCGCCTCCGCGAAGGCCGCGTCCAGCTCGGTGAGGGAATGGCCGTCGACCTCGATCACGTGCCAGCCGAACGCGCGCCACTTCGCCGGGGCGTCGTCCATCGACTTGATCGTGTTGACCGCGTCGTCCAGCTGGATGTCGTTCTTGTCCAGAATCGCGCAGACGTTGTCGAGCCGGTGCTGCGCCGACGTCATCGACGCCTCCCAGATCTGGCCCTCCTGCGCCTCTCCGTCCCCGATCATGCAGTAGAACCGGGCGTCGCGACCGTCCAGCTTGGCGGCGAGCGCCGCGCCGTTGCAGACCGACAGCCCCTGGCCCAGCGAGCCGGACGAGATGTCGACACCGGGCAGGTGGGAGTTGGACGGGTGGCCCTGCAGCCGCGTGTGCATGTCCCGGAACGTCATCAACTCCTCGCGGTCGAAGTAGCCGCGCGAGGCCATCGCCGTGTAGTAGCCCGGCGTGCAGTGCCCCTTGGAGAGGAAGAACATGTCGCGATCGGGCCAGCCCGGCTCCTCAGGACGCACCCGCAGCCACTTCATGTAGAGCAGGGTGAGCGCTTCGATCGCCGAGAGCGAGCCGCCCGGGTGCCCGCTCCCCGCGTGATGCACCATCCGCAGAATGTCGCGGCGGTTCTGCTTGACGAGCTCCTCGAGCTCGCACACTTCTTGATCACTCAGCACGTCATCTTCCTTCTTTCACCTGATCTGGTTCGTGGTTCGCAGGGCTGGTCCGTGTGGCCCCGGGTCCGAACACGTCGCGCCCGACCGCTGAGCGGCTACCCCGCCATCGCTTTCATTGGGCTGCCGGTTCGGCAGGTCGTCGTGGGAGAGGCGCCAGCGAGGGCCTTGCTGAGCGAGCCCAGCGTTGGTCACTCGAGTCATCAGAGCTGCCTGCCTCAGTCGTTCGGAACCCGCGTAACCGGAGGCCGTCCTCCAGGTCGCGGGATGGCTAGACGGAGGATTCCTCGTCGCATCCGTTTCCGTCTGATGGAACTTTCATTCCATTTCTGAGTCTAGATCGAGAGGACTCTCGCGTCAACACTGCGTCTGGTCAGGCGGCCACCGCTGCGGGGCGCCCTGCCGCACACCGAGCCCTGCGCCGTCGCCGGCCGCGAGTGTTGCCTCGCGACCGGCGACGAGCGGGATCAGTTGGTGGATACGTCAGCGGCAACGGCCTCCGCTTCCGCCAGAGCCGGCTGCACTCCTTCGACGAGCTGTCCGGCAGCGTGGTTGTGGCTGAAGGCCCGGTGCATCTGGTCGTAGTCCAGCTGGTTCTCCCATTTGGCCACGACGAAGGTGGCGACGCAGTTCCCCAGCAGGTTGATCGAGACCCGCATGGAATCCATGATTCGGTCGGCGCCGAGCAGCAGTGCCACGCCCGCGACCGGGAACAGGCCGAGGGCACCCGCCGTGGCAGACAGGGCCAGGAAGCTCGACCCGGGGACGCCCGCCATTCCCTTGGAGGTGAGAAGCAGGACGCCGAGCGCCGCGAGCTGCTGGCCGAGGGTGAGGTTCTGTCCGAACGCCTGCGCCAGGAACAGCAGGGAGATCGAGAGGTAGATCGCCGCGCCGTCGAGGTTGAAGGAGTAGCCGGTCGGGACGACCAGACCCGCGGTCGCGCGGGAGCATCCTGCCCGCGTGAGCTTGGTCATGATGCGAGGCATCACGGACTCGGTCGATGCCGTGCCCAAGGCCAGGAGGAACTCTTCCTTGCTGTACTTGATGAACTGCCACAGCGGCACCTTCGCCAACACCCGCGCGACGACGAACAGCAAGGCGATAAACGCCACGCCCGCGCCGTAGCAGGCCAGAATCAGCATGGCGAACGTACCCAGCGTGGCAATGCCGTACTGGCCGATGATGAACGCCATCGCGCCCAGGGCGCCGAGCGGAGCGACCCGCATGATCCAGCCCATGATCTTGAAGATGACTTCGAGGATCCGGTCGAACAGGGTGAGAATCGGGGCGCAGCGATCCGGCCCGATGACAATGACGGCGGCACCGAAGAAGACGGCAAAGAAGAGCACCTGCAGCAGGCTGTTGTCAGCGAAGGCTCCCACCACGCTGGCCGGAATCACTTCGAGAACGAAGTCCGCTCCCGACTTCGCCTGCCCTGTGACGTTGTCCAGAGCGGAGGAGTTGAACGAGTGCGGATCGATGTTCATCCCCGCACCAGGCTGGACGATATTGCCGACGACCAGGCCGAAGATCAGCGCGAAAGTGGTCATGCCGAGGAAGTAGCCGAGCGCCTTGGCGCCGATCCGGCCCATGGACTTCACGTCACCGACAGCGGCGACGCCGGTCACGATGACGAGGAAGATCAGCGGCGCGATGATCATCTTGATCAGGCGGATGAAGCCGTCGCCCAGCGGCTTCAGGTTCGCCCCCAGTCCGGGGAAGAAGTGGCCGATCGAGATACCGATGACCACGGCGACAATCAGTTGGAAGAACAACGACTTCCAGAACGGAGTCTTCTTGGGCGGGCTCGCGGTAGCGGACTCGTCGATCGGCATTGATTCGTTGAGTAGCTTCATGATGAATTTCCTTGAGGGGTGAATTAATTGGCCGGACCCCTCGGAGTCGATCCTCGAAGGGGCGAGTAGCGGCCGATACTCGCCCTTTCAGCGGCGCTCCGTCGGGCAAGTTCCACTTGACGGAAGAATTCTTCCACTAACAATAGTGCGTAGTGGACTGTCCGCGATGTGAACGGTCTGTGATCTTGCCGCGAGGCGGAGAGCCATAAAAAGGTCACTTACTAGGGAATTCGGGATTCTCCCGGAATCCCGCGCCAACCAGCGAGATCCCCGGATCCGCCGGGACGAGGAGGGACGGCTCCCGCCTGCCCGGTCGTCGTCCAGGGCTCGGTCTCGGGACGGTCAGCGGCCCCGGCGGGTGAACTCGGCCTCGATCCGCGCGCGGTCATCCACTCCCGACGCCAGTAGCGACCAGAGCAGCAGCCGCGACTGGGTGGCGTTCAGGCGCCCGGACATCAGGACGCCCCGCTGCAGCAGGTCGATCTCGGCCCCGGGATAGCCGTAGGTGATTCGGCCCGTGCGGCCCCTCCGGGTGCGGGACGCCATCACTACCGGCACTTTCGCGACGGCGCGCGCCACCGCGGGCACCGTCAACTCGGGGACGTGCCCCGCCCCGACGCCCTCCAGGACGATCCCGTCCGCGCCGGCGGCGACCAGGGCGTCGAGGGTGCGTTCGTCCTCACCGAGCGGGGTCGGCACGATCGGCACCCAGGCTGATCCCGCGGGAACCGGCAGTGGCTCCGGACGCGGGGTCGCCAGGTTCAGCGCATACTCCACCCGCAGTTCGCAGACCCGGCCGAGTGCGCCGAGCGGGCTGGTGAAGGCGTCCACGCCGAAGCTGCGGGTCTTCGTCACGGCCGTGGCCGCGAACACCTCGTCGTTCATGACCACCAGCGCGCCGCGGTCGCGGGAGTCCTCGGCGAGCACGGTGAGCACCGCGGCCAGGAGATTGGCCGGCCCGTCCGCGCCGCTCTCCTCCGGTGACCGCATCGCTCCGGTGACGACCAGGGGCGCGGCACGATCCCACCACAGGTCGAGCAGGAAGGCGGTCTCCTCGAGGGTGTCGGTGCCGTGCGTCACCACCACGCCGGCGGCGCCGTCGTCGACCGCGCTCCGGCCCCACTCGAGCGCCCGGATCACGTTCTCGAACCGGACCGAAGGCGAACCCACGCTCGACACGGACTCACCCACCACGGTCACCAGGCCGCGGAGCTCCGGCACGGCCGACACCAGGTCGGCGGCGTTCAGCGTCGGGACAAGACCCGCGTCCTCGCCCTGCAGCATGACGATGGTGCCGCCCATGCTCGCGACGCCGATCCTGCGTGTTTCGCTCACTTCTACTCCCACCACATCGATGTTCAGCGCCGCTCGGGCATCGCCGGCCACTGTGCCAGAACTCGGCGCGTGAGTTCGCGCAGCAGCTCATCGGCCCGCCGGATGGACTCGGCCGGATCCGGCTCGAGCTGGGCCAGCGAGTACGCGGCGGCGAGCCCGAGTCCCTCCACCTGCGTCGCGGTGAGCGTCGAGCGTCCACAGACCGCGATGGTCGGCACGTCGCCGGCGGCGGCGCACACCCCGGCGACCACCTTGCCCATCAGGCTCTGCTCGTCGAGCGAACCCTCGCCAGTGATCACCAGGGACGCCCCACCGAGCGCCCGCGCGAAGCCCCCGAGCTCCAGGACGATCTCCAGACCGCTGCGCATCCGTGCACCGAGTGCGGCCAACGCAGCGAAGCCGACCCCGCCGGCGCTGCCCGCGCCCGGCGCGTCGCGCAGGTCTCGACCGCAGGACGCGGCCAGGACGTCTGCCCAGTGGGCGAGTCCCGCCTCCACCTCGACGACGTCCTCGCCCCGGAGTCCCTTCTGCGGGCCGAAGACCGCGACCGCTCCGCGCGGGCCGAGCAGAGGGTTGGCCACGTCGGAGGCCAGAGTCACCGGACGTCCGGCGAGGAGCCCTTCCACGGGACGGAGGTCGATCGTGGTGATCTCCGCCAGCGTGCCCGCCATCGGCGACAGCGTCTCGCCCCGGGAGTTCCGCAGGACCGCACCCAGGCCGACGAGCATGCCGGCGCCACCATCGGTGCTCGCCGAGCCACCCACGCCGATCACCAGCTCCTCGACCGCGGGATCCAGCAACGCCGCCCTGGCCACCTCACCGAGACCGCGGGTGGACGAAGCCAGCGGCTCGAGCCGTCGTCCAGGCAGCCGGAGCAGTCCGCAGGCGTCCGCGAGCTCCACGACAGCGATGCCGTCGCGCACGGCGTAACGCGTGCTCACCGGCGCGCCGGTTGGCCCGGGAACTACCACGTCGACGGGAGCGAAGCCGAGTTCCTCGACCGCGTCCAGCGTGCCGTCGCCACCATCGGCCACCGGCACCGGACGCGGCTCACCGCCCAGGGCGGCAACGGTCTCGCCGATCGCGGCGGTCACCTGGCGACCGGTCAGCGATCCCTTGAACTTGTCAGCCGCGATGACGACGGCGCCGACGTGCATCTCAGCCCCCGCCTACCGCAGGGCCGGCAGGTGGCCGAACGACTGCGCCGAGGGCACCGTCGGCTTGTACTCCAGCGCGACCCAGCCGTCGTAGCCGTGCTCGAACAGGTCGGCCAGCAGCTGTTCCAGCGGAAGGTTTCCGGTGCCGGGCTCGCCACGTCCGGGTGCGTCCGCGATCTGGCAGTGCCCGGCGTCGGCGGCCCGCTCCCGGCACACCGCGGCCACGTCATCGCCGTTGGTCGCCAAGTGGTACAGGTCACAGAGGAAGCGGAGGTTCTCGCAGCCGTAGGTCCGGCGCACCCGCTCGATCACCGCGGCGACGTCCGCTGCCGTCTTCAACGGGTAGGCCGGCGAGCCGGACACCGGCTCGACCAGCACGACGGCTCCGAACTCCGCAGCCAGCTCGGCTGCGAAGGCAAGGTTGGCCACCGCGCACTCGTCCTGTGCCTGCGGATCCTCGTCCGGCTGGCGGGTGCCGTAGAGCGCGTTGAAAGCCCGGCAGCCCAGCTCCCGGCCAAGAGCGAGGGCCACCGGGACGTTTGCACGGAACTCGTCGCGCCGGGCGATCCAGGAGACCAGACCGCGATCGCCGGCGGGCATGTCGCCGGCGAAGAAGTTCAGGCCGATCAACTGGACGCCCGCGTCACGGATCGCGCTGCGGAACGCGGCCAACTCGTCCGGGCTCGGTTCCGCGACGCTCCATGGCCACCAGAACTCAACCGCCTCGAACCCCGCCGCCTTGGCGGCGGCAGGGCGATCGAGCAGCGGCAACTCGGTGAACAGCAGCGAGCAGTTGACCGCGTACTTCACAGCAAGGCTTCCTCCCCCACGGGGAGCACGGCGTCCTCGTCCATCGTCAGGATGGCGGTCGGCGCCTCGGCCGCGCAGGTGGCGAGGGCTTCGAACTCCGTCACGTTGTCCAGCGCGGACCCCATCGAGATGTTGGTCACGCGCTCCAGGATGGCCTCGACCACCACTGGCACACGAAGTTCCTTCGCCAGCTGAGACGCCCGGCACAGTGCGTCCTCGAGGTCCTTCGGGTCGTGCACCCGAATGGCCTTGCAGCCCAGCCCCTCGATCACCGTGACATGGTCGACACCGTAGGCGCCCACCTCGGGAGCGTTGATGTTCTCGAACGAGAGTTGCACGTTGTAGTCCATCTCGAACGCCCGCTGCGACTGCCTGATCAGGCCGAGGTAGGCGTTGTTGACCAGGACGTGGACGTAGGGCAGGTGGAACTGCGCACCGACGGCGAGTTCCTCGATCAGGAACTGGAAGTCGTAGTCGCCGGACAGTGCCACGACGGGGGTCTCCCGGTCGGCGGCCACCACCCCGAGCGCGGCGGGAAGGGTCCAGCCGAGCGGACCGGCCTGACCGGCGTTGATCCAGTGGTTCGGCCGGTAGACGTGCAGCATCTGGGCGCCGGCGATCTGGGAGAGCCCGATCGTGGTGACGTAGCGCACGTTCTTGCCGAAGGCGCGGTTCATCGCCTCGTAGACACGCTGCGGCTTGATCGGGATGTCGTCGAAATGGGTCCGGCGCTGCATCGAGCGCTTGCGCTCATTGCAGTCTGCCACCCACCCGGACAGATCCTTCAGGCTGCCGGCCGCCTCGAGTTCCCTGGCCACGACCAGCAGTTGCTGCAGCGCCAGCTTGGCGTCGGAGGTCACACCGTAGTCCGGCGGGAAGATCTTGCCGATCTGCGTGGACTCGATGTCGATGTGGACGAACGTACGGCCCTGGCGGTAGACGGCGAGGTTGCCCGTGTGGCGGTTGGCCCAGCGGTTGCCGATGCCCAGGACGAAGTCGGACTCCAGGAAGGTCGCGTTGGCGTACTGCTGCGAGGTCTGGATGCCGGCCATGCCGTTCGCGAGCGGGTGGTCGTCAGGGATAGTGCCCCAGCCCATCAGCGTGGAGATCACGGGCACGCCCAGCAGCTCTGCGAGCTCGACGAACTCGGCGCTCGCGTCCGCGTTGATCACACCGCCACCGGCGATGATCAGCGGCTTGTCGGCCGCGCGGAACATGTCCAGGACCTTGACGGCCTGCGCGCGCGTCATCGCGGGGGCGACGACCGGCAGCGGCTCGTAGGTGTCGATGTCGAAGTCGATCTCGGTGACCTGGACGTCGAAGGGCAGGTCGACCAGGACGGGCCCGCGACGTCCGGTGCGCATCAGCTGGAACGCCTTCGCGAGGGTCCCGGGCACCTGGGCGGCCTCCCGCACGGTCACGGCCATCTTCGTGACCGGCCCGGCGATCTTGGTGATGTCGAGAGCCTGGAAGTCCTCTTTGTCGATGACCGCCACCGGCGCCTGGCCGGTGAAGCAGAGGATCGGGATGGAGTCGGCGGACGCCGAGTAGAGGCCGGTGATCATGTCGGTACCGGCGGGGCCCGAGGTGCCGATGCACACGCCGATGTTCCCGGGCACCGCCCGGGTGTAGCCCTCGGCCATGTGCGAGGCGGCCTCGACGTGCCGCGCCAGGATGTGGTCGATGCCCCCGTGCGCGCGAAGCGCTGAGTAGAGGGGGTTGATCGCGGCACCAGGCACACCGAACGCCTGGCTGATCCCCTCCTTCGCGAGAATCTGGACAATCGCGTCGACTGCACGCATCCGAGCCATCTTGGTCTTCTTCCTCTGTCTTCTTCTGTCGAACTTCTCTGGTTAGCCGGTGAACCGACCCGACAACCGCTCCACCCCTCGCAGGAGCGCGGAGTGATCGAGGTTGCCGTCTCCCTGCGCGCGCAACGCAGCGATCAGTTGGGCGACCATGGCGCCCAACGGGATCACCACGCCGGCCTCGCGGGCCGCGGCCGTGACGATGCCCATGTCCTTGTGGTGCAGGTCGATCCGGAATCCGGGCGCGAACTCGCGGTTGAGCATCGATTCGCCCTTGATCTCCAGGATCCGGCTACCTGCGAGGCCTCCACCAAGCACCTTCAGGGCGGCGTGGGTGTCCACGTTGTACGCCTCCAGGAACACGATGGCCTCGGCCAGCAGTTCGTAGGTACCGCCGACGATCAGCTGGTTCGCAGCCTTCACGGTCTGGCCCGAGCCGGACGGCCCGAGGTGGACCACGGTCTTCCCCATGGCGCTGAGCACGGGAAGCGCCTCTTCGAAATCAGCCGCGTCGCCGCCGACCATGATCGACAGCGAGGCTTCGATGGCGCCCTTCTCACCCCCCGACACGGGGGCATCCAGGGCCCGGATGCCCTTCTTCCGGCATGCTTCGGCGACCTCGACGCTCACGTCGGGACGGATCGAGCTCATGTCGATGTAGAGCAGCCCCGGGGCGGCGCTGTCCAGCAGCCCGCCTTCGGAGAAAACGATGTCCTGGACCTGCGGCGAGTCGGGGACCATCGTGATGAAGATGTCCGCACCGGCCACCGCCTCGGCGACGGAGTGCGCGGCCGTGCCGCCGGCTTCCACCAGCTTCGCCACGCTGGCTTCGCTTCGGTCGTAGCCCGTCACACTGTGCCCAGCCGTGAGCAGGTTCCGCATCATGGGGAGGCCCATGATGCCCAGACCGACGATTCCTACGTTTGTCATTGCCATCCTTTGAGCTTGCCGTGCGTCAATGGAGCTGACTGGGGGTGTGGGGGGACCGAGGTCCCCCCACACCGTTCTTCTTTCTAGAGAGCGCGGAACTCGAGGTCCTGCGCACCCTCCCAGAGGAGCCTCCGCCCGAGTTCCTTGAGGTTCTCGTTGCCCTCGACGATCGTAGCGAAGTGGTTGCCGGCCAGCTGGCCGGTCACGGCGTGGAACGCCGTGTGGCCGTAGGCGAGAAGCACTTCGGCCTCCGACACGCCACCGGGGTAGATGATGAGCTCACCCGGGGACGGGTAAGAGGTGTTGACCTCCCACTCCGTCTCGACGCCCAGGTCGCGGGTGCCGAAGGGAATCCAGCCGGCCTGGCCCGACCAGCGGGCCTGGATGATCTGGGTCTTCATGCCCAGGAGGTGCTTCTTGAAAGCCTCCACCGTCTTCGGCGCGTTCTCGTTGTAGACGCACTTGAAGGTGAATCCACTGGCGATCAGTTCGAAGTCAGCCATTGTCGCTCTCTCTTTCTGTTGGTGTTGTGGTCGGTCAGTTGCCGAGGATGGCGGCGAGCAGGGCCATCCGGATGGACACCGAGTGCAGGATCGACTCGAACGCCAGCTGGTTCGGGGTGTCGTCGATCGCCAGGTCCATCTCACCCGCGCGGCGCGGCAGGGTGTGGGTGACGTAGAGCATGTGGCCCTTCTCGCGGGCGGCGTCCATCGTCTCGTGCTCGACGAAGTAGTCGTCCATGCTCTTCTTGAAGGTCTCGGCGTTCTCGCCGGCCACCGCGGAGCAGCCGGGCAGGTAGACCTCGTCCTGGTCGGCGATGAAGTCGTTGAAGCTGCGCCGGTTGAAGTCGAACTTCTCATCGATCTTCGCCTGCGGGTAGTTCGTCCGGATGTTCTCGATGACCTCGGCCGGCACCCGGCGGGCCTTCGGGGACGCGATGGTCACCTCGGCACCGAGGCGGGCGAGCCCCTGGGCCATCGAGTGACCGGTACGGGCCTCGATCATGTCGGTGGATGCGACCACGACCTTGAGGCCCTCGATCCGGCCGAACTTGCGGTACAGCGTGTACAGGTCGAGGAGCGCCTGCGTCGGGTGCTCCCAGTGTCCCCACCCGCCGTTGATGATGGGCGTGTCACCGGCGTACTTGACCGCCTCGCGCGCCTCGACGTCGTCCGGGTGACGCAGCACCAGGACGTTCGAGTACTGCGCGACGCAGCGCATCATGTCGTTGAGGGATTCCTCCTTGGCGATCGAGGACGTCGTCTTCGGGCTGTTCTCTACGATCACCTCGCCGCCGATCCGCTTCATTGCGGTCTCGAAGCTCATCCGGGTGCGGGTTGAGGGCTGGAAGAACAGCAGCGTGGCGATGGCGCCGGGGTAGAGGTCCCAACGGTCGCGGTTCATGAGTTCGAGCTTCTTGCCGAGCTCGAACAGGGAGAGCAGCTGGTCGTTCGACATCGAGTTGATCGAGACGAAGCTCTTGCCTGCGAAGTCGACTTCGTTGACGGCTGCCTTGATGGACTGCATGGGCAGTGCGGACATGGTGCGATTACTCCTTCGTTGTGGGTGGGGATCAGTTGCGTGAAAGTTCGCGGCCGCGACGCGGACCGCTGATGTCGACGGGCTCGCCAGCCAGCCAGGTGGACCGGACGACGCCGGTGAGAACTCGCCCGTCGTAGGGCGAGACCGCGTTCTTGTGGAAGAGTTCCTCCTTCTTCACGGTGAACTCTTCGTCCGGGGCGACGATCGCGAGGTCGGCCTGGGCGCCCACGACGATGCGGCCCTTTCCCTGGATGCCCACGACATCGGCGGGATTCGCCGCCATCCACCGTGCGACATCGGAGAGCGAGTGGCCGAGCTGGCGCGCATTGGTCCAGACGGCGGGGAAACCGAGCTGCACCGAGGCGATGCCGCCCCATGCTGTGCCGAAGTCGCCGGTGTCCATGTTCTTGAGGTCCGCCGTGCACGGCGAGTGGTCGGACGCGACGAAGTTGATCGTCCCGTCCGCGAGGCCTGCCCACAGACCCATGCGGTTCTCGTGGCCCCGCAGGGGCGGGCAGCACTTGTACTGGGTGGCGCCTTCCGGGATCTCCTCGGCGTCGAACGTCAGGTAGTGGGGGCACGTCTCGACCGTGAGCGGCAGGCCCTCCGCCTTCGCGGCACGCACGATCGGCAGCGCCTCCGCGGACGCGAGGTGCAGGATGTGCGCACGGCAACCGGTCTCACGCATGACCTCGACAACGGTCGCGATGGCCGCGGTCTCTGCGGCTGCGGGGTGCGAGTCCATGAACACCGAGAAGTCGGGACCGCTCGCGTGCGGCGCCTGATCGAGGACTCCCGCGTCCTCGGCGTGCACGATGAGCAGACCGCCGAAACGAGCGATCTCCGTCATCGCCTCGCGCAGCTGCTCCTTGTTGAGGTAGGGGTACTCCTCGAGCCCGGAGTCGCCGAGGAAGCACTTGAAGCCGAAGACACCCGCGTCCCACAGCGGCTCGAGCTCGTTCGTGTTGCCGGGGATCGCGCCGCCCCAGAAGCCCACGTCCATCATGATCTGGTCTCGCGCCACGTCGCGCTTGATGTCGAGGTTGCCGACCGACGTCGTGGAGGGCTTCGAGTTCAGCGGCATGTCGACCAGAGTCGTGATGCCACCTGCCGCGGCCGCCTTGGTTGCGGACGCGAAACCTTCCCATTCGGTGCGACCGGGCTCGTTGACGTGCACATGGACGTCGATCAGTCCGGGGAGCAGCACCTCGTCGGACGCAAGCTCGACCACTTCGGTCACGTCGGGGGTCTCATCGAACCCGTTGATCGCGGCGATCCGACCGTCCTCGATCACCACATCGGCAGCGCGGATTCCGTCCGGCAGAGCCACACGCCGACCGCGCACAACCTTCCTGCTCACTTCTGTCCTACCCTTCCTTCGTCATTGAGTGTCGGGGGAGTGATAAGGCCTCGCTCAGCGTGCCCCGTCACCTCAATGACAGTAGCACAACCTTCCGTATCGTGAAAGTGTTTTTCCAAATGCCGAACCTTTCACAGCGCTAACATGAGTCGTGTCCAGGCAGGATGAGGAGATCGAGTTCGATGGCCAAGAACAACGCCGCGGTGGCGGTCAGCCGCGAGGAGCAGCGGAAGCTCGTCGCCCAGCCGGCACCTGACGAGCCGGCGGAAGCGCCCGCGCGTCGCTCGGTCCAATCCATCACCCGAGCCCTCGAGATCCTGGAGGCGCTGGCGTCCGAGGGCGGTGCGATCGGAATCACCGATGTCGCCGACCGGGTGGACCTGCCCCTGCCGACCATTCACCGAATCCTGCGCACGCTCGTCGATGCCGGCTACGTGCTGCAGACGCCTCGCCGCCAGTACGCACTGAGTGCCCGGCTGATCACCCTGTCGCGCTACGCCGGCGGAGCGCTGGGGGTGTCCCTGCGCCCGCTCCTGACCCCTGTGGTCGACGCTGTGGGGGAATCGGCGTCGATCGCCATGCTCGACCAGGACTACGCCCGCTACATCTCGCACGTGCCGACCGAGCACAGCATGCGCATGTTCACCGAGATCGGCAACCAGGTCTCGCTGCACGCCACTGGGGTGGGAAAGGCGATCCTCTCCGTCCTTCCGATGACCGAGGTGCAGTCGATCCTCCGTCGTTCCGGAATGCGGCGTTTCACGGCGAACACGATCACCGAATACGACGCGTTGCTTGCCGAACTCGAGTTCATCCGCAGTCAGGGTTACGCCCGGGATCGGGAGGAACACGAGTTGGGTGTCTCCTGCATAGCCGTCCCGATCCCAGGCACCGTGCTGCTTTCGGTCTCGGTGTCCGGGCCGCCGTCGCGACTGAGCGAAGAGAAGATGCTCAAGGTCGCGCTGCCGGCACTGCAAGTGGCGGCAGCGCAGATCAGCGAAGCGGTGAGTTCCGCCATGACGCTTCGCTGACCCGGGCAAGACCGGTCCGCAGGAACCCGACGAGCAAAGCACTCCGCCAGGCCGAGCAATGAACTCCGCCCGGCGCGGATACCGGTCAGGTCGAAGGAGGCGGCGTCGGGCCGACAACTCCCGACCGCTTGCCACGTCGTACGCGCACAAAGGGTGGATCTCCTTCCATGGAAGGAGATCCACCCTTGGCGTGCAGGACCTACGGGGTCATGTCCTCCGGCAGCACGATCACTCGGTTGTTGGAGATGAGGTAGTGCGCGATCGCCCCGATACCGGCTCCGATGAACCAGCCGAAGTTGGTGATCTCGCCGGAACCGAACGCACCCAGCGCCAGCGGCAGGGACACCGCAGCAGCGATCAGGAGGGCATAGAGCGTCTTCAGCGAAGTGCCCTTGTTGAAGTAGTAGATCGACTCCTCAGTCGGAAGGTACATGTGCCGAATCGAGAACTTCTGCTTGCGGATCAAGTAGTAGTCGACCATGAGGATCCCGAAGAACGGGCCGAGGAGGGCGCCCAGCGACCCCAGGAAGTACCCGACCACGACCGGGTTGTTGAAGTAGTTCCAGGGGGTGACCACGATCGAGATGATCGCGGTGAACAACCCCGCCATGCGGAAGGAGATCCGCTTGGGGTTGATGTTCGAGATGTCGAACGAGGCGGACACGAAGTTGGCCACGATGTTGACCCCGATGGTGGCGAACACGAACGCCGTCGTGAACAGGTAGAACAGAACCGGGTCGCCGACGTGCTCCATCAGGATGCCGGGATCCTTGATCTGGTTCATGTCCGCGTTGAGCACCTTCGCGGCAGCAGCGGTGGTGATCACCGAGGTCACTGCGAATGCCGTCCAGTTGACGGGCAGGCCCCATGCGTTGCCGGTGATGACCGCCTTGCGGCTGGGGGCGTAGCGGGCGAAGTCGGAGAAGTTCAGCATCAGGGTGGCCAGGGTGCCCACCGTCTGCGCCATGACGAGCAGGACGCTGGCGAACTGTGCGCCGCCACTGGCAACCTCGCCGTTGGGGCCGGCGAAGAAGTTGATGTTCCAGCCGGACTGGGACAGGAAGTAGAACATCAGCGCGAGCATGACGATCCAGATGATCGGGCCGGCGGCGCCTTGGAAGTGCCGGACGGCGTCCATGCCACGCCACACGATGGCCACCTGGATCCCCGACAACAGCAGGAAGCAGATCCAGCCGCCGACCGAGAGGCCGACGAACTGCGGTGCGGTGTCCAGCGACAGCTCGCGGAAGGCCGGGAAGGCGCGCGAGAGCAGCGCGTTCAGGGCGATGGATGCCAGGTAGGTCTGCACGCCGTACCACGCGATGGCCACGATGCCCCGGATGACCGCGGGGATGTTCGCTCCCCGCACGCCCCAGGTGATCCGGCTGATCACCGGGTACGGAGTGCCCGTCGCGTGGCCCATGAAGCCGGACAGGATGCAGCCGACCATGATGATGAGCGCGCCGATGAGGATGCCCAGGGTGATGTTGAAGGCGGAGATGCCGAGGCCGACGAACAGGCCGGCGGCCCAGGTGTAGTTGCCGGCGTTGTGGGCATCGTTCATCCACAGCGAGAAGAGCTGGTAGCCGTTCCACTTCCGCTCGGTGGGCGCGGACGGCGCGAGGTCGTCGTTGTAGAGGATGCCACTGGGATCCTGAGCCTGAAGCTGCTCGTTGGTCACGTGTTCCCTGATCTCAGCGAGACTCTGAGACTGTGGCTCTGCTTGTGAAGTCATTTCATCCCCTCCAGGGAGAGAGTTCGGTTGTGCGGCGCCGGCGCCTCTGCCGACGGCCTCTGGTGGGCGACTGTGGGGCGAGCCTCCCTGCTCACCGACAGCAGCCTCGCGAATAAATTAGCAGTAACTTCCGCAGAGAGGAAGTAGTTTTTCATTATGGCTGTTCCTTTCGGGCTCGATGCGGACGGACGCCGGGGACAGGCGGTGGTATGGGCCGCCGATCCGCGGGCCACCCGAGTTCATCGCGGTGACCGAATTGGCGGTGTGGGCGCTCGCGCCGATCCGTCCCGCCGCACTGGTGCGACGGGACGGATGGGCTGGGTGGTGCCGGCCTGAGTCATCGGGAGAGCCGGTGCCACCTGGCGGGAGGGGTCAGGACACGGACATCCCGGCCAGCGCGGAAGCCTCGGGCACCTCTTCCCCAGCTTCCTCAGCGGCGCTCTCGACCTGCAGGGCTGCCGCTACCGACTCCGCGAGCGACGGATCGTTGCGGGCGACCAGGTAGTGGACGACGAACGCCAGGCCCGCACCAATGAACCAGGAGAACGGGGCCAGCACCTGGAACGCGGGAACCAGCGAGATCACGATCGTCGGCACCGAGACGGCAAGGAAGGAGATGATGGCCTTCCGGTTGAAGCCCTTCTGGTAGGTGTAGTAGCCCTTCTCACGATAGAGGTCGCCCAGAACCACCCGCTGCTTACGCAACACGTAGTAGTCAGCCATGATGATGCCGAAGAGCGGGCCGAGCATGGCGCCAACGGCACCGAGGAAGATGTTGACCACGATCGGGCTGTTGAACAGGTTCCACGGGGTCATCACCAGGGCGATCACCGCAGCGATCAGACCACCACGGCGGAAGTCGATCTTCGACGGCGCCACGTTGGCCAGGTCATAGGCCGGCGAGACGAAGTTCGCCACGACGTTGATGCCCAGGGTGGCCACGGCGAAGGTGAGTGCGCCGAGCAGAAGGACGAAGACATTGTCGATCCGGCCCACGACGTCCACCGGGTCGAAGATGTACTCGCCGTACACCACGAACGTGCCCGCCGTGACCAGCACCGAAACGACGGAGAAGGCGAGGAAGTTCACCGGGAGGCCCCAGAGGTTCGCCCAGAACACGGACTTCTTGGTCGGCGCGAACCGCGAGAAGTCGCAGAAGTTGAGCATCAGGGTGGAGAAGTAGGCCACCGTCAACGACACCGCAGCCAGGAAGGCGTGGAACGCGCCCCACTTCGGTTCGGCGCCGGGCAGCGTCAGCGAGATGTTGCCGCCGGCCTGGACCAGGATGTAGACGGTGAGCAGGATCATCACGACCCACACCGCCGGTCCCGCCCAGTCCTGGAAACGACGGATCGTCTCCATGCCGTTGCGCAGCAGGAGCAGTTGCAGCGCCCACATGATGACGAAGGCGATCCAGCCCAGGGTCGACTCGCCGAGGAAGTTGTTCTTGGTCAGCGACTCCAACCCGGGGAAGATGCCGAGGCTGAGCACGATGACCGCGCGGGACGCGAGCCAGGTCTGGATGCCGTACCAGGCGATCGCAACCAGGGCCCGGATCAGGGCCGGGATGTTGGCCCCCATGGTGCCGAACGAGATGCGGGCCATGACCGGGTACGGGATGCCGTACTTCTGGCCGGCGTAGCCGGAGAGGTTCATCAGCAGGAAGACCAGGAAGATGCCGATGGCGAGGGCGATGAACACCTGGACGCCACCGAGACCCAGTGCGAACAGGCCGGCGGCGAAGGTGTAACCGCCGATCGAGTGGATGTCGGACATCCACATGGCGAACAGTGAATAGAAGCCCCATTTGCGGGAGCGGGCCGGGGCGAGGTCCTCGTTGAACAACCGAGGCGATGCTCCAGGAACATCGATATGCATCGTTGCGATTCCTTCGGTATGGGAGTTGGTAATGGGTCAGTTCCAGGGAGTGGGTAACGGGTCAGGGTTGGTTTCGGTCAGGGAACGATGGTCGTTCCCGCCGTTCCGGCAAGGGCGTCCACCATGCGCGGCGGGGAGGTGATGATCACCCGCTGGCCGCCACGCTCGATGAAGGCGATCGCCGCTTCGATCTTGGGAGCCATCGAACCGGCGCCGAACTGGCCGGCAGCGAGGTATTCGCGCAACTCCGCGACCGTGGCGGTGCTGAGCCAGCGCTGCTCGGGGGTGTTGAAGTTGACGGCCACGGCGTCCACCGCGGTGGAGATCAGCAGGACGTCGGCGTTCAGCTCGTTGGCCAGCAGTGCGGTCGCGTGGTCCTTGTCGATGACGGCCTCAATGCCGCGCAGGCTCTCGCCGTCCTCCACCACGGGAATGCCGCCGCCGCCACCAGCGACCACCGCGAAGCCGGCGGCGTTGAGCATGCGGATCGCGTCGATCTCGACGATCCGCTTCGGCTTGGGGGACGCGACCACCCGGCGCCAGCCGCGGCCGGAGTCCTCGACCACGTTCCAGCCGTCCGCCTGGGCGTGCCCGGTGGCCTCCTCCTCGGACATGAAGGAGCCGATCGGCTTGCTCGGTGAGGCGAAGGCCGGGTCGTCGGGGTCGACCACCGTCTGGGTGACGACGGCGACGGCCTCCTTGTGTACGCCGGCCTTTGCGAACTCCTCGTGGAGAGCCTTGACGAACAGGTAGCCGGTGGCGCCCTGGGTATCGGCACCCAGCACGTCCAGCGGAATGGACGGCAGTTCCCGCGCTGCCAGTTCAGCGCGCCGGAGCAGGAAACCGACCTGAGGGCCATTTCCGTGGGTTACCACCACGTTCCAGCCCGCGGCCACCATTTCGGCCACATGGAGCATGGACTCCTCCGCGGCAATCGCCTGGTCCTTGAGCGAGGTGTGCTTGCTGTCGGAGATCAGCGAGTTGCCGCCGACGGCAACCACCACCGTACCGAGATTCTCTGTCATTTGTGGGCTCCTTGTCTGATAGTGATTCAGCGGTCGTTCCTGCCGAGTGACTCGTGCAGGGGCCAGTTCCGAACTGTCTTGTGACGGGGAGTGGCATAGGTCCTGACCTTGCTGGTGGTCAGACCCAGTTGGACGAGGTCCTCGGCGATCTTCACCGCCGCGGCGACCCCGTCCACCGTGGGGGCGCCGGTGAGTTCGCGTACCTTCGAATCCAGGCCTGCCATGCCGCCGCAGCCCAGGACGATGACTTCAGCACCGTCCTGTGTGATGGCTGCGGCGGCCTCGGCGGCGATGGTGGACGTGACGATCTCGGGGTCTCCCTCGAGTTCCAACACCGACATCCCTGATGAGCGGACCGAAGCACAGTGCGAGTGGACACCGGAGAGCAGCAGTCGCTCCTCGATCAGCGGCACCGTCCGGTCCAGGGTGGTGACCACTGAGTAGCGATAGCCGAGCAGGTATGCGAAGTGGGCAGCCGCTTCGGTGATGTCGACCACCGGGACGTCCAGGACCTCCTGCAGTCCCTCCCGTCCGTGCTCTCCGAATCCGGCCTGGATGACCGCATCGAAGGGCTCCGGATAGGCCAGCACTCGATCGAGCACCGCTACGGCCGCCAGGTAACTTTCGAAGTTGCCCTCCACCGAGTCCGCGCCGAAGTACGGTGTGAGTTCGACGATCTCGGTGTCAGGACCTGCCACCGCACGCGCCTGGTCACCGATCGTTCGGGTCATCGACTCCGTGGTGTTCACGTTTACTACGAGGATCCTCATCGATCCCTGCTCCTATGCCGCCAGGATCGGCCGCCGGCCGGAGGACCGCATCACTGCAGTTCCGCCCGCCTGCTCCGATGTTTTGGAAGTATTTTTCCGCATCGCGGATGTACTACATAACGTAGGACCTCCAGCGGGCGGCGTCAAGACCATGGCGGCAATCGCTTCTGAAGACGTCGTCGGGAGCGCGCGGACGGCGACAGGCGCCACATCACGCTCGCCGCAGGGAGGGTGCATGCGAGGTGCGGCAGGGCCGCGGTCTGGCGCGGACCCGTTCGCCGCCCGGCGAAAGACATGACAGCATGGGTTTGTGCTCGTCCGTTTCCTCGCCAGCGCTGCCGCCCTCGCGGTGGCCACCTGGCTGCTGCCGGGGATCACGCTGGCCGACGGCGACGACTGGAACCGGGCCATGACCATGCTGATCGTCGCGGCGATCTTCGGTGTCGTGAACAGCGTGATCAAGCCGCTGTTCAAGTTCGTCACCGCCCCGCTGATCTTCCTCAGCCTGGGGCTGTTCCTGCTGGTGATCAATGCGCTCCTGCTGCAGCTGGTGTCGTGGGCCGCAGGTGAGTTCGGGCTTGGTTGGCACGTCGACGACTGGGCTTCGGCGTTCTGGGGCGCGCTGATCGTCTCGATCGTGAGCTTCGTGCTGAATGCCTTTTTCAAGAAGAGCGAGGAACACCGGTGACAGACACCACGGTGCTGTTCATCTGCTGGGGCAACATCTGCCGCTCCCCGATGGCCAAGGTGGTGGCGGACGCCTACGCCGAGCGTGAGCGGCTCACCGGCGTCCAGTTCGCCAGCGCCGGGGTGAGCGCAGAGGAGGCCGGCCACGGCATGGATCCCCGCGCCGTCGCCACCCTCGAGGCTGCGGGCTACCATCCGGGGCCGTTCACCGCTCACCGGATGACCCCGGACGAGATCCGCTCGGCGGCGATGGTGATCGGTATGCAGTCGATCCACCTGCGCAAGATCCTCCAGATGGTCCCGCAGGCCCACCCGCTCTATCTGCTCAGCGACTTCGACCCCCACGCGACGCCCGGTTCGCCGATCGAGGACCCGTGGTACGGCGACGATGACGACTTCAAGACCACGCTCGCCCAGATCGAGGCGGCCATGCCGGAGGTGATCAAGCGCGCCCGGGAGTTCGTCGCGGCATGAGCCCGGATGACGTCCGGGTCCTGAACCCCGGTGGCGCCCGGCGCGGGCAGCCTCGACCCATGCTGTGCCCGCTCATGGCAGGCTGGTGACATGCACATCCTCGTTGTCGATGACGACCAGGCGGTCCGCGACTCGCTGGCCCGGTCGCTGCACTACTCCGGCTGGGAGGTGACGACCGCCAGCGACGGCATCGAAGCCCTCGCGCGGCTGTCGGCGATGCGCCCCGACGCGGTGATCATGGACGTGATGATGCCGAGGCTCGACGGGCTGGAGACCACCAGATCGCTCCGCGCGTCCGGGAACGACGTGCCGATCCTCGTGCTGACCGCACGGGACGCCGTCGGCGACCGGGTCGACGGCCTGGACGCGGGTGCGGACGACTACATGGCCAAGCCGTTCTCGTTCGAGGAGCTGCAGGCCCGGCTGCGGGCGCTGACCCGGCGGGTCCGTCCGGCCGGCGAGGGCGCGGGTGCGGAAGTGCTCACGTTCGCCGACCTCAGTCTCGATTTGCAGACGCGCGAGGTGACCAGGGACGGACGCCGGATCAGCCTCACCCGCACCGAGTTCGCGCTGCTCCAGACGTTCCTGGAGAACCCGCGCCGGGTGCTGGAGCGGAGCTGGCTGCTGAACGAGGTCTGGGGCTTCGACTTCCCCACCACCGCGAACTCACTCGAGGTGTACATCGGCTACCTGCGCCGCAAGACCGAGGGGGAGGGTGAGCCCCGCCTGATCCACACCGTGCGCGGCATCGGGTACGTGCTGCGCGAGACCCCGCCGTGATCCGCTGGCTGCGATCCGTCCTCTCGGTCAACAACCGGCCGCTGCACGACCGGCTCGCCGCGCTCGTCTCGGCAGCCGTCGCGGGAGCCGTGGCGATCACCGGCGTAGCCGCGTACATCATCACGACGGTCGCGGTCTACAACCAGCTGGACGGTGAGCTGTTCGACATCGCCCAGGTCACCGCGAACTGGATTCGCGGGGACGCCGAGGCGATGGGCGGGCTGAACAGCGACGCGCTCGCCACGGCGAACGTGACGATGATGCTGGTGCGCTCGGACAACGACAAGATCTACCCGCCGGGACCCGGCGTCCACCTCGAGCCGAGCGCGGCCGAGCGGGCGATCGCGCGCACCCAGCTCGGCTCGTCCGCGCGCACCGGCGTGGACACCGCCGGCAACCCGTACCGGATCGTCGCGATCCCGCTCACCGACTCCTCGCCGGACGGCGACAAGCACTACGCGCTGCTGCTCGGGCGTCCGCTCGGGCCGACCGACCAGATCCTGCGCATCCTGGCGTTCTCGCTGCTCACCTTCGGCCTGCTGGCCGTGCTGGTGGCCGGCGCCATCGGCTGGGTGATCGCCCGCTCGGGCCTGCAGCCCATCCAGCGGCTGACGGACGCGGTGATCCGGGTCACCGAGACCGACCAGCTGGAGCCGATCGAGCTCGGTGGCATGGACGAGCTGACCGACCTGACCCGTTCGTTCAACACGATGATGGGCACGCTGGCGTCCTCGCGGGACCGGCAGCGGCGGCTGATCGCGGACGCCGGTCACGAGCTGCGCACGCCGCTCACGTCGCTGCGCACGAACGTCGAGCTGCTGATCGCCGACGACCGGCAGGGCATGCTGCCGCCGGGCGCGCGCGGCGAGATCCTGCGGGACATCGCCGCCCAGCTCGGCGAGTTCACCCAGCTGATCGGCGACCTCGTCCACCTGTCCCGCGAGGACAAGGTGGAGGCCCACCCGGAGCCGATCGACCTGCGCGACGTCGTGAACAGCTCGGTGACCCGCGCCCGGCGCCGGGGCCCGGGCCTGAACTTCGACGTCGAACTCGACCCGCTGTTCCTGGTCGGTGAACCCGACAGCCTCGAGCGGGCGATCACGAACCTGCTCGACAACGCCGTGAAGTTCTCCCCGCCGGGCGGCACGGTCAGCGTCCGCCTCATCGGCGACCGGCTCCGGATCAGTGACGAGGGCCCCGGCATCGCCGAGGCCGACCTACCCCACGTGTTCGACCGGTTCTACCGCTCTGACAAGGCACGCAACACCCCCGGCTCCGGCCTCGGCCTGTCGATCGTCGCCCAGACGATCAAGGCGCACGGCGGCTGGGTGAAGGCCGGACGCGCCGAGTCCGGCGGCGCGGAGTTCACGATCCGCCTGCCCGGCTCGAGCACCCCTCCCGAGGAGGAGGCCGAGATCACCGACGGCGAGGGCACCGTCCTGCTGCCGCGCGTCGTGAGCTGAACTCCCCGGGGTTCGGCAACTCACTGGTCAGCAGCGCGCTCGCGTCCAGCAACCGTCACCGGCTGGGCGAGCTTCTGGCTGGTCGAGCTTGTGGAGACCCTTCCGCTGGTTTCGACAAGCATCAACCAGCCGGAGACTCGATGGGCGAACGCGGGCAAGAGGGGCGGTGGCGGCCGGGAGGGGTATCGGCCACCACCGCCGATCTAGGTGACCACGGTGTCCGATGGGGGGCCAGACAGTGGTGGCTGATTGAATCCTCTCAGGTCCGGCCGCGCAGGTTCAGTAACCGCGCGACGTGTCGGACGACGTGGTCTCCCCCGCGAGCTCGGCTGCGAATTCCGCACTCGTAATCGGCTTGGAGAACATCGGGTAGTCGTAGGTGATGGCGTTCGCATGCTCGGCGAGTGAGGTGGCACCGACTGCGTCGGTGAGGGTGTACACCTCGAAGCCCTTCTCGTACGCCGAGCGCATCGTCGACTCCACGCAACAGTTGGTCAGGAAACCGGCCAGCGCGATCGTCTGGATGCCCTTGCTGCGCAGGATGAAGTCGAGGTTGGTCGAACCGAAGGCGTCCAACCCCCGCTTGCCCTCGAGCACGATGTCCTCACCCGACGGCGCCACGTCCGCGACGATCTCGCAGCCCCACGTCCCCTTCACGAACGAGTTCGAGTCGACGACACCCTTCAGGATGCCGTAGGGGTGGGCGCTGATCTCGTAGTAGCCGGGCTGGAACGAGATCGGGCTGTGGATCACGGTCACGCCCGCCGCGCGGGCGGCCTCCAGCGCTGCCTTCGCGTGGGGCAGCGTGCCCGTGGCGTCCATCACCTCCGACACCGCGCCATGCAGCGTGCCCCCCTCGCTGGTGAAGTCGTTCTGGAACTCGATCAGGACGAGTGCCGTCGTCTTCGGATCCATTCATTGCTCCTTCGCTTGAGACTCTGCCGATACGGACAGACCACCCCGCCGGACGTCGACGGGGTGGTCTTCAGCGTTACGTCAACTCTGGCGCGCAGCCTGCTCGTTGCCAAGGGCCTGCTCTGCCAGCAACTCGAGCACGTGCCGGTACTGCCGGCCGGTGGCCCTCGTCATGCCGAGTTCGCAGGTGCGGTTGCAGCTGGCGTGCGCGGACGCGTCCAGCCGCTCGACCTCGGCTGCCTCGGGACGCGTGGCCGAGAAGGTGAGCTCGGGGTGCAGCATCCCGCGGTCCCCGGCGAAGGCGCAGCAGCCCCAGTCGATCGGCACGTTGACCTTGTCCGCGACCGCCTCCGACACCGCGACCAGGTCGGGGTTCAGCCCCATTTGCGTCGACGAGCAGGTGGGGTGGATGGTCAGCGACTCCAGCTTGCGGTACTCGCCCAGCACCGGCAGGACGTGCTTCGCGACGAACGCCACCGCGTCGATCACCTCGACGTGCAGGTCGGGGTCCGTCTCGATCATGTGCGCGAAGCCCTCGGTGCAGCTGGACGCGTCGCACACCACTGGCAGCCGCCCGTTGTCCGTCGCCTGCCGGATGACCGGCAGCACCTTCTCGCGCATCGCCGCGTAGCCGTCCGGGATGCCCTTGCTCGACCACGGCGTGCCGCAGCACAGCGAGCTGATCTCCTCCGGCACGAACAGGGTGAGGCCGGCCTTCTCGCAGAGCGCCTCGAAGCTGAGCTGGACGCCGACCCCGCCGTCCGCGGGCCCGAACATGACGTTCACGCACGCGGGCAGGAAGACCGCGTCGACCGTCTTCTCCGGCGCGGGCGCCGGACGCTCCCTGGAGGCGCCGCCGCCGGGCAGCTCGCGCGACCACAGCGGGACGTTGTCCTGGCCGAGCATCCCCCGGCCGAGCTTGTTCACCCCGATCAGGGCGGACTCCAGCGGGCCGGGCAGGGCGTCGGTGATCCCCATCACCGTGGAGAACGTGCCCGTGGTGCCCTTCCAGTGCTTCGCGAGAGTGGTCCAGACCGCCTTCGTCGCCTTCGGCGTGGTCTGCTCGCGGCGCAGCTTCTTCACGAACAGGCCGGTGTTGATCAGGACCGGGCAGGCAGTGCCGCACATGCCGTCCACCGCACAGGTGTGCACGGCCGCGTAGGTGTAGCCCGCCTCCAGCTCGTCGGCGAGGGCGGTGTTTCCGGCTGCGTCGGCGTTGGCGATCTCGCGCTGCAGGGCGATCCGCTGCCGCGGCGTGAGGGTGAGGTCGCGGGACGGGCAGACCGGTTCGCAGTACCCGCACTCCACGCAGCGGTCGATCTCCGCGTCGATCGAGGGCGGCAGCTTGATGTGCTTGAGGTGCAGCTCCGGGTCGTCGGTGATCACCGAACCCACGTTCAGCAACCGGGAGGGGTCGAACAGGTCCTTGATCCCCACCATCACCTCGTACAGCTCGTCGCCGTACTGGCGCCGCACGTAGGGCGACATGACCCGTCCGGTGCCGTGCTCGGCCTTCAACGACCCGTCGTTGGCCAGGACGAGCGCCACCATGTCCTCGGTGAACCCGGTGTAGCGGTCCATCTGCTCGGTCGACTCGAACCGGTCGGTGAGCATGAAGTGGATGTTGCCGTCCTTGGCGTGCCCGAAGATCACCGAGTCGCGGTACGCGTAGCGGTCGAACAGCACCGCGAGTTCGCTGCAGGTGTCGGCCAGCTTCGCCACCGGCACCACCACGTCCTCCAGCAGTGCGGTCGTGCCCGACTTCCGGGCCCCCGCCACCGAGGTGTACAGGCCCTTGCGCAGCTTCCACAGCTTGCCGCGGACGGCAGCGTCCTCGGTGAGCTCGACCGGGCCACCGACCGGCAACTGGTCGAGGGTGGGACGGGCGGCCGCGGCGAGGTGCTCCAGCTCCTCGCGGGTGGTGGCCTGGTACTCCAGCAGCAGCGCGGCCTGCGCCTCGACCTGGAGTTGCTTGATCATCGCCGGGGTGTCGGGGAACGCCTGGCCGACGCGCAGCGACGTGGCGTCCATCAGTTCCAGTGTGGCCGCGCCGGTGGCCACCAGCGCGGGCAGGGAGGCATTGGCGGCGTAGAGGTCGTCGAACACCAGCAGCGCGGACGTGGTCTGCGTGCGCAGTTCGACGGTCCGGAACGTGGCGGACGCGACGAAGGCCAGCGTCCCCTCGCTGCCGACGATCAGGTGGGTTAGGATCTCCGGCACGGTCGCGTAGTCGACGAGGGCGTTGATGCCGTAGCCCATGGTGTTCTTCATCGAGAACTGCTGGCTGATCTTCGCCACGGACGCGGGGTTGTCCAGCACGCGCCGGCGCAGCTTCAGCAGGCCTTCGTGCAGCTCGGGCTCGAGCGCGCGCAGCTTCGCGTCCGCGTCCGGGGCGCCCGTGTCGATGACCGTGCCCGACGGCAGCACCGCCACCACCGACTCCAGCGTCCGGTAGCTGTTCTCGACCGTGCCGCAGGCCATGCCCGAGGAGTTGTTGGCGACCACGCCGCCGATCGTGCAGGCCGCCTCGCTGGCCGGGTCGGGGCCGAACTTGCGTCCATAACGGGCGAGATGGGCGTTGAGCTGCTTGACCGTGACGCCCGGCTGGACGCGCACCCTGGCGCCGTCGTCCAGGATCTCCACGCCCTTGAAGTGGCGACGCACGTCGGCGAGCACACCGTCCGTGCCCGCCTGGCCGGAGAGGCTGGTGCCGCCCGAGCGGAAGGTGAGCGGGATTCCCGCTGCGGCGGTGGCCCGGAGCAGCCGGGCCACCTCATCGGCATCGCGCGGGGCGACGATGGCCGAAGGCAGCAGCAGGAAGTGGGACGCGTCGTGGGCGAGGGCCCGCCGGTCGAGCTCGGCGGTGCGGACCTGGCCCGCGTCCGCCACGCACCCGGCCAGCAGGGCGGCCAGACCTTCGGACGTCACTGCGGTCACGGGAGCGGCACCATCCCGACGAGGACGGTGGACTGCAGCACCACGAGGACGGCGAACACGGCCAGCAGCACCAGTGACCAGCCGACGACCTTGCGGAAGATCTCGCCCTCCTGGTTGAGCATGCCGGTCGCGGCCGCGGCAACGGAAAGGCTCTGCGGAGAGATCATCTTGCCCATCACACCACCGGTCGAATTCGAGGTGGCCATCAGGATCTCATGGGCCAGCGAGCCGGGCCAGACACCCTTGGCGGCAGCGACCTGCATGCCACCGAACAGGGCGTTGGACGACGTGTCCGAGCCGGTGATGGCCACGCCGAGCCAGCCCAGCACCGGGGACATCACCGCGAAGGCGGCACCGGCGGCGGCGAGCGCGGAGCCCAGCGAGATCGTCATGCCCGAGCCGTTCATGATGTAGGCGATGGCCAGCACCGAAGCCACGGTGACGATCGTGAACGCGAGGCTCTTCACCGTCCGTCCGAAGACACCGGCCGCCTCCTTCGGGCTCATCCGGTAGACGATCGCCGTGATCACGCCGGCGATGAACAGGAAGGTGCCGGTCGAGAGCGCGGAGTAGAGGTTCACCTGGCCCAGCGAGCAACTGGTCAGCGTCCCTGCGTTCGCCTGGGCGGCGGTCACGATGCCGCAGAAGTCGAGCGGCTGGGCGAGCACCTTCCCGTCCGCGCCCTTGGGGAAGTTGGCGGACTGCAGGCCCGGCCAGTTGAAGATCAGCGTGAAGGTGTTGACCAGCCAGGTCTTGATCGCGGGGATCTGGCTGAGCGCGAACACCGCGACGACGATGACGTACGGAGCGATGGCCCCCCAGATGCGGGCGCCGCCGGTGGCCTTGGCCGCGACCATGTGGTCCTCGACACTGACCCTGGTGGCGACGTGGTCGGCGTGGGTCTCGCCGGCCTTGCGGAACCGCAGCACCACGACGATCACGATGATCGTGACGACGGACGCGATCACGTCCGTCACCTCGTAGGCGATGAAGTTCGAGGAGATGAACTGGCAGGCCGCGAAGACCGCGCCCGCGGTGAGCGCGATGCCCCAGGTCTGCTTGAGGCCGCGGCGGCCGTCCACCAGCCAGACGAGGAACAGCGGGATGAACAGCGCCATGATCGGTGACTGGCGGCCAGCCATGTGACCGAACGTGATGGACGCCTGGGTCGCGCTGGCGAAGGCGCCCTGGGTGAGGATCGGGAAGGCCGAGTTGCCGAGCGTGGTGATCGGCGCACCCATCGCGCCGAAGGCGACCGGTGCGGTGTTGGCGACCATGCAGACGACGGCAGCCCGGATCGGCTTCATGCCTGCCGCGACGAGCATGGCCGCGGTGATCGCGACCGGGGAGCCGAAGCCGGCGAGCGCCTCCAGCAGGGCGCCGAAGCAGAAGGCGATCAGGATGGCGAGCACGCGCATGTCTGTGGAGATCGACTGCAGCAGTTCGCCGAGCACCTTGTCCCAGCCGTGCTTGACCGAGAGGTTGTAGAGCCAGATCGCGCTGACCAGGATCCACATGATCTGGAAGATGCCGAAGAAGACGCCCTGGCCGGTGGCGGTCAGGGCGGTGGCGATCGGCATGCCCCAGGCAGCGACGGCCAGTAGCACGGAGAGGATGACGGCGACCAGCGCCGACTTCCACGCGGGGATCTTGAAGACGCCGAGCATGACGAACAGGACGACCAGCGGCAGTGCGGCGACGAGAGCCGACAGGGCCAGGGAGCCGCCGACGGGTGAGAGCGGCTGGATGAACAGAGCAGGCACTGGATCTCCTCGTTGAGATTGACCGACAGGTAGGATTGTCGAACAAGTGCACCGGTTATGCAAGGGGTTTCGGCCTGATTGTTGGACTAGGCTGGGCTGACTGGGGCACGGCTAGGGGTGTGAGTTGGTCCGGAACATCGTGGTCACATCTGTGATCGACGCGGTCGTCGACGATCTGAAGACCCAGGTCCTGGCCGCGGAACTCCGTCCCGGCGATGCTCTGACGGAGGCTGAGGTGGCGGCCCGCTACGACATCGCCCGCGCCACGGCCAAGGCGGCGATCGAGCGGCTGGTTGCCGAGAAGGTGCTCGTCCGCAAGAACCACAAGACCGCACGCGTCGTGAGGCTGGGGCCCGAAGACGTCCGGGACATCTACCGCACCCGGGCCTATCTGGAGTCCGAGGTGCTGCGCCGGCTGGCCGAGCACAGGCAGGTGCCGGTCGAGGCACGCGTCGCGAATGCGGAGATCGACGCGCTCTGGCAGCAGGGCGAGTGGGACATCGTCGACCCCGACATGCGCTTCCACACTTCACTCATCGACTCCCTCGGCAGCGCGCGCACGAGTTCGGTCTACGGATCGCTGGCCTTCGAGGTGAAGCTCTGCATGGCGCAACTACAGGGCAGCCAGCGGCTGAGCCCAGAGATCATCGTGGCCGAGCACGCGAAGCTGATGGAACTCATCGAGGTCGGGGACGCGGTGGCTGCAGCCTCCCTCCTGGACGAGCACCTCAGCCGCGCACGCGAGCTGCTCGCCGGCGCTCTCGGCGGTAAGCCGGGCCCCGAGGCTTTCCTGCCGTCGTCCGCCCTGCAGCCGTCCGCGTGACGCCGACCGTCCCCGAGGAGCCGGCGTCCCAACCGCTCCCCGACCAGCCAGGACGCCACCGTACGTTGAGGAGCGAGCGCTACCCTCAACAGCCCCTGAGGAGCGAGCGCTACCCCCAACCCCCTCCCTGAGGAGTGAGCGCCAGCGAGCGTCACGAAGGGCGCCCTTCCGTCCTCCAGCGAACGCTCCGCTACGGGAACGGCCACGGGTTCGCCGTGCAGCCCCGGAAGTCGCCGCTCTCCTGCGGCATCATCACCGGGGCCGGCTTCCCCTTCTTCTGGCAGTCCTGGTGGGCCTCACCGAGCAGGTGGCCGATGGCGTGGTTGACCAGGTACGCCTGCCAGAGCGTCTGACTGGGGTAGCCCGGATTCCGGTTCACCCAGAACGACGCGTCGATCACCACATCCCCGCTGTCGATGCACGTGCTCGGCTCGGGCTTGCACATCCCCTTCGCCGAGGCGGGGGCGGCCAGTGTGATGACGAAGTCCGCCTTGTCCGAATCGGCAACCAGCGCGAACCGCACGTTGCCGCTGCCGGCCCAGCTCCGCGGGTCGTTGAGCACTCCCGCGATCTGCTTGCCGACCTTGTCGGCGCTCAGCTTGGCCGACGTCTCCACCCGGACGCTGTAGCGGCGCAACTTCCCTGACGAACTGGCCGCCGGCACGTCCACGCCCGCCGCGTCGAACTTCCCCGACGACTTCATCGTCGGTCCCGCGGAGGGTGTGGGACCGGTCTCAGTGGGAGACTCGCTCGGCGTCGCCCCGGTGTCCGTCGGTGACGGGGTGACCGTCGGAGTCATGGTCGTCGGCGCCGGCAGCGGCGTCACCGATGTCGTGGGGCTCCCCTCGCGGTGCACCGGCGTCGTGAGCGCGTTCACCCAGAGTGCGAGGACGATGAGCAGCACGATCCCGATCACCACGGACGCCACCACGAGCGGATTGACCCGGGACGCACCGGGGCGCCGTCCGAACAGCCCCGCCACTCGGGTCCGGATCGATGTCCAGCGGCTCGGCGGGGTGGGCTCGGTCACCCGTCCAGACTAACGACGCCGCCCCAAGCCCTCCGCCCCACACGCAAACGCTCCCGAAATTCGCTCCCGCTCCCGAAATTTCGGGAGCTTCTGCGCTTTTCGGGAGCGTTTGTGGGCCGAGGGCTGGTGGCGCCCCGGGACGGCGTGCCGGGACGCGAGAGCGCCGGCCGTCCGACGGGGACGACCGGCGCTCCGAAACGTGCGAACTCAGGCTGCGACGACGTCCACGAGGATGTGGGCGATCACGCCGGAGGTCAGCTTGATGCCGACGGTGTGCTTGCCCACGACCTTGATCGGCTTGCCGATCTCGACCGAGCGCTTGTCGAGGGCCGGGCCTCCGGCCCTCTTCACCGACAGGACGATGTCGGCCGGGGTGACCGCGCCGAACAGCTTGCCGGTCTCACCGGCCCGCGCCGGCAGGGAGACCGCGAGGGCCTCCAACTGCTCACGCACCTGCACGGCGTGCTCGACACCACGGATCTCACGCGCGTCCCGCGCGCGCTTGATGCCGTCGATCTGCTTCTCCGCGCCGCGGGTCCACTTGATCGCGAAGCTGCGCGGTAGCAGGTAGTTGCGGCCGTAGCCGTCCTTCACCTCGACAACGTCACCGGCAATGCCCAGGTGCTCGACCGGGGCGGTCAGGATCAACTTCATCTCTGCGTTCCCCCTGCTCAGCGAGCGGTCGAGGCGTAGGGCAGCAGCGCGAGCTCGCGGGCGTTCTTCACCGCGATCGCAACCTTGCGCTGCTCCTGCACGGACAGACCGGTAACCCGGCGGGCGCGGATCTTGCCCCGCTCGGAGATGAACTTCCGCAGCGTGGCGGTGTCCTTGTAGTCGATGTGCCCGATGCGAATGCTCTTCGCAGGGGCGATCTTCTTCGATTTCAGCGGCTTACGCTGTTGGGCCATTGTGGTGCTCTCCTTACGGATTCGCCCGGCTCTCGCCGGAATGACGTGGATGGACAGGCTCCCCAGCCCGCTCGTCAGGCTCAGCCCTTCGTCAAGCTCAGCCCTTCGTCAAGCTCAGGGAGCGTAGAGATCGATCAGAACGGGGGTTCCTCGCTCTGGGCGGACGCCCAGGGGTCGGCACCGGCGGACCGATCGCTCTGCCCGCCCTGGTTGCCCCAGCCACCGCCAGAGCCACCGGACGAGCCGCCGCCGGAGTACGAGCCGCCGCCACCGCTCGACGAGCGGGTGACCTTCGCGGTTGCGTACTTCAGCGCAGGACCGATCTCCTCCACCTCGATCTCGAAGACGGTGCGCTTCTCGCCTTCGCGGGTCTCGTAGCTGCGCGAGCGCAGCCGGCCCTGGACGATGACCCGCATCCCCTTGGTGAGGGATTCGGCCACGTTCTCGGCCGCCTGGCGCCAGACCGCGCAGTTGAGGAACATGGCGTCGCCGTCCTTCCACTCGCCGCTCTGGCGGTCGAAGGTGCGTGGTGTGGAGGCGACGGTGAAGTTCGCCACAGGAGCCCCGGAAGGGGTGAAGCGCAGTTCCGGGTCGGCAGTCAGGTTGCCGACCACGGTGATGATGGTCTCACCAGCCATGTGGATGTCTTTCGATCGGACTTAGCTTGTTCCCCCAAGCCTGTCAGTCGGAACTGACAGTGCGCGAGGGTTCGACAGCTCTCAGTGCAGGTCGGGGCGGATCACCTTGGTCCGCATGATCTGCTCGTTCAGGGTGAACTGGCGGTCCAGTTCCTTCACCACAGCCGGTTCGGCCGTGACGTTGATGACGGCGTAGATGCCCTCGGACTTCTTCCTGATGTCATAGGCCAGGCGACGCCGGCCCCACACATCGATGTTGTCCACGGTGCCGCCGGCCTTGGTCAGCCCGGCAAGGGGCTTGTCCAGCAAGCCGCTCACTTGGCGGTCGTCGACATCGGGGTCGATGATCACCACGACTTCGTACTTGCGCATGCGCGAACCCCACCTCCTCTGGTCTCGAGCGGCCATGGGCGCTTCCCATGGCAGGAGGGCGTAGCAGTGGCCATCCTTCGGACAGCCGACGCGTAAGCCTACCGGTCGCGGCCCTCTCCCGGCTAATCGCGGGCTCCGGGACGGCGGCCCTGCCGCGTTCCCCGTCCAAACGCTCCCGAAACACGCAGAAGCTACCGAAATTTCGGTGGCGGAAACGAATTTCGGCAGCGTCTGCGATGGGACGGAGGGGACGCCGGTCGCGAGACCCCTGCTGGCGGCGGGCCCTTGCCGCTAGCGTTCCGGCAGGCGAGGGGACGAGGGAGCCACCCATGCGCAGACGACTGGCCGCCATCGTCGCGGCGATCACCGCGACCGCCCTGCTGTGGGCCGTGCCCGCGCCCGCGGCGTCCGCGAAGATCCCCCCACCACCGGCGTCACTGGCGACGAACACCATCGACGCCCACCTGGGCTACATGCCGCAGACCACGTGCTCGCCGAAGGCCAAGCCCGGCACCACCGCGCTCCTGAAAGCGCTGATCGCCACCTGGGGTGGGGGGTCCTCGGGCATCTCCCGGGCGTGCAGCGTCGGCGCGACGTCCGAGCACAAGGAGGGCAGGGCGCTCGACTGGCACATGGACGTCAAGTACGCGAGCCAGCGCAAGCGGGTCGACCAGGCGCTGAAGTGGCTGACCACCAACAACGGCGAGGTCGCCTACCGCCTGGGCGTGATGTACATCATCTGGAACCAGCGCATCTGGTCGCTCTACTACCCCGAACTCGGCTGGCGGAAGATGGCCAGCCGTGGCTCGTACACCGCCAACCACAAGAACCACGTGCACATCTCCCTGTCCTGGGACGGCGCGATGAAGCAGACCTCGTGGTGGACGGGCGTCCCGGTCACCGAGCCGCTGAACGGCCCCTGTGGCGTGAAGGGCGCCAGGGCGTGCCTGCCGACGATCGCCCGGACGTCGAAGAGCTGGCCCTACCAACACACCGACGTGCCGGCATCTTTCCTGCCCTACCCGTGGGTCAAGCCCGGCATCGGCGGCGGTCCGCAGGTCGACCGGACGCTGACCGTTGTCCCCGGCACCTGGGTGCCGGAGGGTGCCGAACTGGCCTACCAGTGGACGCGGAACTCCCACGCCATCCCGGGCGCGACCGCCAAGACCTTCGTGGTGACGCCCGACCTGGTCGGGAAGACGATCCGGGTCCGGGTGGCGGCGACCGCCGCCGGCGTCACCACCACCAAGACCTCGGACGGTATGGAGGAGGTCGTGAAGGCGCGCTTCGCCACGACGCCCCGGCCCGAGATCACCGGGACGCCCGCCACCGACCAGCAGCTCAGCGTCGATGTGAGCGCCTGGACGCCGAAGCCCGGCAGCCTCACCGTCACCTGGAAGCGGAACGGTAAGGCCATCAAGGGAGCCAGCGGCGTTGACCTCACCACCTACACGCCCACTCCGTCCGACACCGGCAAGAAGCTGACCGTGACGGTGACCGCGCGACGAGCCGGCTACGTCACAGTGTCCACGACGTCTGCGAAGGTGAAGGTAGCGAAAGCGGTCTTCACCAGCGCGCCCGTGCCCACGATCACCGGGGACGCGGTCGCCGGCGGCACTCTGACCGCCGTCCCTGGCGCCTGGCAGCCGACACCGGCGAAACTCGGCTACCAGTGGTACGCCGGCGGCAAGAAGATCAAGGGTGCCACGAAGGCCACCCTCACGCTGAAGAGCAGTCAGGTGAACTCGAAGATCCAGGTGCGCCTGACGGCCAGCCGTCCCGGCTACACCACGACCTACGTCGAGTCCGAGCCGGTGCCCGTCGCGCCGACCGGGTAGCCCGACCGGCCCGCCGGGTGGCCGTCCATCCGGGATCCCGGTGGCGCCACGGCACGGGTCGGATCGCCCCACGAATCACCGGGGACGCTGTCCGCGAGGCCGAGGTACTCGAGCAGCCGCAGGTAGTTGGCACGCAACGCCCGACTGGGGAAGTGCCGTCCGTTGAGCCAGCCCTGCGCAGTGGTCGGCGGGACATCCGCGATCCTGGCCACCGCGCGAACGGACAGGTGCTGCCTGCGCCTGGCGTCATTGAGCAGCACCGCGAGCTCCTGGCGTCGCTCGGGGGAGGGCATACCGGGATTGTCTCAGCGCCTGACCGGCGGCACCGGGCTATTCAGAATTCTCCGCGCTCGGTACTCTCCGCGCTCGGTCCGGCGTTCTCGGGCTCCCAGCCCGGATCCTCCCACCCGTCGTGCTTCGATTCGGGGAGATCGTCCATCCACAGCGCGGGGTGGAGGTGGTCGTTCAGATCGAGCGCCTCGACGAGGCGAAGGAACTTGGGCCGCAGTGCCGGCGTCGGGAAGTGACGTCCGGCGAGCCAGCCCTGAGCGGTCGCCGCAGGCACGCCCGCGATGCGGGCCGCAGACCGGATGGAGATGTGTCGGTCCAGCCTTGCCTGGTTGATCAGCTGGGCCAGTTCGGAGCGGGTCGGCCGGTTCTGCACTGGGCTCCTGTCGGGGGTGTGGCCGCCCTGGGTCACCAGGCCGACGCGGACAGACGAAGGCGCAGGCAGGCACCAGAGCCCTCGGCTTCCGGCCGCGCCAACGCATGACCGCGGTCACCGCCATGACCGCGTGTCCCCTCTGTGAAGCTGGACGACCGGAATCAACGCCCCCCAGCCCTGGTGTCCGTACCTGCGCTACCTAGTGAACCGCGCCCGAAGGGGAGAATTGGCTTGAGTCCGCCGAGTTCGTACGGACTCATACACCTTGGCACTGGTCAGACTGCTTTCTGACCGCTCAAATGCGGGCCCAGGTGCGGTATCCCCCGTCGAGGTTGCGGACGCGCCGTCCGTGCTGCGCGAGGGTCCGGGCGGCGAAGTAGCCCCGCAAGCCCACCTGGCAGTGCACGATGACGTCGTCCGCCACCTCGTCGAGCCGCACCCGGAGGTCGTCGACCGGGACGTTCAGAGCGCCGTCGACCGTCCCCCGCGCGTACTCGGCCGGCGTGCGGACGTCGATCAGCTGGACGCCCTTCGCCACTTCCGCCTCGACCTCGTGCCACTGGACGGTCTCGGTCAGCCCGTCGCGCAGGTTCTCTGCGATGAAGCCGAGCATGTTCACCGGGTCCTTGGCGGAGCCGAACTGTGGCGCGTAGCTGAGTTCGAGGTCGGCGAGGTCGGACGCGGTCAGCCCGCCACGCATCGCGGTGGCGATCACGTCGATGCGCTTGTCCACGCCGGCGCCGCCCACGCCCTGCGCACCGAGGATCGCGTCGGTGTCCGCATCCACCACCAGCTTCAGGCTCATGCCTTCCGCGCCCGGGTAGTAGCCGGCGTGGTTGGCCGGGTGGGTGTGGATCACCCGCACCGTCCGTCCCGCGGCGACCGCGCGCTTCTCCGTCCAGCCGGTCGCTGCGGCGACCAGTCCGAACGCGCCGACGACGGCGGTGCCGAGCACGGGACGGGACGCGGCAGGCCGCCCGGCGATCACGTCCGCGACCAGCCGGCCGTGCCGGTTCGCCGGTCCGGCCAACGGGACGAGCGCCTGGCCGCCGGTCAGGGCGTCGCGCTTCACGACGGCGTCGCCCACCGCGAAGATCGAAGGATCGGACGTGCGCTGGCGCTCGTCGACAAGGATGCCGCCACGCTCGCCCAGTTCCAGCCCTGCAGCGGCCGCGAGACCGGTCTCCGGGCGGACGCCGATGGCGGCCACGACCAGGCCGGCGGGCAGGGAGCTGCCGTCGGAGAGCGTGACCGCCTCGGCGCACACCTCGGCGACCGACACCCCGGTGCGCACGGCCACACCGTGTTTCACCAGGTGCTTCTCGACCAGTGCGGCCATCTCCACGTCCAGCGGCGCGAGGAGCTGGTCGGCAAGCTCGACGATCGTGACCTTCAGCCCGCGTTCGGTGAGGTTCTCGGCCAGTTCGAGGCCGATGAAGCCGCCACCCATGATCACGGCTGACGGTTCGGGCCGCGCGAGCGCGGCGTCCACCGCGTCGGCCATCCGATCGGTGTCGGCGATATTGCGCAGCACCAGGGCCCGCTCGACACCAGGGATCGGCGGCACGAACGGCGCGGCACCCGGTGCGAGGACGAGGTGGTCGTAGCCCTCGGTGTAGCGCTCGCCCGTGGCGAGGTCGTGGACGGCGACCGTCTTCGCTTCCGGGTCAATGCCGGTGACCTCGGAGTTCACGCGGACGTCCAGGCCGAACCGGGCCTTCAGGCTCGCCGGCGTCTGCAGGAGCAGCGCGCTGCGTTCGGTGATCACGCCGCCGACGTAGTACGGCAGCCCGCAGTTCGCGAACGACACGTGGCCGGATCGCTCGAACACCACGATCTCCGCGTCCTCGTCGAGCCGGCGCAATCTCGTCGCCGCCGACATGCCGCCTGCCACTCCACCCACGATCACCGTCTTCACGGTTCGTGACTATACCCCCTGGGGTATAGTCACACGCAAATCCCGGCAACGACCAGCGCGATCTGGGAATCGTTCGTCGAGCTTGTGGAGACGTGGCGGCGGTCTCGACAAGCTCGACCAGCCGGCGTGAATTGTCATCCCGGCCGGCATGAGGAAGGCCCTTCGTGACGGAGGCTCGTTCCTCGCCTCCTCCTCAGGGACCGTTGAGCCCGCTCACGCTCCACGTCTCACGGTCCCTGAGGAGCACCGCCTTGAGCTTGCGAAGGGCGGTGCGTCACGAAGGGCTGCCGCGCACACCCGTGCTCACTTCCGTCCCTTGCCCGCCTTGGCGTACATGTCCTCGACGAGTTGGGCGAACCGCTGCTCGACCTCCTTGCGCTTCACCTTCAGCGTGGGTGTCAGCAGACCGTTCTCCTGGGTGAACTCCTCCACCAGCAGGCGCAGGTCGCGGATCTGCTCGTGTTTGGCGAGCTTGGCGGTCAGCTCGCCGGCCCGGCGACGCAGTTCGTCCAGGATCGCCGGGTGGGCGAGCAGCTCGTCCCGGTGGGCCCAGGTGAGCTGGAGCTGGCGTCCGATGTCCTCCAGATGGGGCAGCGAGGGCGCGACCAGCAGCGTCAGGTAGGGCCGGTTGTCGCCCAGCAGCAGCGTGTACTCGAACAGGGGGTCGGCGGCGAGCAACCCCTCGATCGTGGCCGGCGCGACATTCTTGCCGTTGCTGGTGACGATCAGGTCCTTGATCCGGTCGGTGATGGTCAGGAAGCCGTCGGCGTCCAGGTGTCCGACGTCGCCGGTGTGCAGCCACCCGTCGACCAGGACGGCGGCGGTGTCGTCCGGCCTGCCCCAGTAGCCGAGCATCACGTTCGGGCCGCGGTAGCAGATCTCGTCCCCGTCCGCGAGGTGCACCTCGCCGCCTCCGACGACGCGTCCCACCGTCCCCGTGCGGTACGCGGACGGGGAGGGGAAGCTGACCAGTGGCGAGGCCTCGGTGAGCCCGTAGCCCGAGAGCAGGAGCAACCCACAGGATTCGAAGAACTCCTGGATCTCCGGACGCAGCGGCGCACCTCCGCACGCCAGCACCTTCTTCGGCCCGCCGATCGCTTCGCGGACGCTGGACAGCACGAGCTTGTCGGCCAGTTTGAACCGCACGATCAGTGAACTGCTGCGCGGACGGCCCTCCCGCACGGCCGTGTGGAACTCGGAGCCCACCCGCAGCGCCCAGGTCATCAGCCGCTGCTTGACCGGCGAGCCCGCGACCTTCTCCTTCGCGGCGAGGAACACCTTCTCGTACAGCCGCGGCACGCTGACCATCAGGTTCGGCCGCACCGACACCATCGCCTCAGCCACCGTCCGCGGGTCGGGCACGTAGGTGTTCAGGGCGCCGCTACTGAGCACGACGTAGGTCCACGCGCGTTCGAGGGCGTGGCTGAGCGGCAGGAAGCACAGCGAGACGTCGGTGTCGGCGAAGGCGAACGAGCGGCTGAGCACGTCGATCTGGTGGGTGAAGCCGCGGTGGTTGAGCATCACGCCCTTCGGCTCACCCGTGGTGCCGGACGTGTAGATGATCGTGGCGAGGTCGGCGGCCGACGCGGTGGCGAGCCGGGCGTCCACCTGGGTCTGGTCGTCGGGAGCGGCCGCCAGTTCGGCGGCGAGGCTGGCGGCGTCCGGGGACGCGTCCTCGAAGCTCACCACGCGCTCGAGCGCGGGCAGGTCGGCGCGAACGTCCGCCAGCTTCGCCAACTCCTCCGCGCCTTCGACGAACGCGAGCCGGCAACCGGAGTCGGCCAGGATGTGCCGGGCCTGCTCGGACGTGCTGGTGGCGTACAGCGGTACCGACACGAGGCCGGCGGTGGCGCAGGCGAGGTCGGCCAGCGTCCACTCGGGACGGTTGGTGGAGAAGATCGCCACGCGGTCACCGGCTGCGAGCCCGGACGCGATCAGTGCAGCCGCCAGGCGACGGACGTCAGCCGACAGCTCGGCGTAGCTGTGCACCGTCCAGCCCCCGCCGGCGGCGATCCGGGTCGCGGGCCGCGACGCATGGGCGGACGCCGACTCGGCGAACCTGACGGCCAGGTGTCCGGCGTCCATCGGCGCTCCTTCGCATCGACCGTGGTGCCAAACCTACTCCTCCGTAGGTAACTGCGT
Organism: Propionicimonas sp.; assembly: GCA_036770475.1. GTDB lineage: Bacteria > Actinomycetota > Actinomycetes > Propionibacteriales > Propionibacteriaceae > Propionicimonas. The sequence goes on along the minus strand of DAIPJC010000007.1, from coordinate 43,598 downwards.
GAGTCAGCCGGACGGGGCAGACTGGGAAATGCGGGAAGGGTGGAGATGAACGACTCCGGGTTACGGGACCTGCCCGAGCTGCTGCGGCAGCTCGAACCCCTGCGCAGGGACGGCGAGTTCGTGGTGGTCAGCACCACGAGCGAGACCACGTTGCCCGCGCTGGCGACCGTGGCGGAGGACGAGGGCACCACCCTGGTGCTGGAGCGGCACGAGGCGGACGCGTTCCGGCTCGGCTATACAGCGACCTTCGCCTGGCTCACGCTCACCGTGCACTCTTCGCTCGAGGCGGTTGGGCTCACCGCGGCCGTGGCCGGAGCGCTCGCGGAGCGGGGTATCTCCTGCAACGTGCTCGCCGGCTTCCACCACGACCACCTGCTGGTGCCCTACGAACGCGCCGAGGAGGCGCTGGCCACGCTGCGCGAACTGAGTGCATCCGTGGCTGATCCCGTCGCCCAGGGCTGATCGACTCGCACTGCCCGCGTCGTCCCGGGCTCGACCCTGTGATCCCGTGAGTTGCGTGGCCACCGCCAGTGCCGGGGATCCCGGCACACGCCGGGATGGCGCTGTGGGCGGGAGCGGCGCCGGGCGAGCATGTCCGAGCCTCTGCCTAGACTGCTGCCATGGTGCTGATGGGTGGTCACGTCGACCAGGAGAACCCGATCGCCGAGGCGTTGGCGCGCGGGGCGGGGCTCAGCCAGTTCTTCCTGGGCGATCCGCAGGCGTGGAAGGGTCCGAAAGTGGCGTACCCCGGCGGCGCGTCCGCGCTGAAGGCGGACGCGGAAGCAGCCGGCGTCGCGCTCTACGTGCACGCGCCCTACGTGCTGAACCTTGCCTCGACGAACAACCGGATCCGGATCCCCAGCCGCCAGCACCTGCAGAAGCAGCTGACCGCCGCGGCTGAGATCGGAGCGGCCGGGGTGATCGTCCACGGAGGGCACGTGCTCGCGTCCGACGACCCCGAAGTAGGGTTCGACAACTGGCGCAAGGCGATCGACGGGCTCACCATCGAGGTGCCGCTGCTGATCGAGAACACCGCGGGCGGGGCGAACGCGATGGCCAGGCAGCTCGACCGCATCGCGCAGCTGTGGGACGCGATCTCCGCCTCGCCGAACGCCGAGGCGGTCGGGTTCTGCCTCGACACCTGCCACGCGCACGCCGGCGGGAACGAGCTGCTCGGACTGGTCGACAGGGTGCTGGCGATCACCGGGCGCATCGACCTCGTCCACGCCAACGACTCCCGCGACGCCTTCGACTCCGGCGCCGACCGGCACACCAACTTCGGGGAAGGCTTCTGCGACCCGGAAGGTGTAGCCGAGATCGTGTCGACCGCAGGCGCTCCGATCGTCGTGGAGACCCCCGGTGGCGTCGAGGGCCAGTCCGCCGACCTGGAGTGGCTCCGCGAGCGGATGGCCTGAGGCTCCCCGGTCGGTCCTCAGTTGACGAAGTCGCGGCCCACCCTGCGGGTGATCAGGCAGGTGACCTCGTACGGGATCGTGCCCATCAGGTCGGCCAGCTCGGCCGTGGTGAGCTTCTCGCCGCCGCTGCGTCCGACCAACACCACCTCGTCGCCGACCTGCACCTCGGTGTCGGGGCCCAGGTCGATCATGGTCTGGTCCATGCAGACGCGGCCAGCGATCGGGTAGCTGCGGCCGCCGATCAGCATCCGGCCGCGGTTGGAGAGCAGGCGCGAGTAGCCGTCACCGTAACCGACCGGGACGGTGGCAATCCACGTGTCGCGCGGGGCCGTCCAGGTGCGTCCGTAGCTGACGGTCTCGCCGGCGCGCACGGGCTTGGTGAACGTCACGCGGGTGCACCACTCCAGCCCGGGCAGCAGGTCGATCGTGCGCTGCGCCTCGGGGTCGGGGTAGGCGCCGTAGATGATGATCCCGGGACGCACCAGGTCCAGCCAGGCGTCCGGGTGCCCCAGCACGGCGCCGGAGTTTGCGAGGTGCTTCAGCAGCGGGCCGTGGACCGCCTCGACTCGCTCGGCGGTGCTCCGGAACAGGTCGATCTGGCTGCGGGTGAAGTCGATGCCTTGCGGTGAATCCGAGATCGGCAGGTGCGAGAACAACCCTTCCAGCCGGACGCCGTCGGTCGCGTCGATCAGCCGGGCCCGCCCGGGGGCCCGTTCGGGCTCGCAGCCGATCCGGCGCATGCCGGTGTCGACCTTCAGGTGCACGGTCGCGGTCGTCCCCAGAGCGGACGCCGCGGCCGCCGCCTCCCTGACGGAGGCCTCGTCGGCGACGCACAGCGTGAGTTGGGCAGCGACCGCTGCTGCGACCTCATCGCCCCTGGCCACGGACAGTTTCAGGATCGGGAGCGTGATCCCCGCCTCGCGCAGTTCGATGCCTTCGCCGACGGTGGCCACGCCCAGCCAGTCCGCGGCGCCGGTGCGCTCGATCATCCGGGAGACCTCGACCGCGCCGTGGCCGTACGCGTTGGCCTTGACCGCGGCGAGGACCAAGCGGTCGCCCACGCGTGCGCGTATCGACTCCAGGTTCGACCGGATGTGGTCGAGGCGCGTGGTGGCGACGCTGCTCGCGCTCCCCGGCGGCAACATCAGACCACTCCGGTCGCCACGGGACGGCTCGGATCGTTCGACCAGCCCGACCACGACGGAGGATAGAGCGCGGCGTCCACCCCGAGGCTCGCCAGCGCGAGCACGACCTGTGCCGCGGAGACCCCAGAGCCGCAGTAGACGGCGATCCTTGGTTGAGCCCGACCAGGCCCGCCACCCAACGCCGGCTGAGCCTGACCAAGCCCACCACCCAATGCCGGCTGAGCCTGACCAAGCCCACCACCCAATGCTGGCTGAGCTTGACGAAGCCCTCGCTCCGATGCTGGCTGAGCCTGACGAAGCCCTCGCTCCGGCCCTTCGTCAGGCTCAGGGATCGTGGTGTCAGGCTCAGGGATCGTGGTGTCAGGCTCAGGGAACATGAGGGGCAGCTCAGGGATCGTGGCGTCAAGCTCAGGGAACATCGCCTTGAGTTCCTCGGCCGGCGGCAGCAGGCCGTCCGCGTCCCAGAAGCCGACGACCGGACGGTTCACCGCGCCCGGGATGTGGCCCGCGCGCGGGTCGAGCGGTTCCAGGTCACCGCGGAACCGTTCCGGCGCGCGGACGTCGATCAGCACGCCCTCGAAGCCAGCCACCCCGTCGGCGTCGAGAATGGGCAGATGACCGGTGGTCAGGACGAGCGGTGCGACCGGAACGATGTCGGGCTCGTCGGTCTCCAGTTCTCGTCCGGCGGCCAGCCACGCTCGCAGGCCGCCGTCGAGGACCCGCGCGTCCAGGCCCGCCCAACGCAGCACCCACCATGCGCGGCCGGCGGCGTACGAGCCGGGTTCGTCGTACACGATGAACTGACGAGCGGGGTCTGTCCCGAGCAGGCCGAGACCTACGCCGAGCTGGACGGCGTCCGGCAGCGGGTGCCGGCCGAGCGTCGGATCGGTGCTCGGGCCGGTCAGCACCGCCTCCAGGTCGAGGAAGCGGGCGCCGGGGAGGTGCCCCTGCAGGTAGCGGCCGAATCCGGTGCCCGGCTGCTCGCCGAGGTTCCAGCGGACGTCCAGCAACTGCGCACCGGACGCGAGGGCGTCCGGCAGTTCGTCGACGGTGATCAGCACATCGCTTCGCGAGGTCACGTTGAGGACTCTAGAGGACGCGGCCAGCCGCCGGACCGACGCTCCGTTCTCGTCCACCCGCGCAAAGTGGACCGAAAGAGCCGATGTCGGCCGTTTCGGTCCACTTTGAGTGAGGAGTCGGGTTGCGGAGGCCCGCCTCGATCTGTCAGCCGTCGAGGGATCAGCCGCCCACGGTGCCATTGCGGAGCAGCGAGCCGCGTCCGGTGGGCCAGAAGGAGGTACCGGCGACCGATCCGGGCACCGTCCACACGTCCAGGCCGTGGTCGATCGATGTGGTCACGATCTCCAGGGTGCCGTTGCCGTCGAGGTCGGCGATGGACGGCGCCGCCGCGATGCCGATGCCATTACCGTCCTTCTTCTGCTTCGGCACCGTGATCGAGGCGATCCGACCGCCGGTGGGCTTGAGCACGACCAGGCGTCCGCTCTTCTTCGCGCGTCCGTACACGCCGAAGACGAGTTCCGGCCTGCCGTCGCCGTTGAAGTCAGCGGCCGAGACCTCGGACGCGAACGTCCGCTTCTTGCCCGGCGCGTAGCCGTAGCGCCACAGGCGCTTGCCCGTCGCGCTGATCGCGTAGATGTAGCCGTCGTTACCTGGGAACACGATGTCGAGCCGGCCGTCGCCGTTGAGGTCGACCAGGGTGGGAGCGGGAATGCCGTCCGGCGGGTACCAGTCGCCGCTCTTGCGGACGACCGGCTTCCCGGTCTTGGGCAACGTGGTGAAGCCCGCGTGCCGCCGTCCGGAGCGAACACCGCCGTTCTGGGCCCCGTCCAGCACCATCACTGCGTGCGCCTGGGTCTGGTACGGGATCTTCTTCTCGACGTTCGGGACGCCGATGACCTCGGCGTGCCCGTCGTTGTCCAGGTCACCGATGGACGGGGGTGAGGCGGTCCACTGCAGCCAGGCGTGCTTCTTCGGGCTGGGCCAGGCACCCTTGTGCGCGTGCCATTGGTCGTCCTCGACCGTTTGGGACTGCCATCGGATGAACTGGCCCCAGCCGAGCCGCTGGCCGGCGTACTCGCTGGCCCGGTTCGTGTACCAGTCAGACGCGAGCACCGACGTGCCGTCGTGGTTGAAGAGGTTGATCTGATGGTTGTCGAACGTGACCACGATCTCGAGTTGAGGGTCGTCGTCCAGCTGCCCGATGCCGACGTTCAGCCCGTACGCGCCGTAGCCGTGGTTGCCCTGACCGTTGAAGTCCTTGTCGTTGCCGGAACCGGTGAGCTGGTTGTACCGCGGCCAGGCGGGGCTGTGGCCGCCCGCGGGCTGGTAGAGGCTGCCGTCCGCGGAGAACACGAAGACCTGGGCGCCAGTGGCGGACGTGTTCGTGGTGGTCGCGACCACCTCGATCGTCCCGTCTCCGTCGAGGTCGGCCGCAGCGAGACCGCGCACCTCCGGCTTCTGGCCGCCACTGGCGACGGACGCCGGCCAGCCCGCCTTCACGACCAGCCTGCCGTTGCGCCACTCGTAGGCGACCACGGAGCCGGTGCCGCCGACGACGATCTCCGGAATGCCGTCATGGTCGAGGTCGGCGACCACGGAGGGTGCGTACACCCGCCCCGACGTCGCCGTGCCGGTGGCGAGCTTCGCACCCGTGGCCGAATAGACGTAGGTGGAGTACAGCGGCGCGACGATCTCGAGGGTGCCGTTGCCGTCCAGATCGACCAGGGACGGGGAGGAGAACCAGCCGGTCTGTCCAGGATCGATTCGGCGTACGTAGGCCGGTTTGCGCACCTTCGCGGCCTTCAGCGCCGCCTGCGGGACGACCTGAACGGGCAGGATGGCGGCGACCGGCTCAGCAACGGTGGCCTGCACCGGGACGCTCGCGCATCCAGCGGGGAGCGCGAGCGCAATCACGACGACGGACACACTCCGGGGGTTCGAGCGCACGCCGGAACGGTAGCGGAGCGCTCCCGTCCACCGCGACCGTCCCACCCCGAATGGAAAGGGGACGGTTCCTTTTCCGTTCAGTTATCCACAGGTAACTGCGCGAGCCGAGGCGGCTGTGGAAAAGTGAATGGAAAAGGAACCGTCCCCTTTTCGTTCAACGGGCGTCAGAAGAGCAGGGCCAGGGCGGGGTCGGACATGATCGTCGACACGTCGGCGAGGAACTTCGAGCCCATCTCGCCGTCCACGAGGCGGTGGTCGAAGGTGATCGTCACCGTACAGACGCTGCGTGGCTCGATCCGCTCGTTCTCGCCCTGCCCGACGACCCAGGGCTTGCGCAGGATCGTGCCCAGGCACATGATCGCGGCCTCGCCGTTGTTCGGGATCGGCGTGCCCCCGTCCACCCCGAACACGCCGACGTTGGTGATCGTGAACGTGCCGCCCGCCATGGACTCCATCGGCAGCTTGCCGGTCCTGGCCTGCGGGACGAGCTCGTTGATCGCCTGGGTGAGCTCCAGCAGGTTGAGCTTGTCCGCAGCCTTGATGTTGGGCACCAGCAGGCCCCGCGGAGTCGCCGCGGCGATACCGAGGTTCACGTCGTCGTGCAGGACGATCTCGTCGCGCTCGGCGTCGTAGCTGGAGTTGATCTCAGGGATCCGTTCGATCGCCAGGCACGCCGCCTTCGCGAAGATCGCGAGCGGCGAGATCCGCAGCCCGGTGAAGTCGCGGCGCCGCTTGAGGGTCTCGATCAGCTCGACGGTCGCGGTGACGTCCACCTCAACGAAGGCGGTCGCCTGCGGGACCGAGAGCGACGCGGTCATCGTGCGGAACATCTCCCTCCGGACGCCGCGCAGCGGGATCCGCTTCTCGCCCGTGCCACCGGCCGCCGCCACCACGTCGTCGGTTGTGATCGTGCCGCCCGGGCCGGTCGGAGCGACCGTGGTCAGGTCGACGCCCAGGTCGCGGGCCACCCGGCGGACGGGCGGCTTCGCGCGCGGCAGGGTCGATGGAGCTTCCACGGCCGCCGGTGCAGCCGCAGCGGGTGCTGCCTGGACGGGGACCGCAGGGACGGACGCTGCCGGCGTGGGAGCCGTGACCTCCGCCGAGCCCTTTCGCGCCCTGCGGTGTGCGGAGCCCGCCTTCGCGCCGTAGCCGACCAGCATGGCTTCGGACGGCCCTTCGTGACGCTCGCCTGGCGGCTCGCTCCTCAGGGACCGAGCTGAGGACGCTCCCTGAGGAGCAACGTGAGGAACGAGCGACTCACCTGAGGATGCTCCCTGAGGAGCGTCGTGAGGAACGCCCTTCGAGACGTGAGGGTTCGCAGGCTCACCCTCACTCCTCAGGACCCGCGACGCGTCACGAAGGGCGTCCGCGGCGGTCTCAAGAGGCTCGACCGGCTCGTGCGGCGCCGAGGCCTCCTCCGCACTGTCGGCGATCCGGATGATCGGCGTCCCGACCTCGACGGTCTCGCCCTCGCCGACGAGGATCGCGGCGACGACGCCGGCGTAGGGCGAAGGCAGCTCGACCAGCGACTTGGCGGTCTCGATCTCGACCAGGGTGTCGTTCACGGCCACGGTGTCACCGACCGCGACCTTCCATGACACGACGTCGGCCTCCAGCAGGCCCTCGCCCGGGTCGGGCAGCTTGAACTCGTGCATCTGCGCTCCTCAGAAGGCCAGGGACCGGTCGACGGCGTCCAGCACCCGATCCAGGTCGGGCAGGTAACCATCTTCGACCCGGCTCGGGGGGTAGGGAATGTCGTAGCCCGTGACACGCAGGACCGGCGCCTGCAACTCGTAGAAGCATTCGGCCTGGATCCGGGCGGCCAGTTCGGCGCCCATGCCCAGCGTCCCGACCGCCTCGTGCACGACGATCGCGCGCCCCGTGCGCCGGACGGACGCGAAGACCGCGGCGTCGTCCAGCGGGGAGAGCGAGCGCAGGTCCAGCACCTCGAGGTTGCGCCCCTCCTCCGCGGCGGCGAGGGCAGCCTCCACGCAGGTGCGCACCATCGGGCCGTAGGTGAGCAGGGTGGCGTCCGTACCCTGCTTCACGACGCGGGCCGAGTACAACGGCGGCGGGGACGCGGCGACGTCCACCGGGCCCTTCTCGTGGTAGCGGCGCTTGGGCTCGAGGAAGACCACCGGGTCGTCGTCCGCGATCGCCTGCTGGATCATCCAGTAGGCGTCGGACGGGTTCGAGCAGGTGACGACCTTCAGGCCGGGCGTGTGCGCGAAGTAGGCCTCCGGTGACTCGCTGTGGTGCTCGATCGCGCCGATGCCGCCGCCGTAGGGGATCCGGATCACCATCGGCACGCCGAGCGCGCCGTGGGTGCGGAACCGCAGCCGGGAGACCTGGGAGACGATCTGGTCGAACGCCGGGTAGACGAAGCCGTCGAACTGGATCTCGACGACCGGGCGGTACCCGCGCAGCGCGAGCCCCACGGCCGTCCCGACGATGCCGGACTCGGCGAGCGGAGTGTCGATCACCCGGTCGGCGCCGAACTCGGCCTGCAGGCCCTCGGTCGCCCGGAAGACTCCGCCGAGCGCGCCGATGTCCTCGCCGGACAGCAACACCTTGGGGTTGTCCGCCAGCGCCTTCCGTAGTCCGGCGTTGAGCGCCTTGACCATGGTGAGTTTCGTTGTGCTTGTCGAAGGGCCTGAACTCGACGGAACGCTCCCTGAGCTTGACGGAATGTTCCCTGAGCTTGACGAAACGCTCCCTGAGCTTGACGAAGGGCGGGCTTCGTCAGGCTCAGCCATCGTTTGGGGGTGCTCGGCCATCGTTTGGGGGTGCTCGGCCATCGTTTGGGGGTGCTCAGCCGTCGTCTGCTGGCCCACCAGCGATTCCCGGGTGCTCATCGAACCTCCTCGAAGGACGCTTCGTAGGCCAGGTACCCGTCCCGCTGCTGGACGAGCAGGTCGGGAGTGTTGGCGTAGACGAGGCCCCAGAAGTCGGCGAGCTGCGGCTCAGGCAGGGCCACGCAGCCGTCCCGGAGTCGCTCGCCGAGGGCGTCCGCCTCAGCCGCGAGGGCGTCCAGCCAGGCCTGGTCGATGGCGCCGGCGGCGAGCAGGTAGGCCTGTACGCGCTCGATCGGGTCCTTGGCCCGCCACTCGTCCACCTCGGTCGAGGGCCGGTACTTGGTCGGGTCGTCGGACGTGGTGTGGGCACCCATCCGGTAGGTGTAGGCCTCGACCAGCACCGGGCCGTCGCCGCGACGCGCACGATCGAGCGCCCACTCGGTGACCGCCCGGACGGCGAGCACGTCGTTGCCGTCCACCCGGACGCCGGGGAAGCCGAACCCGGCGGCACGGCGGTAGAGGGGGACCCGCGACTGCAGGCTGGCCGGCTCGCTGATCGCCCACTGGTTGTTCTGGCAGAAGAACACGACAGGGGCCGCGCAGGAGGCGGCGAAAAGGAAGGCCTCGTTGACGTCGCCCTGACTGGTCGCGCCGTCGCCGAAGTAGACGATGGCCGCACCGTTGGCGTCCGGATCGTCGTTGCCGACCGCCCCGTCCCGCTGCAGCGCCATCGCCATGCCGACCGCGTGCAGGGTCTGGGTGCCGATCACGAACGAGTAGGGATGGAAGAGGTCCGGGCGGCTGGGCCAGTCGGTCATGCAGGTGCCGCGGAAGGTGCCGAGCAGGTCGACCGGGTCGATGCCGAGGCACCAGGCCACACCGTGTTCGCGATAGGACGGCACCACGAGATCCGGGACGCGGATCGCCCGAGCCGAGCCGATCTGCGCGGCCTCCTGGCCGAGCAGCGGCGGCCACAGGCCGAGCTCCCCCTTGCGCTGCAGGGCCGTGGCTTCGGTGTCGATCCGACGGGCCAGGACCATGTCGCGCAGGCTGGCCGCAATGTCGGCGTCCGTGCCTTCGAAGCGGAATTGGGGATGTTCGACGCGGCGTCCCCCTGCGTCGAGCAACTGGATCGGCACGTCTGCTACCGACGGTTCGCGGTTGTCGCCTGCGGGCTCGGTCAAGGGATCTCCTGGTGGTCGGGGCTCCGGCAGGACTCCTAACTTACGGTTACGTAACCATAGGTGTCAATCAGTATGGTTTGGCAGCGGACGCCTCGCGCTCCGACCTCACACCGAAACCACGAGGGTCGGCGGCTGGGGCGACCCTCCCCCAACGCAGACAGACCGACGATCAGGGGCAACTCAAGGCCGTAATTGGCCTGAGTCGACCGGTGATCGTCGGTCTGCCGCGCGGATGATCCAGAGAGCGCGTCTGGAAGACCTGGGACTCAGGCGGCGCAGAGCGTCTGGAATGCGGTCATCGACTTCTGGAGCTCGGCCAGGATCTTCGCGGCGTCCGCTGCGGCTGCGTAGTCCTTCTTGATGACCACCTTCGCGTACAGGTCGCTGTACTTGGCATAACCCTTCTGAATCCCGGTGAGGGCCTTCCTGACGTCCGCGTTGCTGGACGACTCCGCGAGCTTGCCGAAGTAGTCGGCGGTCGCGGAGAGGGCCTTGACCGCCTGCTTGGGGTCTTTTCCGCCGTTCTGGGAAAGCGCGGCGCTGACCTTGGCGAGTTCCGCGCTGGCCTCGATGAGCTTCGCATTGGGCTCGAGGCACGCCTCGGCGAGCGTCTGCGCGCTCGCCGAGGTCTCCGGAGCGGCCGGGGTGGACGGCGCCGACGCCGATGTGGCTGGCGTCGTGTCGGCCCCGGTGGGGGCGACCGAGGCGCTGGGAGCGCCCGAGCATGCGGTGAGGCCGAAGGCTGCAATGGCGATGGTGGCCAAGGTGGCGATGCGCCGGTTCATGACGGTGATCCTTTTCGAGTGGCGCCGCAGCACAGCGGCGCCCTGTACCCGGCAAGGAGTCGCCGGCGCAATGGAGGAACCATTCTCTCTGCGGCATTCAATGTGACTTATAGTCCGTGGACTGATCGTCAGCATAGCGGAACCGTGAGGCCATGGCTCCGTTATCGCAACGCATTGCGTTCGGGGTCCGACTGCGTGCGCTACGCACTGATCGGGGATGGTCGCAGGAGGAGTTCGCCCATCGCGCCGAGCTCGACCGGACGTATGTGAGCGGGGTGGAACGAGGAGTCCGCAATCCGACGCTCGATGTGATCACGAAGCTGGCGGACACCCTCGAGATCGATATTGCGGACCTTTTCCCTCGCAGCCCGCGCGAGTAGCGGCAGGATCGACGATGCCCGTCCGGCTGGGGGCTTGTCCGGACGAACCGACCCTGGCGCTCAGCTGGCCCAGCGGCCGGTGAAGAACAGCCAGGCCCAGACCGCCTGGACGGCCAGCGCCACGAAGACCAGGACGCCGATCAGCGCACCTCGCCAGACTGGCAGCTTCCCGCGACCCCGGAGCAGGCCGCCGACCAGGATCCACAGTGGGAACCACAGCAGCACGGCACGGTTCACGCTCATGTACCAGTAGGACGTCCCGAACGCCAGCACCTGCAGACCGACCCAGGTGGCCTCGCCCCAGCGCCGCCGCACCAGGCAGACGACGGTCAACGCCAGCCCGACCGCCATGCTGATGATCTCGGCCAGGAACACCCAGTGCCATTCCGGGTGGTCGGCGTACGCGCCCGGTTCCAGGACAGCCAGCGTGTGCCGCAGCGAGTCCCAGGGCCACGCGAACCCCCGCGCCCAGCCGGCGGTCTGCGCGTCCAGCCACGCCGTCCAGCTGTGCGTGACCACGTACAGGTAGCCCAGATAGGCGGCCACCACGGCGACGGGCAGCCCCAGCCACAACAGCCGGCGTCCCCGCTCCCGCGACGCACCGGCCTGGGTCAGCGCGAGGACGACCAGGGCAGCGATCAGGAACACCCCGGACACGCGGACAGACGCCGCCACCGCCGCCAGGACGGCCGCCGCACCCCACTGCCGGGCGGACGCCCGCTCCCACGCCCAGAACGCCGCCGCGCAGAACACGGACTCCGAGTACGGCACCATCGTGAACACCGCCGTGGGTGCGAGCAGCCAGGCGATCGCGGCCGGCGCGCCACCCAGCCGGTACAGCGCCGCCGCAGCGAACCCGGACGCCAGCAGCGCCAGCACCACGCCGACCGCCAGCAACGGCAGCCCGGTCGAACCGGCCACCCGCACCAGCAGCGGCCAGCCGGGGAAGAACGCGATCGAGTGGGCCTCGGCGTACCCGTCAGCTGCGATGCCGAGGTAGTGCGTGACGTCCCAGTTGCCGAACACGTCTTTGGGCGCGCGGTGCTCGGACAGCATCACCCATACCGCGACCGCCAGCATGACCAGCCGCGTCCCGAACCATGTCTGCACCACCAGCCGGGCGTCGCCGCGCGGCCCCGTCCAGCCCCCCGGCCTCGAGCCCGGCGACCGCATCGTGCGGGACGCCGCCGCCCGGCTTCCCGCGCTGGTCACGACGGAGCGCCGCCGGTCATGACCGCAGGCCGCGGGTCAGCCGGACCAGCCAGGACGCATCCGGCGCCTCGTCCAGCACGCCGCCGTCCGGGTCGTCGAGACCACCGGCGCGGACGATGTCGCGGCGAGGGTTGTACATGTCCCGCACCACCCGGGCGCACAGCCAGAACTGCACGCCGATCCGGACGAAGATCGCGAGCACGTAGAGCCGGTCCTGGCCGGCGCCGTTGCTGAGCTGGCTGTCGAGGTGCCCCCAGACGGCCGCGAAGTAGGCCGTCTCGGCGATCGTGAACACGATCCAGTCGACCCAGCGTGGCCGGGCGAGCACCAGCAGCGGCAGCAGCCACAACACGTACTGCGGGGAGTAGACCTTGTTCACCATCAGGAACAGGGCGACGATCAGGAAGACCCCTTGCGCGAGCCGCGGACGCCGCGGGGCGAGCAGCAGCAGCGCGCAGATCACGAGCGTGCCCACCACCATCAGCGCCGTCACCAGCCGCGACACCGACGACACCTTGATGTCCAGCAGGCTCAGCGCGTACCAGATCGAGCCGAGGTCACCACCGCGATCAGCGTTGAACGTCCAGAAGTTCAGCCAACCCTGCGGCGCGGCGAGGAAGACCGGCACGTTCACCGCGAGCCAGGACGCCGCCGTCCCGACGTAGGCCAGCAGCAGGGGCCGGATCCGGTTCGAGCGGACGCAGAGCACGGTCAGCGGTACCAGCAGCAGGACGGGATACAGCTTCGCCGCGACTCCGAGCCCCAGCCAGAAGCCCGCCCAGAAAGGCTTCCGCCGCGACCAGGCCAGCAGCCCCAGCGCGGTGAGCGCCAGCACCAGCGCGTCCCAGTTGATCAGGCCGGCTGTCCAGATCGCTGGGGACGCGGCGATCATCAGCGCGTCCCACGGCCGGCTCATCCGCAGGTGCGCCCAGATCAGCACGCCCATCAGCACGAACAGCAGCAGCGCGTTCACCCCGAAGAACAGGTTGGTGGCGTGCGACACCTCTTCGCTGCTCAGCCCTGGCGCGCTCTGTCCGCCGAGGAACATCACCAGCCGGCGGCACAGCTCCATGAACCCGCCGGTGAGCACCGGGTACTCCAGGTCCGCCTGCAGGAACGGGATCTGCCCGTCCTTCAGTCCCCGCCAGTAGTAGAGAACGGGAATGTCGGAGTAGCACATCCAGGGCAGGTACTGGTCGCCGCCCTTCTGGCACGGAATCTGCCGCGCCATCACGATGAGCCAGGACAGGGTGAGCGTGAGGTAGGCCCAGGGGGCGGGCGAGAACCAGATTCCCCTGCGCGTGGCGTGCCGACCGAGCGGGCCGCCGAGCACTCTCGTCAGCTCCGGCGCTGGGTTGGTCACCCCGCGATCCTAGTGGTGCGTGCTGGTGGGCCTTGCATGAACCGTGGCGCTGCCGAGGCGCTAGGGGGCCTTGGTGTCGGTGCTGGTCGGCTTAGGCACCGTGCTCTTCGTCGGCTCGGTCGACGGCTCGGTCGTCGGCGGTGCGGTGGTGGGCTCCGTGGTCGGGCTGTCCGTCGCGGTCGGCGTCGGCGTCTCAGTCGCCGTGGCGGTGGGCTTCGGGGTGTGCTTCACGACAGGCGACTTGGTCGCCGGACGGTTCGAGGGCGGGTCGAAGGAGAGCTTGTCCTTGCCGTCCATCGCGGTGTGCATGTAGTCGAGCCAGGTGGACAGCGGCCAGGTTCCCCCGTAGAAGCGGCTGCCGAGGTCGTCGGTGCCCTGCTTGCCCTTCACGTACATCACCGACGTGGTGATCTGTTTGGTATAGCCCACGAACCACGCCGCGACCATCTTCGCGTGAGCGTTGTTCCCTGCGGTGTAGTAGGCGGATCCGGTCTTGCCCGCCACCGGGTAGCCGAGGCTGGAGGCCCGGTAGCCGGTGCCGTCCTGGGTCACCTTGGTGAGGGCGTACGTGACGTCGGTGGCGACGTCCTGCTCGATGGTCTGGGAGCCCTCGGTGTCGGCCTTGTAGACGCTCGTGCCGTCGGGGTCGAACACCTCTGCGACCGCGTGCGGGTCGTGGCGCAGGCCGTCGTTGGCAAAGGTCGAGTAGGCCGCGGCCTGGTTCACCGGACTCACCTCGGACGTGCCCAGCGCGATTCGGTTGGACAGGTCCCAGTAGGTGTTCTCCGGGAGACCGGCGTCCTCAGCGGCCTGCTGGACCTCGCGAGGGCCGTTCTTGATGTGCATGACCAGATCGACGAACGCCGAGTTCACCGAGTGCGTGATGGCGGTCTGCAGCGTGATCCGTCCGTAGTTGCGGTCGGCGTTGTGCACCATCTTGCCGTCGGCCACGAAGTTGCTGCCGTTCAGCGTGTCGTTCAGCGACCAGCCGTTGCGGAGCGCAGCGGTGAGCGCATACGTCTTGAACGTCGAACCGGTCGGACGCGGGTTGGTCGCCCAGTTCCACTGGCTCTGCAGGTAGTCCGGACCGCCGTAGAGGGCCAGGATCGCGCCGGTCGAGTTGTCGATGGACGCGAGTCCGACGTGCATCTGCTTGGCCGCCTTCTTGTTCCCACCGACCGAGAGCAGCGCGTTCTTCTGCGCGGCCTTGACCGCCTGGTCCTGGGCGTCCCGATCGAAGGTGGTGACCACCTTGTAGCCGCCGCCGCTGATCTGGCTGTCGGTGAACCCCTGGGCCAGCAGTTCGTTCCGCACCATGTTCAGCAGGAAGCCCTTCGGGCCGCCGTAGGCGGAGTCCTTCTCCCGCTTGGGGAACTTGGGCAGCTTGTCGTAGATCTCGGCGCGCTCGGCGGCGGTGATCGCGTTCATCTCGACCATGCCGTTGAGCGTGTACTGATAGCGCTGGAGCAGGTCGGCCGCCTGCTGCTTGCCGTTGGCCGGGTCGAGGTTGCCGGGCGAGTTCACGATCGCGGCGATGGCCACCGACTGGGCGAGGTTCAGCTTCGACGCCGGCACCTTGAAGTAGGCCTGGGCCGCCGCCTCGATGCCGTAGGCGCCGCGTCCGAAGTAGACGGTGTTGAGGTAGCCCTGGAGGATCTGCTGCTTGTTCAGCGTCTGGCCCATCTTGGCGGCCAGCAGGAGCTCCTTGGCCTTGCGGGAGAAGCTCTTCTCCGAGGTCAGATACATGATCTTGATGTACTGCTGGGTGATCGTCGAGCCGCCGCCGGAGGCGGTGACGTCAGCGGGAGCCAGCCCGACCAGGCCGAGACCGGCGCGGAACAGGCCGGTCGCGGAGATGCCGGGGTCGGTCCAGAAGGTGCGGTTCTCGGCGGCGACGATCGCGTCCTTCACGTGCTGTGGCATCTGGTCGTAGTCGATCGACTGACGGTTCTGCACCTGGAACGAGCCGAGCTTCGTCTTGCCGTCGTTGTAGTACACGAAGGTGGTGTTGGTCTTGAAGTCCGAGTTGGGGTCGGGCAGCTTGACGGACGAGTAGGCGTACGCAACCGCGCCGGCGCCGATCACGCCGACGACCAACAGGATCGAGAGGATCCACAGCGGGATCCGCAGCCACAGGCTGCGCTTCTTCCTGCCCTTGCGTGTGGTCTTGCCGACGTTCCGCGGACCGGCGGAGCGTTTGGGGTCAGCCATAGATGTCCTCGACGGTCTGCTGGCGGCGGGGCGGACGGCGCTTCACGCCGTCCCCGAGCAGGTAGGAAGCGATCATGTGGTTCCAGCCGCAGTCGACGCACACCTCGACCACGCGGACGGTGAACTCGCCGTACTCGGACTCCATCTCCTCCAACTCAGCGGTGGACTTGATGCGTCCGGAGTACTGACCGAGCTGTTCGCCGAACACATAGTTCAGGTTCACGAGCCGGGACGCGGAACAGATCGGGCACGGGACGGACGACTCCTCGCCGTGGTGCATCGCCGCACGCAGCAGGAGCGGGTCGGCGTCGCACACGTCAGTACCCTCCAGCGAGCGCTGGGGACGCCGCAGCGACTGCAGCGTATTGCGCCGCTGCAGGGCGTAATCGACCTCTTCCCGCCGGGACCACATGGGTTCAAGCGTAAACGGAGGCATCCAATTTCTCGATTCGGCGAGCCTCGTTCCCGGCGACGAATACCCGCGTCTCCGCGGTGGGTCCGACCGTGGTCGTACCCGTCCTGAGCCGATTCGGGACCGTTGTCGGACACCGCGCCGGGCGGTCGGGTCGCGTCGGTCCGGGCGCGCGATCAGACACGGAGCCGCCCGTTTTGGGCGGTGCGAGCGGCTGATGCCACAATGGGCGCCGCGCGGGGCATTAGCTCAGTTGGTAGAGCACCTGCTTTGCAAGCAGGGGGTCAGGGGTTCGAGTCCCCTATGCTCCACCCCGTCGCCCCTTGTCAGAACGGTTTGGCGAGCAGCCGGCCGCAACCCTGACGATCTCGACTGCGCTGCAGCAGCCAGCGACTTCGACCGGCACGGCACGCTCCGGCTGCAGGACGACAACGGGCAATGGGTCGGCAACGGCGAGGTGCACCACACCGCGCTCGCTGACCTGCTCGCTGCAGTCCCTCTCGCTCGCCTTTCGGTCGCTGCGCCCGCGGGCCATCATGGAGCGGTGCAGACACCTCGATCTGACCGCTCCGACCTCGCCCGACCGCAGCGCTGGGTGGACGCGGGTGGCTCCTGGCGGCTGGGTGGACGGTCCGGGGACGCGGTCACCGTCCTACTGCTGCGCTGTGACGGCGGCGAGGAACTCGAACGGTTCACCTCGTCCGACCCGGAGCTGCTCAGCCACGTGGCCGATGCCGGGCCGGATGCGCTCCGGTAGCTTTGTGCCATGAAGGTCCCGGACGACTATCCCGACACCCTGACCGACGAGTTGGCGCCCTACGGGCTGGAGTTCAACTCGATGAGCCAGGAGGACGACGGGGTCACCGCCATCCTGTTCGAGGCCGATCCGGAGTCCTTCGTCCGCGCCTACCCAGGCCTGGGTATCGAGGACTCCTACGGGGACCACTGGCCGCCCCACTGCCTGGACTTGTGGCTGAAGTTCGATCAGCACGGCGATCCCATCGAGATCGCCTTCGAGGTGTTCGACCTGCTCGCGTGGGCTGCGTCCGACGATCCCGCGCTGCACACGCGGCTGAACACCATGGATGATCCTGCCGACCACGCCGCGGCCGTCGGTGAAGCGCTCGGCCGCGTCCTCCAGCGCGAGAGCGCGCCCCTCGACGACTACCTCGAGTAAGCGGACGCGGTCAGGCGACCCGGTCCGTCCCCGCGGCCCACGCTTCAGCGACCGGACGGTTGGTCTCGCGCCAGTACCACCACGCGAGGTAGGCGGCTCCGGCCAGCAGCACGGACACTCCGAACAGCGACTTCACGCCGGACCTCCTTCGTTCCCAGGACTTTCGAGACTACCGGCCGTCACCGCGTGGCCACCGGTGTCGTCGCCACTCCGACCTGCGGCCCCGTGCTGGCGACGCTGGGGGACGTACTCACGACAGGACTCTCGGTCGGGGTCGACCACGCCGTGTCGCGCGCGTCGGGGGTGGCCGCCGTCGAGTTGGCGACGATCGACTGCGGAGGTGTCGTCTCATGCGCGCTGGGGACGGTCGCAGGGCTCGGGAACACGTCTGCCAGCAGCGCCGAGCGCAGCTCCGCGACGCCGGTCGGATCGGCTACGGCACCGTTCTCCGACGCAGTGGACGCCAGCGGCCAGGTGACCATGTGATCGGCTCGCACCCGCGACTGGACCATCGTGTTGCGGATCTCCTCGCTGGTCAGCTCCGCGTCCACGGTCAGACAGGGGGTGAGCGCGTCCATCACCTTGTCGAAGCGGTTGGGATCGGCGATCGTGACGCCGAGGTTCGCACGGGCGAGCGCGGCACGCACGAGGTCCGCCGTGGAGATCGAGCGCGTCGTCGCGTCCGGCGCAGCGGTGAGCAGCGCCACCACCTGGGCGCCGTCCAGACTGGTGTCGTCCAGGGTGATGCCGCCGAGGGAGTCGACCACGTGGGAGAAACCGTCGAGGTCGAGGCGGACCTGATGATCCATCCGCGCACCGGTCAGGGTCTCCACTGCCCGCGCCGTCAGCAGCGGGTTCTGCGCGAAGCTCGCGGCCAGCGTCGTCCGGTCGGTGCCGTTGTCGGCGAGCAGGTCTGACGGGAGCGCGACGAGCGTGAGGTCGCGGCGGGACGCCGAGAGGTGCGCGATCACCACGGCCTCCAGCCTGCCGTCCTCGGTCGTCATCAGCAGGTAGTTCACGGCGTTCACACCGTCCACGCCCACCGGGGTGGGACGGCCGGGATAGGACGGGAGCGGGGTCACCCGCTGCAACCCTGCCGCGGCGTCACCAAGCCGGTTGAGATACACGGTGAGGAGCGCGACGCCGCCGACGGAGACGACGACCACACCGATCAGGACGCCGATGGCCAGGCGGTCGACGAGACGACGCCGTGTCGTCCCGGTCGCAGGTCTCGGCTCCATTCCACTCCCTCGGTGTCCGGCGTCCAGCCTAGGGTGCGGAACCAACCGTCGAGGCTGGCACTACCCTGAGGCCATGGCAGAGGAGAGCCAGCGTCAAGCGGACGCGCGCCGCCGGCACGAGCTGGCGCAGGCGGCGGCGCAGGCCGAGGCGAGAGCCGCACAGGAGCAGCTGGATGGCTTTGTGGCCCGGCTGCAATCCGCGGGAGCCGCTCCGGAGGCCCTGCAGGCCACCCTGCTGAACGGCTCGCGGGTGAAGACCGGCCTGGTGGGCTGGTACCTGAACCGTGCCCGCACCCTCGCCGTGGCCCCGGACGGGCGCTACTACCAGCTCGTCACCGCCGGCTCGGCGCTGGCCCGGTTCACCGGCGTGACGCCCCAGCCCACCCCGCCGACCCTCGTCATCGGACGCGGCGGGCGCGACGGCGAGACCGGCGACCTCTCGGACTTCCTGGAGCGGGCCTTCGCCGACTACACGAGCCGCTGATCTCTGGTCGGCGCGCCTCCCTACAGGCTCCGGACGTGGTCGAGCCGCGCGTCTGTGCAGCACAAGGTGGACGGAAACCCCGCGTCTCGCCCGGAAACCGTCCACACTGAGATGCGACGACTCGTCCATGCCAGCCCTGCAGCACGAGGTGGACGGAAACCCCGCGTCCTGCCGGGAATCCGTCCACACTGAGGTGCAGCGCGGACGAAAGGCCCCGGAAACGGCACCAGGGGGCCGCTGGATATCCGAGCGTCCCCCTGGGCGATCATGATGACGGATCCGGCCGCCAAACCCCGATTGAGTACGTTTACATGGTAAGGGTTGTCATCGTTTCAATCGACCGTGGACCGGCGTCGTTGCCGAATCGTTAGAAACGTGCACGACCTCGCCGCCGGACCGGACAACATTGCAGCGGCAACGGACAACACCGCGGTCGGTTCAGACAACACCTGGGACAACACCGGTCGGCAACGCTGTCGGACATGGACGCGCGGCGAGCGCTGGTGGCGCTGAACGAGGAATGGCGGGACCTGGCCCAGAGGGGCACGCGAGGTTGGGGCCGGTCCGAGCCCGCGCTCGCCGCCGCGTCCACCCTGGGCGATGTACTCACCCTCATTCGCGCGCATCCCGACCCCGTACTCGCGGCTCTGCTGCGGCTGGGCGCTCGCGGTGATCCGCTGGCTCCGCGCGTCGTGCTGCAGACCATGCTGGGCAAGCTGGTGCTGCTGTGCGCCCGGCATCCCGAGCAATTGCCCGAGGCCATCTCCGAGTTGTGGCTGGCGATCGCCGAATACCCGCTCGACCGGCGACCCACGACCATCGCGGCCAACCTCGCCTGGACGGTGCGGCGACGTCTGCCGCGTCCGCCGACCGCCCGGCCGTCCGGCGACCTCGACCCACCGACCTACCCCGCGGAGCCGGACGCGACCAGCCTCCTGAAGGAAGCACGAGCACTCGGCCTGATCGACGAGCGCACACATCGAACACTGTGGACGGTGTACGTCGCGGGCCTGACCAGCACCCAGGCGGCAGCCGAACTGAGCACCACGCCCGAGGTGGTGCGCTGGCGCTGCTCGAAGGCGCTGCGGCGACTCGCCACCCACGCCGAACTCCTCGCTGCATGACCGGGGGCGGTAGCGTGCCCGTATGCCAACAGCGCTCATCACCGGGGCCACCTCCGGCATCGGTGCCGCCTTCGCCCGCGCGCTTGCCGCGCGGGGTGACGACCTCGTCCTGGTCGCGCGGGACACCGAGCGCCTCGCCGAGAGCGCCGCCCGGCTGTCCGAGGTCTACGCGATCGAGGTGGAGACGATCCGGGCCGACCTTTCCGTTCGGGAGGACGTGCTGAAGGTCGCCGCGAGGCTGGAGGATGCCGACCGCCCCGTCGACGTGCTGGTGAACAACGCCGGCTTCGGGTTGCATCGAAAGTTGCTCGATCCCGACTTCAGCCTGCACGAGTACGCGCTCGAGGTGATGTGCGTGGCCGTCCTGATCCTCGGCGGAGCGGCGGGACGCGCGATGCGCTCGCGCGGCCACGGCCAGATCATCAACGTGTCGTCGCTGGCCGCGTGGCTGACACAGGGCAACTACTCCGCCGTCAAGGCGTGGGTGCGGACCTACTCCGAGAGCCTGGCCGGTGAGTTGCACGGCACCGGGGTCACCGTGACCGCGCTGTGTCCGGGATGGGTGCGCACTGAGTTCCACGAGCGCGCGGGGATTCGCACCTCCGCACTCCCCGACTGGGTGTGGACCGACGTCGACCGTTGCGTGGCCGAGTCGCTCGCGGACGCAGGGAAAGGACGCGTCATCTCCGTGCCCACCAAGCGGTGGAAGGCGGCGCGCGTAGTGGCCGACCTGATGCCGCGATCGGCCATCCACTGGGTCTCCCGGAAGCTCACCAGGAGCCGCGACTGAACTGGCCAGGCCAGCCCCGGCTGGTCGAGCACGTCGAGACCCCTCAGCCGCCTGCTGGTCGAGCCCGTCGAGACCCCCAAACCCCAGCTGGTCGAGTTTGGCGTGCCCTGAGCCTCGAAGGGTCGAGACCGCGCTCAGCCAACGGACAGAAACCAGGCCTGCAGAGCTCACCCGAGACGTCCTAGTGACCATGGGGTCGGTTGTGCGCCACAATGGCAAGGTTCCACCGAGAGGATCCGGGTGACTGAGCCGAAGCTGAACAGGTACTCGTCCGCCGGGCCGGGAGCCGCGCGATTCGTCGCGCAACACCTGGTCATGAAGCCGTACATCTGGTCGGCGGTGTCCGTGCACGAGCACGGCGCGCGTAACCTCGAAAGCCTGAAACCGCCCTTCGTGGTGATCGCCAACCACTCCAGCCACCTGGATGCGCCGCTCATCTACGGGGCACTTCCACGTCGGCTGTCCAAGAACCTGGCCGCGGCCACGGCCGGTGACTATTTCTTCAACAACTGGTACAAGGCGCTTCCGACGTCGCTGTTCTTCAACGGCTTCCCGGTGCAGCGTGCCGGCCAGTCCACGCGGACGGGTCACCGCGGACTCGCTGCGCGCCTGGTCAGCGACGGCGTTCCGCTCCTGATCTTCCCCGAGGGCACCCGCTCCCGCACGGGTGCGATGGCGAACTTCACCCCCGGTGCGGCCGCGCTGAGCATCTCCCGGAACGTTCCGGTGCTGCCGATCGCGCTGGTCGGCTCCTACGCCGCGATGCCGTACGGCGCCACCGTCCCTGTGCCCGGACGCCCGCACGTCCACGTCGTGTTCGGACGCCCACTGCGCGCGGCGCCGGGCGAGATCGCACACCAGTTCTCCGAGCGGCTGCACCGCTACGTCGTGGAGATGCACGACACCACCGCTCGCGCCTACGGCATGCCCACCCAGGCCGACTTCGCCCGCGCGGTCGCCCTGCGCGCCGCCGCGGCCCAGGCCGAGCGCGCCGCAGCCGCCCTCCAGGCCGAGACGGTCACCGGCGTGACACCCCTGGCGCCGCCCGAGTCAATAGAGGTGCGTCCGCTGGAGCCGCCCGAGCCGCTGGAACCACCCCAACCCTTGGAGCCACCCGAGCCGGTGGAGTCCCAGAGCCCCGCCTGAGCTACCTCGACCACAGAGAACGACTTGACCGTTCGCTCGCGGCGCGGGATCCCGGGTCGGGCCCGGGATGACACAGGCGTCGCGCAGGGGTCTCGACAGGCTCGACCAGCGGTTTCGGGGTCGGGCAGCAGCTGGTCCGGCTCAGGAGGCAGCCAGCACGGCGGCCAGCGTCGTCGTCCGCCGACGAGCGACGGCAACAGCGCTCGCGACAAGGGCGATCAGGAGCCAGCCGGCCAGGGTCAGGGTGGCGATCGGCGCACCACTCGACTCCGTGACGATCGCGCGGATGGCGTCCAGCGCCGGCGTCAATGGCGAGAACGGACGCAGCGCAGCGAACACCGCGGGCGCGGCACCGATCAGCGCGGACGCCGTGGTCAGCACGGCGAACAGCACCGAGACCAGCCGTCCGACGCCCCCCAGCCAGGCCACCAGCGCGTGGTTGATCACCACGAACGCGGCCCCCGCCAGCAGCAGGACGCCGGTCACCGCCAGCCACTTCTGCCACGAAAGGTCCAGACCGAACCGGCTCAGCGCCGCCACCAACACCGCCTGCACGCCGACCACCACCAGGCCGGGTACCAGTGACCGTGCGATCAGCAGCGCGGTCGGCTCCGACGAACTCAGTAGCCCGGCACCGATGGCCTTCACCACCGAGTAGGTCGCCAGAGCGCCCAGCCAGAGCGACAACACGAGCACCAGGCTGATCCAGCCGACGTTCGCGTTCGCGAGGCCGTTGAGCGAAGAGGTGTCGATCGGCGACGCGACGACCGTGGAGAGGTTCTCACGGTCGGTCTTGCTGTAACTCGGTAGCTTGTCCTTGCCCTCGGCGATCCCGTCGGACATCTTCCGCATGCCGTCGGCGAGCTTCTGACCGCCGGACGACGCCGTGATCAGGCCCGCGCCCAACTGGTCGATGCCGTCGGCCAACTGACCGGCCCCGTCCGCGCTCTGAGCGATCCCGTCAACGAGCTGCGGCATCTGGTCGGCGAGCTGGTCCGTGCCCTTCGCCAGCTGCTTGCCGCCCGCCTTCAGCTGGGCGAGCTGTTTGGCCGTGTCCTTATCGTTGGCGGCCGCTTCCAAGCCCTGCCGGAACTGGGTCAGGCCGCCAGCCAGTTGCTGCGCGCCGCCGAGGACGCTCCTCCCGCCGACTTCCTGCTCCAGGCCCGCCGCCGCAGCCTGCCCTCCGACACCGACGCCGATCACGGCCGCGCCGTCCCGTCCCGCCTCGAAGACAGCGCACAGCTGCTTCTGGGTCGCCTCATCAGCGGACATCGTCGGGCACGGAATCCTTGTTGCGGCTGCAGCCTTGGCCGCCGACACCGCCTGAGTGCTGTTTCCGAGATCCGCCATGCTCGATTGGTAGTCCTTGAGGCCGCTGACCATGCCACCGGCTCCGTCCTCAAACTGCTTGACGGTCGCGATCATCGTCTGCTGCCCCGACACGGACGAGTCGACGAGCTGGTTCACACCGTCCACGTAGTCGCCGACGCCGTTCGCCAGCTTGCGGATGTCCTTCGGCATGCCCGCGGTCTTGTCCTTCATCTGCCCGAGACCGTCGGCCAGTTTCCGCTGCCCCCGATACAGCTGCTGGGTGCCGTCGGACGCGGAACTGATCCCGTCCGCGAGCTTCTCGGTGCCGTCCGCGAGCTGGTCGGCCCCGTCCGCCATCGTGACGAACTGCTTGCCCATGTCGTTGAAGCCCACGTAGATCTGCTTGAGGTAACCCTCGGTGAGCGTCGAGTTGAGCATGGACGCCGCCTCGCTGGCCACCAGTCGGCCCAGGGTGGCGTCCGCGACCCCTGCCACGGGCGACGTGTACACCTGAATCGTCGCCTGCTGGACCTCGTCCGCGTCCTTCGAGAACGAGGTCGCCGCCGCCGAGAAGTTCTTCGGGATCACGACCATCGCCGCGTACTCACCGGTGTTGAGCCCCGCCCGTGCGTTCTCCTCGCTCTGCAGCACCCAGGTGAGGTTCTCGATGCGGTCGGAGTCGACCAGGTTCGCGGTCAGTTGCCGGCCCAGCGGCGTGTACTGGCCGTCGATCGTCACGGCCTCGTCCAGGTTCACGACCGCCGCCTGCACGGTGTGCAGCCGGTGCGAGGAGTTCACCCCGGCCAGCAGGAAACCACCGGCGACCAGAATCGGCACCAGCACCAGCCCGAGCACGGTGTACCAGCGCACCGGCCGGGAGTCCAGGCGTTCGACGTTCATCGGGTCGCTCCTTCCAGGGCGAGGTGGGACGCCAGCTTCAGCACCTGATAGGGCACCGTGAGCTGGGCCTCGAGTTCAGAGCCGGGCAGGACGCCGAGCACCCAGGTGACCGGCTCGCTCTCTCCGGACGCCGCCGCCTCCGCGGACGCGGCCAGTGCGCGGCGCAACGACCGGTCCTGGACGCTGCCGAGCTCGTCCGCGCTGTCCACGCAGACCAGGCCGCCGGAGTGCTTCTTGAGGACGCGGCCGAAGTGCGCCACCGACGGCCCCAGCACCGGGATCCGGTTGCGCACCACCGGCGCCTCCTCCGGCAGGACGTGGCCGAGCACCTTCAGGTTGCCGCCGGTGAGCTTCAACCGTCCGGCGATCGCCAGCAGCAGCGCTCGGCGCGGCGCGTGCTCGCCCTCGATCAGCAGGACGCCGCCCGGCTCCAGCCGCAGCGCGAGATCGGCGAACAGCGTCCGCTCGCCCACCTGGGCGGTGAGGCCCTCACCCACGACGACCGCGGTGTCGCCGGGCGCCGGCCAGTCGGCCAGGTGCACCTGGCGGGTCAGCGACTCCCCCTCGATGTCGAGGGACGGCAGCCGCTTGTCCAGCCACCGTGGCAGCCACCACGCGTGGCGACCGAGCAGCTTCATCACCGCCGGCACCAGCGTCATCCGGACGACGAACGCGTCCAACGCAACCCCGACGGCCAGCGCGAACGCGATCGGCTTGATCGCCCCCTCGCCGTTCGGGACGAAGAACGCGAACACGCTGAACATGATCAGTGCGGCCGCGACGACGACTTTCGCCGAGTGGACGAAGCCGTCCTCGACCGAGCGGGTGGTGTTGCCGTGGACGAACTCCTCGCGCATCCGGGAGACCAGGAAGACCTCGTAATCCATGGCCAGGCCGAACAGCAGCCCCATCAGGATGATCGGCAGGAAGCTGATCACCGGGCCCGCCTCGGGCAGGTTGATCACCTGCTTGAACCACCCCTGGTTGAACACCAGCGTGGTCGCCCCGAACGCTCCGCCGACGCTGAGCAGGTAGCCCGCCGCGGCCTTGATCGGCACCCAGATCGAGCGGAAAACCATGGTCAACAGCACCAGGGACAGCCCGACCACGAAGATGCCGAACGGCAGCAATGCGTCCCGCAGCCGGTTGGTGACGTCGATCTGGACCGCCGTGAAGCCGGTGATCGCCGTGTCGATGTCGCAGTGCTGCTGCCAGTAGTCGTGCCGGTCGCGCAGCGCATGGACGAGGTCCGCGGTGGCCGGGTCGTCGGGGCCGGTGGTGGGGATGATCTGCACCATGCCGGTGTCGGCGTTCTCGTTGGGCGTGGACGCGGCGACCAGCTGGACGCCCGGTATCTTCTCGATGTCGTTCTTCAGGCAGTCCATGATGTCGAGCGGCTTGTCCGACTCGACGATCGAGCCGGTCACGACGAGCGGACCGTTGAAGCCGACGCCGAAGATGCGAGTGATCTCGTCGAACGTCTCGCGATCCTGGGTGCCGGGCAGCGAGCGTCCGGACGTCGGCAGGGCCAGGTAGAGGTCCTGCGTCGGGTACGCCAGCGCCCCCAGTCCGACCAGCACGAGCACGATCGTGACCACCGGCCACTTCGTCACCACGCCCACCCACCAGGCGGACGCACTGCGCTTCCCCGGTGCACCCACGTTCGCTGAGCTCGAAGCGATGCTGGCTGAGCCTGACGAAGCCCCATCGGATGGCCCTTCGTCAAGCTCAGGGACCACAACCCCCCGCTTCTGCTTCGGACGCAGCCGCTCGCCGGCGAAGCCCATGAAGGCGGGCAGCAGGGTGAGAGCGAGCGACACCTCGAAGGCGACGGTGACCGCGGCGAAGATGCCCATCACGGCGAGGAAGGGGACGTTGGAGATGCTCAGTCCGACGAGGGCGATGATCACGGTGAGGCCGGCGAACACGACGGCCGAGCCAGCCGTCCCGATCGAGCGGGCGGCGGACTCCTCCACCTCCATGCCGGACGCGAGTTGGTCACGGTGCCGCGAGATGATGAACAGCGCGTAGTCGATGCCGACAGCGAGGCCGAGCATGATCGCGAGGATCAGGGTCGTCGAGCTGACGTCGATCACGCCGGCGCCGACTTGGACGAGCAGCACGCCGATGCCGACGCCGGCGATCGCCGTCCCGATCGGCATCATCGACGCCACCACAGAGCCGAGCGTGACCAGCAGCACGACCAGCGCGACCACCAGGCCGAGCGCCTCGACCACGCTGATGTGCGGCACATGGATCGAGAAGACCTCGCCGCCGACCAGCACGCGCGAACCCGGCAGCGTCTTCTGCAGGGTCTCCGCCGTGGTGGTCAGCAGTTCGCCCTGGGCGTCGGTGAAGGTGGACGAGGAGCCCTGGACGCGGACGGTGGCCCGTCCGCTCGTCCCGTCCGCGCTGATCAGGCCCTCGACGACGTTCTTCCCGTCGACGACCTCGCTGTACGGGCCGATCACGCCGTTGACCCAGGGAATGTCCTCGATGGTCTTCGTCCAGGCCTTGACGGCCTTCTTCACGTCCGGATCGCTCATGCGGCGGCCCTCGGGCGCCGTGATCAGGACGGTCGCGGTGGCGTCCGCAGCCTCGGGGAAGGTGACCTTGAGCTGGTTGAGTGCCGTGGTCGATTCAGCGCCCGGGATCTGGAAGGTGTCGTTGAACTTGCCGCCGACGCTCACGGCCAGCGCGCCGAGCAGAGCGAGCACGACCAGCCAGCCGGCGAGCACCCGGCCGCGGCGGCGGAAGCTCGCCCGGCCGATCCGATACAGGAAGGACGACACCTGAACCCCTTTCGCGACAAGACGCGATACAGAACTGTATCCGATACATTGACGTATCCGATACACTGCCGTATCAGCTTGTTCCGAGGGAGTGGGGCCGTGACCAGCGTGGTGAGCAGCCGTCGCCAACACACGCGTGACCTGTTGATCGAGGCGGCCACCGCGTTGTTCGCCGAGCGGAGCATCGAGGGCGCCAGCGTCGAGGAGATCTGCGAGCGGGCGGGGTTCACCCGCGGCGCGTTCTACTCGAACTTCGAGGGCAAGGAGGATCTCTGCCTTGAGATCGTCCGGCAGCGTGGCGAACAGCTGCTCGCCACCACCCGGCGCGCTCTGGCCATGATCCCGGACGCGCGGTTCAGCGCACGCTCGCTCGACGAGATCATCGCCAAGGTCGTCGCGGTGCTGGACGTCGGCATCACGCTCGACGACAACTGGGTGCTCGTGCGGGACGAGCTGCGCCTCTACGCCTACCGGCACCCGTCGTTCCGCCCTGCGCTCCTGGAGACGGAGCGCATCGCCACCGGGCTCGCCTCCGAAGCGCTTGCTGAGGCGCTGGATCGCCACCAGGCGCGGATCCTCGTCCCGATGGATCAGCTCATGCTCCTGCTCGACGCCTACTGCGAGCGCACGCGGCTGGACGCCATCCTCGCCGGCGATCCTGACGGCGGGCACTCCTGGCGGGACGGCCTGGAGCGCCTCGTCCGCGCCCTCGTAGTACTGCCCGAGGACGCTGACACCGCTTCCTGAGCCTGAGAACCCCGGAACCGCTGGTCGAGCTTGTCGAGACCCACTGACCCGGTGGTCGAGCCTGTCGAGACCTTCAGCTGGTTTCGACAAGCTCAACCATCCGCACTCGGGTTCGACACGACCGGCCACCAGGTCAGTGGACGGGCCACCACAGCTGATTCGCGCAGGTCGCCGTCGATTCGGCACCTCCCAGCGACCAGCATGGGATCCGCCTGCGGAATTGCGCGCTCGATGCGCTTTGTCGGCTGATTCCGACCCCACATCGCCATCCGCAGTGCAAATCCGCGGTCCGTCACCCGACGAGGGATCCAAGTCCCGCCAGTTCCGCCGTCACCGACCAGCCGGTCTCACCGCGCTTCCGGCCGATACGCTGATGCCATGACTCCTGCGTCTGTCGAAAGCCAGAATCTCGCCCACTCCAAGCTCACCGTGGTCGGCGCCGGATCGGTCGGCACGTCCATCGCCTATGCCGCGCTGATCAGGGGATCCGCGCGCCAGATCGCGCTCTACGACATCGACGCGAAGAAGGTGGAGGCCGAGGTCCACGACCTCTCCCACGGGACGCAGTTCACGCCGACCTCGATCGTCACCGGCGGCGCGGACATCGAGGTCGTGAAGGACTCGTCCGTCATCATCATCACCGCTGGTGCGAGGCAGAAGCCCGGCCAGACCCGGCTCGACCTGGCCGGGGTGAACGCCGGGATCATGACCAAGCTCGTGCCGCAACTGCTCGAGCAGGCGCCGAACGCCGTCCTCGTTCTGGTCACCAACCCGTGCGACGTGCTCACCGTGGTGGCACAGAAGGTCAGCGGACTGCCGGTGAGCCGCGTGCTGTCGACCGGGACGCTGCTGGACACGTCCCGGCTGCGCTGGGCGATCGCGCAGCGGGCTGGCGTCGCGCTGTCGAACGTCCACGCGGCGATGTTCGGCGAGCATGGCGACACGGAGTTCCCGATCTGGTCGTCGGCGTCGATCGCGCAGATCCCGATCCGCGACTGGACGGACGAGGCGGGCCGGAAGCCGTTCACCGAGGAGGCGCTGGCCACGATCGCGTACGACACCGTCCACGCCGCCTACTCGATCATCGAGGGCAAGGGCGCGACCAACTACGCGATCGGGCTCGCCGGCGCCCGCCTGGTGGAGGCAATGCTCGGCGACCAGCACAAGATCTGGCCGCTCTCCAGCGTGCTGACCGACTATCGCGGGGTCTCCGGGGTGGCGCTGAGCGTGCCCAGTCTCGTCGGCCCGTCGGGTATCGAGCGGGTCTTCGAGTTCCCGATGGACGCCCATGAGATCAGCCTGCTGAATAAGTCCGCCGCGGCGATCCGCGCGACGCAGCAGGCCATCGGCTACTGATGTTCACGGCGCGAAAGGGACTGTCCCCTTTCGTGCCGGGAGGATGAACATGCCCACTTCCCTCGCGGACGCCCGCGCCCGCTACGACGAACTCGCTGCACTCGGGCTGCGGCTGAACCTGCAGCGCGGCCAGCCGTCGGACGCGGACTTCGCCCTCTCCGACGGGCTGCTGTCGGCCGTGTCCGCCGGCGAGACCACAATGGACGGCATCGACCTGCGCAACTACCCGGGCGGTGTCACCGGCCTGCCGGGAGCGCGGGCACTGTTCGGCCGCTACCTGGGGACGGACGCGGCCAACGTCGTGGTGTGGAACAACTCCTCGCTGGAGTTGCAGGGCCTGGTGCTCTCGGCCGCGCTGCTGCACGGCGTCCGTGGCTCGGAGCGGGGCTGGGTGCACGACCGGCCGAAGCTGGTCGTCACCGTCCCCGGCTACGACCGGCACTTCCTGTTGCTGGAGACCCTCGGGTTCGAATTGGTCGCCGTGAACATGCAGCCGGACGGACCGGACGTCGCGGCGATCGAGGCGGCGGCGTCCGACCCGCGGATCAAGGGCGTCCTGTTCGTGCCGACGTACTCCAACCCGGGCGGCGAAACCATCTCGGCTGACAAGGCGAGACGCCTCGCGTCCCTGTCCGCGGCGGCCGACGACTTAACGATCTTCGCCGACGACGCCTACCGCGCTCATCATCTGGGCGAGCCGGCCGAGACCGTGAACTTCGTCGAGTTGTGCGCTGCGTCCGGGCACCCTGACCGGGCGTTCGTGTTCGGCAGCACGAGCAAGATCACCTACGCGGGCGCCGGACTGGGCTTCCTCGCCACATCGGTGGACAACGTGACCTGGCTCGCCCGCTACCTCGGCGCGCAGAGCATCGGGCCCAACAAGATCGAGCAGGCCCGGCACGTCCGCTTTCTCGAGGCCTACCCGGGCGGCATCGACGGGCTGATGCGCGCTCACGCGGCGATCATCGCGCCCAAGTTCGCCGTCGTGGACGAGGTGCTCGCAGGGGAGCTCGGGACCGACGGCAGCTACGCCACCTGGACGACACCTCGCGGCGGCTACTTCAGCTCGCTGTTCACGACCGAGCCCGTCGCGGCGCGCGTGGTGGAACTCGCGAACGCTGCGGGCGTGAGCCTGACCCCGGCCGGCGCCACCTACCCCGGAGGCGTGGATCCGCACAACCGCAACATCCGGATCGCGCCCACCCGTCCGTCGGTCGATGAGGTCCGCACCGCCATGCGAGTCGCCGCCGCCTGCGTCCGACTCGCCACCGAGGAGTACCGCGTCCCCTGAACGGAAGGGGACGGTTCCGAGGATCCGCCCTTATCGACCCCGAAATCTACGAATTTCGGAACCGTCCCCTTTTCGTTCAGGGGGTGAGAGAACGAGCGGCGCTAGCGTGAGGCTGTGGACGAGCAGGCGCTCAGCGGCGGGAACATGGGGCCGGTCACGCGCTTCGGGGACGAGGTACGCCGGCAGGCCGGGCCGTGGACGGCCAACGTCCACCGGCTGCTGGAGCTGTACGCGTCCGCGGGGATCGCGGAGACGCCGCGTCCACTCGGCTTCACCGAGGACGGACGGGAGCGGCTCACCTTCCTGCCCGGGGACGTGCCCAACTATCCGATGCCAGCGTGGGCGTGGAACGAGAGCGTGCTGCACGGCGCCGGCCGGTTGCTGCGCCGGCTGCACGACGCGTCCGTGCCCTTGGCCGGTGTGCGGGACGGCTGGCGTTCACCGGTCCGCGAGCCGGCCGAGGTGGTCTGCCACAACGACTTCGCGCCGTACAACCTCGTCTTCAGCGCCGGGGGGCTCACCGGGGTGATCGACTTCGACTACTCCTCGCCGGGACCACGCGTCTGGGATCTCGCCTACCTGGCGTATCGACTGGTGCCGCTGACCGGTTGGACCGAACCGGGCGAACCGACCGGGCCCGAGCGCGGACGCCGACTGGCCCGGCTCATCGACGCCTACGGCATCGAACTCGGTCCGTCCGAACTGGTGGACGTGGTCGTCGACCGGCTGGATGCTCTCGCCGAGTTCAGCGACGAGGCGTCCGTCAGGCTCAGCAACCCAGAACTGGCCGAGCACGCCGCCAACTATCGCGCGGACGCCACTCGCCTGCGCAGCCGGCGCGCCTGATCGGAGACTGACGTGGCCGGTCGGCATGACCAGCCGGCCTTGGGCGAGGCTCACGAGCGGGCCTGGCGTCAAAGTGTCCCCATCGCGTCGAAGACGACGCCTTGGGGACACTCTGCGGGGGCTGAAGGCTTGAAATGGTGATCCGGCGCCAATCCGATCGAGCAGTCCGGGTTAGGGTTCGGCTCATGACTCACGTCCTGGTCACCGGCGGGGTGCGCAGCGGAAAGTCGCGCCATGCCGAGTCGCTGCTCCCTGCGGACTCACCGGTCTCCTACCTCACGCCCGGTTACCCCGCGGACGCCGCGAGGGACGCCGAGTGGGCGGCCCGGGTCGCCGCCCACCAACTCCGGCGTCCCCACGCATGGCGGACGGTCGAGACCCTCGACCTCGCCGCAGCGCTGGCGGACGCACCCCGTCCGGTCCTGATCGACTGCCTCGGCACCTGGCTCACCCGGCTCCTCGACACCTGGCAGGCATGGGACGCGAAGGAGGCCGACTGGTCACCCCGGCTCGACGGCGAGGTCGCCGCGCTCGCTTCCGCCGTCCGCGCGCACCCGCACGACGTGGTCATCGTCACCAACGAGGTCGGCTGGGGCCTCGTCTCCGAGTACCGCGCCGGACGCCTGTTCGCCGATCACCTCGGCCGGCTGAACCAGCAGGTCGCCGAGACTTGTGACCACGTCGTCCTGATGGTGGCTGGGCGTCCGCTCGCACTGTGACCCGGCGACGTCCGAAGAGCTCAGCTCAGGGCACGACGACTGCTCGCGATGCTCCAGCGTGCGCCCAGGCGTCCGCGATCCGCTCCAGCGGATAGACCGTATACGGGACGGTGATGGTGCCGTCCGCGATCCGGGCGATCATCTTCGGCAGCTCGGCGATGATTCGCTGTGTCGACACCGAGCCGAGGCCGCTGCCGATCACCCGGATCGGTCGACTGCGCAGCAGTTCCGCAGGCAGCGCGGCTGTCGGTCCAGCTAGGGCTCCGACCTGGTTGTAGACCGTCTCTCCGCTCGCCTCGGCCTCGAACTCGGGAAGGGTCAGCGCCGTGAACGCCGCCTCCGCCGCCGCTCCCCACACATAGTCGAGCACGAGGGATGGGGCTTCGCCCGCGAGTGCGTCGGCGATGGCCCTTGCCGGGTTCGGATCGCCCAGCCGGACGGGAATCGCACCCAGGGCCTCGACCTCGGCGAGCTGCTCGGGGTTGCGTCCGACGCCCACCACCCGGTCCGCGCCGAGGGCGAACGCCGCCTGCACGGCGGCCCGCCCGGCCATTCCGGTGGCACCGACCACCATTATCGTGCCGAGCCGGTCGACCTCCTCCCGTCGCCGGCTCAGCGGCAGCCAGCCCGACATCGCCGGGTTCATCCCGGCCGCTACGGCGAGCGGGTCGGCCTCCGCGGGGACCTCGATGCCCATCCGCGCCACCATTCGTTCGGCCATCGTCCCCCACGGCGGACGAATCCAGCCGGTGTAGACGAGGTGTCCGTCGGCGGCCCGAGCGACGGCGTCCACCCCGGGAACCTTGGGGAAGGAACCCTTGCTGCTGTAGTGGGCCCCGGACGCCAGCGACCGCACGATCTGGTGCAAACCGGCCCCGACGAGCTCGAACACCTCTTCACCTTCGACCGGGACCGGATCGGGGAACTCCTCGCAGGACGGCGCGGAATCGGGGGCGTGAACGACAGCTGCTCTCATGACATCTCCTTAACGTTGTTCAGGCAGTCAGTCTACTTAACGGTGTTAAGGATGCAAGGTGGCTGCATTGCGTATGCTCGCGAGCAGTCGGCCGCCTATCCTGCGCGACCTTAACGGCGTTAAAGTAGGCACCGTGGCGAAAGGCATCAGCCGCGAGCGCATCGTGTCGGCTGCGCTCGAACTGCTCGACGAAGAGGGCATCGACGGCGTCACCGCCCGCGCCCTCGCACATCGCCTCGGGGTGCGCGCCCCCGCGCTCTACTGGCACATGTCAAACAAGCAGGAGATCCTCGACGAGATGGGCACCGAGATCGCCCGTAGGGTCGCGGCCACCCTCGCTGATCTGCCTCCCGAGCTGGGCTGGCGGGACGGTCTGGCGACCTACGCCCGGGTGCTGCGTCGCGAGTATCTCGCCCACCGGGACGGCGCTCGCACGTTCTCCGGCACCAAGCTGACCGACCCGGGGGTGCTGCGATCCCAGGAGGTTCACCTGAAGGCGTGGACGGCCGCAGGACTCGACCTCAAGCAGGCCGTTGCCGCCGCCCAGACCGTGACGGCCTTCGTCGTCGGCTTCGTGATCGAGGAGCAGGAACGGGCCGGGACGGAGCGGTACCTCCTCGCCGAGCGGGACGAGAAGGTCGGCGAAGGTGCGCCGCTGGTCACCGAGGCGGGGCGCTACATCCTCGCGGACGCGGAGGCGAACTTCGAGGAGTACCTCGCCCTCATCCTCGCCGGCATCGAGGCGACGTACGGGCCTGGGGAGGCCACGTGACGGAGTCCGCTCAACCCGACCGTCCGCAATCACCGGACGTCCCCGAGTCGCACAGCGCGCCGCACCAGCACCGTCCTGTGGCCGAGTCGTTCGGCGTGGACCCGGCCCGCTACGACCGCTCCCGGCCCACCTACCCTGGCGACCTGCTGGAACACCTCGTCGCCGAACTGCCCGGTCCGTCCGTGGTGGACGTCGGCACCGGGACTGGCATCCTCGCCCGGCAGCTCGCCGCACTCGGCTGCCGCGTCCTGGGGATCGAGCCGGACGCCCGGATGGCCGCGTTCGCGCGAACCACCGACCTGGATGTCGAGGTGTCCACTTTCGAGACCTGGGACCCGGCCGGTCGCACCTTCGACGGCGCCGTGGCCGGAACCGCCTGGCACTGGGTCGACCCCGTTGCCGGGGCGCGGAAGGCGGCGGAGGTGCTGCGTCCGGAAGGGCTGCTGGCGCTGCTGTGGAACGTCGGTGAGCCGCCTGCGGCGATCCGGGACGCCTTCGTCGAGGCGTTCACCGCGGCGGTCCCGGACTCACCGTTCGGCGCCGGGGGTTGGCCGCCGGCCGCGGCATACCAGACCGCCCTCGACCGCTGGGCGGAGGGTATTCGAGCCACCGGCGCGTTCGCCGAGGCCGAGCAGTTGCGCACCGACTGGAACCAGCCCTACACGCGGGACGAATGGCTGGACCAGCTGCCGTCGACGGGCGCGATGACCCTGCTCGACGATGCCCAACGGGGGGCGATCCTCGACCGGGTGGGTACCGCCATCGACACGCTCGGTGGCCACCTCACCGTGGCCTACGCCTGCCTCGCCGTGGTGGCTCGGCGGCTCTGACGACTCATCCAGAATGATGGCTGAGCCTGACGAAGCCCGCCATACGCCGGCTGAGCTTGACGAAGCCGTGTCGACCCTTCGTCAAGCTCAGGGATCACGGAGCACTCAGGGATCACGAAGCGCTCAGGGGTCACGAAGCACTCAGGGACAGCCTGCGCCGGACGGACGCCGGTCAACCGATCGCGGCCACCACCAGCAGGACGGACGCGCAGATCTCGACGAGGGCGCCCAGCACGTCCCCGGTGATGCCGCCGAAGCGCCGGACGCACCGGGCGACCAGCCAGCGGCAAGCGAACAGCGCGAGCACCGGTCCGAGGCAGAACCACCACCAGGCCTGGCCGACGAGCAGACCTGCCCCGCTGGCGAGGACGAACCACAGCTCCCAGCTGAGCGCACCGGCCCACGCCGGGACGCTGCCTGCGACCAGCGCGCCGAGTCCGCCCGGACGGGCGGACGGCACCGAGGCCAGGCATCCGATCACGAGGGCCACGCGGGAGAAGCAGATCAGCACGACCAACTGCACCCAGCCGAACGGACGCTCCAGGATCGCGCCGGCGGCCAGCGCCTGCGCCCCGAGCGACAGCACCAGCGCGACCGTCCCCATCGGACCGATGTCGCCACGCTTCATGATGGCCAGCGCCTGCTCGGCGTCCTTGCCCGAGCCCAGGCCGTCGGTGGTGTCGGCCAGTCCGTCGAGGTGCATGGCCCGCGTCCCGAACGCCAGCACAGCCAGCACCAGCACCCCTGCGAGCGCGGAAGGCAACCCCGTCAGCGAGCCGCCCCAGCCCACGAGGGCTGCGACCGCAGCCACCGGCAGGACGGCGAACGGCGCCAGCAGCATCGCTGTGCGCGCCTGGTCGCGTCCGATCTGTTCCGGCGGGCGCACGGGGACGACGGTCAGCAGGCCGACCGCCAGCCGGAGGCCCGCGAACGCGCTCACGTCAGGTCGGACAACTGGGCGATGCCGGTGAGTGCTGCGACGGCGGACCGGACCATGGGCACGGCCAGCACCGCGCCGCTGCCTTCACCGAGCCGCATCGAGAAGTCCACCAGCGGCTTCAGCCCGAGGCGGTCCAGCGCGAGCGCCTGGCCGGGCTCTGTGGAACGGTGGCCGGCCTGCAGCCACGCCTTGGTCCCGGGCGCGTAGTCCTCCGCGACCAGGGCCTCCGCAACCGCGATCACCCCGTCCAGCAGCACCGGGACACCACGCCGCACGGCCCCGGAGATGAACCCGACCGCTGCGGCGAAGTCCGCGGCACCGAGAGCGGCCAGCCGGTCCACCGGGTCGGCGACCCGGTCACCGACCCGGGCGAGCGCGGCCTCGATCAGCGCGGTCTTGTGCACCAGCGCCTCGTCGCCGATCCCGGTACCGCGTCCGGTGACCGCTGCGGCCGGGACGCCGAGGGTCGCCGCGATCAGCGCGGCAGCGATCGTGGTGTTGCCGATGCCGAGATCGCCGGAGATCAGCAGTTGGGCACCGTCCGCGATCTGCTCGGCGGCGATGGTGTCCCCCGCGGCGAGCGCAGCCTCCACCTCGGTCCGGGTGAGCGCGTCCTCCAGGTGGATCGCACCGGACGACCTCCGCACCTTGAACCGGCTGACCTCGGCGGGCAGGTCGGGGAAGTCCACCGCGACACCGAGGTCGTAGATCGTGACCTTCACGTTGTTCTCGGCGGCCAGGGCCGACACGCCAGCGTGACCGCCGGCGATTCCGTACACCATGGCCGGCGTGATCTCCACCGGGTACGCGGAGACCCCGTCTGCAGCGACGCCGTGGTCGCCGGCGAAGACGACGACGCGGACGTCGTCCAGTTGTCGCGGCGGACACGTGCCCTGCACGGACGCCACCCAGGCGCCCAGCGTCTCCAGGTCACCCAGGGCACCCAGTGGTTTGGCCTGCCCGTCGCTCAGTCTGCGGGCGGCTGCGTACGCCTCACTGCTCGGGGCCTTGACGGGGGTGAGTGGGCTGGCGTGGACGGACATGTCGCCTTCTTCTCAGGGACTCGGGGGGACGCCAAGAACCCTAGACCCGACGACGGGGTGGGGCGAGCCTGCCCGCATTCACCGAGGAGGAAGAGGGGCGCGAAGCGCCAGCTGTACGTCGGGTGATTGGGACCGCCTTGGCACACTGTTCGACAGGGACCCGGCAACCACACGGGATCCCGGGTCGAGCCCGGGTGACAAGGTCCGCTGGAGCCGGATGACCCGACCCGCAGGAGTGGAGGTGAAGGTGCTGCTCGATGTGATCGTCGGGATCGCGATCGTGATCGGTCTGCTGGGCATC
Source organism: Propionicimonas sp. (assembly GCA_036770475.1). Taxonomy (GTDB): domain Bacteria; phylum Actinomycetota; class Actinomycetes; order Propionibacteriales; family Propionibacteriaceae; genus Propionicimonas. The sequence continues at coordinate 6,943 of DAIPJC010000007.1, read as the reverse complement.
GTGATCCCGGTGCTGCCGGGTTCGATCCTGGTCGGGCTGGCGATCCTGGCCTGGGCGGCGATCTCGGGGACGCCGTCCGCGTGGGTCGTCGGCGTCGTCTGCGTCCTGCTGGTCGGCGCAGGCATGGCCCTCACCTGGTGGCTGACCGCCCACCGCACCCGCGCCGCGGGCGTGTCGACCGCCTCGCTGACCCTCGCGGGCATCGCCGGAATCATCGGCTTCTTCGTCGTGCCGCTGGTCGGCCTTGCGCTGTTCTTCCCGCTCGGGCTGTTCGTCGCCGAGTACGTCCGACTGCACGGGCTGGGCCGGACGCGGCCGGCGGCCGATGCCTGGGCGTCCACGCTGGTCGCGCTCAAGGCCGCAGGTCTGGGCTTGCTGGGCGAGTTGGCCCTCGCGCTGGTGGCGTCCGCGCTGTGGCTGTCCGCCGTTCTCAACGGCGCCTGAACCTCGCCGGACCCGCACCCCGAAGCACGTTTGTCGCTAACGTCGGTAGTGACGGCTCCCCGGCGGGTACTGCCGTTCGAGGAGATCCCCGATCGAACGAAGGAGAAGCGATGGCGAAGAGCAGGTTCACCCTTCCCGGCCTGTCCAGCGAGGCGGCGTCCCAGGTGGTGACGCTCCTCCAGGAGCGTCTGGTCTGCTACAACGACCTGCACCTCACGCTCAAGCACGTGCACTGGAACGTGGTTGGGCCCAACTTCATCGGCGTCCACGAGATGATCGACCCGCAGGTGGACCTCGTCCGGCTGTATGCGGACGCGGTCGCCGAGCGCATCGCCGCCCTCGGCGCGTCCCCGAAGGGCACACCGGGCGCGATCGTCGAGACCCGCACCTGGGAGGACTACAAGCTGGGACGCGACACCGTGCAGCACCACCTGGAAGAACTCGACAAGGTCTACGACGGCGTCATCGAGTCGAACCGCAAGGCGATCGAGGCTCTCGACGAGCTCGACCTCGTCACCCAGGACCTGATGATCGAGCACACCGGAGAGCTGGAGAAGTTCCAGTGGTTCATCCGGGCGCACCTCGAGAACGCGAGCGGGACAATCCCGAGCTGACCGCGGCCGCACCCGAGCGCCACCGTCCCGGCCGTTCGCCCGTACTGCGTACGGGTTGACCGGGACGGTGGCGTTCGACATTTGTGGACCCCACGACCGCGGAACCATAGTTGGGAGAAATTGCGTACGACTCAGGTTGGGTTCTCGCCTGAACCAGCGCTCGGGAACCAAAGCGCCCATTGCATATGCCGCTGGATGTCTGCAAGTGTCGAAGGGTCCGAGCGGTTCAACCACGTGCCGACTCAGGCGTCCTGCTCCGAAAGGAGACGACGATGGCACGTGGAACCATGTCCGCATCCAGCGTCCCTGCAATTCCCAGCACCCGCGAACTGCGCACCGAGGAACTCCTCGAGCGCCTGGCCCACTGCTCCACAGAGTCGGAACGGTCGGCCATCACCACAGAACTGATCGAACTGAATCTCGGTCTGTGTGACGCCCTCGCCAACCGCTACGCCAATCGTGGCGCCGACCGCGACGACCTCGTCCAGGTCGCCAGGACCGCCCTGCTGCTGGCGGTGCGCCGCTTCCGTCCGGACGAGGGACGCAGCTTCGTCGCATTCGCCGTCCCGACGATCAGCGGTGAACTCAAGCGGCACTTCCGCGACCACTGCTGGGTGGTCCGGCCACCGCGGCGCATCCAGGAACTCCGGGCCCGCGCCAGCCGCCAGGGCCAGGAGCTCGAGCAGCAACTCGGCCGCCGAGCCACGACCAGCGAGTTGGCCGCGGAACTCGGGGTGGAGCCTCCCCTCGTCCGCGAGGCCACTATCGCCGACGGGAGCTACCGTCCCTGGTCGCTGGACGCACCGGTGGACGCCGACGCGGGCACGACGTTCGGTGCAACCCTCGCCGAGGACGACGACTCCGATCGCGTGGTCGACCGCCTCGCCCTGCAGCGCGCGCTCGACGGCCTCAGTCGACGCGAACAGCTCGTGCTGAAGTGGAGGTTCTCCGACGGCTGCACCCAGGCCGAGATCGGACGCCGACTTGGGGTCTCCCAGATGCAGGTGTCGCGCATTCTGCGCCGCAGCCTCGACCGGGCCCGGGACGCGTTGACCGAGGACGTGTCGCTGGCCGGCTGAGTCGTCCCGAGGGTGGATCCCTCGCGCCGTCCCCCCTCTGCTGGCGCCGGATCCATCCTCGGGCACCATTTGGTCGTGATCGGCCCGACCCCGTCGCCGCAGTGTGGTTTAGGCATTCCGTGACGCGGGTATCTACGAAGACACCACCACTGATCAGGAGGAATTATGGGAATCGACGACAAAGTGAAGAACGCCGCTCAAGAGGCCAAGGGCAAGGTGAAGGAGGGCGTGGGCAAGCTCACTGACAACGCCGATCTCGAAGCCGAGGGCAAGCTCGACCAAGCCGGAGCCAACGTGAAGAAGGCTGGCGAGAACGTGAAGGACGCGCTGAAGTAGCGCTCCGACCAACCAGGACCCCGAGTTCTGGAGAAATCAGGAGGAATTATGGCACTGCTGCTCTGGATCCTGGCCGCGATATTGGTCATTTCCGGCATTTTCGCGATTATTCGCAGTCAGATTCTGTGGGGAATCGTGTTGATCGTCGTCGGCCTGCTGGTCGGCCCGGGCGGGGTCAGCATCTTCCACGTCAGCTGACTCGTCCCTCACGCGTCCGCCGCCCTACCCCCGGGGCGGCGGACGCTTTGCGTCCGGCCTCAGGACAGCGCGTCCACGACCACGGCGAGGACGTCCGGATCCCAGGTGAGCGCGCGTTCCCAGGGGAGACCGAACTGCTCGGCGAAGAAGCTCGAGTGGACGTCTCCGAACGTGTGCGCCGTCCGCTCGGGAAGCACGGAGGCCGGCACGTCCGCCGCGAGCGCGCTGTCGAGCGAGACCAGGCCGTCACTCGGCCAGACCTGCCGATCGCCGACGGCCCGGAAGGCGTCCCCGCCGATGAGGGTGACGCGAGGACCGTCCAGGATCCCGGCCTGACGCGCGTTCCAGCCGTCCGGCCCGGCGAGGTAGCCGCGGGTGACCTGGGTGACCACACCGCCGGACGGAAAGGCGGCCACCTCCTCGGCGAAGCCCCTCAGCACAGCTTCCAGGCGGCCGTCGCCGCCGAGCGCATCGAGGGTGAGGTCACCGGCGACGTAGTCGGCGGGGAACGACCCCGTCCATGGGGTGCCGATCGTGGTCAGCGTGCGGACGGTGAGCACGGACGCTTCGTCCCGCAGGACGCGCAGCGCGGCGCGGCTGAACAGTCCGCCCATCGAGTGGCCGACGAGGTCGAAGGTGCGATAGCCGTAGCGCTCGGCGAGCAGGCCGAGGAATCGGGCCAGGGAGGCGCCAGCGGCGTCGATGGTGCCGACGGAGTCCACGGTGACATCGGCGGGGAGCAGCTCGGGAGGATCGGCGAAGCCCTGCCAGTCGAGGTCGGCGTCCGCCGTCCCGGGGCCGAGAGTGGCGGGAGCGCTGAACACCTGATGGCCGGCGGCGAGCAGGCCCTCGCGCAGGAACGTGGCCGTGTTGCCCGCCGGCAGTCGGGTGCGGCAGACGGCGTCCGGCGTGGTGAAGGGGGAGCTGGCTGCGCCACCGGCGACGATGACGACGGCCCGATTGGCTGAGCTCATGGCGGTGATCCCAACGACTCGACGGACGAGCCGCGGGGAGCCGACTCGACGATCAGCTTAGCTGGCCGATTTCTTTATGAGGTGAAATCTGCCCTTCGTCAGACTTCAGGGAACACATGCTGGCTGAGCTTGACGAAGCCCGATCAGTCCAGACGCTCACCCTTCGTCAGACTTCAGGGAACACATGCTGGCTGAGCTTGACGAAGCCCGGATCAGTCCAGACGCTCGCCCTTCGTCAGACTCAGGGAGCTCATGCTGGCTGAGCTTGACGAAGCCCGGATCAGTCGGCGGCGAGGCTGATGTCCACGAGGATCTCGGCAGCAAGCCGTTCGAGGTCGGCCTGCACCGCGGCGATGTCGGCGTCCTGCGGCACACGGGCGACGACGCGGGCCTCGAACAGCCGGCCGCCGGACATCGGGGCTTCGCGGGACTCGCTGGTCAGACTCTCGATGCTGACGCCGTGGCGGCTGAGCACGCCCGAGATGTCGCGGACGATGCCGGGGTGGTCGTTGCCGAGCACGCTGAGGGTGATCTCACGCGGGGGTGCCGACGCAGCGGCGTCCGTCCCCGGGTGGGCGGTGACCTTGAGCAGGCCGTCCAGCTGGTGGAGAGCGGCGGTGAGATCGGCCACGCGATCGTCCGGCACAGAGACGACGACGATGCCGGCGAAGGTCCCGGCGAGTTCGGCGAGCTGGCTGTGTTCCCAGTTGCCGCCGTGAGCGGAGACGACGTCGGCGAGCGCAGCGACGAGGCCGGCGCGATCGTCGCCGACGACGGTGAGGACGAGGTTGGGCACGTCCGCATGGTAGCGACTCGGGTCAGCTGGCGGAGGGTGGGAGTAGTTGTGGCCGTTCCGCGTGCCGTCCCGCGGTGGGATGCTGTGGTGATGACGGTGTCGCCGTTGCCTCGACACGGGGCGGCACTGACCGGGAGGGACCGGGCAGGCCGCACGCTGCGGATCGCCCAGCACCGGGAGTCGTCCCGGGTAGTGCTGTCGGTGTGGCAGGACGGGACCTGCCTGGCCACCGTCCGTCTGGCGCCGGAGGATGTCGCAGACCTGATCGCCGAGCTCACCCGGACGCTGCTCCCCGATGCCCGGGACGAGGGTGAGCGGCTCAGCGGCTGAGTGCCGGGGATCCGTGAGAAGCTCGGTGGCGATGGCGGAGACTCTTCCCGAACTGGTGGTCGCCGATTCCGCTGCATGGCGTACTTGGCTCGGCCAGCACGGCGACGAGTCGTCCGGCGTGTGGCTGGTCCTGGCGAAAAAGGGCACGACCGAGCCCACCTCGCTCTCCTACGACCAGGCGCTGGAGGAGGCGTTGTGCCAGGGCTGGATCGACGGGCAGCTCCAACGTCGGGATCAGCACACGTACCGGCAACGGTTCACGCCCCGTCGGACGAGCAGCGCGTGGTCCAAACGCAACACAGGCATCGTCGAACGCCTCCTGAGTGAAGGCCGCATGCAACCCGCCGGCTTGGCAGCGGTGGCTCAGGCGAAGGCTGACGGCAGGTGGGAGGCCGCGTATGCGGGTCAGGCTGCGATCGAGGTACCGGACGACCTGGCCGCGGCACTAGCGGCGAAACCTGCGGCACAGGCGATGTTCGCGACACTGAGCAGCCAGAATCGCTACGCGATCCTGTACCGCGTCCAGACCGCCAAACGTGCCGAGACCAGGGCACGGCGCGTCCAGCAGTACACCGAGATGCTCGCCCGGGGCGAGACGATCTACCCGCAGAAGCGAGCATCGGAGGAACCGCCGGAGATGCGTTGAGCCGAGCGATTGGATTGGATGAGAACGCTCGGCCGAGGCCACCGTAGACCGACGTGGCGCCCTCGCGACCAACCCACAAGTGTCAACAGGAGGTTCGATCAGCGCGGCCGCCGCAACTCTCGAGAGCGTTGGCGTCTGGTCCGAAGTCGCTGGACACCAGTGAGGATGCCGACCAGGGCAACAAAGCCAAGCACCAGACCGCCCACTACCTGCACGGCAGAGCGTGGCCCTGCCCAGGGATCCGGCTTCGGACGCAACTGGCGAGCCAGGACCACGAGGTTCGCTCCCTGCCAGGTGCCAACAGGAGTGCGGACGAGGACCTCCTCTTTCTGCTGGACCAGAGCCGCGCGATCACCGTCGCTCGGATCTACGAAGATCTCACCGACCGACGAATCGAAGGTGGCCACGGCTCGCCACTTCTTCGCACCGATCTCTCGACGTTCCAGCACGCGACTGTTCATCTTGTTGTAGCGATAGCAGACGCCTTTGGTCGCGCAGACCTCGCCGAAGGTATCCACCGGCTCCGGATCCTGAATGACGTACTTTGCCTCCTCGGCCCAGGTCTGACCGTCGTCCCGGCTTCTCAGGTAGACAGGGGTCTGGTAGTTGTCGAGCCGGACGAGAGCGAGTACACCCCCTCCGTCGAAGGACACCCAGTCCACGAAATCGTCATAAGGCGCTGATGTCGCAGAGGTTGCCGCGACGGCTGCTATCAGCCCGGCAAGTCGCCATCCCTTGTCGAACCGTTTCGCCTGGCCGCGCAGTGCGCGACTCAAGATCCCGCACACGAGGGGCAGAACGACCAGCGCGAGAAGGTCGGACGCGTCCCTTCGAGTCACCCCACCCAACAGGGGCGATACCAGCTCCGCGACGCCGGGGACGGTCTTCAAGAGCACGAACCCCGCGCCGGCGAGTACCGACCCCCAGAATGGACCGCCCAGGATCGAGAACAGCGTGGCCACGATGAGCCTGCTGGAACTCAGCAGGGTGACAGGACGGTCGTGGTCGGCCGGGGCTACGGCAAAGAAGCGGTCGAGGTGGATAGAGCGATTTGCGCGGCAGACGACGGTCAGGGGTCGGTTCAGCGCCGACGAGGCCCGTCTACTGCGCAAATCGCTCATGCCTGGCGATGTTCGACGTCCACCGGAGAGGGGTATGGGCTGGGCGTCATCGAAATCTGGTGGGCCTTACTGGACTTGAACCAGTGACCTCTGCCTTATCAGGGCAGCGCTCTAACCGTCTGAGCTAAAGGCCCGCACGCCTGCGTTCGCACGCAGGAGGCAACGTTACCGACTCCGTCCGGGCGGCTCAACTTGAGCGTCCCGGGCGAGATCAGGGTTGTGCCGGCTGGGACGCGGGACGGCGCACGTGAGGCGGGGTCTCGACAGGCTCGACCAGCCGAGGCTCCGCCGGTGACGTACCGCGAGCCCTTCGTGACGCTCGCTGACGCTCGCTCCTCAGGGACCGTTGACGGGGTCTCGACAGGCTCGACCAGCCGAGGCTCCGCCGGTGACGTACCGCGAGCC
>DAIPJC010000047.1:0-23983 GCA_036770475.1 Propionicimonas sp. | reverse complement strand
GGCGGTTCCACCACGCCGTTCTCGCCCTGGATCGGCTCCAGGATGACGGCTGCCACGGTCTCGTCCAGGGCCTCCGCGAGCGCGTCCGCGTCGCCGTAGGGCACGAAGACCACGTCGCCCGGCAGCGGCTCGAACGGCGTCCGGTAGGCGGGGTTCGCCGTGAGCGCCAACGCGCCCAGGCTGCGGCCGTGGAAGGCGCCCTCCATCGCGATGAGCCGCGTGCGGCCGGTCATCCGAGTGATCTTGAACCCGGCCTCGTTGGCCTCTGTCCCCGAGTTGGTGAAGAACACTCGCGCGTCCAGCTCCGGCGCATTGGCGGTGACGAAGCCCGCCAGCCGCTCGGCGAGCGCGATCTGGGTGGGGGTGGCGAAGAAGTTCGACACGTGACCCAGCGTCGACAGCTGCGCCGAGATGGCACCCAGCACCTGCGGATGGGCGTGGCCGAGCGCGTTCACCGCGAGGCCGGCCAGGAGGTCGAGGTAGCGGTTGCCGTCCGCGTCCCAGAGATGGACGCCCTCGCCACGCACGAACACCCGCTTGGGAGGTCCGAAGGTGTTCATCAGCGCCTGGCCGTAGCGGGCGGTCAGCTCGGCCTGGCTGCCGCCGGTCGCCACGACGCTCACGACCGCGCCCCAGAGCCGAGCACCATCGTCCCCACGCCCTCGTCGGTGAAGATTTCCAGGAGGAGGGAGTGGGCCACCCGGCCGTCGATCACGGTCGCCCGCGGGACGCCGGCACGCACGGCCTCCAGGCAGGCCTCCATCTTCGGGATCATGCCGGACGCCAGCGTCGGCAGCAGCGCGGCCAGCTCGTCCGCGTCGATCTGGTGGATCACCTCGGTCGAGTTCGGCCAGTCGGCGTAGAGCCCGGGCACGTCGGTGAGCACCACCAGCCGCTCGGCGCCGAGCGCCGCGGCCAGCGCGCCCGCCGCAGTGTCGGCGTTCACGTTGTGCACCTGGCCCTCCTCATCGGGGGCGACCGTGGCCACCACCGGGATGCGGCCGGCGTTGATCAGGTCGAGGACGGCGCCCGGGTTCACCTCCGCCACCTCGCCGACAAGGCCGAGGTCGATCTCCTCTCCGTCGAGCTGAAGGCCCTTGCGCTCGGCGGTGAGCAGCCCGGCGTCCTCGCCGGACAGCCCGACCGCGAGCGGGCCGTGCGCGTTCAGCAGACCGACCAGTTCGCGGTTCACCTGCCCCATCAGCACCATGCGCACCACGTCCATGGCCTCGGGGGTGGTCACGCGCAGGCCGCCGCGGAACTCGCTGGAGATACCCAGCCGCTTCAGCATGGACGAGATCTGCGGGCCGCCGCCGTGCACGACGACCGGCTTCACCCCGACCATGCGCAGGAAGACGATGTCCTCCGCGAACGCCCGCTTGAGGCCCTCGTCCACCATGGCGTTGCCGCCGTACTTCACCACGATCGTCTTCCCGACGTAGCTCTCCAGCCACGGCAGGGCCTCGATCAGGATGGCCGCCTTGCCGGCCGCATCGGTCATGTCGAGTACTCCGCGTTCTCTTTGACGTAGTCGTAGGTGAGGTCGTTGGTCCAGATCGCGGCGGACGCCTCACCCGCGTGCAGATGCAGCTCGACCAGCACGTCGCGTCCGGTGAGGTCGACCTCCGAGCGGTCGACGCCCAGTTGGCCGTCGACGAACACCCGGACGCCGTTGAAAGCGACGTCCACATGCTCGGGGTCGTACTCGGCCTCGACCGTCCCGGCGGACGCGAGCACCCGGCCCCAGTTCGGGTCGTTGCCGAACACCGCGCACTTGAACAGGTTGCTGCGGGCGATCGCCCGGGCGACGGCCAGCGCGTCGGCCTCGGTGGCCGCGCCTTCGACCCGCACCTCGATGTCGTGCGCTGAGCCCTCCGCGTCCGCGAGCAACTGCTTGGCCAGGTCCGCGCACACGCCGGTGAGCGCCTCGCTGAACACCGCTGCGTCGGGGGTGATCCCCGATGCACCAGACGAGAGCAGCAGCACGGTGTCGTTGGTCGACATGCAGCCGTCCGAGTCCGTGCGGTCGAAGGTGAAGCCGGTGGCGGTGCGGAGCGCGGCGTCCAGTTCCCCCGGCTCGATGACGGCGTCCGTCGTGATCACGACCAGCATCGTGGCCAGCGCCGGCGCGAGCATGCCCGCGCCCTTGGCCATGCCGCCGATGGTCCAGCCGTCCGGAGAGGTGTGGATCGCCTCCTTCGAGACGGTGTCGGTGGTGCGGATCGCGTCCGCGGCGGACGGTCCCCCTGTGTTCGCGAGGTCCTGGGCGGCGAGTTCGATCCCGGTGAGCACGGCGTCCATGGGCAGCCGGACGCCGATCAGGCCGGTCGAGCAGACTGCCACGTCCTCCGCAGCACAGCCGACCTCGGCGCCCGTCCACTCGGCCATCTGCTTCGCGTCGGCCAGACCCGCCGAGCCTGTGCACGCGTTGGCGCCGCCGGAGTTCAGGACGACCGCGGCGAGGCGTCCGTTCGCGACCGCCTGCCGGCTCCACACCACGGGGGCCGCGGTGAACCGGTTGGACGTGAACACGCCGGCGGCGTGGGCGTCCGGGCCCTCGTTGACGACCAGGGCGAGATCGGGCTTCCCTGAGGCCTTGATGCCCGCGGTGACGCCGGCGGCCGTGAAGCCTTTCGCTGCGGTGACGCTCATTCGGGGCCCCCGCAGAGTTGTTCGGGGGAGCGCAGCGGAGGAGAAGAACTCTGTGGGGTGTTCATGCGGGGCCCCCGCAGAGTTGTTCGGAGGAACGCAGCAGAGGAGAAGAACTCTGTGGGGCGTTCATTCGCGGTCCCCGCGGAGTTGTTCGGGGGAACGCAGCGGAGGAGAAGAACTTCGTGGGGTGCTTCATGGTGCAACTCCGATCGTGGTCAGGCCGAGGGTCTCGGGGAGCCCGAGGGCGAGGTTCATCGACTGGACGGCACCGCCGGCAGTGCCCTTGGTGAGGTTGTCCAGCGCTGCGACGGCGACCAGGCGTCCGGCTGCTTCGTCGACGGTGACCTGGACGTGGACGGCGTTCGACCCGACGATCGACTGGGTCTGCGGCCACAGTCCCTCCGGCAGGAGCGCCACGAACGGCTCGTTGCCGTAGGCGGCGGCGTAGGTCTCCCTGGCGATCGCAGCCGACCCGTCGCTGGCCAGCGGTGCCGTGACCGTGGCGAGGATGCCCCGCGCCATCGGCGCCAGCACGGGCGTGAACGACAGGGTCGGCTCCTGGGCGCCGAGGACGGTGAAGTTCTGCAGCATCTCCGGCACGTGCCTGTGCACACCGCCCACGCCGTAGGCGCTCGCCGAACCCATTACCTCTGAGCCCAGCAGGTTGGGGCGCAGCGACTTGCCCGCGCCAGAGGTGCCGCTGGCTGCGACGGCGACCACGTCGCGTCCGGTGACCAGGCCGCCGGTGAGCGCGGGCAGCAGCGCGAGGGTGACCGACGTCGGGTAGCAGCCCGGGACGGCGATCCGCCTGGTCGCGGCCAGGATCTGCCGCTGGCCGGGCAGCTCGGGCAGGCCGTACGGCCAGATGCCGGCGTGCTCGCTGCCGTAGAACTTCCGCCATTGCGCGGCGTCCACCAGGCGGTGGTCGGCGCCCGCGTCCACGACCAGCACCTCAGGGCCGAGTTCGGCGGCCACCGCGGCGGAGTGCCCGTGCGGCAGCGCGAGGAAGACCACGTCGTGTCCGGCCAGCTTCGCCGGCGTCGTCTCCTCCACGATCCGGTCGGCCAGTGGCGTGAGGTGCTGGTGGTGGGTGAGCAGCGGCGTCCCCGCGTTCGAACCGGCGGTGAGCGCACCGATCTCCACTTCCGGGTGCCCCAGCAGGAGCCGCAGCAGCTCCCCGCCGGCATACCCGGTGGCCCCCGCCACCGCGACCTTGATCGTCATGTCGATGATTATGCATGATCTGGAATGACTATTCCACCCGACCCGCCAACCCGTCTGCCACTCGCCGTCGGTCGGAGCCACCCGCAAACGCTCCCGAAACGCGCAGAAGCTCCCGAAATTTCGGTGGCTTCTGCGTGTTTCGGGAGCGTCTGTGCGGTTCGAGCAGCGACGACCGAAGAGTTACCATGCTGGGCGTGTCCGTTACCGCCGCAGGCGTCAGCCACCACGTGGTCCCTCTCGAGGATCTGGCCCAGCTGAGCCAGGCGGCCGACCCCACGCTGGATCGGCTCGACGAGGCCGGGTTGCTCGGTGTGGTGCTGCTGAACACCTGCAACCGGTTCGAGATCTACTTCGAGTCCGCGTCGTTCCACGGCGGGCTCGAAACCGTCCTCGATGCCGTCCGCCAGTCGCTGCCTGAGGCCCAGCGTCCGCTCGTCGACCAGTTCCAGGTGTACGCGGGCCAGGGGGCCGTGCAGCACCTGCTCGAGGTCGCCAGCGGGCTGGACTCCATGGTCGTCGGAGAAGCAGAGATCATCGGCCAGGTGCGTGATGCGCTGGCTCGTTCGGGCGACCGCGCCAGCGCGTCCCTGTACCGGCTGTTCCACGCCGCGCTGACCACGGCCAAGGCCGTCAGCACCGACACCGACCTCGGCGCGGCCGGACGCTCCATCGCCCAGGTCGGCCTGGAACTCGTCGAGCAGCGGCACTTCCCGCTCGCCGGACGCCGGGCCCTGGTCGTCGGCACCGGCAGCTACGCCCGCGTGGTCACCGCGGCGCTGCAGCGGCTCGACTGCACCGATCTCCACGTGTACTCCCCCAGCGGCCGGGCGGGACGCTTCGCGTCCTCGCACCCCGTGCTGCCGGTGCCGGCGGACGGTCTCGCGGACGCCGTCGCGGCGGCGGATCTGGTGGTCACCTGCAGCGGCGGCGAGTCCGTGTCCGGGCCCGTCGTCACCACGGACCTCCTCGCCGGTGCCCGCGCGGGCGCGACAGCCCTGCTGCCCGTGCTCGACCTGTCGCTGGGCGGGGACGTGGCCCCGGACGCCGCACAACTCGTCGGCGTCGACCTGATCGACCTGGAGGAGATCGGCGCGCACGCCCCTGCCGGGCAGTCGGCGGCGGTGCTCGCCGCCCGCGACCTGGTCGCACGGGGCGTCGAAACCTACCTCCACCTCGAGCAGGGCCGCGCGGCGACGCCGGCGGTCACCGCGATGCGCGCGCACGTCAGCCAGTTCATCGAGCGTGAGATCGAGGCCGCCGCCCGCCGCTACGACGCCGAGACCGCCGCCGCGGTCGCGCGGTCGCTGCGCCGGGTGTCGAACGCCCTCCTGCACACGCCGTCGCTGCGCGCTGCCGAACTGGCCCGCAGCGGGGAACTGGCCGACTACTCCCACGCTCTGCACACGCTGTTCGGCATCGAGGTCGAGGCTGACGCGTGACCGCCACCCTGCAGGCAGCGCCACTGCTGGCCGCCTACCGGGGTGAGCCGGTGTCCCGGCGACCGGTCTGGTTCATGCGACAGGCGGGACGTTCCCTGCCCGAGTACCGCGCCGTGCGCGAGGGCACCTCGATGCTCGGGGCGTGCCTGGATCCCGAGCTGGCCGCGGAGATCACCGTCCAGCCGGTGCGCCGCCACGACGTGGACGCCGCCATCTTCTTCTCCGACATCGTCGTGCCGCTGCGGCTGGCCGGACTCGGTGTGGAGATCGTGCCGGGCGTCGGGCCCGTGCTCGACCGCCCGGTGCGGACGGCCGCGGACGTGACGTCCCTGCCCGAGCTGGACCCGGACGCCCTCGCGCCGGTGCGGGACGGCGTCGCGCTCTCGGTGGCCCGCCTCGACGGGGTGCCGCTGATCGGTTTCGCCGGCGCGCCGTTCACGCTGGCGTCCTACCTCGTCGAGGGCAGGCCGGACCGGGAGTTGCCCGCGACCCGCGCGCTGCTGGCGTCCGACCCTGACTCCTGGCACCGCCTGCTGGCGTGGGTGGCCACTCTCACCACGTCCTTCCTGCGCGCGCAGGTCGGGGCCGGTGCGTCGGCCGTCCAGCTGTTCGACTCCTGGGTGGGACGGCTCTCCCCCGCCGAGTACCGCGCGTCCGTCCAGCCGCACTCGGCGGCCGTGTTCAGTGCGGTGGCCGGCCTGGGCGTCCCGCGGGTGCACTTCGGGACCGCCACCCGAGACCTGCTGCCCGACCTGCTCGCCGCCGGCGCGGACGTGGTCGGGGTGGCGTCCGACATCGGCCTGGACGAGGCGAACGACCTGCTCGGCGGGCGGGTGCCCCTGCAGGGCAACCTCGACCCGGCCCTGCTGGACGCCGACTGGCCCACGCTCGAGGCCGCCGCCCGCGATGTCGTCCGACGTGGCGCCTCCACTCCCGGACACGTCTTCAACCTCGGCCACGGCGTCCCGCCGGAGACCGACCCCGACACGCTCACCAGGCTCGTCGAGCTGGTGCACTCGATCCCACCCGAGGAGTCCTGACATGCCGCACCCGACCACGCCCGCAGCCGCGACCCGTCCGGCGCACGCCCATGGCATCGGGTCGGTGAAGCCGGACGGGTGGGCCTACAACCGGGCGCCGATGATCGTCTACTGGGAGCTCACCAACGCCTGCGGCCTCGCCTGCCGGCACTGCCGTGCGACCGCGATGCCCGACCCCATGCCCGGCGAGCTGTCCACCGAGCAGGCCATCGCGCTCCTCGACGACATCCTCGGCTTCGCCGGCCCGGGCGAGGCGCTGCCACACGTGGTGATGACTGGCGGCGACCCGCTGCGCCGGGGCGACCTGCCCGAGCTCATCGAGGCGGCGAACCAGCGCGGCATCGGGGTTTCGCTGGCGCCGGCGGTCACCCCGCTGCTGACGCGCGAGCGGATCTTCTGGATGAAGGAAGTGGGCGTCCAGGCGATCTCGCTGTCGCTGGACGGGTCGAACGCGGCGTACCACGACGGCGTCCGGATGGTGCCCGGCACGTTCGACGCCACCATCGAGGCCCTCGACTTCGCCGCGGAGGCTGGCCTGCCGGTGCAGGTGAACACCCTGGTCACCGCCACGACGGCCGCCGACCTGCCCGCCGTGTACGAGCTGTTGAGCCAGCACACGCTGATGCAGTGGAGCCTGTTCTTCCTGATCTCGATCGGACGCGGCGCCGAACTCACCGAGCTCAGTCCCGGCGAGGCGGAGAAGTGGCTGCTGTGGGCGTCGCGGACCAACCGTGAGGCGTCGTTCCGCGTCAAGACGACCGAGGCCATGCACTTCCGGCGGCTGATGGCGGCGCCGATGCTCCGGGCGGGGAAGACGAAGGAGGAGATCGAGGCGCACCCGATGTCGCGGGCGTTCGGCATCCGGGACGGCAACGGGATCGTCTTCGTGTCCAACCTGGGTGAGGTCACCCCGTCCGGCTTCCTGCCGCTGAGCGTGGGCAACGTGAAGGAGCGGTCGCTGGTCGACCTCTACCGGGACGAGCCGCTGATGCGCTCGCTGCGCGACCCCGACCAGTTCAAGGGGCGCTGCGGCGCCTGCGAGTACCACGACTGGTGCGGCGGCTCGCGGGCCCGTGCCTACGCCTGGACCGGCGACCCGCTCGAATCGGACCCGCTCTGCCCGTACGTGCCCAGGGTGGCTAAGTGAGGCTGCTGGTCGTCGGCGGGGGAATCACCGGACTTGCCGCGGCTTGGGAGGCCGTTCGCGGGTCCGACGACCGCCCGCCCGCCGAGGTACTACTCGTCGAAGCGTCCGACCGGCTGGGTGGCAAGCTGCACACCGAGCTCGCCGGCGACCTGCTGATCGAGCACGGCCCGGACTCGTTCGTCAGCTACCGGCCGGCAGCACTGAAGCTGGCCGAGGAGGTCGGGCTGGCCGGCGACGTGATCGGCACGTCCGGGTCGCGGCTGGTGTACCTGCGCTCGCGTGGGAAGCTGCGTCCGCTGCCCTCGGGCATGGGCATGGTGCTCCCGAGCCGGCTCGGCCCGTTCGTCACCACGGGCATCCTGTCGCCGGTCGACAAGCTGCGCGCGGGCCTCGACCTCGTCCTGCCCCGCCAACTGCGGGACGGCGAGGACGTGGCGATCGGCACCTTCCTGCGCGCCCGGCTCGGCGGCGGCATCGTCCGGCGGTTCGCCGACCCGATGGTGGGCGGCATCTATGGCGCCAGCGTGGACGAACTCAGCCTCGACGCCGTGCTGCCGTCCCTGCGTGCGGACGAGGCCGCGCACCGCAGCCTGATGCTGGCCGCCCTGGCGACCGGACGGAAGACCCGCGCGGGCGGTCGCGGTCCGGGATCGCCCTTCCGGACCCTGCGCGGCGGCCTCGGCAGCCTCGTGGACGCGCTGGCCGGACGGCTCACCGAGGCGGGCGTGGACGTGCGGCTGAGCACTTCTGTGACGGAACTGCGGACGTCCGGTGACGGCGTGGAGGCCGTCCTCGGCGACGGCTCGGTCGAGACCGTGGACGCGGTCGTGCTGGCCGGCGGAGTCGCCAGTTCGGCGGCGCTGCTGGCGGGGCCGGCCCCCGAGGCGGCACGCGCGCTGACCGGGGTGCCGCTGGCCACGTCCACCGTGGTGACGCTCGCGTACTCCGCGAAAGCCTTCCCCCAACCCGTCGACTCGCACGGCTGGCTGGAGGCCGAACCGGCGCCGATCAGCGGCGTCACGGTGAGTTCCGCGAAGTGGGCGGGCCGTGCCCCTGACGACATTGCGCTGATCCGGGCGTTCGTCCCCGAACGGCTCGGCGAGATCGCGCACGCCCCCGACGCCGTGCTGCTCGACCACGTGATCGGACACCTGGCCGAGGTGCTCGGTGCCCGAGAGGCGCCGCTGCTGACCCGGGTGGCCCGCTGGAAGGCCGTCATGCCCAAGTACACCGTCGGACACCTCGGGCGGGTCGCGGCCGTGGACGCCGGGCTCGCCCACCTGCCGGGCTGGCGAGTGGCCGGCTCGGCGCTGCGAGGGGTTGGCGTGCCGGACTGCGTGGCCGACGGACGTCGCCAGGCCGGGCTCGCTCTCGACCCCCACCCGCTGCCGACGGCTAGGGTCGCACCATGACCGAGACGAACTCCACCGAAGAGGTCCAGTACACCTGCTACGCCGTGTTCGCCCGGCGGCGGCCCGCGCCGACCGAGGTGGCGCAGGCCACCGGCGAACTGATCGCGGAGTTGGCGGAAACCGGTGTGACCACTCGCGGCCTGTACGACGTGCACGGCATGCCCGCGGATGCGGACGTGCTGATCTGGTTGCACGGGAGGTCGGCGTCCGACCTGCAGGAGGCGCAGCGGCTCTTCCAGCACGAGGCGTTCGGCAACTGCGTCGACCTGGTCTGGTCGGCCTTCGGCGTGCACAGGCAGGCCGAGTTCAGCCGCAGCCACGCCCCGGCGTTCCTGCAGGGTGCGGAGCCCAAACGGTGGCTGACGGTCTACCCGTTCGTCCGCTCCTACGAGTGGTACCTGCTGCCGGAGGACGAGCGGCGGACGATGCTCGCCGAGCACGGCCGGATGGGCCGCGACTACCCGCAGGTGCTCAGCAACACCGTCGCGGCGTTCGCGCTCGGCGACTACGAGTGGATCCTCGGTCTGGAGGCGGACGAGGTGGTCGAGCTCACCGACCTGATGCGGCACCTGCGCGGGGCGGAGGCACGCCGCCACGTCCGGGTGGAGATCCCGTTCTTCACCGGTCACCGGATCGAGGAGTCCGATCTGCCGAGGGTGCTGCGGTGAGTAGTACTTTGAAGTACGACGGACTGATCCTGATGGGCTTCGGTGGCCCCGAGGGCGAGGCCGAGGTCGTGCCGTTCCTGGAGCGGGTCACCGTCGGCCGGGGGATTCCCAGGGAGCGCCTGGCCGAGGTCGGCCAGCACTACTTCACCCTCGGCGGCGTGAGCCCGATCAACGCCCAGAACCGAGCCCTCCTCGCCGCGTTGCGCGAAGCCCTCGCCGCGGAGGACATCGAGATCGAAGCCGTGCTGGCCAACCGGAACTCTCCGCCCTTCGTGCCGGACGTCCTCGCCGACCTCGCCGGACGCGGTATGCGCCGGCTGCTGGCCGTGGCGACCGCCGCCTATGCCGGCTACTCGAGTTGCCGGCAGTACCGGGAGGACCTCGGCCTGGCGCTGGCCGCGAGCGACCTGGACATCGACGTCCGCAAGCTGCCGCCGTTCTACGACCTGCCTGCGTTCACGCAGACGATCACCGAACTGCTCCTGGGCTGCCTGCCAGCCGACCTCGACCTGGCGGCCGACAGCACGCGGCTGGTGTTCACCACTCATTCGATCCCGACCGTGGCCGCGTGCAGCGCCGGGCCGGACGGCGACGCCTACCTCGGGGAGCACCGCTGGGCGGCCGGGCAGGTGGCGTCCGGGATCGCGGCGGCCACGGGCATCACCAAGCCGTGGGACCTGGTCTTCCAGTCCCGCAGCGGGCCACCCGCCGTCCCCTGGCTGGAGCCGGACGTCAACGATGCGCTGCGCGAGTTCGCCGCCGCAGGCACGACCGACGTCGTTCTGGTGCCGATCGGGTTCATCTCCGACCACATGGAGGTGATCTGGGACCTGGACACGCAAGCACAGGACACTGCGCACGAGCTGGGTGTCCGGCTGGTGCGGACGCCGACCGTGGGCACCCACCCCGCCTTCGTCGCTGCGCTCGCCGGGCGGATCGCCGACAAACTGCGCACGGGCTCTCCAGAACCGGCGCCCGGCCAGTTCTGCTACGGGGGATGCTGCGCCAACCCGCGCCGGGAGGCGCCAGTGGCTCCGGCGACGGCGCAGGAGCCGCTGCGGTGAGACTCCGCCTGGCCACGCGCGGTTCGGCACTGGCCTGGACGCAGTCCGGCACGGTTGCGGACGCGCTGCGCGCGCTCGGCCACGAGGTCGAACTTGTGAAGGTCACGACCCACGGCGACGTGACCAGCGCGCCCCTGGCCAGTCTCGGCGGAGCCGGGGTCTTCGTGGGCGCGGTCCGCGCGGCAGTCCTCGCCGGGGACGCGGACCTTGCCGTCCACTCGTTCAAGGACCTGCCCACCGCGCCGGCGGACGGTCTGGTGCTGGCCGCCGTCCCGCTGCGGGAGGATCCGGCCGACGCGCTCTGCGCGAGGGACGGCCTGCGCCTCGTCGAGCTGCCCCGCGGCGCAAGGGTCGGTACGGGTTCACCGCGGCGCGCCGCGCAACTGCTGGCGCACCGTCCCGACCTCGACCTGGTGGCGATCCGCGGCAACGTGGAGACTCGCCTGCGGCGCGTGACCGAGGACCTGGACGCCGTGGTGCTGGCGGCGGCGGGGTTGCGGCGGCTGGGCCTGGACGCGGCGATCACCGAGCGCCTCGGCCCGGACGATTTCCTGCCCGCGCCCGCTCAGGGCGCGCTCGCGGTCGAGTGCCGCCCGGATGCACCTGTGGAGCTCCGTGACGCGCTCGCCCGGCTGGACGACCTGCCAACCCGGCTGGCCGCCGTCGCCGAACGGGCAGTGCTGATGCGGCTGGAAGCAGGCTGCGCCGCCCCGGTTGCCGCCCGTGCCACCGTCGGGGACGGAATGCTCCACGTCGCAGCGACCGTCGTGGCGGTGGATGGTTCGCGCCTGCTCCGTGAAGCCGGTGAAGCGCCCGCGACGGAAGCGGACGCAGCCACCCTGGGCGCCCAGGTCGCCGAGCGGCTGCTCGCATCCGGTGCAGCGGAACTCGTGGATCTCGCGGCCAGCAAGCCCAAGCCGCTGGCCGGACGCCGGATCCTGCTGCCGCAGCGTGCGCCCGCCGGTCTCGCGAACGCTCTTGCCGCTGCGGGCGCTGAACTGGTGCAGGCGGCGTTCACGACCTTCGAGGACCTGGCCCTGGACGAGCTTGAGGCTGCCCTCGCCGAGCGGTGGGACTGGTGTGTGGTGACCTCCGCGCACACGGTCGCCAGCCTCTCGGCTCGCGGCTTCGAACTCGCCTCCCGGCTGCACGGGACAAGGGTGGCTGCGATCGGGCGAGCGACAGCGTCCGCCCTTGTGGACGTGGGAATCGAGACCGACCTGGTGGCCCACCCTGGCGGGGGCGCCGCGTTGGTCGCGGCCCTCCCCGATGGCGCGGCTCGCGTCCTGATCCCTGGTGCGGAGAACCACTCCCCCGAGCCGACCGCCGGCCTGGTAGCGAAAGGCTGGGACGTGCGCAACGTCGCGGTCTACCGCACGGTCGCTGCACCGCTTCCTGACCAGGTGGTCGCGGACTGGCAGGCGGCGGGTTTCGACGCGTTCGTGGTCACGGCCGGTTCCGTGGCACGCGCGGCCGTGGCGTCCTGTGGTCTGCCGGGCCCGAGGGTGGTGGCGATCGGTGAGCCGTCCGCCGCCGCGTCCCGGAAAGCCGGTCTGGACGTCGCGGCCGTGGCCGCGTCCCCGGACACCGGCGGCGTGGTGGACGCGGTCCTCGCCGCGCTCACCTGACCGCCCAAACCATCCCTACACCCGAGTGACCACCTGTCGGCCCGCACGCTGAGCGGCGCTCGTACCCAGGCGGGCTCGTACGCAGGCAGGACGGACTCCCCGGGCGCGCGCCCTCCTGGCATCCCGCCTCGCCATCCCGGCACAGGTCGAAGCCCCTCCGCCGGTCCGGGAAGCCGACCCTCCGAGGCAGTTCGGACGGCAACTGAGGTGAGCGGCGGGCTCCGCGCGCCGGGCCACGTCAGGCGGCATGGGGTGGGCCAGTATCAGCGGTCTCGCCGGTCCGGCCCGCGACGCAGGGCGGGCCCGTCGTGCTGTCCTCGCCGGATCGCCGGTGCCGGGCATGACGGATGGGTTTCTGTTGCGCGTCGAGCCGCGTCGGTGGGGTGAACTCAGGTGTCCCATCGCCCGCGATCCGCACCTGCCACTGGTCCCGCAGAGCGAACCTCGCGGGCTCGACGACCGGGTGATGCTGGTGACACAGCAGGACCAGATTCGCCAGCGACGTCGCACCACCGGCCCACCACGGCACCACATGATGCGCCTCACACCGGCCCGGTGGCGCATCACAACCAGGGAACACGCAACCCCGATCCCGGGCAACCAGCGCATCCCGAATCCCTGAAGTCACCAGCCGCTTAGCCCGACCCACATCCAACACCTGAGACCCGGAACTCAGCACAACCGGCACGATCTCGCTGTCGCAACAGATCCGACGCAGTTCGCTCGCCGACAACGGCTGACCGTCGGGAAGCATCCCGGCCCCGGCTGCATCGGCGGCGAGCTTGTCGTAGTCCAGCAACACCAACACCCGCCCCGACGGACCGCCACCAGTCCCATCCCCTCCACGGGCCTGATGGCCGATGAGGGCGACCAGGGCGTCCGCCCGGCGCTGCTCGGGTGTCAGGGTCTCAGCGAGCGGATCCCGACGCTCCAACGCCGTCCGCCGGGTGGTCTCAGCGTGCGCGTCCAGTTGGGCAATCCACTGCTCAGCCACCAGCCTCGGCAGCGATCCGTCGAACCGCACCGACGCACCCTCGAAGAAGAACCGAAGACTCCGCTGCCGATGCGCCTGCTCCACCTCACGCTGCAGATGCCGCTCCAAGGCATCATCGGCCTGCTCTGGAACCACCCGGCGAAGCACTTGCCCGGCCGCCTTCGACAACTGATCAGCATCCAGATGGCCAGCCAGCTCCACGAGCACTTCCTCGGCCTTCGTCCGCTGCTCCGGTTCGAGCTGCCCGGCGAGCCCGTCCAGCACACCGGTGATCGCCCGCACCTGCGACGTGCCCACCCTGCCAGCCACCGCGGCCTCACCCACCAGCCGATGCTGACCGAGCCTTCGCGCCTGTCGGACCGCCCCGGCTACCTCCCGCCGAGACAGCCTCTCGCCCATCCCCAACCAAGACGACAACGGCGTCCCGGTCGTGGCCTCGGCCGCCTTCGCGGAATCCGCCTCCGCGGTGAGCACGGCCGTGAGCGCATCCAGGCGGTCACGCACCCGTCGAGTCACCCGCACCCAAGCCAGACGCTCAACAGCGCCCACGTTCGACCGATCGGGATCTACCCGATCCAGCACAGCCTCGATCTCAGCCAACGCCTGACCGGCCGGCACCAGTGTGCTGCTCGTCCCCTCCATGAACCCATCCAAACATCCGGGTCCGACAGTTTTCCTACGGCGACGCGAATCCTGCTGACAAGGTGTTTTGGTGACGGCGGCCCTTCGTGACGGTCGCAGAGCGACCTCCTCAGGGACCGTGGAAGAGGTCTCGACAAGCTCGACCACCCGAATCGGGGCTCGACCGACCGTACCCTCGGGTTCGGCCGAGGCGCCAGGTCAGAGCAGCGACAGCAGGTCGGCCACGGAGTCCAGCACGAGATCGGGACGGTAGGGGAAGGTCTCGATGTCGTCCCGAGATGTCACGCCGGACAGCACGAGGGCCGTGAGCAGGCCCGCTTCCATGCCCGCGACGATGTCGGTGTCCATCCGGTCGCCGATCATGGCGGTGGTCTCCGAGTGGGCCTCGATCCGGTTCATCGCCGAGCGGAACATCATCGGATTGGGCTTCCCGACGACGTACGGCTGCCGGTTCGTGGCCGCGGTGATCATCGCGGCCACCGCACCGGTCGCGGGCAGCAGGCCGGTGGGCGACGGTCCGGTGGTGTCCGGGTTCGTCACGATGAACCGTGCGCCGGCGTTGATCAGCCGGATCGCCGTGGTGATCGCCTCGAACGAGTAGTTGCGCGTCTCCCCCAGCACGACGTAGGCGGGATCGGTGTCGGTCAACACGAAGCCGGCGCCGTGCAGCGCGGTGATCAGCCCCGCCTCGCCGATCGCGAAGGCCGTCTTGTCGCCCGCCTGGTTCTTCAGGAACGCCCCGGTGGCCATGGCGGACGTCCACAG
The DNA here is from genome assembly GCA_036770475.1 of Propionicimonas sp. GTDB lineage: Bacteria > Actinomycetota > Actinomycetes > Propionibacteriales > Propionibacteriaceae > Propionicimonas. The sequence continues at coordinate 9,308 of DAIPJC010000047.1, read as the reverse complement.
GTTCTCCTCCGGCACCGGCAGGCCTGAGCGAGCCAGCCGTGCCGCGAGGTCACGTGGCGTGAAGGTGGAGTTGTTGGTGAGCACGAGGAACCGCCGGGCGGTGTCGGTGCAGCGCTGGAGCAGGTCCACGGCCCCCGGGATCGGCAGTTCGTCGTGGACCAGCACGCCGTCCATGTCAAAAAGGAAGCACTCGATGTCTCGCACGTTCCGCTTCGGCATGGCCCAAGTCTTTCATCCCTCGGCCACCCGGGTCGCCAGGAGGGCACGGTCGGATGCCTCCGCGCCATGGGCGAGAATGGACGAGGCCCCGACCTCACCCGCGTCGGGACGCAGGAGGAGCTACCAGCATGACCCCACCCGTCCGACGCCCCCGCAGGCTGCGTGCCACCCCGGCCATCCGCCGACTGGTGGCGGAGACCCGGGTCCACCCCGCCCAGCTGCTCCTGCCGGTGTTCGTCGCAGACGGACTCAGCGAGCCCCGCCCGATCAGTTCCATGCCTGGCGTCGTCCAGCACACCCTCGACTCGGTTCGCGCCGAAGCCACCCGCGCCGTTGACGCTGGCCTCGGCGGCATCGTGCTGTTCGGCGTCCCGGAGCCGGACGACAAGGACGCCACCGGCTCGGCCGGCTACGCGGACGAGGGCATCCTCAACCGGGCGATCGCCGCCGTCCGTGCCGAGACCGGTGACGACCTCCCGATCTTCGCCGACACCTGCCTCGACGAGTTCACCGACCACGGCCACTGCGGCGTCCTCGCGCCCGACGGCTCGCTGGCCAATGACGCGACCGTCGAGCTCTACGTGCGGCAGGCCGTGTCCCAGGCCAGGGCGGGCGCCCACTTCGTCGCCCCGTCGGGGATGATGGACGGCCAGGTCGCCGCGATCCGCTCCGGCCTCGACCTCGCCGGTTACGAGGGCGTGGGAGTCCTCGCCTACGCGGTCAAGTACGCGTCCGCCTTCTACGGGCCGTTCCGCGAGGCGGTCGGCTCCTCGCTCCGCGGCGACCGGCGCGCCTACCAGCAGGACCCGGCCAACCGCAGGGAGGGCAGCCTGGAAGCATCGCTGGACGAACTCGAGGGTGCGGACATGCTCATGGTGAAGCCGGCCAGCCACTACCTGGACGTCCTGGCCGACGTGGCGGCTCTGTCGCAGGTGCCGGTCGCCGCCTACCAGGTCTCCGGCGAGTACGCGATGATCGCCGCCGCCGCCGAGCGCGGCTGGATCGACCGGCAGATCGCCCTCACTGAGGCCGTCACCGCCATTGTCCGGGCCGGCGCCAACATCGTCCTCACCTACGCGGCCCTCGAGTTGGCCGGGTGGCTCCGATGAGCACCAACGCCGAGGCCTTCGACCGGGCGCTGCAGGTCATCCCGGGCGGGGTCTCCTCGCCGGTGCGCGCGTTCGGCTCGGTCGGCGGGACGCCCGTGTTCGTCGCCCGCGCGGAGGGCCCCCGGCTGTATGACGTCGCCGGACGCGAGTACCTCGACCTCGTGGGCTCGTGGGGACCGGCGATCCTCGGCCACGCCCGGCCGGAAGTGGTGGCCGCCGTCCAGGCCGCCGCGGCCCGCGGGCTCTCCTTCGGTGCCCCGACCGAGGCCGAAGTCGAGCTGGCCGAGCTGGTCAGGGGACGGGTTCCGCTCGCGGAGAAGGTCCGGTTCGTCTCCACCGGCACCGAGGCGTGCATGACCGCCGTCCGGCTGGCCCGCGGCGCCACCGGGCGCGACCTGCTCGTGAAGTTCGCCGGCTGTTACCACGGCCACTCGGACGCATTGTTGGCCGCAGCCGGTTCCGGCGTCGCGACGGCCGGCCTCCCGGGCTCGGCCGGCGTGCCCGCGGCCGCGACCGCGCAGACCCTCGTCGTCCCCTACAACGACCCCGATGCGATCCGCGAGGTCTTCGCCCGACGTGGGCACGAGATCGCCGCGGTGATCACCGAGCCCGCCGCGGCGAACATGGGCGTCGTGCCACCCGAGCCCGGCTTCAACGAACTGCTCCGCGAACTCACCACGGCCCACGGCGCGCTGCTGATCTATGACGAGGTGCTCACCGGCTTCCGCGTCTCGGACGCCGGCTGGTGGGGCTGCGAGGGTCGCACGATCGCTCCCGACCTGTTCACGTTCGGCAAGGTCGTCGGCGGGGGTATGCCGCTCGCCGCTCTCGGCGGACGGGCCGATCTGATGGACCTGCTCGCCCCCGTCGGCCCCGTCTATCAGGCCGGGACGCTCTCGGGGAACCCGCTGGCGACGGCGGCAGGCATCGCCACGCTGCGCCTGGCCGACCGCGAGGTGTACGAGAAGGTGGACGCCGCGGCCGCCACGCTGGCCGCGGAGGTCGAGGGCACGCTGAGGATGGCCGGCATCCCGCATCGCCTGCAGCGCGCCGGCTCGCTGTTCTCCGTGTTCTGGGGGATCGAAGAGCCGGTCCAGGACTACGCGTCCGCCCAACGCCAGCACACCGGCGTCTACCGGGCGTTCTTCCACGCCATGCTGGATGCGGGGGTCGCACTGCCGCCGTCCGCGTACGAGGCCTGGTTCGTCTCCGCCGCTCACGACGGCGCAGCGCTCGAACGGATAGTCACCGCTCTCCCGGCAGCAGCGCGAGCCGCGGCCGCCAGGGTCAGTTCGTCTTGATCCCCGTCCAGTCACCCTTCGTCTTCGTCGTGCCGTCGAGGGTGAAGGTCAGCCGGTAGTAGTACGTCGTGCCGCCCTTCAGCGAACAGGTGCCGTCACCGAGCGGCACCGAGCTGGCGCAGAGTGCGTCACCGTTGACCAGCATCGGGTAGGCGTAGGGCGCAGTGGTCCGGTTGCCCAGCCGGCCGCTGTCACCGCTGCCCCAGCAGTACGCCAGCCCGTCGGAGACCGCGCAGCCGTGTGAGGTGCCCGCCGCGACCGAGCTCACGGTGCCAGCCTTCATCGCGCCGGCCTCGGTCACCGCGACCGGAGCCTGGCTGTAGTTCGGGCTCGACCCGCTGCCCAGTTGCCCGGACGATCCGGCCCCCCAGCAGTAGCCGGCTCCGCCGGCGATCGCGCAGGTGGTGTTCGCACCGGCCGAGACCGCCGTCACCGTGGCGGACATCGTGCTGGTGGTGACCGCCTTCGACTGGTAGGTCGTCGACGTGGCGCTGTTACCGAGCTGCCCGCTGGTGCCCAGGCCCCAGCAGTAGGCCTTGCCGTCTGCGATCGCGCAGGTGTGGGATGAACCCGCGGTAATCGCGGTGACGTTCTTGGTGCCCATCGCGCCGCTGGTGTCCACGGCGACCGACGTAGAGCGGTCCCGGTAGTCGTAGCTCCAGCAGATCAGGAAGTTCAGGGTGCAGTAGCGGCTGCCGAGTTGTTGGTCGCTGTCGTTGCCCCAGCAGTAGGCCTGCTTGTCGGCGCCCACCGCGCAGGTGTGCGAACCGCCGGCGGCGATCGAGGTGACGGTCTGGCTGCCCATGTCGCCGGACGTGCTGACCGCGACCGGGGTGTTGCTGTTGCTCGTCGAGTTGTTGCCGAGCTGTCCGTCGGCGTTCGCTCCCCAGCAGGACGCCGCACCGCCGACGATCGCGCAGGTGTGGCCTCCTCCCGCCGAGATCGCCGTGGCGGTACCGCTCAGGCCGCTCACCTGCACCGGCGTGTAGGAGGTGTTGTTCGCACCGTTCCCGAGTTGACCCGACGTCCCCTGACCCCAGCAGTAGACCTTGCCGTCGGCGATTGCGCAGGTGTGGTTCGTGCCGGCCGACACCGCAGTGACCGTCTTGCCGTCGAGGGCGACCACCTTGGTCGGGACAGTGCGCGGGTTGGAGTCACCGAGACCGAGTTGACCGTTGCTGTTCAGGCCCCAGCAGTACAGGTCGGAGCCGATGATCCCGCAGGTGTGGCTCTCACCGGCTGCGACCGCGCTGAACGACCGGGTCGGTGCCAGGCCACCCGCGTCGGTGTAGGCGGTGTCGCCGGTCACGGCGAGCGAGACCGCGTTGGTGCCGTCGCTCGAGGTCGACCGCTGCAGGGTGTACTCGGGGTACGCCTGGCCGGCCTCGGGGGCGGTGTCCCAGCCGAGCGTGATCGAGGAGTTGGTCTTGCTGGTCGCGGACGGGTTCAGCCCGTCGCGGGTCTTGGTCGTGGCCTTCACCCAACTGCTGTTCGGCGCCACCCAGGTGCCGATCGAGTAGCCGAGCCGGTAGTAGTAGTCGGTGCCCTGAACCAGCGAGCAGGTCGTGTCGGAGGTGCGCACCGATCCGTCCGGACAGGCCAGCCCGGAGAGCGTCACGTCGCCGGGCGTGGCGTTGTTGGAGGACGCGTTGTCGCCCTGCTGGTAGCTGCTTCCCAGGCCCCAGCAAGACGCCGGATTGCCGCTGCTCACCGCGCAGCCGAAGGACGTGCCAGCGCCCACCGCGGTGACCGTGCGGCCGCTCAACGCGCCGTTGGCCAGCACCGGCGCATTGGCGTTCGACGTGCTGCCGTTCCCGAGTCCGTAGTTGGCGCCGGCTCCCCAGCAGTACGCGTTGCCGGCAGCCGCGGCGCAAGTGGTCGTTGCGCCGGCCGAGATCGCGGTCACGGTGCCCGACATCGTCGATGCCGTGACGGCCACGGGCGTCGAGGTCGTCGCGCTTCCTGAGTTGCCGAGCTGGCCGGAGGTGCCGAGCCCCCAGCAGAAGGCCTTGCCGTCCGCGATCGCGCACGTGTGCGAGGTGCCGGCGGTCAGCTGGGAGACCGAGCGGCCCATCAGGACACCGCTGGCGTCCACGGCCGCAGGCACGTTTGTGTTTGCGGTGGCACCGTAGCCGAGCTGGCCAGAGCCATAGGCGCCCCAGCAGAAGGCCAGTCCGTCCGCCACGACACAGCTGTGCGCGCCACCGGCAGCGACCCCCACGACGGTGCGGCCGGCGAGCGCACCGTCGGTCTTGACCGCGTCCGGGCTCTCCTTCTGCACGCTCGCGCCGTCACCGAGCTGGCCGTTGCTGCCCAGACCCCAGCAGTACGCCTTGCCGGACGCGACCGCGCACGCATGGCTGGTTCCCGCAGAAATACTCGTGACCCCGGTGAGCGTGGACACGGCCTTGGGCGTACCCGAAGAGGACTGGCCGCCGTTGCCGAGTTGGCCGTTGGTGCCCAGACCCCAGCAGTACGCCTTCCCGGAGGCGACCGCGCAGGTGAAGTTCGCGCCTGCGGTCACATCGCTCACGGCTTTCGTGCCGAGGTCACCGCCGGTCACGATCAACGGCACCGCGGTGGTGGTCGTCGAACCTAGGCCCAGCCCTCCAGAAGCGCTCGTGCCCCAGCAGTACACCGCGCCGGCCGAAATCCCACACGCATGCGTTGCGCCCGCGGCGATCTTGGTGAAGGTCTGCCCGTACGAACTCGGGGTGCCTGAGCCCGTCTTGTGGGTGGCGCCGGTCGCCGCCCCCGAGTACACCGACGTCGGGCTCGTACCGGAGGAACTGGCCGACCAGTTCAGCGAGTACTGCGGGACCGCCCAGGAGCCGCTGGCCGCATCCCAACTGACGTCGATGCTCGCAGCCTTGGCCGACACGGACGGCGTGATCGGCTTGAGCGTGGCGGCGGTGAACGTCGCTTTGCCGTACTCGGTGTCGACGTAGCTCGCCAGGGTCGCCTGCTGCTGCCAGACCAGGCTCATCATGGCGAGCACACCTGCACCGAGCAGGCCGATCCGCCGACGCCCCTTGCGGGATGCCGGGAGGTAGCGCAGACCCCTCCTCACCGCACTACCTCCCGGCCGGTATCCCGCCGGCGCCCGCCGGCGAGCCGGGCCACCACCAGCCCGGTACCGATCGCGGCCCCGGCCAGCGCCAGGGTCTCGGGAATGCCGTCCGCACCGGTGTAGGCCAGGCTCCCCTCAGCGCCTGACCTCCCGTCGTTGTCGGATTCGGCACTCACGAGTTCGCCGCCGCCCCAGGCCGCGAGCTTCAGGGACGCCTTCACATCCGGGTCGTCGTTCTCGAGCGTCGCGCGCACCTGCACCCAGACCGGGTCGCCCGCGGCGGTCGTGCCGAACTCGCGGGTGTCGCCGTGGGTCGCGGGAACGAACGCGTGGTCGAGCCCCGTGTCGACAACCCAGGCCTCGGCGGTGCCGGGGCAGGTCTCGTCCTGCCAGCGCTTCATGCAGGCCAGTACGTCCACCTTCAGGGCGTCCGCGTTGACCGAGTCGCTGCCGAGTCCGAGCCCGACGTGCACGGCGCCCTCCTCCTTGCCCCTGGTGTCGACGCCGACCTGCCACAACACAGGCTGGCCGGGCGCCATGTGCGACATGGCCTCGTCGTCGGACACCACGGTGAGCACCAGGTGGCTGCCCTCGATCTGGTGCTCGGTCTCCGCGGCCTGAGCCTCGGTGCTGCCCAGCAGCGGCGAGCCCGCGACGACCGCAGCGGCGGCCACCACGCTGGCCTTGCGCGCCTGGCGGGGCCAGAACGCCCAGGTGACCAGCAGGCCGGCCAACACGGTGAGGATGCCCATCAGCCGCGGATCCCTCAGGCCGGCGAAGGACTGTGCGACACCGGGCATCGACGCCACGACCAGGCGGGCGTCAGTGACCACGTAAGGCTCGGGGTCGTCGGTGGCGTTGGCGTCACCGCGCATCGTGATCACCCGAGCGGACGGCGAACCGTCCAGCGGCTTGACCGAGGTGATCCGGTGGGTGATCGGCAGCTGGCCCGGCCGCTCCACCGTCGTGATGTCGCCCACTGCCAGTTCGGTGGCCGGCACGAGCCGGACCAGCGCCGCGGAACCCGCAGGGATCGTCGGCGTCATCGAGCCCGTCGAGAACAGGATGATGGAGAACCCCCAGACATGGGCGGCGACGGCCGCGGCAACGCTGACCAGGCCGAGCCCGCCGAGCGTCCACAGCAGGACGTCGACGAGCCGCTGGCGGAACGCGCGCAGGCCGCCGGAAGGCGCGGCGTCTACCGGCGCGTCCTCGACGGCTCTGCGGGGTCGTTCACTGGCCATGGTGGGGGGTCTCCTGATTGGCCGAAGCCCGGTCAGGTCCGCGTCGGTGTGCGGAACTGACCGGGAGTCGGGCTGCGCTGTCGGTCAGCTGGCGGACGACGTCGCGGTGAACTTCCAGATCGGCGTCGCGGTCTGCGCCTGGGTGAGGCTGCTGTCCGCCGAGACCTTGAAGCACAGGTAGACCGGCGCAGCGTCGGTCGTGCCGACGTTGGTGCTCTTGTTCAGCGTGAAGCTGGTCGGCGTGCCCACGGAGTTGAGGGCGGTGCCGGCGCTCACGATGTTCGTCACGGGGGTGGACATGGTGGTGCAGCCCGCGGTCGCCGTGGTGAAGAGCGTGTAGGTCAGGCCGGTCGTGGAACCGGTGAACGTGCCGGCCGAGACGTTGACGGTGGCACCGTAGGTGGTGTTCTTGTCCAGGCGCACGGCGTAGCCGGAGTAGACGGTGTCGCCGGGCTGGAGGTTGTTGTACGCGGTGGAGAACAAGAGGGTGCCGGCGGCACCCTCGGTGGCGTGCTCGGAGAACGCGGTCTGGTTGACGGAACCCTCGAGGTTGAAGGTGCCGGCGGTGAAGGTCGCCTTGGCGAACTCCGAGTCGTTCCATGACGCGAGCGTGGCCATGGTGCCCACGCCGAGGACGAGGCCTCCGGCGAGGACGGCTGCGACCTTGCGGCCCCTCTGCCGCTTGGTCTCGGTGGTGTTGTTCACGGCTGATGCCCTTTCTTGAGTCCCCTAATGGACGGATGAGTAACTGAAGATTAACCATCTGCTCTTTCAGATAACAAGTACGCCCTGAACTTTGATGGCCACGTGAGCACACTTGCTTAATCGCGGTTAAGAGACGCCGCCTGAGCGGCCTTACGCACGCGAAATACCTTGTCACCCGGCAGAGCGTCACCCTGAAGAGGTCTTTGTCACCTTACCGGATGACATTCACAAAAAGCCTTTTGTCACTCGTGGGGGGACGTGCCACAAAACAGACTCGTCCCCCATAAGGGGACGTCGTTGATCTGGATTTGTCACCCATGGGGGGACGTATCGAAAAGCAGGGTCACCCATTCTGGGGACGAATGCGTGGTCGGGTCCGGGCGTACGGCTGCGCCGACCCGGGTCGTACCCGGGTCGGCGTAACGGTCAGAACGCGCGCAGAACCGCGCCGCAGCGTGCAGCGGCGAGCGCCACGGCGGCGTCCCTGGCCGCTGCGGTCTCCGCGTCGGTCAGCGTGCGGTCGGGAGCGCGGAAGCGCAGCGCGAAGGCCAGCGACCGGTGCCCGGCAGGAACCTGCCCGCCGGTGTAGACGTCGAACAGGCTGACCGACTCCAGCAGCTCGCCGGCACCCTCGACAAGCGCCTGCTGCACCTGGCCGGCACCCACCCCGTCCGGCACCACCAGCGCCACGTCCTCCTTGGCGACGGGGTGCCCGGAGACGGGCGTGATCGATCCCGTACGGGGTGCGAGCCGGATGAGCGCGTCGAGGTCGAGTTCCACCGCCGCGGTCCGCTCGGGCAGGCCGAAGGCGTGCACCACCTCGGGATGCAGCTCGCCCGCGTGCCCGATCACCTCACCGGCCACCACGAGCTCCGCGCACCGCCCGGGGTGCCAGGGCGCCCGTTCGGCCGGGCGGCGTTCCAGCTCAGCGCCCAGGGCCGCAGCCGCCGCGTCGGCGAAAGCGAACGCCTGCGGCCAGCCGGCGGACACAGCCGACCCCTGCCAGCCCGCCCGCCGCCACTGCCCACACAGGACGGCGCCGAGGTAGCGCGGCTGGCGCGGCAGCGCGGCCTCGATCGCTGCTCGCTCTGCCGCGGACGGGCGTCCCTGCACCGACGGGATCGGGGCGGGGCCGGCGCCTGCGGTGAAGAACACGCTGCCCGCTTCGTAGAGCGCCAGATCGTCGTTGCCGCGCGACGTGTTGCGTCCGACCGCGCCGAAGAGGCCGGGCAGGATCGACGTCCGCAGGTACGGGGCCGTCTCGGCGAGCGGATTGGCCAGGCGCACCAGCGCCCGGCGTGCGTCGTCGGCGGGCACGCCCATCCGGTCGAGGTCTTCAGAGCTCCCGAACGGGAACGTGAGCACCTCGACGAATCCGGCGTCCGACAGCCGCGCGCCGATCGCGCGGCGTGCGCGCTGGCTCGCGGTGAGCCCCCGGCCGACCGGCGCGGGCGGGACGACGGACGGAATCCGGTCGAAACCGACCTTCCGCCCCACCTCTTCCACATAGTCGTACGGGTCGACCAGGTCGGAACGCCACGTCGGCGGCACCAAGCTCAAGCGAGCCCGACCTGAGCCTGACCCGACGCTCCCTGAGCCCGACCCGACGCTCCCTGAGCCCGACCTGACGCTCCCTGAGCCCGACCTGACGCTCCCTGAG
>DAIPJC010000006.1:0-119877 GCA_036770475.1 Propionicimonas sp. | reverse complement strand
CGGGCGCGGACGGCGCGTTCGTCGGCAGCACGATCCTGCGGCTGTACCAGCAGCCCGACCTGCTCAAGGCGACGATCAGGGCGTTCAAGGAGGCTCCACGGGGAGAGGGCGTCGCGAGCGGCCGCACCTAGCGGCCTGAGTCGAAGGTTCCTGGCCGGTGAGGGAATTCTGGGTGTGCTATCGGCTTGAGGTGTTGCGGGAGCAGGTCGACCTGACCCAAGTCGAGTTGGCCGTCGAACTCGCGTGAGCCAGAACCGCGTGTCGTGGATCAAGCGGGGCCAGATCGACAGGGCTCAGGTCGATACCTCACGCCGGTATATCGAGGCGCTCGGCGGGACGTTGCGGTTGGAGGTCCAGATCGGCGACAAGGTGTTCCAGATCGCTTGACCAGGGTCTGGCCCGATTCGAACACCGCTGCTGGAGGCGTAGTCTCCGTTTTAGTCTCATTCCTGCTCGTTCAGTGGTCCATCGCCGACCGCCAGATCAGTGAAATGACTAGCCACGGTCATAAACGGACAGCCCTGAACGTCCGTCCGCCCAGCTGGAAAGCGCGTTGGGTTCACGCCCTCACGAGTTGGAATCTCATATCCTCCGCCATGTGTCGCTTACGCGAACCCCAGGAGGATGAACCCTGGGTTCTGGGCCGCCGTTTGGGCGGCCGTTGGCGTTGTTGGGCGCTGTGGGCGTGACATGGCCGCGTGTGGCTCGTTCACCGCTCCGGCGGGGCCGGTGGCCGGCAGGCACCGGGGAGGGCTTCTGAAGCGGCCCATTCGATTAGGCCCCGAGCATGCCAGACTGAGGCCGTGAGCGCGCAACCGGGGTGGTATCGGGACCACAATGACCCATCCGCGGAGCTGTACTGGGACGGGTCGGCCTACACCGGAAAGCGCGCCCTGAATGCGGGGCCGAAGCCCGTTTCCCAGGCGATGGCTGCACCCCCGCCGCCACGCCAGAAGCAGTACGGATCAACTACGGTCGCGATCCCGATGAAGGTCTTCGGCCATTCAGCGATCGTGAACGACCTAGACACCGTGCTCAATCAGTGGGCGAGTCAAGGCTGGACCTTGGACAAGGTCGTCGATTTGCAGTCCAAGGATGGCGCCATGCAAGTGCGGGATCGGGTCACGCTGCTGTTGGTGTTCTGGAGGTGACATGGTGCCGGCACCGCTCGCTGACTGGTTTCCCGACCCGCTCGGGCGCTTCGACCAACGTTTCTGGGACGGGAGGCAATGGACTCAGCACGTTGCCGGCCGGGGCTGGCAGGGGCTAGACCCAGTTGCCATCGTGACAGCTCAGCCCGCCGTGGGCCGCTCTGCAGAGGCGGAGCCGCACATTCAGGCGCCGATGCCCGACACTGGTGCCGATGACCTTCTTGCGCAACGGTTGCTGGTCATCAACCAGAAGGCTCGGCCCTTCGGATCGACGGTCGCATACGGGATCTTCAACCCCCGGGGAGGGCGGTTGGCGACCGTGAGCGAGGTCGGTCGGAACCTTGCGACACGCTTGCACGACAGCCAGCGACATCGCACGGATGGCAACCGTGCCTACTGGCTGGAGGTTGCTGACGTATCTGGACACCCCGTACTGACGGCGGCACTCCCTGAGCGGGAGTTCGAAAAGCGCACCGTCTTCATCGGCGGAGCGGGTGGACGGCCTGTCGGTGAGATCGTGCAGGAGACCTCCGACCTCGCAAACAGCGTGGTGCATCTCGCAGACAACCAGCTCCAGAATGCCTCCTACTTCGCCGGCAGGTATGTCGGTGCCGCGGCTGGAGCAGCCCTCGGCGCAGTCGCGGGGAAGGCTGCGGGATGGGTGGCCAAACACGCGGTTGGCGGAGGGACGCGTGCCGCCACCGAACTCTCTGGCGCCGCCGGACTTGCCCGAGATGTGGCGGCCGGGCCGCTCCTCGAGCACGGGCATGCCCGATTCACCATCCGGGCCGGAGGCCACCTCCTTGGCTCGATCCATGCCGAGGACCTCACTGAATGGGAGTTCCGGATCGAAGATGCCGGGGGCAGTGAGATTGCTCGGGTCACCAAGAACTGGGCCGGGTGGACCAAGGAGGCCTTCACCAGGGCCGACAACTACACCCTGCAGATCCACGGGTGCTTTTCTGATCCGCTGCGCGCACTTATCGTCGCCACACCGTTGGCCCTGGATCTATCCCTCAAACAAGGTGACCCTTCGCTCGACGTGCGCTCGAGGCGACGCTTGTGGGACTGATGCTCCCATTGCGTCGCGATGACCGCCCGCACGGCGGAAACGACAGGAACCGATGAGCGTCCACTGGTCTCGCGCCCCCTGCTGCGACACCGGCTGATATGGCTCTGACTAGGGTAGATAGTCGATGCCAGAGGTGTGTCTGGCGCGGGGGAATGGTTCCCTTGCCGTGCGAGGAGGCGCACTGCGGTGTGCGAGATGTAGGTGCCCCGGGGAATGCCGGTGACTACCTCGAACGCCTGTTTCGCTGGCCAGCGACGTCCGTCGATCTCGACCCAGTGTGTGTGCACGGGGTCTGGAATTGAGCTCAGGATTCGGGCGCGGGCGACGTCTGGATCGACCTCATGGAACTCACCGTCGAGCTGGAACCGCATGGCTCGAACCCTATTCCCGTTGCCAATGCCCGATCGTGTGAATGGAGTTCGAATCCCGCTGATCTGGCGATGATCGCTGCTGCCGCGTCCTCCGGCGGCTACCTGCCGACGACTTGCCGGATCGAGGAGGTCCCTGGGTCCCGAGCCCCGCGGGACGGACGCCATCGGCTGACGCGAGCGCGGGGCAGCGTCAGTGGTGGCGTCTAGCCTGCGGCCCGTGAACGAATTCGTGTCGGTCGATGCCCCACCGGCGTCGGACTGGTCCGCCCCACGGCCGGTAGGCCTGGCGCCGCAGTTGTGGGCGCTGGCGCGGCCCACGGACGCCACCATAGCCAGTCTCGGGCTGCCGGACGGCGCGCTGGTTCACGGCGGCGACTCCCAGCTGCTTGGCTGGGTATCGACGCCCGGATCCGACGCCGACCTTGGCGAGGTGTGGTTGCGGTGCGCGCGGAGCTTTCCCGCCACGGGGCTGTGGCCGATCTGCGACACGGTGGCGCTGCGACCGGGAAGGGCTTGGGACCACGTCGAAGTGGACGGGAGGCCCATCTGGCGCGACCCCTATGCGGTTCCGTCCGACGTCTATGACGCGGCGAATACCGCAGACCGGCAGGACTACTTCAACGGCCCGGACGGCGAGTTGGACCACCGCGAACTGCTCGCAGAGTTCGGCCTGGCTGAAGCCGACAGAAGACTCGCCGAGGCGTCGGTGATGCCGGCGGATCTGCTGCGCCGGCTCGTGGCTCCAGTCCCTCCGAGGCGGCTCACACTGGTTGCATGTCGCAGGCCGTCGGACGCGGTGCTGCTGCTGGACTTCGGGGTGGCGAACGACGACGCGACACCGGGGATCTTCGTCGGCGTGCTGCGCTCTTGGGAGACACGGTTCGGTGTCGTGCCGGTCATGCTCGACTTGGCCTGGACCGGGTTCCAGGTGCTCGATCCGCCGGCCGACGGCACACAGATCGACAGGCTGGCCGCAGAGGTGTTCTCGTTCGCGACCGACACCGGCGTTCAGGGCGGGTTCCACCGCTGGTACGGGGACCCGGTCGGGGACGCCCGAAGCATGGTCCAGTCATCCCAGTGGCTGATCTGGTGGGACTGAGGCCGACCAGCAGTCGGAGGCATCGGCGTGCAGGCTGGCTTTCGCAGCTTCTGCGGCCCTTCCGTGCGTCGCGTCGGCGTCAGGCGTTGCCGCGATCTACCGGCCGCCGACAGGGCTGCCATGACGGAGGTTGTGGACGAAGCCCGAGAGTTGTTCCTGGAGACGTGGGAAGGCCCCGACCAGCGGATCCTCCTCGTTGATGAGGGTCTGGAGTTGGTCGAGGGTGTCTCGCACCGTCTCGTCGGCTCGCTTCAGGCCCCAGGACGCGAACTCCTCAATCAGGTCGTTGCCGGTGATGTCCAGGTGCCGATACCTGCCGTTGACGGCGAGCGCCATCCTGCCGTCGCCTGGCAGGTGGGACTGGGGGACGACGTCGTAGGCGGGGGCGAGGGTGACGTCGCCGTCGGCGGGGTGGAGCAGGCCGAGGTTCTTGGTGTGCAGGTCGAGGTTGCCGATCCCGACGGCGAGCACGACCATCCGGGCCAGGCGCCGCAGGTCTGCTTCTGGGGTGTGGGTCTTGAGAGTGTCGGCGATGCGCCGCAGGCTCACGATGCCGCCGATCTCCTGGTACTTCTGGTTCCGGCTTGCGCCGAGCACCTGGCTGAAGTCCTCCTGGTGGACCCGCTCGCCACCGACCCGGTCGTAGCGTTCGATGACGATCGCGGGGAGGCCATCGAACTCCTCGATCGAGGTTCCGAAATCGGCCAGCCCCAGGCGGCGAGCAACACGGGAGCCGTATTCCTCGTCGTAGACGACGCTCGCCTTCTCGCCGCTCAGCTGTGTTTTCAGGATGTGCGTGGTCGGCAATCCGCCCAGGGCCTGCGCCCATCCGTCCGCGGTGCGGACCAGAACGACCTTGGGCTGGACTCCGCCGAGTGACGACTTGCCCGACTGGGGGTCGTTCGCGAGGGGGTGGCCGATCGGATCCTGGAGCAGTGCCCGCACCTGCGCCGCCGTCACCGGCCGAAGCGCGGGAGCCTTGGGCTCGGTGGGGTCGTCGAGGTCCCACACCTGGAGGGCGCCAGCCACGTCGCGGCCGTAGCGGGCAAGGAAGGCCGGGGTATCCTCCCTGCGGAGGCCGCCTTGGGCAAGCATGTAGTCGTACTGGTCGCCCTCGGGGAGCAACTCGGCGAACCAGTTGCGTCGCCGGCTTGCCTGGCCGCGTCTTTGCGCTGGCGAAAGCGGGATCGCGACCGAGAGGACGGGGCTGTTCGCGCCGAAAGCCTCGATCCCTTCGGCGGACGGGGTGAAGTCGAGCCCGCGCGCCTCACCTTCGAGCTGGCCGATGGCCGTGCCGTACAGCTCAACCGCGAGGCGCATCGCCGTCCTCCCAGCTCGCGGTGAACTCCAGCCCCGTCAAGCGGGCGATACTCAACAGCCGCCGGATATAGATCGTCGCCTTGCCGTTCTCGATCTCGCTGATCGTGCTCTGCGGGACGTCCAGCTGCGCGGCGAGTTCGCTCTGCGACAGCCCCCGCGCGAGCCGGACCTGCTGTACCGCCAGCCCGAAGTCTCCGGGCGACCGAAGCCGTGCCGTGTGCCTCGCCATGCCCACCTCTCACCGTATCGTGATTCCACTATATCGCTGCGTGATCGGGAAATCACGATAACTAGTGGGTATCGGGATAATCCCGTAGTCCATCGTGGCGAGCAGATGGATGAGACGGGTTGAGGGTGGTCGCAGGAATGGTGGATCCGTTTGCGATGTTCAACTTGTCGGCGTTGCGGGGCGCGATCATCCGCAGGCGAGCGGCAGGTCGGCGATGTCGGCGGCGTCCCGCTTGGCGATCCGAGCGAGGTGGTCGTCGAACCAGCGGTCGCGGTTTGCGTCCGGCTTTGAGCGTGATCGCTTTCAGGTAGTCGGCCTTTGTCCGCGTGCTCTGGTGGCCTAGGAAGCCGTCGCCGGCGGAGGCTCGGTCGATGAACTGCTCGACGTGCCCATGCAGCTCTCCCTCGCTGAAACCGTGCAACTCGACTCCGACCGGGCGGTCGGTGAGACTGTCCTGGACGGCGGGGGAGGCGGAGCAGGTTGGCTGAGCCGGTGACGAGGAATCGCCGGATCGGCGGTCGCGATCGACGGCCTGTTGCAGGCCAGCACGAGTTCGGGGGCGCCGCAGTTCGTCGATGACCAGCAGGCTTTCGGGCTGCTGCTCAACGAACGTCAAGGGGTCGTCCGTGACGGAGGGCAGCAGGGGTCGTCGAGGGAGACGAGTCGGCCCCACGCTCGTTCGCGATCTGCTGCGCGAGGGTGGCTCGGCGCTCTAGCGCGCTCCCTGGATATCGACGATCCGGAAGTCGTCGGTCGGCTCTCGTGCCACTCGTGCGAAACGAGCCCGAGGACTTCCCGCGCGGGGACCAGTCGATCCGGCGAAGCTCTGCACGACCTCGGTGGCAGGATGTGAGTGAGGCTGTGGCTCTTGACAAGACTGCAGTGCGGCCTCCCACCGGCTGTCGGTGTCCGCCACTATCGTGAGTTGCATCGAGACCGAAGGAGTGGTGCGTGCCCGAGGAGACACCGATGTTTCGCTTCATCGACCTCTTCGCTGGCCTCGGCGGCTTCCACGTGGCGCTCGAAGAGCTTGGCGGTGAGTGTGTGTTCGCTGCCGAGTGGGAACCGACCCTCAACGCACTTTACAGGGATAACTTCGGGCTGGACGTGTGGTCGGACGTCAACGACCTCGGCACCGACGAGACAATCGCCCGCGAGGTGCCCGATCACGAGGTACTGGCTGCCGGGTTTCCTTGCCAGCCGTTCTCCAAGGCCGGCGAGCAACTGGGCTTCGAACACACTCTGCAGGGGCGCCTCTTCTTCAAGGTCTTCGACATCCTCCGCGTGAAGCGGCCTCGGCGGTTCATCCTGGAGAACGTGCCGAACATTCTCCGACACCGAGGCGGCGCGACCGCGGACACTATCGTCGAGACGCTTGAGCGCCTCGGCTATAAGGTCGACGTCGAACGCTTCTCCCCGCATCAGTTCGGAATCCCGCAGGTTCGCGAGCGTGCCTACTTCGTGGGCTCGCTGGACGGCCTCGACCAGTTCGAGTGGCCGGCCGAACACAAAGACCAGACCAGTATCAGGTCGGCCCTTCGCAATGAGGTGACCGGCTTGCGCGCGATCCCGGACCAGACGCTCCATGCCATTGATATGTGGGGCGACTTTCTGAAGCGCTCTGGATCGGTCCGACTGCCATCGTTCCCGCTATGGGGAATGGAGTTCGGTGCGACCTACCCTTACAAGGACACAACGCCTCCGGCGATCTGGAAGCGACGTAGGCCGCGCGAACTGGACCCTTACCAGGGCAACTTCGGTGCGCGGCTCGACAGTCTCACGATGACGGAGCAGTATGCGCAACTCCCGAGTCATGCGCGGCGTGAGGGAGACCTCGAGTTCCCGAGGTGGAAACAGACCTACATCAGGCAGAATCGTGAGTTCTTCGACGATAATCGCAACTGGATCCGGCCCTGGCTGAACCAATGGGAGCCGTGGACCCTCCCGTCGAGCTTCCAGAAGTTCGAGTGGAACGCGCAAGGCGAGGTGCGTGACATCGATGCCCACGTCCTGCAAGTGCGCGCTTCAGGCATCCGGGTGAAGCGAGACACGTCAGCGCCTGCCCTGATCGCCATGACGCAGACCCAGGTGCCTATCCTCGGGGCCCACATCGCGGGCGTCCGCAGGTACATGGCACCGGAAGAATGTGCAGAGTTGCAGAGTCTGGGCGGCATCAAGCTTCCCGACAATGATCTCCATGCATACAAGGCACTCGGCAACGCAGTGAATGCCGAGGTGGTCAAGGTCATCGCCAAACCGCTTCTCGCGGACCTCTCCGGAGTCAGTAACGACGGGGCGGCGGCCTGAACTGAACTCACCAAACAGTGAGAGCAGCAGTGGATGGCAGAGGTCCGGCGGGCCGTGTCCTCCGCAAGTCCCTGTCGACCTACCTGCCGATCAGCGCGTTGAACAACTTGATTGGTGTGCGATCTAGCACGTAGGTGTCGGAGACCGTGACTTGAGCCAGTCCCCGACCGCGCAACTCGTTGGTCGCTCGCCGTACCTCAGAGTTCCAGTGCGCATCCTCGTGCCGCCAGAGAGGGTGTCCGATCACGATTGCCGCCCCAGAACCGTCGGGTGCAAC
This sequence comes from Propionicimonas sp., assembly GCA_036770475.1. Lineage (GTDB taxonomy): Bacteria > Actinomycetota > Actinomycetes > Propionibacteriales > Propionibacteriaceae > Propionicimonas. The sequence goes on along the minus strand of DAIPJC010000006.1, from coordinate 112,051 downwards.
GAGTGCTGGCAAGCCGTTCACAATGGCCTGCTCGACCCGGATGTGCTGTCCGTATCCGTCGGTGAAGCTCTGCATCAACTCAGCCGTTCGATCTGCCCAGTGGGTCGGGTCGAGTGATCCGCCGAGGGCAAGATCGACCACATCGAGCCCCAGTCTCCAGTCGAGCGCCCAGTGGTTGAAGCGATTCTCGTAGTTGCGCAGACAGCCGGGGCACGACGACGTGCACGCGACTCCGTGAGGCTCGTCCCGGAGTCGTTGCCCGGTCGTCTCACGAATCGAGTGCAGCAACTTCTCGAACGTCGTCGGTTCGCCGAGTTCGACGGCATAGCCAGCGCCGTTGTCCAGGGCGTCCGCGAGAAACACACGTGCCGACACCGTCGTGCCGATGCGAGTGGGTTGGAGGCCCACGTCGAGTTCGGACTGCTCGATGTCGAGGTACGCCTTGGCTGCATTACGCAAGAGTTCGGCGAACGAGAGCAGCGCTCCCTTTCCTGCCGGGCAAGATCGCTGCAAGGCTGCAACGGCGCCATCGGGAAGTGCAAGTGCGTCGAGGCTCAGAAGAAGCACGTCGGTGCGACGAACTTCTCCGATTGCGGCGGGCTCCATCGCATGCCCACCTGTCCGCATGAAGTCTGGAAGCGCCTTGCGGTAGAGGTCCCTGTTCTGCGCGATCACCGATCCGTCCGACAATCGGCTCAGGTTGAAGAGCTTTCGATTGTTGTCGTTGACCGCGACCACTTCGGCCTGCTCCAGCAGACGAACTGAAACGCCACGGAGCCGCGTCTCGTGGCCAAGGTCGGCGTTGGTTGAGAGTTCCGAGTAGCCGGCATACATCGGACTGATGTGGTTGTCGTCATAGTCCGGTTGGCTGTAGATCGTTCGGTATCCCTCTGGCTGGTAGAGCGAGAAGGCCCGCATCTCATCCCCGCACACCGCGCAGGTGAGCGCGTCGCCGGTTGGTCGCGTATCGAGGCTCTCGCACTGGCCACAGCGGTGGACAGGCAAGGGGGTCCCTAGTGGGTCTCTTGGGTGCGCCTTGTTGCCGACGAAGGTGTAGGCGGCGAAGCCCACGGCGAGGTGTTCGGCTCCGTCCTTGACCACGACGGCGCCAGGTGCGAACGACGTGATCGACATGCCGAGATCACGGTCAGCCACCGTGCTACGTTCGGCGTCTGTCTTGGTGCGAACCGGCTTCGCGTACAGGGGGCGCACGCGAGTGGGGAATCCGAACATTGGCAGTACTCCCGCATTCGCGAGGAGTTCGCTGAGTTCCTCATGTCCGAAGTAGGGATTTCCGACGGCCTCGTCAATGTCGCCGACGAGTTCGGTATGCGCCCACGCCATGAGTTCGCCGACGCTGAGAGCTGTGTAGGCGCTGAAGCGCTCGCACACCGCGTCGACGTCGGGCGAGATCTTGAGCCACGCCTCGACCTCGGGCCTGCGCGACGGCCAGTCGTTGGTGAGCCCGAACGTGCCATGAATGCTGTCGCCCGTTCGCCTCGGCGGGTTTGGTCCCGCGAGAAAGGCCCGCCGCAAGAGTTCGGCGGCGATGACTCGACGCACGATCCTCGGACGAGACAGGTCGATAAACGGGGGAGGAGGATCTGCCGCAGTCATCTTCTCCGGCGCCTGGAAGTAGTAGTCATCGTGCGCACGGTCACGCGAAACGGTTACAGCGAACGAGAACGGCTGGCCTGCTCGACCGGCGCGCCCGACTCGCTGCTGGTAGTTGAACCGCTGCGGGGGCATGTTCGCCATTGCGACTGCCCGCAGCGAGCCGATATCAACGCCGACCTCCATAGTGGTGGTTACCGACAGGAGGTCGTATGGGTCGGCGAGCGCACTCTCCGCGGGCGCGGGCAGCACGGCTCCCTTGAATAGTCGTTGCCGGGTGCGTTGGTCGGGGAGCCGCGTCTGGCCGGTCAGCTCTGCTACCCGCATCCTTCGGAGTGGCCGGGAGGCCAGCCATCCGTAGTAGTCCATCTCCTCGGTACGCTCTCGCTCGACCAGCACTCCGGTTGGGCACTCCTCATTGGTGCAGACTCCGGCGGACGAGTGGAGGTGAGTGGTCTCGCAGTTCTCGCAGACCCAGATCTTCTCGCCTGGTGTCCGAAGCTCCAACGCGTCCTGGCCCGTCTGAGTCTTCAGCGCCCAGGTTTCGGTCGTGACGAGGTTCGTCTGGAGGAACTCGCCGACGGTCGCGACCAGCATCGGCCCGTCAAGGTGGTGCTTCGCCGCGACACGCTTCAGGTAGGTGGCTACGCCCTTCGGCGCGGCGTTCGACTGCGCGGCAAACCCACCCTCAAATCGCTTCGCGATCCCGAGCAGGCGGACCACGCTCGCCAGGACGTCCCCGGCCACCTCTGCGGAGATCCCCCAGTCGTCAGGCGCCTCCGGGCGGACTCGCACGACGCCGAGCCTCGTCGACTCAAGGTCCCGCGCTGATCGATCGAAGACGGCCTCTGCCACGGCTGTTGCCGTGAGACGGAATCGATCCTGCCGGACTGGACGCGCGACGGCGTCCGGGAGAGTCTGCCAAGCGCCCGAGCTTGGCGGGTCGTAGGCGCGGTACCAGGGTGCGTCTCCCTCGCTCTGTGCGACCGATGGCCCGGGGCCAGCGGGATTCACGCCGACCTTAATCATCACCCTCTCGGCGCCGTGAACGAGTGTCGACCACGGCAGCGACTCACTCTCCCGCTCAACCGCAGCGATCGTAGCCAGGTCGGTGTCGTCGGCGGCACCAAGACTCTCGAGCCGAAGCTTGTCGTAAAGTTCACGCCGATCCGCTCTCGCCTGCTCTGCCCGAACCAGTTCCTCCCCACGCAGGTCTCCGCGGAGAAGCGCTCGCAACAGCGGGACCGGGTCCTCGCGGCCATGGAGAAGCTGCCGGACAACTTGGCGTACCTGGTCCCGGAAATTGTTGAGTGCGATCCCTGCAGCGATGCGCGCCGCGTCGTCGCGACTGTCTGTGAAGACAATCGTCCTTGACTCAGATGCGTCCGAGCCAAGGCTCCGGAACAGTTGCGACACCGCCATCTGGTTGAGTTGCGACCGGCCGGATGTGTGAGCTCGGATCGGAGAGCGCACATTCCCCGCGAAGTACACTCCTGCGTCGCGGTTGTCCTGGCTGCCTCCACATCGCGGGCACACCTCCGGAAGCGCGGGGAGCGCAAGACCGCTGTCCTCTCCGGCGTTGTGGCTCAGAACAACGGCGGAGATGCCGTCCGATGTCGGTCCCAGGACGAGTGACCCGAGCTTCGGATCCCAGGTCGCGGCTCCGAAGTTGGTCACGATAGTGGGCTGGTCCTCATCGATGTCGGCCGGGAGCTTGTGGCGGTTCGGCGCATCCGGCACTGGCGAGCCCAGCCAAAGCCAGCGGTACTCGTCATCGTTCCGCCGGAAGACCAAATCACCCGAGTTCTCGCCGGGGATCACAGGAGTGGTCGAAAGCACAACTGCGCCGCGATCTGGATGATCCACGATGTAGCCGCCGAGGCTGATGTCCCCGCACTCGAAGCAGTAAAGGAGTTCAAGCACCCGGGCGCCACAGTCCAGACACGTTGAGCGCGGGGTGTCGTACATGCGGCCCATCCGGCGAGGCTCCGTATCGGTGCGACCCGGGCAACGCGGGTCCGAGCAAGCCCACAACCCGCGCATGCCGCGCATCATGACGTGGCCGCGGAACTGGAGGGCGGGGTGGTCGACCCGACCTAGTCCAGCAAGCATCACTGCGAGGGCCGCTTCTCCGTCTGGGTTGCCTCCGAACAGGCGGGCCGCCACCGTCTCGATCCGCGTAGCCTTTGGTCGCGAGTCCGTGGGGTCGATGCATGCGGCGGCAATCGTCTCTGCCCAACGTTCGCGGACTGCAGTCTGTGCAAGCTCGCCGGCATCGACGCTCAGCACGTGCCGCGGCGTCGGTGTCGGGCCTGCCTCAAGAGTCCGGGGTTGGCCCGGCTCGATGACGAAGGAAGCCCGATCCACCCCGAAGAATCGTTCGAGGTATTCGAGGCCAGAATCATCGCCCGGCAGTGATGCGCTCGTGGCGATGATTCTGAACTGGTCCGACGACGGCTGAATCCCAAGTCGCGACGCGAGGTTCCGAACAACCATCCCGACCTCCGCGCCGGTGCTGCCGCGGTACAGGTGGAGTTCGTCGACGACGAGGGTGAAGACGTTGTCGCGACACCTCGCCAGCCAGCGCCTAGTGGACTCGAAGATCGGTTCCTCAACGTCGCGCATGAGCATGACGTTCAGCATCGAGTAGTTCGTCACCAGTACATCGGGTGGAGTTGAAATCATGTCCCATCGCGTGACAAGTTCGCCGGCGTGCGGGTCTTGGAACTGGCTCAACAGATCGCTGTCATTGAGCCCGGCCAGTCGGGCGTTCAGCCTTGCGAGTTCACGCATGTCGCGCGCAACGTCCGCAGTTGCGGCTGCAGCTGTCTTGCCGGACGGGACTCCACCTGAGCCGGGGGTTGCCCCTGTGTACCGCCCGAACCAGATGTCGATGGGGGACTCCTGCTCGCGCAGCCCACGCACAGCGCGACGAAGACGCGCCACTTGGTCTTCGACAAGGGCGTTGGTCGGATACAGGATAACTGCGCGAACCGCCGCGGGTGCCGCACCTGCACTCCGTGAAGGCCGCCAAGCGTCTCCCTGGTGCGCGAGATCCCACCACTCATGGATCGCTGGGAGTATTGCGGAAGATCGCTTCTCGGCCGCGATTCGCGTCAGCAAGGGAATTAGGAATGACTCGGTCTTGCCGGAACCTGTCCCCGATGTCACCACGGGGTTGTGATCGGGCCCCTGAGCGAAGTGGGTCGCGAGCGCCGCCAACTGGTGACTCCGGAGCCTCACGTCGGCGAGTTGGGCCGGATTGACGCCGAACACCGCCCGCACGACATCCCCAAGATCGCGGGCATGGACCCCGGCCTGCTGCGCAGACGCTTCGACTGTCGCGGTGCCGTCGTATGGAAGGACAGGCTCCAGCATGAGAGGCGCGAACAGGTTGCCTTGCCCTTCGCGCAGGAGCCGGCGGCGCTCCTCGACAAGAGCGGGGTCTCGGAGCGCGTAGGCCGTGTCGATGTATCGAAGGAAGGCACCCTGAAGATCGTCGGCGATCTGTAAAGGGCTGGGAAAGTCCATAGCGCTCACTGACTCACTCGGTCGAAGATGAGGTCTGCGACGTCACGCGGGACGCCAGGATACTGGAGCATTCGGTGTTCGACGATCTCGCGTGGTGCTTGGCCGGAGCAGAGGGACAACGCCCGTCCATAGAGCCCAGGCAGGTCAGCACCAAGTGGTGTGACAACAGATCCGCTTCGTGAGTGGTATCCGACCAAGGGGTCGTTTGCCCAGAGATTCGCGACGTGCTTCACGACTTGCGCGTTTCCGACACCGATTGTGCCGTTCTCGACGTCGTCCGCAGAGCGGATCGCATACGTCGAGTTGAAGTCCTTCAACCGGTAGGCGCCGACAGGCACGAGCGTGTGGGTCGGCTGCCACGACGCAGACTGCGTGTCCCAGAACTCAGCAGATCGGTGGGCCGGCACGGCGATGCGGTGCAGTGATGCCGCTACTGTGCTGAGAGTTGGAAGTGCGAGCGCAATCGCTCGTGCCGTCGAACCGTCGACCACCTGAACCCCGAGATCGGCGAACTCGTCGGTGGGCAACAACCCGACCACTTCTACTCGGGCGAGGCCAGCGTCGACGCTTGCGACGATCTCGCCGCCGTCTCCGAGTCGTTCCGCCAACTCAGCCAACAGACGCTGCGAGCGTGAGCCGACTAGAGCCCATCGGCCGGGTGCGATGGGCACCGCCGCAGGGGTGTTCACGGCCCACTCGGTCGCCTGAAGGCACCTGTCACGTGCAACATCGATGTGCCCTGCGACCTCCAGCCGACGCAGGAACGAATCAGCAAACAGTCCAGAACCCTCGACCTGAGCGGCGATGCGCTCGAAGGTGCCGACCGTTCCCGTCCCGACGTGGTTCAGCGCGTCGAACGCCACCTCGAAATCAGGCGCGTCCGATTCGATGACCGGAGGGATGTTCACTGCAGCCACGGCTTTACCGGTGGGCTTGTCCTTCTTGGTTGCGGCCCACGGGGTGCCGGCGAATCTGCGGACGAGCCCACATGTCGTGCATTCGCCCTCGACACTCCGTCTGCGCGGCTGTCCCGGCAATACGGGCGGCAGGACGAACCGGTGCATTCCGGTCACGAGACAAGAGTCTCCGGCGACAGCGACGCCTACTCGAAGCGGGGCGGCAGCAGTTGCCTCTTTCGTCCGCCTCCGAGGGGTGTACTCGTTCATGGTCCTACGGGCGGATGGGCCAGCCTCGGCCGTTCGAAGATGTTGCGTTCTCGCTCCGTTGACGTAGGCCGGCCACCCAGCTGGCCCTGCGCTGAATGGCCAGTTCGGGGACGAGTCCGGCGAGTACACCAGACGGATGTCGTTGTCCTCGACTCGGAACTGCGGTGTACTCGCCGAACGAAGGCGCAGCAGCGCCGTTGAGGCAGGCTTGTTGGCGCCGTCGATGAACATCGCCACGGCGTACTCGCCGTCTACGAGTCCTCGATCCGCGAGAGGCAGCACAGCGAGTTCGCCTTCCCAAGGGGCCTCCACCACCAACTCGTTGGGATCGATGCGAGTGCCTCGGTACACCTTGACTTCGATCTCTTCCGCACCGGCAGCAACTGCGACGGCCTCCGGCGGCGCAAGAACTGACCACTTGCGGAGTAGGCCGGGCAGAACGAACCCTCCTCTCAGTGTGAGGCTCGTCCTCGCACGTGGCGCAAGGGGAAGTAGATCCACGTGCATTGGGCCAGTGGGCGCAGAGACGAACTGAACGTGCTGATAGACGAGCCAGCCTTCCGGGATTCCCGGTGCTCCGGCGAGTTCAGACCATCCGGGGCGAGCATGTGCAGCTAGGTGACGCTCGACGCGAGGCCTCGTGTCGCTGCGCGCGAGCACGATGCTGTCCTCCCCGAGCGAGATGCGCTCAACCTCGACAAATGCTCCCTGGAGGTCCTCCCAGCGAAGAGGAGTCACACGCTTCGGCCGCCGCCCGAACGGTCGCTGACCCTCGACCCCAAGTTCGCCTCGCAACTCGTCGTTGATGAGCGACGCCGCGCTCACCCCGCCCACACCGGAGAGTCGAGTGGAGCCGCCTGGGCCCGCGACCGTTGGCACTTGCGCCTCGCCTTCGGGCATCTTGAATCGCGCGGTATCTGGCCCATCCGATCGATAAGGAAGCATCAGGTTGAACTCGATCGAGGCCCGCGGAAATATCCGCAGGAACGCAAGCAGCCGAGTGGCGATGATGGGTCTCCCAGATGCCACCTCCTCCAGGCCAGAACCGTCCCAGGTCTCAAGTTCCAGACACGCCGCATCGACAATTCGCTCGCGCGCCGCCGGTTCCCGCCATAGTCGCAAGATATGCGAACTAAGCGGGCTCGGCGTGGTCGCGGCGTATGGGTCCATAGTCGCACTCATGTCTGCTGACGACATTCGAAGCCCCGGAGTCAATCCCTCCAACGCGAACAGCTCATGAAGTCCACCGCGGTCGTGCTTTCGGACTACTGCTTGCGACATGGGGAGTCCGATGTAGGCATGTCCACCGACCGCGTATGCCGTCGGGACGCCTCGCTCGCCTTCCCAGGCTTCGAGCCACGCGTTCAGTGAACCCCAGAGCAGGTCCGCGACCTGTCGGTAGTTGTGCTCGACTCGCTGGCGGCTGGAACCCGGAACCTTGAGGAGCGTGTGCAGCCGCGAGTAGTAGTTGTTCGCGGCGAGATCACCGTCAGCCTGCATCTGCTCGGCGACCAGCGTGAGAAGGACAAGTAGCGGCAATGCCGGCGGCACCGCCAACGGGTCGCGCTGGTGGCGCCGCGCGGCTGACTCTTGCCATCGGAACGGCGCGACACCAATTTCGTCAATCTGAAGCGTGACCCTAACTACGCTGGCTAGAGCGTCCGCGCCCGTCCCGTTGACACCTGCGGTGTCAAGGACTCTCTGAAGAGTGGCGGAGTCTGGAAGTGTGTAGACCGGCCGTCCTGCATACGCTGAACTGAACATTGCATCGGCGAACGCGTCACCCAAGCGCCCGTACTCAGAAGTCACAGTCCGTCTCTCTCCAGGTCTCCAGCGGTTCCGATGCTAGACCGAACCGCCGACATGTTTGAGGAACTGCTGGTGGACCCAACCGGCAGACCCATTCCGAGAGGCTAAGCCGCCCTACGAATCGCTCGCGACATCGCGCCGTCGCATTGCCTGGCAAGATGAGGTCATGCCAGTGGTAAGAGTGCCCTTCGCGGAGCTTGCGACCGCGGATCTCGTGCTCGACCGTGTCTATGAGGGCGGCAAGCTCGGGCATGCTGGGGACGACGCCATCGGCAAGTTGCTGCCAGTAGGCAACCAGGGCGGCTTCCGATTCAAGGGCAGCGTCACCAAAGACACCGTCCGTCTGGTCGTTCTGTACACCTCCGGCGCTGAGGTTGACTGGCCGGACCGTATCGAGCCGACGACGGGCGACTTCACCTATTACGGAGACAACCGCAAGCCCGGCAAGGATCTTCATGAGACTCCACGCGGCGGCAACGAGTTGCTGCGCAGGATTTTTGCGGCGTCGCGTGCTGGCGATGTCCAGCGCCGGTCAGTCCCACCGGTGTTCTTGTTCGAGCGTGTCAGCGGCCGTGACGTTCGATTTCGCGGCTTGCTCGCGCCGGGGTCTGATCGCCTTACCAGCGACGAGGAACTAGTCGCGATCTGGCGCACGACGCGCGACCTCCGCTTCCAGAACTACCGCTCGCACTTCACCGTACTGAAGACGCCGCGTGTCACCCGTGCCTGGATCGACCAAATACTGGCTGGGGATCCTCTCGGCCCGGAGTGCCCGCCGGAGTGGCGGCGATGGGTGAAGAGCCGGATCTACCAGCCGCTGGTCGCTCCACGAAACACAGTCGTGCGGAGCAAGGAGGAGCAACTCCCCAAGCCCGAGGATATGGACCTGGTGCGAACGGTGCATAGGCACTTCGCCACTGATCCGGTCGGCTTTGAGAGCTTTGCTGCCGAGATGTGGGTGCAGTCCGATCCCCATGTCACTTCGATCGAAGTGACGCGTCCCAGCCGCGACGGGGGTCGCGACGCGATCGGTGAGTACAGACTCGGCCCGACGGAGGATCCCGTGCGGCTGGAGTTCGCCCTTGAAGCCAAGTGCTACGACCCCGACAGTGGCGGGGTTGGCGTGAAGCAGGTCATGCGGTTGATCTCCCGAATAAGGCACCGACAGTTCGGCGTGTTCGTCACGATGGCGTTCATCCACAAGCAGGCCTATGAAGAGGTGCGAGAGGACGAGCACCCGATCGTGTTCCTGGCCGGTCGCGATGTCGCGAACCTCCTCAAGCGAATGGGCCTTACCGACTCCCAGGCTGTGGGCTCCTATCTCACCGAGAAGTACCCCGTGAACACCTCCGCCGCCGACCTGTGCGTGGATGTCGCTACCAGCGATCCGTCCGTGGTGATCGAGGTCGCTATCGGTGACGAGGTCGGGGACGGCGTGATCGCGGCGGGCAGCGAACTCCATGGCTACGCGAGTATCTGATCGACGCCGGCACCGCCTCATCGGTATGGAGACGGAGTTCGGCTTCGCGGGCGGCGTATTCGCTGGCCGGCGCTGAGGCTGGGCTAGGCAGACCTCGGCGTCCACCTTGGCCGAGAACACTGTCGGGGCGTTCTGAACGCCCCAACCCTACGACCGCCGCCCACCCAGGCCCGCGTCCCGGGCGTGCGCGACGGCTTCGGCCCGGGTGGCCACCTGGAGCTTGGTGAACACGTTGCTGACGTGGTTGCGCACGGTCTTCGGCGACAGCACCAGGCGGCTGGCGATCTCGGTGTTGGTCAGGCCGCGCGCGACCAGGTCGAGGATCTCGCGCTCGCGTTCGGTCAGTTCGGGGAACGGGACGGTGGCTGTCGACGTCCCACCCCCGGCGAAGTAGCCGAGCACCCGGCTGGCGATGCCCGAGCTGAACACGATGCCGCCCCTCGAGACCGTGTCGAGAGCCTGCCTGATCTCCTCCCGATCGGCGCCCTTGAGCAGGTAGCCGCGGGCCCCCGCCCGCATCGCGGCGAACACCGAGTCGTCACCGTCCAGCATCGTCAGTACCAGCACCGCCACCCCTGGCTGGTCAGCCACGATCCGGCGGGTCGCCTCGATGCCGTTGACGCCCGGCATGTGCAGGTCCATCACGACGATGTCCGGACCCAGCTTGCCCGCCTCCCGGACGGCCTCCGCCCCGTCCGCCGCCGATCCCACGACCTCCACGCCCGGCATCGTCGCGATCGCCGTCACCAGGCCCTCGCGGTACAGCGGGTGGTCGTCCACCACCAGCACCCGTAGCGTCATGGCTCATCGTCCCCCATCGCGAGCGGCAGGTCGGCAATCACGGTTGTACCACTGCCGGGCACGGACTTCACCGTGAACCGTCCGCCCAGTTCTTCGGCTCGCGCGCGCATCGAGCCCAGGCCGACTCCGCTCGGACGGTCGGCGGGCAGCCCGCGTCCGTCGTCGGTGATCCGCACCTCCACCTGCGCTCCCACCCCCCGCAGGCTGATCTCGATGGTCGACGCCGAGGCATGCCGGACGGCGTTGTTCAGCGCTTCGGCAACGATCCGGTACGCGGCCAGGTCGACCGCCGCGGGCAGCCCGTCCACATTCTCCGCGGTCACCACCACGCGACGCTCGGGACGGTTGAACCGCGCGGCCAGCTCGCCGACCGCTCCCACCACCCCGAGTTCGTCCAGCGCCGGCGGTCTGAGCTCGTGCACGATCGCCCGCACGTCGTCCACCGCCCCCGACAGGTTCGGCACCAGCCGGTCGAGGATCGCCCTGGCCGCGTCCGGGTCGTCGTGGACGATGTCCCGCGCGGTCTCGGCCTGCAGCGCCAGGCCGGCCAGCAGGGGCGCCACCCCGTCGTGCAGGTCCCAGCGCAGCCGCCGCCGTTCCTCCTCGCGGGCGGCCACAACCAACTGACGGGCGCGCCGGGCGTCCCTGGTAGCCAGCACCGAGTGGACGGCGACCGCCGCCTGCGCGGCCACCCGGTCGAGCCGGCTGCGCTCGGCGCGCGAGCGATGGCGTCCGGCGAGCTCCAGCACGCCCACCCGTGCCCCGGCGTAGCGCAGGTCGATGCTCTCGACCGGGTCGCTCGCGGCGCCGTGCGCCACCACCGTGCCGTCCGACAGCTCGAGCACCACGAACGGCGACCGCAACAGCCCGGCCAGCCGGTCCACCACCGCGGGCAGCAACCGGTCGGCGACCTCGGCCGGGTCGCCGGTCGCCTCCAGGCGCGCGCCCAGTTCGGCGAGGGCGGTGTCGGGATCGTTCCCCTCGCCGTGCACCAGCCGGTTCACCCAACGCCTGAGACGGTCGTGCAGCGGCAGCAGCACCAGAGCCACGACCGCGGTCGCCACCACCGGCGCACCGCTGAACGCGCCGAGCACCGAAACGACCAGGGTGTACACGGCGATCGCGACCGCCGACAGCAGGACGTAGCGCAGGCCGGTCGAGATCGCCAGATCAACGTCCCACAACCGGTGCCGCAGCGCCGCCACGCCCATCGCGAGCGGCATCGGCAGCGCGGACAGCCCGACCAGCAACTCGCCCCACGGCTGCGGCGCGGCGACACCCAATTCGAACAGCACGACCACCGCCGCCGCGCCGACGGCCAGCCACTTCAGCTGCTGTCTCGCATCGCCGGACGACTTCCGCCAGCGGCTGACCAGGGATGCGAGCGCCAACCCGGCGGCGGCCAGCGTGAGTGCCCCCAGCACCACCTGCACGGCCGGCGTCCCGGCCACGGCCAAGCCGACCGGGTTGCGCAGGTCGCGCACGTCGATCGGACGCGGGGTCTCGTCCTCGTAGCGGGTGAGCGCCCACACCACGGCGTGCAACGCCAAGACCGCCCAGCTCAACGCCAGTGCCGGACGCCAGCGCGGGGACGGCAGCGTCCCTTCCGGGAGCAGCAGTACCAGCACGGTGGCCGAGAGGAACAGCGCCGGTGCCCACAGCCAGCTCGCCACCCACAGGGCCAGCGGGGCCAGCGGCAGCGAACCGAGAGTCGCGTACTCCATGAGCACCAGCGAGAGCCCCTTGCCCAGTCCGGTGGCCACCATCAGATCGGGCACCCGGCGGGCCGTGGACCGGGCCGCGAGCACCGCTCCGACCGCGCCGAACGCCACGGCGTCCGCCGCCTGGATCAGCCAGAACGACGGTTCGAAGCCGCGTCCGGCCACGGCGTTGACGGCATGCAGGACGCCGCCGCCGACTCCGCTCACGACGGCGAGCACCCCGAGAGTCATCCGCACCCGGCAATGGTGGCCCGGGTGGTGTCCCGATGTCATGGGACGCGATGTCCCGACCGTGGTCGAGAACCGCGCCCCATGTGCCCGGGACGGCGCCCGGCCGACGCTTTGCGGCATGACTTCAACACTTCGTGAGCCGGCCACCCTGACGCCCGGCACGCCAACCTCCGGCGCCGACGAGCGCCTGCTACTCCGCGGCGGCCTGGTCGCCGCAGCGCCCTACGCCGCAGGCATCGCGTTCGCGGTCTGGTTCCTGAACACCACGCACCCCGCGTTCGACGCCGGCCCGCTGGATGCGGCGATCGGGTTCCGTGACAACGCCTGGCAGCTCGGCGTCAGCACGCTGCTGTTCGTGCTGCCGATGCCTTTCGTCCTGATGTTCCTCGGCGGCCTCACCTCGGTGTTGCGGCGCTCGGGCGCGGCGCTGGCGTCCACAGCCTTCGCTGCCGGCCTCGTCGATGTCGCGCTGTTCACCTCGGCCACGATGGTGTCGTCCATCACCAGCACCATCGGCGCCCTCGACGCGAGCACAGCCACGGGCGCGGTGATCAAGGCGATCGACGGCGTGCTGCCGATCACGATCGCGGTCGCCGGCCTCGCCCGCGCGGTGCTGCTGGGCTGCTCGGCCGTGCTGCTGCGCCGCTCAGGACTGGCCGGACGCGGCGTCCGCGGCTTCTCCTGGGTGCTGGCCGCGCTCGCGGTGGTCGGACTCGGCACCGTGCTGACGCCTGCGCTGTTCCCGATCACCGAGCTGGCCATGATCCTCGGCTGGGTCTGGATGGCCATCCTCGGCGCCCGCCTGCCCTCACGCCTGCGCGACTGAGCGCGTCCCACCGTTCCGAACACGAACTGACAAGGAAGAACACTCATGACCACCATCGCCCCGTCCACCCGATCCTGCGACGCGCAGGACCTCGTCATCGCCCACCAGGCGTTCCGCCGGGTGTACTCGCTCGCCCCGGACGCCGTCCGTTCCACCGACCCCGCCGACCGGGCCCGCGTCGCGTCCATCGCGTCCACCCTGAAGGCGATCAACGCCGCCCTGCACCACCACCACACGGTGGAGGACACGATGCTGTGGGACACGCTCGCCGAGCGCAGGCCAGCCTGCGGACTGCACGTCGAACTGATGAAGCGCCAGCACGGGACGCTCGCCGCGCTGCTGGCCCGGGCACCGGAGCTGATCCGGGCCTGGCGGCGGCACCCTGGCCGGGCGACCGCGCAACCACTGGCGGCGCTGTTCGCCGAGATCGGCGACGTGCTTGAGGTTCACCTGGCAGCCGAGGAGGCCCGGATCGTGCCCGTGATCGAGCAGGTGATCAGCGCGGGGGAGTGGCAGAAGGTGGGCGACGCCGCCAAGGCGGTCACGGCTCCCGCGCAGGGCTTCCTGATGCTGGGGCTCATCTACGACCTCATGCCCGCCGAGGAACGGGCAGCCTTCGACGCCGAACTCCCCGGCCCGGTCACCTTCGTCTGGGCGCTGGTCGGACGCCACATGTACGAGCGGATGATGGCCAACCTTCGTCACTAGGAATCCACCGGCATATGCGGCAAAGGGCGCGGTGGGGCCGTAACGTCATCTCGCGCTGCGGAGCCCAGCCGGCTCCCGCGACCCTTCCTGGTGGTCTGCTCAGGACGAGGTGAGTTCGGGGTCGCCGGCGTCGGAGTCGGTGCGGGTGTAGGACATGGGTGCTTCCATCACGTCGAGCACGCGTGGGGCGACCCAGAATTCCCTGCCGCCTCTGCCGCGGGTGCCGATGCTCTGGAGCCAGCCCCGGGACTCTGCCGCGCGAATGAGGTTCCGGGAAGCCTGGTTCGTGAGGCTCGTCGCATTCTGGACGAACCTCACCGTTACGACCGGGGTTCGTGTGATCAGCTCGACGAGCGCCGGGAGGCTCGACCGGGTCTGGATTGCGTCGACAAGATAGGACTCACGGATCGCCACTAGGGCACGAGAGCGCACCACGGCGTCGGTAGCCTGGGACTTCACGGCCTCGAGGAAGAACAGCAGCCAGCCGTCGATGTCGCCTACTTCGCGGACGGCCTGGAGCCGGTCGTAGTAGGTCTGGCGGTAGCTCTCGAAGTAGCTGGACAGGTAGAGCAGCGGCATCGGGAGGCGTTCGCGTTCCATGAGGAGCAGGTTGATCAGGAGTCTTCCGATCCGTCCGTTGCCGTCGAGGAAGGGGTGGATGGTCTCGAACTGGTAGTGCATCAATGCTGCCTGGATCAGCGCGGGGAGTTGCTTGCCGTCCTCGTTGACGAAGTACTCCCAATCGCGCATGAGGTCGGGGAGGTGCTGCGGGAGCGGGGGGACGAAGGCAGCGCTCTCCGGAGTGGCGCCCGCACGTCCGACCCACACTGGGCTGCTGCGCAGTTCGCCGGGATTCTTCTCCTCGCCGCGGACGCCTCGCAGCAAGACCTCGTGCACCTGGAGCACGAGCCGTTGGGTGATCGGGAGCGACTTGGCCAGCGTGTAGGCGAGTTCGGTGGCTTCGAGATAGCGGCGGACCTCGTCGGTGTCGTCGTCGCTGGTCGTGGCGTCGACTTCGGACTGCAGCAGTTCGGACAGTGAGGCCTGGGTGCCCTCGATGCGGGAGCTGGCCAGCGCCTCGCGCCGCAGGTAGGGTCCGATCAGCAGGGTCGGGTCGGTGATAACCATCCCCAGACCCTGCAGATGCCCCAGTGCCGCGTCGGCGTCGGACATGGCGACCACGATTTCGGCACTCAGCGGGAGCTCGCGCGGGATGGCCTTCGGTAGGTAGTAGGCGAACGCCCACTTGTTGCCTGGTTCTCGCATGGGCTGCCCGAAGGCGCTCTCGACGAACCTGCCCGCATCCATGGGCCCACCCTACAAGTGAACTGGCTGTCCACTTGCAATAATGACCAGAACTTCCAAGTTTGCCCCTCTCTGACTTGGAAGTTGCGTCGATGTGTGCAACTCCACTTGCAGCGTCGGTGCGAACTTCCTAGTCGAGGTGCCCCTTGAGTTGGAGCGACGATGATCGCGCGCAGTGTTCAGCCGGGTTGTTCCTTCAGCTCACCGTGAACTGCTTATCGGCGCCTGAGCACCGCCGTGGACAGGCCCGGAGGGAACCTGCTCGTCGGTTCGGTTCGCTGCGTCGGAATTGCGCACTCGATCCCACTTCGCCTGCTCCGGCCACGGCGTTCAGGTGATCGACTGCGCAAATCCGGTCGTCCTCGTAGCCGACTTCTGACCAGACTGGTGCGCCAGCGCGGCCTCAACACCGCACTGCTGGAGACCGCCGTGTTGGCCCTCGGAGGTTGGCATCGAGGTGTGCGGTACGGGCTTGTCGGTCCGAGGCGTCAAGATGTGACCGTGCCGAAAGAACGAGTCAGACTCGCCCCTCCGTCCGCGTCGAATCGGATCGGCGCATTGTTCAGCTATGTCGTGGAGACCGACTCCGGTTTCGCGCCGAATCCGTTCTTCGGGTCGTGCACTCTGGCGTGCTGCAAGCCGAAGATCCGCCGGGCGGTCGGCGAACGGCTGCTGCGGCGGTCTGGGCGGGTCGACATCCGGGAGTTGCGAAGTGCCGAGCCTGGCTTCATCCGCGACCAGAACATGTGGGTTGTCGGATTGGCTGGGGCTTCGCTGCGGGACCGTCCGCGCCGGTCGGTCGTGTACGCCATGCAGGTCACGGACGTGCTCGACTTCGAGTCCTACTTCGAGGAGTATCCGCAGAAGCGTCCGGTTCGGACCGCGATGGCGACGCCTGCCGACCCGACCTGGCACGGCGACGCGATCTACACGGGGAACGACCCGGCCACGGCCCGCCAGCTGGCGCCATGCACACATTCGGACGGTGATCGCGAGGACGAGGGCAACAAGCATCACGACCTCGACGGTCGTTACGTGCTGGTGTCGGACCATTTCGTGTACTTCGGCAAGGACGCACCCTACGTGTTGGTCGAGGAGCACTTGCACCATGGCCGGGGCCACAGCTCGAACCATGCGCCCGAGGCGGTCATGGAACTGGAGTCCTTGCTGAACGGCCCCTGGGCCGATCTGTTCAACGACCAGTCCGACCACCGAAGTGTCGAGGTGGCGGCAAGGTCGTCCCGCGCGTGCAGGGGTGGGCGGTGAAGATCGTCTTGTCGCGCAAGGGGTTCGACTCCCAGTACGGGCGCATACCCAGCCCGATCCTTCCCGACGGGACGCTGCTGTCGCTGCCGATCCCTACCTCAGAGTCGGGACGCCGCTTCTCCGACCTGAGGCATCAGGGCTGGTGCTACTCCGACCTGATCACGGCTCTTGGTGGCGACCAGACGGTTGCCGGCGGCTGCTGCCATCTGGATCCGGACCTCCGTCCCGGTGATGCTGCTGGTTGGGTGCCGGCCTTCGGGCAGACTGGCGCCGCGCAGACCCACCTGGCGAACCAAGGCGTCGGAGTCGGAGACCTGTTCCTCTTCTTCGGACGGTTTCGCCAGACCGCGTACGCCCCCGACGGCCGGCTGCGTTACGTCCGGAGCGCTCCGACCCAGCACATTGTGTTCGGGTACCTGCAGGTGGGCGCGATCGTCTTGGGCGATCAGGTGCGCGACTACCCGTGGCATCCCCACGCGGAGAACCCCGATCCACTGCCGAACAACACCCTCTACCTGGCCAACGAACGCCTCACCTTCACCGACGGCGCGGGCTCCGGGATCCTGGACCACCGCGACGATCGGGTACTCACCGCGCCCGGCCTCGCCCAGTCCCGATGGCGCCTTCTGGACTGGATGGAATCCGCCTCGATCAGCTACCACACCAAGGCCAGCATCAAGGAGAGCTACTTTCAGTCCACCGCCAAAGGCCAGGAGTTCGTCGTCGACGGAGGCTCTCTGATCCAGGACTGGGCGGAGTCGCTGATCCTCGGCACCTGAGGCGGCTCAAGGCGATGCAGCTCATGTGTGATAGTGGCCACATGGCAAGTAGCGACGACCCAAGGTACACCCAAGTCTGGGAAGGGCAGTATGGATATCGTGAGACCTTCATTGAAGCCGTCAATCGCATCAATGATGAAATTCCCAGTGACTCTCTCACCGGATTTGCGATCTACTGGAGCGATCTCATTTATGACCTGCGGCTGTTTGCATACGTCGCTTATCAGCCGACCGATCCGAAGATAGACGAATACATGCTTCGAGCTGAGAATCTCATGGTCTCTGCGGGAGCATGGAGGCGGTCCGATCTCACCGGAGAAGAACTAGACGGAGCACTCGCAAGGCGGCAACTAAATCTGTTGGGAGCAGTCCAGGGGATTCCAATTGAGATTGATTTTTCTCAACCCTCTCGCGCTGACCTCGAGGCCCTAGGGTTCAAGCTCGAACGCTGGGATGTGCCGAAGTCGAAGACGTTCCTCAGCCATCAGGCCGATCGGAAGGGGGAGGTGGCAAGGCTTCAGATGCTCCTGTCGGACGGTGGTGTCGCCACTTGGTTCGACGCTCTAGATATCGAGTATGGCGACCCACTTGTCAGGGCAATCGAGGATGGTGTCCGCGAGTCCACAGCAGTAGTCTTCTGGATAAGTCCCGGATTCCGGCTCGCATTGGTGTCAGTATGAGTTTGAGGCTTTCCTTTACCGTTATGCGGGTCGGCGCGATGTAAGAATTTTGACGGTTGTGGAAGACGGCCTCTCCGGCGCTCTTCCTGACGCGCTCAAGCGTCTCAAGTATGTCGAAACAGGATGCCCGGGCTCGCCAGAACTGGTTGCTGCCAAACTGCTCCCAGTGCTCAGGCGGTAGTCGATCTGGCGGTCGGCGGCTTCCGTCGACATGGGCGCGTCTATCAACTCGAGCGCGTGAGGCGCGATCCGGGACCCTCGGTCGACCGTGCCGCGAGTGCCGATGCTCTGGAGCCGCCGCAGGTTTGCGCCGTCGCGTTCGTCGAGGCGCTTTAGCGGACACCTCGAGACGCCCTTTCCCAGCCTGCTTGGCTCATCGTCGCCCCCACCACTGACTCCCAGAAAAGCCTTGCGCACCCTCCCGAACGCATGCAATGATCAAATCAGAAGGTCATTATAACGTCTTAAATACGTTATAGAAACCAGAGAGAACGATGAAGTATCTGAGAGTTCGCGAGCATCTGCGCAAGCGGGTGAAGTCGATGCGGGTGGGGGAGTTGCTCCCGTCCGAGTCCGAGCTGTGCCTCGAGTACGACGTGAGCAGGATCACGATCCGCAGGGCGGTGGACGACCTCGCCAACGACGGCTTGCTCGTCAAGAAGCAGGGACGGGGCACCTTCGTCGCTCGTCCTGTCGTCGCCCAGAAGTACAGCGAGCGCTTTGCCGAGAGCATCCAGGGCTTCTACGGCGAAATGGCGGCCCGCGGTGAGCATGTCACCACTCAGGTGTTGCGGCAGGAGGTCGTGTTCGCTTCGTCCGAGCTCGCGAAGACGCTACGACTGGACACCGAGGACGAGGTGGTGGAACTGGTCCGCCTGAGGTCAGTGAATGACGAGATCAACCACATCGTGCACACCTACCTCCCCGTCTCGCTGTTCCCGAAGACCGCGACCCAGGACTTCACCGAGTGCTCGCTGTACGACTTCATTCGCAGCGAGTACGACGCCGACCTGCACGCCACCCATCTCACGATCGAGGTCGGCATCGCGGCTGAAGACGAGGCCGACTACCTCGAAGTCCCGCCCGGATCGGCCCTGCTGCAGATCTCCTCGAGGGTGAGCGACCGTGGGGGAAACCCGCTCCTGTTCGGCTTCTCGCGGCTGCGTCCCGATGTCAGCCAACTCGAGATCGACATCGTGAGCCGGCACGAAGAACAGGAGACGCAGAAATGACCACCATCATCGACGCGGTGCCCGAGGACGGGCTGCAATTCGGAATCCCGGCAGCCGACCGGGACCACGTCGTGGACGCCGTCGGCGACATGCTCACCCGGTTGGGCTACGCCAGTCCGGAATACACCGCTGCGATCCATGAGAACCTCCGCGTGAATGGCCCGTACCTGGTGATCGCACCAGGCCTGGCCCTGCTGCACGCACGGCCGGACGGGGGAGCACTCGCTCCGGGCCTCGTCCTGGCAACGCTCGCCGAGCCGGTCGTCTTCGGACACTCGACGAATGACCCGGTGCAAGTCGCGCTCGGGCTGACCGCCGTCGATGCCGAAGGGCATCTGAACGCGCTCGTCGCGATCGCAAACACCTTCAGTCAACCTGGCGCAGTCGACGCTGTCGCTGCCGCCACCTCCCCCAGCGATCTGCGCGACCGTCTGCTGCAGCTCGAAGCCTCCGAGTAAGGAATCAATGATGACCCAGAAACTCCTGGTGGTATGCGGAACTGGAATGGGCAGTTCCATGATTCTCAAGATGATGGTTGACCGCGTCGTCACAGCCAACAAGCTGCCGTTCAGTGTGAGCTCGGACCTGGCGTCGGGCGCACGTTCGTCCGGAGCCGACGTGCTCGTGGCGGGCCTCGACCTCGTCCCAGCTCTTGAGGGTTTGCCGATGCCCGTCATCGGAATCAAGAGCATCGTCGACATGAACGAGATCAAGGAGGCGTTGACGGCCTATCTGGCCTCGAACGCCGAGTAACCCCCGCAGCCGGCTCACTACAGACCGGTCGAAACACAAATCCACAAGCCTTGGGCGCCGCACGGACGCGGCGACCTGATGTTGAGTTGCGCTTGAAAGGTGCTGTTCAATGGAATTTCTCAACGTATTGATGAACGACATTCTGGGCAATGCGGCCATCTTGGTCGGCTTGTTCGCGCTGCTGGGGCTGTTGCTCCAGCGGAAGGCGTTCCCGGACGTCTTCGCCGGGACCGTCAAGACGATCGTCGGCTTCCTGATCTTCGGGATCGGCGCCTCCGCGGCCGTCAGCGCTCTCGGCAACTTCCAGACGCTGTTCTCGAAGGGCTTCGGCATCAACGGCGTCCTGCCGATCTCCGAAGGCGTGACCGCCCTGGCGCTGGCGAAGTTCGGCAGCCAGACGGCCATCATCATGTTCCTGGGCCTCGTGCTGAACCTCGTGGTGGCTCGGCTCACCCCGATGAAGTACGTCTTCCTCACCGGCCAGCACAACCTGTTCTTCTCCGCGATCCTGGCCATCGTGCTGAAGGCCTCCGGCATGAGCGACCTCGTGACCATCCTCGTCGGTGGCGCCCTGCTCGGCTTCTTCGCCGCCTTCTTCCCCTGGCTGTGCCGGAACTACATGCCCAAGATCACCGGCAGCGACGACATCGGCATCGGCCACTACGTGACCATCGGCTATGCGCTCTCCGGATGGATCGGTTCGCGGATCGGCGATCCGTCGAAGTCCACGGAGTCGCTGAAGCTGCCCAAGGGCCTCAGCTTCTTCCGCGACTACGTTGCCTCGATCTCCCTGACCATGGTCATCTTCTACTACATCGCCGCCCTGGCCGCCGGTGAGAAGGTCACCTCCGAGCTCTCCAGCGGGGTCAACTGGCTCGTCTTCCCCGCAATTCAGGCTCTGACCTTCGCCGCCGCGGTCTACGTGATCATCACCGGCGTCCGCATGTTCCTCGGCGAGATCGTCCCGGCCTTCCTCGGAATCTCCGAGAAGCTCATCCCCGGCGTGAAGCCGGCCCTGGACTGCCCCGCCGTGTTCCCCTACGCACCGACCGCGGTCATCCTCGGCTTCCTCACCGCCTACGCTGCCGGTCTGGTCATGATGGGCGCCTACATCGCACTGGGCTGGACCGTCATCATCCCGGTCGCCATTCCCTACTTCTTCATCGGCGGAACCGCTGCCGTCTTCGGGAACGCCACCGGTGGCTGGAAGGGAGCCGTCGCGGGCTCGGCGATCGTCGGCGTCCTGATCTCTCTCGGTCCTCAGCTGATCTACCCGATCATGGCGAAGGTCGGCCTGGAAGGCTCCTCCTTCCCGGAGACCGACTTCAGCGCGGTCGAGTGGCCGCTCTACCAGCTGCTGAACCTCGGTGCCGGCCTCGGCACGGCCCTCACCTTCGTGATCGTCGCGGCGATCGCAGCGCTGGTGTTCGTCATCGACAAGCGCGAAAAGGCCGCCAAGCGCGAACTCGAGGGCGTGGCCGCGTGAGCTTGAGCGTCGAAGCGGTCGCGGGGCGCCTTCCGGCGCTCCGCGGCCGGATCCTCAGGATGATCCACGACGCGAACGCGGGACACCCCGGCGGTTCGCTGTCAGTGATCGACACCCTCGCCGTGATCATGCTCAAACAAGGTCGGTTCGAGCCCGACCAGGAGGTCCACGACTGGCTGGTCCTGGCGAAGGGCCACGCCGTCCCCGCGCTCTACTCCGTGCTGGTCGAGCTCGGCTATCTGGAGGAGTCCGAGCTGGCCTCGTACCGCCATCTCGGCTCACGGCTCCAGGGCCACCCGGACCGACGCAAGACTCCCGGCATCCAGGTGTCCAGCGGACACCTGGGCCAGGGGCTCTCGGTCGCCGTCGGGATCGCGCTCGGCGAGTTGCGCCACGCGTCCGGCAGGCACACCTGGGTCGTCGCCGGCGAGGGCGACCTCCACGAAGGGCAGACCTGGGAGGCGTTGATGTCCGCGGCCCACCACAAGGTCGGCGGTCTCACCCTGGTGGTGGACCGGAACGGGCTGACTCAACACGGTCGGGTTGAGCAGGTGATGGGCCTGGAGCCCCTGGCGGCGAAGCTCAGCGCGTTCGGCTGGGCTGTGCAGGAGGTGGACGGGCACAACGTGCGGGCCCTCGATGAAGCGCTCACCGCGGCGAGGGATGAATCCGGCCCTGCGGCCGTCATCGCCAGAACAGTCAAGGGCCACGGGGTGTCGTTCATGGAGGGCGTCCGCGACTGGCACTCCCGGGGAATCACCGATCAGGAACTCGCACTGGCGTTGGCTGAAGTGGAGGCGATCTAGTGGCTGCCAAGACCGATGTGTACGGGGAACTGCGGGCTCCCCGGGAGGTGATCGGGCCCACCCTGGTCGAACTGATCCGCGACGATTCCGACGTGGTCGTCCTGGACGCCGACCTGGGTCTGTCAACCCGCCTGAACGCCGTCGAGGAGACCTACCCCGACCACCTCATCCAGCTGGGGGTGGCCGAACAGAACGCGGTCGACGTCGCCGCCGGCCTCGCCTATACCGGCCACCGGCCGGTGTTCGTCAGCATGGCGATGTTCTCGCTGGGGCTGCCCTGGACCCAACTGCGGCAGGTGGCCTACGCCGGTCTGCCCGTCGTGGTGATCGGAACCCATGCCGGGCTCGACATGGGCCCCGACGGCGGCACCCACCAGTTCCTCGAAGACCTGGCTCTCGCCCGGGTGATGCCCGGCCTGATTACCCTCACTCCGTGCGACAGCAGCCAGACCGCCGCAGCGATCCGATGGGCGGTGCGGCACGCCACCCAGCCGGTCTACATCCGGGTCGGACGCCATCCGGTCGCGCAGGTCCATGACGCAGCGGTCGACTTCGTCCCGGGCAGGAGCGAGGTTCTTCGCGACGACGGGAACCGGGTGCTGCTCGTGGCGGAGGGATCGACCGCAACGCTCGCCATGGACGCAGCCGAGATCCTCAGGTGCTCAGGTTCTTCCGCACGAGTGCTGCACCTGTCCTCGCTCAAGCCGCTCGACGAGAAGGGGATCATCGACGCGTCCGCCGATGTCGAGATGGTGGTCTCGGTCGAGAATCACAGCGTTCTCGGTGGGCTCGGCTCGGCGGTCGCCGAAGTGCTGAGCCCCCTGGGACGCAACGTCCATCGGATCGGCACGCCCGACGCTTTCGGCTTCTCCGCAAGCGGTGAGGAACTGAGGCACTACTTCGGGCTCTATCCGGAAGCCGTGGCCGAAAGGGTCACACAACTTCTGACCGAAGCCGCCGACCTCACGTAGGTCGTCCGCGTCCGACCTCTGCCCACCCGCCGATGAACCATCCCGAGGAGAACGCCATGACTGCCGCACACACCCAGGAGCGCCTCGCCGACCGCGCTGTGGACACGGCCCGCCTGCTGGCGCTCGACGCGATTGAGCGGGCGAAGTCGGGCCATCCGGGGGCGGCGCTGTCGTTGGCTCCGGTGGCGGATCTGCTGTTCCAGAAGTACATCCGCCACGATCCGCACGACCCGGCCTGGGTCGGTCGAGACCGGTTCGTGTTGTCCTGCGGCCACGCCAGCATGCTGCTGTACGCCCAGCTGTACCTGACCGGCTACGACCTGTCACTGGGCGACCTGCAGGCGTTCCGGACGCTGCACTCGAGGACCCCTGGCCACCCCGAGTTCGGCTGTACGCCCGGTGTGGACGCGACGACCGGCCCGTTGGGACAGGGGATCGCGATGGCCGTGGGAATGGCGATGGCCTTCGCGCACCAGCGGGCCGTGTACGACCACGACGCTCCCGACGGGACGTCGCCGTTCGACCGGCGAGTGTGGGTGCTGGCCTCCGATGGTGACCTGCAGGAGGGTGTCTCCTACGAGGCGGGCGCGCTGGCCGGCCGGCACGCACTGGACAACCTGACAGTGATCTATGACGACAACGACATCCAGATCGAAGGTCCGGTCTCGCTGACATGGAGTGAGGATCGGGCGGCGCGGTTCGAGGCGCAGGGCTGGCGGGTGTCCAGAGTCGGACGCGGTGCTGACGGTGACATCGATGTGGACGCTCTGGACAATGCGTTGTCGAGCGGCCATCGCGAGGGCCGTCCACACCTCGTGGTGCTGAAGTCCGAGATCGCCTGGCCGGCGCCGAACGCTCGAGGTACGGCTGCCTCGCACGGTGCGCCGCTGGGTGCGGCTGAGGCAGACCTGGTGCGTGCGCAGCTGGGCGCGGCCGAAGCGGCGCCGTTCGAGATCAGTGACGAGATGCTCGCCTACACGCGAAGGGCGGTGGATCGTGGCCGCGACCTGCACACGGCGTGGGATCGGCAGATGGCTGCCTGGTCGGCCACGAACCCCGACCTGGCCCGCCAGTGGGACGCTGCGACCTCTCGAACCCTGCCCGAGGATCTCGCCGAACACCTGCCGGTGTTCGAGGTCGGTTCAAGGCTCGCGACCCGGGACGCGTCGGGTCGTGTCATCCAGGCCCTCGCCGAGCACGTGCCCGAACTGATGGGCGGATCGGCGGACCTGGCGGAGCCGAACCGGACCGAGATCAAGGCATCGACCAGCTTCCTGCCTGAATCCCGCGCTGGTCGCAACATCCACTGGGGCGTCCGCGAACACGCCATGGCCGCAGCCATGAACGGCATGCTGCTCGCGGGCGGCGTCCGTCCCTACGCCGGGACCTTCCTGGTCTTCTCGGACTACCAGCGGCCTGCGATCCGGCTCGCCGCCCTGATGCGGCTGACCGCTGTCTACGTGTGGTCGCACGACTCGATCGCGCTGGGCCAGGACGGGCCGACCCACCAGCCGATCGAGCACCTGACCAGCCTGCGGGCCATGCCCGGCCTGACCGTGATCCGCCCCGGGGACGCCAACGAGACCGCCGCCGCCTGGCTCGTCGCCCTCGAGCAGGACGGACCGATCGGGCTGGCGCTGTGCCGTCAGCCCCTGACCACGCTGGACCTGCCCCTCGACAGAGTCACCGACGGCGTGCGGCGGGGCGCGTACATCGTCAGCGACGAGCCGGATCCCGACGTCGTCGTGATCGGCACGGGAAGCGAACTCGAGCTCGCCCTCGTCGCCGCTGCCCGGGTCAGGGCCGACGGCATTCGCGTCCGCGTCGTGTCCATGCCGTCCAGGGAACTGTTCGACCGGCAGGACCCGAGCTACCGCAGCAGCGTCGTCCCGCCGTCCGTCAGAGCGCGGGTTGTCGTCGAGGCTGCTTCCCCGTACGGCTGGCGCGACATTGCCGGCGACGCCGGCGTGATCGTCGGCATCGACCACTACGGTCTCTCCGCCCCCGCGGCCGACGTGCAGCGCGAATGCGGCATGACTGTCGAGGCGGTCGTCAGCGCCGTCAGTCGCAGTCTTGCGAGTGCCGGGGCGCTCAACTGAAGCGGCTGCCTTCTCTGGTAGACCCCGTGCAGAGCCGGCGCCGTCAGCGGACGATGCGCAGGTTGAACGCCGCCGTTCCGAGGCTGCCCATCAGGCGTAGCCACAAGGGGAGCCACAGCTCGGGGCCGCGTGCGGTGTCGATTCCCCCGAGGTCGATCACGTCCTGGTGTCCGAAGCTGCGCAGGAGTCCGGTGACCGTCGCCTTGGCCTCGGGGTCGTCGCCGGACACGAACACCGTTGTGGTCTCGGGCAGCGTGTCCGGATGCACCATGAGGTCTGCGTTGAGCGTGTTGAGGGTCTTCACGACCTTGGCTGCAGGGAAGGCGCGTTGGACGCGTTCGCCGAGCGAGTCGGTGTCCTTGACGAACAGCGTGGGCGGCATGCCGTGGGTGAAGTCGAGCGGGTTGGAGACGTCCACCAGAATCTTTCCGGCCAGGTTCGCCTCGCCCGCCAGGGCGAGCACATCGAGGGCGGCGGCCCCGGACGTGGCGTTGACCACGAGCTCGGCTCCGCCGGCGGCTGCTTCGAATGAGGCCAGCCGTACGTCGGGATGCTCGGCGGCCCAGTGCTGGTAGGGCGGTGTGCCCATCTGGTCGGGGCCGGTCCGAGCCAGGGTGGCCTGGGGGTCCCGGGTTCCCACGACCACTTGGTGGCCGAGTTCTGCGAGCCGGCCCGCGAGAGCCCGACCCACCGTGCCGGTGCCGAATACTGCAATGTTCATGGGGACTCCTCGCTCGGACCGGGATAGACAGATCTGTCTACTTCTGGCTGGACCATAACAGACAGATCTGTCTACTATCAAGGGGTGGTGACCATGACCCCCGCCGTCGGTGCGCGGCAGCGAATCCTCGACGTGGCCTACCGGCTGTTCTATGCCCGCGGCATCCGCGCGGTCGGGGTCGACCTGTTGATCGCCGAGTCAGGCGTAGCCAAGGCCACGTTCTACAAGTACTTCCCGACCAAGGACGCTCTGGTGCTGGCCTACCTCGATCGGGTGGACGAGGTGTGGACCGCTCAGCTGCGAGCGGCCGCCGCAGCGGCCGGCGACGCACCTGCCGAGCAACTGGTCGGCCTGTTCGGCGCCCTGACCACCGCCTGCAGCCAGGACGGCTATCGCGGCTGCGGCTTCATCAACGCCGCTGCGGAAACCCCACCGGGCACCCCGACGCACGACCGGATCGTCGCCCACAAGCAGGCCGTGCTGGCCTGGGTCACCGAGTTGGCCACTCAGGCCGGAGCCAACTCTCCCGACCAACTCGCGCGGTCCCTCACCCTGCTCCTCGACGGAGGCCTGGCCAACGGCGCCCTCGACGCGAACCCTGCCGCAGCGACACAGGCGGCCCAGACCGCACGCATTCTGGTCGCGCAGGCCACCGGTCACGCCCAGTCCTGACGTTCAGTAGCAAATAACCCGAATCCCGGATATTGTTTTCATGGTTCGTGGAGCGGTGATCGTCACCAGCAACCGAACGGGAGAGGGAAGTAATGGAAGTCATCATCTGCCCGAGTGTGCAGCGTGTTGGTGAGGTGGCCGCGGCGAAGGCGGCTCGGATTGCGGGTCCGATTGGTCCGGGGGTGGTGTTGGGTGTGGCGACGGGGTCGTCGCCGGTGCAGACGTTTGCGGAGTTGGCTCGGTTGGTGGATGCCGGTGAGTTGGACTTGTCGGAGGCGTCGGCGTTTGCTCTGGACGAGTACGTCGGTATCGCGGAGGGGCATCCGGAGAGTTATCACGAGATTATTCGCAAGACGGTGACTGAGCCGATGCATCTGGATCCGGCGCGGGTGCATGTGCCGAATGGTTTCGCCGACGATGTTGCTGCGGCGTGTGTGGAGTATGAGGAGGCGATTCGGGCGGTTGGCGGGGTCGACATTCAGTTCTTGGGTGTGGGTTCGAATGGTCATATTGGGTTCAATGAGCCGACGTCGTCGTTGTCGTCGCGGACGCGGATCAAGACGTTGGCGGCGCGGACGCTGGAGGACAATGCCCGGTTCTTCGCTTCGGTCGATGAGGTGCCCAGGCACTGCCTGACGCAGGGTTTGGGCACGATCATGGATGCCCGGCATGTGATCCTGGTCGCCACCGGTGCGAGTAAGGCGCATGCGATCGCGCAGGTGGTGGAGGGTCCGGTGACGGCGATGTATCCGGGTTCGGTGCTGCAGTTCCACCCCCACGCCACGATCGTCGTGGACGAGGACGCGGCTGCCGAGCTGACCCTGGCCGACTACTACCGCCAGACCTACGCCAACCTCCCCGACTGGCAACGACTGGACGCCAGGCCCTGAGGTGAGCATCCGCACAGGCTCTTGTAAATAACCAGAATCCGGGATATAGTCTGAATATGGCAGTGGACATGGAGCCATTCATGTCGCGGAACGGTCTGGCAGCGATGCAGCTTTCGCGGCAGATCCTCGCGCTTCCCGTCGGCGATCAGCTCCCACGAGCACGTGACATCGCGGTCGAGCTGGGTTTCGGCAACGGAACCGTGCAGGCCGGCCTCCAGCTCCTGGAGCGGGTCGGTGCGATCAGCACGACGTCCCACGGGCGCCTGGGCACAACCCTGGACGCCGCCGACCGGGCGTTGCTGTGGGAACTGGGCGGAATGCAGACCCTGACCATGTCGATGCCGCTGCCGTACTCCAGGCGGTACGAGGGGCTCGCGTCCGGTTTCCTTTCGGCCTTCAAGGACTTCGGCATCCCGTTCGACCTGCTCTACCAGCGCGGTTCGAAAGGCCGGCTGAACGCCCTGGTGCAGGGCAGTATCGATATCGCGGTGACCTCGGGCCTCGCCTTCGATCTGCAGCGCGACGAACTCCCCGTCCTCGAACTGGCGGATCTCGGGCCGGCGAGCTACGTCGGCGCCCACGGCATCGTGCTCGCGCAGGGCAAGGAGCTCTCCACCCCGGGCCTGCGAGTGGCGATCGACCGCGCCTCGGCCGACCAGACCCATCTGGTGGAGAGCGTCTTCGGGGATCGGGACGTCACCTTCGTCGACACCTTCTACTCCCAGCTGGACGACGAGTTCGCCAGCGGACGGATCGACGCCACCGTGTGGAACGTCGACGAGATCGACCAGCACCTCCACGCCGCCGTTACCGTGCAGGAACTCCCGGGCGCCGATCGGAGCACCCATGCCGTGCTGTCCGTCCGGGAGGGCGCCACGCGCGTGCCAAGGGCGC
The DNA here is from genome assembly GCA_036770475.1 of Propionicimonas sp. Taxonomy (GTDB): domain Bacteria; phylum Actinomycetota; class Actinomycetes; order Propionibacteriales; family Propionibacteriaceae; genus Propionicimonas. Next base: position 83,610 of record DAIPJC010000006.1, on the reverse strand, counting down.
TCTTCGACGACCTCGATCTCGGCCTGGTCCACACCGTTCTGGACGACGTCCTTGCCGGCCGTCGTTTCCCCGCCTACTGACAGGAGCAGCTGGCCACATGCTCGACGAGAGCCTGGAACTACGCCTCGAGATCTTCTCGGGCAGCGACGGCGCGGGCCCGGTCGTGGTGCCGTTCGTCCGCCGTGAACTGGAACGGATCGACCTGCCCGACCAGGACCGGACCGACGACAACCTCGGCATGTTCGCCTCTCATCTCTTCGCCGCCCTGTGCCGGTCCTTGCGGGGCGAGGCGCTGACCGAGTTCAGCGCCGACGAGGTGGTCGACGCCGCGCTCGCCGAACGTCCGGACGCGCTGCCCGCCTCCCAGGCGATGGCGCAACGTGCCCGGGAGGAACTGGGCGCAGAGCTTCCCCACACCGAAGTCCGCATTCTCGCGCTGCATTTCGCCACATTGCTGGCCCAACACCCGCAGGAGAACAGATGAAGATCATCACCGGAGGCGTCGGCAAGGCCCATGTGGCCGACGCGCTCAAACCCCTGATCAGGCCCGAGGACGAAGTCGTCGTCGGCTCGGACATGCAGGCCGGCATGGCGCTGCGCAACGGAACTGCCGACTACTACCTCGGCACCTGCCACACCGGTGCCGGGGCCTCGCTCGGAGTCCTGGTCGGCCTGCTGGGTTCGGCCAGGTGCCACACCTTCGGACGTGGCGTCCCGTCCGCTGATGCGGTCGCGGCGGCCGTGGGAGGTGGTGCGGTGGCGCTCGGCTTCGCGATCGACCAGATCGACGACGTCGTCCCTGTGGTCTGGGGCGTTCTCGACGCCCGGCGCTGAGAACCGAGTATCCGGAGGCAGCGGGCTCGCACCCCACTGCCCCCGGACTCTTGACCCGCCCCCGTGAAGTGCCCGCCAGCATCGCCGGCGGTTTCCATCCATCCGCGAAGTGAGCCAACCACACTTTAGTTGGCTGGCCGAGCGGGCTTCCACCGAAGGAGTGTGTCCTCATGGGCGCAGCGCAAGGCGCAATCAACTTCCAGATCTGGCAATCCATCGTCGTCATGCTCGTCTGCGGCATCGGTGCCGTCCTGGCCCAGCAGGCCCTCGCCGTCTTCAACGACGGGGTGCGGCCCTTCCTTCTCGACTTCATTCAGGGACGGACCACCCGTCCCGCCATGGCGGCCATCGCCTTCGGCCTCTCGGCCGGCTTCATCTTCGGCCTCGGCGCGCCGATGGCCCTGGCCACGACCGTGCTGAACCCCTGGCTGCTGTTCCTGCCGGTGGAGATCCTCGGCATCCTCGCGCCGCGCAAGTGGATCGCCGGCGCCGCCGGTGTCGCCTGGGGTGCGGTCTGCTCCTTCGGCCTGGTCGGCGCGACCCACGTCGCCAGCCTGCTTCCCGTCGACTTCCTCGGCTCGCTGCAGTCGATGTCGAGCCCGATCCTGTGGCTGTTCGCCCTGTTCCCGGTGATCGCCATCACCCGGCAGTTCGGACGGATGTGGGGCGGGATCAGCTTCGCCGCCGAGTTCCTGGTCGTGGTGTTCATCACCAAGGCCGCCGAGTGGTGGGGCTGGTCGGTGTTCGCGCCGTCGGTCGCAATGGCCATCGGCGTCGTCATGCTGATCGTCCTGGCCCTGAGCAAGGACCGCAAGGAGAAGCGGGCCGGCAACCTGGTCACTTCAGCCGAGGACGAGGCCGTCATGGACGAGCTGTTCGGCCCGAATGCTGCTCGCCTGCGCAAGAACATCGTCTGGTTCATGGTTCTCGGCGTGGGCGTGGCCATGGTGGCCGCGTCCGGCATCTTCGGTGGCGGCGAAGCCACCAGCTTCCTGATCGCCAAGGGTGACTTCACCGGCGCCGCGGCGCTCGACGCCGTGCGAGTGCTCGGCTTCGTCCCGTTGATCGTCACCACCGCGCTGGCCTCCGGCGCCTACGCGATGGCCGGCATCACCATCATCTACCCGATCGGGTATCTCATCGCGACGCTCGGCCTGCCGGTTCCGGTGACGCTGGGGATCGCCGCGGTGGCCGGAGCCGCTGTCTTCGGCGCGGAGATCCTCGGCGTCTCCGCGATCGGTCGCTGGCTCGGACGCTGGCCGTCCCTGCGCGACTCGTCCGACCACATCCGCAACGGCATCACCGAGTCGCTGGGTCTGGCGATCCTGATCGGCTCGATGATGGCCGGCAACACCATGGGCGGCGGCATGGGCATGCTGATCGTCGGCGGCCTGTACCTGCTCAACGAGGCGATGGGCAAGCCCGTCGTCCGGATGGCCGCCGGGCCGGCCGCCGTGATCGTCGCAGGGATCCTGCTGAATCTCATGACCTGGGTGGGCCTGTTCACCCCGATCGCGGCCGGCTGACATGGCACCCGTCCAGACCACCGCGGGACCGGTTCCGGCAAGCCGGATCACCGGCACCACGCTCGCGCACGAGCACCTGGCGATCGACCTGCGCACTCCAGAGGACGCGGCCGGCGCCCTCGCCCAGGAGGCCGACATCATCGACGAACTGAGGGACTGCCGAGAGCGTTTCGGCCTGTCCCTCGTGGTCGACCTGACCTGCCGCGGCATGGGCAGGGACGTCGCGGCCGTCGACCGGATCGCCCGAGCGGCCGGCGTGCACGCGGTGGTCTCGACGGGCTACTACTACCAGAGGTTCCACCGTCCGGAGGTGGCCCGGCTGGACGCCGAGGCCCTGGCGGCCGACCTCGTCGAGGAGATCGAGACCGGCTGTGACGGCACCGGGATCCGTCCGGGTGTGCTCGGTGAGATCGGGTCGCACGGCGAGACGCCGAGCCCCGCGGAGGAGCGGTCGCTGCGGGCCGCGGCCCTGGCGGCGGTCGCCACGGGGCTGTCCGTGGCGACCCACGCCCACCTCGGCAACGGCGGGCTCGGCCAGTTCGAACTGCTGGTGTCGAGCGGGCTCGCGCCCCATCGCATCTCCATCGGGCACCAGGACCTCTGGCATGACCCGGCCCAGCACCGCGCGATCGCCGAACAGGGCGGGTACGTGGCCTTCGACACCTTCGGCAAGAACTCCTACCGTCCCGACCGCGAGCGGGTCGCCGCGCTGCTGGAGTTCATCGAGGCCGGCTACGCGGAGCGCGCCCTGCTCTCCAACGACATCTCCCGCGATCCCTACCTGCGGGTCAACGGGGGAACCGGCTACAGCCACGTGCTGGACGCGACCGCGTCCAGTCTCCGCGCGGCCGGCGTCGACCAACCGACGATGGACCTGCTCTACCGCCGCAACCTGATTCGCTTCCTCACCGGAGGACAGTCATGACGCGACCGATCCTGCCCACCACCCATCCGCTACCGACCACCACCCCTGCGGAGGCTCTGGAGCTGCAGCGGCGACTGGTGGAGGCCCTGATGCGGCACTTCCCCGACGGCGGCCTGTTCCGGTCCGACGTGGGAATCGTGCCGGGACTGGGGCGTCCGGACACCACGGCCAGGGTCGAGCATGCGCTCGCCGATGCCTTCCAGGCGCCGGCCGCCGCGCTCGTCCAGGGCGCGGGGACGGGGGCGATCCGCGCGGCCCTGAGCGCAGGGCCGTGGCGCTCGCCGGGACGCCGGCTGCTCGTCCACACGTCGCCGGACTACCCGACGACGGCCACCCTGTTCGCGGACGCCGGCGCGGACCTGGTCCGCGCAGATGCGAACGATCGGACGGCCTGGGCGGACGCGCTCGCCGACCCGGACTGCCCCGAGTGGGTCTACCTGCAGCACAGCCGCCAGCAGCTCTCGGACTCCTACGACCTGGGTGCGGCGATCGAGGCTGCCACGCAGCACGGCAGGCGGGTCGTGGTGGACGACAACTACGCCGCCGTCCGCACGCCGAGGATCGGCGCGCAGCTCGGCGCCGCCGCGAGCGCCTTCTCGCTGTTCAAGCTGCATGGTCCTGAGGGCGTCGCGGTCGTCGTCGGCGACGCCGACCTGATCGATGCGGTGCACCGGACGAACTACTCCGGAGGCGGCCAGGTCCAGGGTGGCCAGGCGCTGGACGCCGTCCGCGCCCTGGTCATGGTGCCGCTGAACTGGGCCGCCCAGTCAGCGGCGACGACCGAACTCGCCGCGCGGCTGAAGGCCGGCGAGGTTCCCGGTGTCGCGGACGTCACCCTCGCCAGTTCCCAGGATCTCTGCGTGATCGCGCTGCTCGAGCAGCCGATCGCGGACCGCGTCCGCACCGCTGCCGCTGCGCTCGGTGCTGCCCCCTACCCGGTGGGTTCGAACTCGCGCTACGAGATCGCGCCGCTGGTGTACCGGATGTCCAGCTCTTCGCTCAGCGCCAATCCCGAACTAGTGCCCTGGACGCTGCGGATCAACCCGATGCGTGCCAGCGCGGATCTTGTGACCGACCTGTTGCGACGCGCGCTCGCCGCCGCCACCCACGGCTGACCAGGCCTCCACCCCAGACTTTCCTCCCGAAAGGAGCTCACGGTGTTCCTCCCAGTGACCCGCGCTCGCAACCCGAAGCTGATCGAGGCCGCGTTCGCGCTGCACGCCGCGGGCGTGGTGCCGCCGGACACCTATCTGATCGATCTCGACACGGTGGCGCACAATGCGCGCGCGCTTGCCGCCGAAGCCGACCGGCTCGGACTCACCCTGTGGTTCGTCGTCAAGCAGATCGGACGCAACCCGCTCGTCACGGCTGCGGTCGCCCGCTCGATCCCCCGGGCCGCGGCCATCGACGGCCGGGAAGCCGAACGGCTCGTCGCCGGCGGCGCCGGCCTCGGCAACGTGGGACACCTCGTCCAGATCCCGGTGCGGGATCTGGACGACGTGCTCGCGCGACGGCCGAGCGTCGTCACCGTGTACGACGAGGAGAATCTTCGGGCGGTCGGCGTGGCCGCCACCCGGGCGGGAATCGTGCAGGACCTCCTGCTGCGGATCGCCGGCGCGCCCGAGGACGTCTATCCCGGGCAGGAGGGCGGCTTCGACCCGGACGAGGTCAGCGGGATCTCCCGGCTCGCGGCCGGCGTTCCGGGCGTCCGCGTGGCGGGGGTGACCGGGTTCGCCTGCGTCCTCTACTCCGAGGCCGAACAGCGACCCGTGCCCACTGCCACCCTGGCCAGGGTGCTCGCCGCGGCCGCGGTGCTGCGTGCCGAAGGCATGGAGCAGCCGATCGTCGACCTGCCCAGCCTGTCGTCGGTGGCCACGCTACCCGAACTCGCGCGGCTCGGGGCCACTCACGCGGAGCCGGGGCATGCCTTGACCGGCACGACCCCCTACCACGCGGTGAACGGGTCGCTGGTCGAGATTCCCTCGATGGTGTACCTCACCGAGATCGCCCACCAGGACGCGATCGGGCCGTCCGTCTTCGGCGGCGGCTTCTACGACCGGGCGCACGCGCTGAACGCGATGGTCCGCACCGCGGGCGGCGATGTGGCGGCGAGCGTCCGCGAGGAGCCCGCAGAGTTCATCGACTACTACCGGCGGATCGACCCCGACGGCCCGGTGCGGGTCGGGGACGGGGTCGTGATGGCGTTCCGCACCCAGATCTTCGTGACCAGGTCGCTGGTCGCCGTAGTGTCGGGCCTGGCGGGCGATGCGCCCGTCCTGGAGGGGTTCTTCGACGCGAACGGCCGTCCGGTTCGGCCCGGGGACCTGCGCGTCGGTGCCGGCGACAGACCGTTGCCGGGCGGCTGGAGCTTCGGCAGCGCCGTGAGCGCGTCATGACCGGCGACGCAGTTGCGCGCCGGGCGTTGATCCTGGTCATCGACGGTTTCGGTGTCGGCGCGATGCCGGACGCCGGGGACCTGCGGCCCGGCGACGTCGCGGCCGACACGCTGGGCTCGCTGGCGCGGTGGTCGTCGGCGAACCGTGGCCGGGCGCTCCTGATTCCCCACCTGGCCGCCATCGGGCTGGCGGCACTGCGTCCGGACCTCGGTCTGGTGGCCCGACCCTTCGCCGGCCAGGCGCCGTCCACCGTCCGCCGCTCGGCGCTCGGCTACCCGGGCGCCGACACCTTCGCCGGTCACCAGACGATGATGGGTGCGGACATGTCGCACGTGGTGATGTGCCGGGTCGGCGAGCGGATTGCCGAACTCACGCAGGTACTCACGGCCGCGGGCCACCGGGTTGAGCTGCTGGACGGGGACAAGCCGCTGCTGGTGGTGGACGGGACGGCGCTCGTCCACGACAACCTGGAGGCCGATCCCGGGCTCAACTGGAACGTCTCGGCTCGTCTGGACGAGCTGCCCTGGGAGCAGATCCTGGAGATCGCGACCATCGTGCGCGAGCACTCTCCCGTGGCCAGGGTGATCGCCGTTGGTGGCTATTCGGACCGGCCGCTCGCCGACTCGGTGCGGCCCGGCGCCGACGGCACGATCGGTCTCGACACCCCGGCCAGCGGCTTCTACCGGCTCGGCGGCCTGCGCGTGCAGCACCTCGGGGTCGCCATCGACCACGATCGCCAGCTGCCCCAGGTCGCCGCCTCCGCCGGCGTCCGGGTCACGCTCGTGGGGAAGGCCGCCGACATCCTCGTCGCACGTGGCGCGGACTACCGTCCCGGCGTGGAGACCGACCGCGTGCTGGCCGACACGCTGGACGGCATCCGCCGCGGTGGACTGACCGTGGCCAACGTCCAGCAGACCGATCTGGCCGGTCACCAGCAGGACCCGGCACGGTACGCCAGCCTGCTCGAACAGGTGGACGCCGCTGTGCCGGCCCTCCTGGCCGGGCTGGGGGAGAGCGGACTCCTGGTCGTGACCGGCGACCACGGCAACGATCCGCTGATCGGGCACTCGTTCCACACCAGGGAGTTCACCCCCGTGCTGGCTGTGCGAGGGACGGCGGAAGGCGAGTCAGCGCACCTACGGCCTGGCGCTCCCCACGTCGCGCCTGACCTGGGCTCCCTCGCTGACATCGGCGCGAGCGTGGCCGGCTGGCTGGGCCTGGACCCGGGGCTTCTCGGTATCGGCACGCCAGTGGATCTGCTCTGCCGCGATGCGGTGAGCGGGGGCGCGGTCTCCTAGGTTCGCCGCGATGACCGTCGGCCGGGTTGATCGGGATTCTGGCCGAGGCGGACCCGGTGGGCCCACGCGGAATTGCGCAGTGGATGGCTTCCAGTACGCGTTTCCACGCGGCTGATTGGCATCGAGTGTGCAAATCCGGTCGCCGGCGTCAGGGGACGTACCACTCCACGAGCGCGACGGGCTCGTTCCCCACGCAGTAGACGCTGAAAGGCATCATCCAGCCGTCCGCCTGCGTGGACTGCGCGACCGACTTCTTCACGTAGTCGGGGAAGTCCGACAGCTCAACCTTGCGGAACCCGTTCCCCGCGTCGACCAGAACCATGACGTCGCGGAAGCGGACGGTCTCCCACTTCACCACCGGGTTGAGGACGGGATTCGGCGTGTCCACCGAGTCGGTGTATTTCGGATTCCAGGTGACCCTGTCCAGCGTTGCCGTGAGAATGCCGGCACCTCTGTCCTCGTAGGTGACGTTCTTGATGAGCGCCGAGTATCGCTGCGTGATCGGCTTCCCGGCTTCCTCGGACTTCTCGAACGCCCAGACGGCCTCCCGCCAGAGCTCGAAGGTTGGCTCGGACTGCACCGGATCCGACTCGTCATCGGTGGGCGCACCGGACGGCGTGATCGTGGGGGTTGCGATGGTGGTCACCGTGACGGTGGTGGTCGGCGTCGGGGTTGGCGACTGGACACAGCCGGTCAGGGCGAGCGCCGCGGTCAGGGCGAGCAGAGGGCGGATCTTCACGTCGGGTCCTCTATCGGTTGTTGGCGGCGAGGATGACTCCGGTTGCCGACGCGTCACACCGGACGAGGTGTGCTCAGGGCCCGACCGGACGCTCACGACTCAACAATGGCGCAGCATCGCACGAGCCGCCGGTCTTTTCGGTTTTCGCACCTGATCCCACAACGCGCAAGTGCTGCCCGCGCTCGGGCGGCGAGGAGCGGCTGAGTCTTCTAGGCTCGTTCCCATGGCCATCACACGGGACGAGCTGATCAGGATTCTGGCCGAGGCAGACCCGGTGGGGCTCATCGCTGGCGGTGCCCCAGCGGACGAGTACGCCGGCGAAGCCGACGCGATCCTCGCTCTCCACGGCGTCCCGAAACTGACCGAGATCACCGGCGTCTTCACCGTCAGCTTCAGCAACCCCGGGGCCTGCTCGCGGGACACGGCGCGCTGGATCGCCGAAGAGATGGTGCGCCGAGCAGACCGGTGATGCACGCCACCCGGCACTGAGAAGCGCCGCAGCTCAGGGACGCCGGCCTCAGCCCGCGGTCAGCGGGACACCGCGGCGCCAGACCGCGCGGGTGGAGAGGGTGTCGGCGATGGTCACGGTGGGGTCACCGTCGACGAGAAGCAGGTCAGCACGAGCGCCGGGCGCGATCCGGCCTCGATCGGCAAGGGAGAACCGGCGTGCCGGGATAGAGGTCGCGGCCCGCAACGCATCGACCGGGCTGAAGCCCGCTCGCACCAGCAACTGCAGCTCATGGTGCAGGCTCGCCCCGTGGGCGAGGCCGCCCAGCATCGGGAGCGGCTCTGACACGTCGCTGCCCGCGAGAATGTCTACCCCGGCCTCGCGGAGCGCGCGCACGCTGGCATAGGCGACCTCCAGGTCTCCCTGCGGGTACACGCTCATGCTGCGGCTCAGCGAGTCGAGCCACTGCTGGTCGAGTCTGGTCCGGACCCGGGGGTCGGCGGCGAGCTCTGCGGCGCTGGTCCCGAACGCACTGGACAGCGTGACCAGGGTCGGGACGACGAAAGCGCCCGACTCGGCGATCGCGTCGATGAGCCCCGGACTGGGGGAGTCGAGGAACAGGTGGGCCAGGCCGTCCACGCCGGCTGCGATCGCCCGCCTCGTTCCGTCTGCCGTGGACACATGGGCGATCGCGAGCTTCCCGTGCTCGTGGGCGGCGTGGACGGCGGCGTCCAGGGTCGGTCCGTCAATGACCGGCAGGCCGGGATAGCCGATGGTCGACCCGTCCTCGATGAAGACCTTGATGTAGTCCGCGCCGTTCGCGACCTGCCTGGCCACGAAGCGCCTGGCCTGGTCGGGCGTGTCGACGGCAGGCAGGAGGGGATAGACGAGGCGGATCAACAGGTTGCCCGACGAAGTGATGTACTCGGACGGGTGCCCGCCCTTCGGCCGCACCCCCATCCCCGAGGTCCGCAGGTCGGCGAGGTCGTCGCGGACGGCGATCTCGCGGCGGCTCCTGGCCGTCCACCTGCCCTGCATCTCCAGCTCGGTCGTGACGCCGAAGGCGAGCGCGTCCCGCAAGCCGTTCAGGTCCGTGTGCACGTGCGAGTCGATCAGGCCGGGCAGAAGGGTACTGCCGGCGCCGTCCACGACCGTGGCCCCCGTCGGCACCGGGCCACCGATCCCCGTGATGCGTTCACCCTGGACGACCACGGTCCGGTTGGCGAGGACCGCATCGCCGTCGAAGATCCGCACGTTGGTGATTGCTGTGCTCATGCGACCTCTCGCGTGTCCGTCGACATGCGTACACCGTACGCATGCGGCTATGCTGGCGCCAAATGGACGGTCCGGACTGCGCACAACCTCAGCCGCGGAGCGCTCTCTCCCGCAGCCGCATCGCACGCGCCGGGGTTGAGCTCGCCGACACCGAAGGGCTGGCTGCGGTCTCCATGCGAAAAGTCGCCGAGCGTCTGGGCGCAGGCACCATGTCGCTCTACCGCCATGTGGCCAGCAGGGACGAGCTGATCGCCCTGATGGTCGAGGAGGTGTACGCCGGCGTCTCCGGCACGGTCAGGACGGACGACTGGCGACAGGGCCTCGGCCATGCGGCGCACCAGATTCGCGCCACCGTGACCTCTCATCCATGGCTTGCCGGACGGTCGGTGCCGCGGCTCGGACTGGGGCCCAGCCTTCTGGGAATGCTGGAGTCCACCCTCGCGCTGCTGGACGGGTATGGCCTCACGGTCGATGAGATGCTCGACGTGCTGGGCACCATTCAGGCTTTCGTCCAGGGCTATGTGCTGGAGGAGCTCGCCGAACAGGGTGCGAGTCGCGCGACCGGGCTCACCAAATCAGGAGTGCAGCAGCGGCAGGAGTCCCGCGTCCGCGAGATCGCTGCGTCCGGCCGCTACCCGCAGTTCGTCCGCGTAGTCACCGAGGCGGAGGACGACCCGGATGCCGATCGCGTCTTCGAACGGCGCCTGTACTACGTCCTGGACGGTCTGGCCCCGATCTTCCGCTGAGCGACGCGATCCGGACGCAAGTCGCACCCGCGCGCGGGCTCTCGTCCGCCGACTTGCACCGCCTACGCACTTGTACTATCTTCTTGGTCAGTTGACTTGTACATATGTACAAGAACTGAGTCCGACTCGAAGGTCGACAATTCAGCGAGCAAAGGAGCAGCGATGACGACCGACTTGCCTTCCGTATCCGAGGAGCCCGGACCGGCCAGACCGGCCCTGCGGATGTTCGACATGATCCTGTTCTCGGTCTGCGCGATGCTGCTGCTCTCGCAGCTCACCGTTACTGCTGAAGTCGGTCCGAGCGCGGTCTTCTGGACGATCGCGATCATCGTTCTCTTCTTCGTCCCGTACGGCCTGGTCACCAGCGAACTCGGCTCCACCTACCCGGATGCCGGCGGCATCTACTCCTGGGTGGTGCGGGCGTTCGGCAAGCGCTGGGGCACCCGCGTGTCCTGGTGGTACTGGCTGAACGTGGCCCTGTGGGTGCCCAGCGTCTACCTGATGTTCTCCGGCACGCTCTCCTCGATGTTCTTCGGCGGGCAGCTGAGCTTCTGGGTGCAGGTGGCCATCGCCCTCGTCCTGATCTGGGTCAACTACTGGGTGAACTCGCGCAGCCTCGAGACGGGTGCCTGGGTCTCGAACCTCGGCGCAGGCATCACGGTCGTCGTGATCCTGGCCCTCGGCATCGCCGCGGGCATCTACATGACCAACAACGGCTCGGCCACCGAGTGGTCGCTCGACACGATGCTGCCGCACCAGGGCATGTCCGCCCTCGCGCTCGCGCTGCCGATCATCATCTACAACTTCCTCGGCTTCGAGCTGATGTCGTCCGCCTCATCCCAGATGGCCAACCCCAAGCGGGACGTGCCCCGGACGATCCTCATCGCCGGCCTGCTGATCGGCGGCTTCTATCTGATCGCCACGATCGCCATGCAGTCGATCATCCCCGCCGACCAGCTCTCGGAGACCACCGGCCTGATCGACGCCCTCCGCCTCGGCTTCGGCAACTCCCTGGTCGCGAACATCGTGGTCACCGTGCTCGGCATTGGGTCGCTGTACTGCTTCTTCGCCTCCCTGATCCCGTGGACGATCGGTGCGAACCTCGCCGCGTCCGAGTCGGCCCAGCTCGGCGACCTGCCCAAGGTCTTCGCCCGCACCCACCCCACCCGTGGGACGCCGACCGGCGCCGCCCTGCTCTGCTCGCTGGTCGGGACGGGCGTCACGATCGCCTACGCGATCCTGTTCGCCGTCACGCAAGGCGCAGTGGACGACCTGTTCTGGAACCTGTTCGCCTTCTCCTCTGTCGTCTTCCTGCTGCCCTACATCGTGCTCATGCAGGTGTTTGCCAGGCTGCGCAGGTCCGATCCGGACGCCGTCCGCCCGTACCGGGTGCCGGGTGGACGTGCGCTCACCTGGGTGATCACCTGGATCCCGACCGTCCTGTTGGTCGCCGCCACGGTCTTCTTCGTGGTGAACCCGTTCGACTTCTCCTGGGAGGTCACCGGCTCGATCCTGCTCGGACTCGTCGTCACCGTCGTGATCCAGGAGATCTTCTGCGCCAAGTCCCCGGCGTGGGCTGCGGCGCGTGCCGCCGAGGCAGCCCTGGAGGAGCCACCGGCAGACACGTCGATCACCGAACCCACCGCTCCGCTCGCCGCGGACCCCGCCTGAGCGCGAAAGGAACCACATCATGACCACGACCATCGACTCCACGCCCGCCGCTGACGGCTACCGCATGCCCGCCGAGTGGGCCGACCACTCCGGCTGCTGGCTGGTCTGGCCCGAGCGCCCGGACAACTGGCGGCTGGGCGGCAAGCCCGCCCAGCGCGCCTTCACCGCGGTCGCCACGGCGATCGCCGGGACCGAGCCGGTCACGGTGGCCGTCTCCGCTGGCCAGTACGACAACGCCCGGCACCACCTGCCTGACCGCGTCCGCGTGGTCGAACTGAGCAACGACGACTCCTGGATGCGCGACATCGGCCCGACCTTCGTCGTGAACGACGCCGGGGACGTCCGGGGTGTCGACTGGGTGTTCAACGCCTGGGGTGGCCTGGTCGACGGGCTGTACTTCCCGTGGGCCGCGGACGACGCCGTCGCCCGCAAGGTCTGCGAGCTCGAGGGCGTCGACCGCTACCGCACCGACTTCGTCCTTGAGGGCGGCTCGATCGACGTGGACGGCGAAGGCACCGTCCTCGTCACCGAGGAATGCCTGCTGTCCGAGGGACGCAACCCCGACCTGACCAGGGACGAGATCGCCCAGCGGCTCTGCGACTACCTCGGCACCGAGAAAGTGATCTGGCTGCCGGACGGGGTGTACCTGGACGAGACCAACGGCCACGTCGACAACTTCTGCCGGTTCACCCGTCCCGGCCAGGTGATGCTGACCTGGACCGACGACGAGAGCGACCCGCAGTACGCCCGCTCGCTGGCCGCGCTGAAGGTGCTGGAGTCGACCCCGGACGCCAGGGGCCGGACGCTCGACGTGGTGAAGATCCACCAGCCCGGCCCGATCACGATCACCGCAGAGGAGGCGGACGGAGTGGACGCGGTCGACGGCACTCTCCCGCGGGAGGCGGGCGACCGGCTGGCTGGCTCGTACGTGAACTCCTACATCGGCAACGACATCGTCGTGCTTCCGCTGTTCGACGACCCGCACGACCAGGCCGCGATCGACACCTACGCCAAGGTCTTCGCTCCACGCCGGATCGTCACCGTCCCGGGCCGGGAGATCCTGCTCGGCGGCGGCAACGTCCACTGCATCACCCAGCAGCGCCCGTCCGGACGCTGAGCTCTACTCGCTGATCGGGTCTCGACAGGCTCGACCAGCCGCATCGGGATCGACCAATCCACCCACCTCGGCTCCGCCATGCCCTGAGCCAAACCCCATTCATCGAAAGGAAACCCCCCATGACCCTCGACACCGTCGTCCACACCACGGACTTCATCGACACCCAGGACTTCACCAAGGAGCAGCTGCTCGACCTCGCCCACCTCGGGCTGAAGCTCAAGCGCTGCATCGAGAACGGCTATTACCCGCAACTGCTCGCCAACCGCAGCCTCGGTATGGTCTTCGAGCAGTCGTCCACCCGCACCCGGGTCTCGTTCGAGACCGCGATGACCCAGCTCGGCGGGCACGCCCAGTACCTCGCGCCCGGCCAGATCCAGCTCGGCAGCCACGAGAGCATCGGCGACACCGGACGGGTACTGGGCAAGCTGGTCGACATCCTGATGGCCCGCGTGGCCGTCCACCAGACCGTGGTCGACCTGGCCGCGGCCGCCGAGGTGCCGGTGATCAACGGCATGTCGGACTACAACCATCCCACCCAGGAGCTCGGCGACCTGATCACGATGATCGAGCACCTTCCGTCCGGCAAGCGGCTGGAGGACTGCAAGGTCACGTTCGTCGGGGACGCCACCCAGGTGTGTGCCTCGCTGATGATGATCACCACCAAGATGGGCATGGACTTCGTCCAGTTCGGGCCGAAGGGCTACCAGCTGAGCGACGCCATGCAGGAGATCGGACGGGCCAACGCGGCGGCGTCCGGAGGCAGCATGGTCGTCACCGACGACCCGGCCTCGATCGAGGGCTCAGACTTCGTCTACACCGACGTCTGGTACGGCCTGTACGAGAGCGAGCTGTCGCCCGAGCAGCGGCAGGCGGTCTTCATGCCGGCCTACCAGGTGAACGCCGACTTCATGCGGCGGGCCGGCGGGACCGCGAAGTTCATGCACTGCCTGCCGGCCACGCGCGGCGAGGAGGTCACCGACGAGGTGCTCGACTCGTCCGCGTCCATCGCGTTCGACCAGGCCGGGAACCGGCTCACCGCGCAGCGGGCGCTGCTGGTCTACTTCATGCCGCCCAAGCCGTCCGACCCGGTCGAGGTGGCCGTCGCCAAGGCCGACCTGGACGACCTGCTGGTGAAGATCGGCTGAGGGATGTCGCGGATCGTCATCGCTCTCGGCGGCAACGCGCTCGGCGACACCCCCGCCGAGCAGTGTGCCGCGATCGCCAGGGCGGCCAAGCCGCTGATCGGGCTGATCGCCCAGGGCCACGAGATCATCGTGTCGCACGGCAACGGGCCACAGGTCGGCACGATCGCGAAGGCCTTCGACGTGGCGCACCGGACGTCCACCTGCGTCCCGGCGATGGACCTGCCGGAGTGCACGGCGATGAGCCAGGGCTACATCGGCTACCACCTGCAGCAGGGGCTGCTGGCCGAACTGCGCGCCCAGGGCATGCCCTGGCATGTCGCTTCGGTCGTGACGCAGGTGCGCGTCGATCCGGACGACCCGGCGTTCCGCAATCCCAGCAAGCCGATCGGCGCGTTCTACGACGAGGCGACGGCGCGGGAGTTGATGGCCGCCGAGCCGGGGCTCGTCATGATCCAGGACGCCGGACGCGGTTGGCGCCGGGTGGTCGCGTCCCCGCGTCCGCAGCAGATCGTGGAGGCCGAGTCGATCCTCAACCTGCTCGACCACGAGTTCGTCGTGATCGCGTGCGGGGGTGGTGGCGTCCCGGTCGTGGGCTCGGACGGGGGTTTCCGCGGCGTCCCCGCGGTGATCGACAAGGACTTCACGTCCGCCGCGCTCGCCGACGCTGTCCGCGCCGACTACCTGTTCATCCTCACCGCGGTCGACAAGGTGGCGATCAACTTCGGCACGCCGGAACAGCGCGACCTCGACGACCTCGACGTCGTCACCGCCGAGCGCTACGCGGCCGAGGGCCAGTTCGGCAGCGGGTCGATGCTGCCGAAGGTGACCGCCGCGGTGGAGTACGTCCGGCAGGCACCGGGCCGGAAGGCGGTTATCGGCTCACTGGAGCGCGCGCCAGAGGCGATGGCCGGACGCTCGGGGACGCTGATCCACGCCTGACCGCCCGGGGCGTCGCCGTCGGGCGGTAAGGTGACGCACGACCTGAGCCATCCCGCGGAGATTGGTGTGACCACCCAGACCGAGTTCGACGAACGACCGCTGCGCAGCGGACGGCGCAAGGCGGGCCGCGGGGAGGCCAAACGCCGCCAGATTCTCGACGCGGCCGTCCGGGTGATCGGGACGGGCGGGCTGGCGTCCCTGACCCACCGGGCGGTGGCCGAGGCAGCCGGGGTGCCGCTCGGCTCGATGACCTACTACTTCCGCGACCGCGAGGAACTGGTCGACCAGACCATGCTGTACGCGGTCGAGATCGAGCGGCAGCGGATGGCCTCGATCCTGGAGTCGGTCACCGGCGAGCCGACCGTCGAGCGCTCGGTCGAGTTGCTCACCGAGATCTTCCTGGACAAGACCATCGCCGACCCCCTCTACGACCTCGCGCTGTTCGAGATGTTCATGGAGGCCACCCGAAACCCGGGCCTACGGCAGCGGACGATCGCCTGGTCGGGGCTGATCGCCGGCATCGTCGACCGGGTGCTGCCACCCACTGATCCGTCCCTGCCGCGGCAGATGGCGATCCAGATCGTGGCTGCGCTGATCGACGGCCTGATGCTGGAGAGCGCATCGAACCAGGAGCTCAGCCTCGAGGAGTTGTCCGACCACCTGCGTGCGACCATCCTGCGCATCGTGGCCGAACCGGCCTAGCCCCCGTCCGGTCCGCCACGGTCATCGATCGCCGTGCTTCAGGAAGCCCGGCTAGAACGGGACGCCCGAACGCAGGATCACGTTCGCGTAGGGGGTGCATTCTCCCGTGCGGAGCACGAAGGAGGCTTCCCTGACGTGCCGCTTCAGCTGCTCGTGAGGTACCCACTCGGCGTCGAAACCGAGCGACTCCGCGAGGAGCGCTTCGATCGGTCCGCCGCGGGCCTCCTCGGCTCCCAGCGCACCCTCGATCACGACTTCGCGCAGGACCGCCGCCAGAGCCTCGGCGAATCGCGGCACGCCGAAGGTCAGGCTCAGGTCGATCACCGGGACGTCGGCGGGTATCGGCAGGCCGCAGTCGGCGACGACGAACGAGTCGGTGTGGCCGAGTCGCGCGATGGCGGCAGCCAGCGCCGGGTTGAGGATGCCACTGCGTTTCATGCGAGCTCCCGGAGATCGGTCTCGGAGCGAGGGTAGGAGGATTGTGCACCCTCGAACTGGACGGTGAAGGCGGCGAACCTCGCCGCGTATTCCGCCGCGTCCAGCAGGCGGGCCCCCTGGGAGAGCCGGGCGGCGAGAGCACCGACGAAGGCATCGCCCGCTCCCACGGTGTCGACTGCCCGGACGTGGGGGGTGTCGACCCTGTCGATCCCGTCCTCGCTGGCCACGAGCGCTCCCTTCGCGCCGAGCGTCAGCACGACCGAGGCCAGACCCTCCGCACGCAGGCCTCTCACGAGGTCCTCGGGGTCGCTCGTGGAGGTGCCTCCCAGCTGCGCCAGGACCATCTCTGCCTCGTGCTCGTTGACCACCAACGGGTGTGCTCGACGAATGACCTCGGGATCCAGGTCGATGACCGGGGCGAGGTTGAGGAGCCAGCGTCCCTGAGTCAGCTCCGCCGTCGCCCGAGTCGCCTCGGCCGAGAGTTCGCCCTGACAGATCACGATGTTGGCGCCTGAGATGATCGGTGCCCATTCCCCGACCTTCGCCGGGTCGATCTGGGCGTTCGCCCCCGGAACGACCACCACGGTGTTCTCCCCGTCGGCGGAGACCGAGACCACGGCGAGGCCGGTGGGCCCGGGCACGCACAGGACGTGACTCAGATCCACCCCGGTGGCCTCGAGAAGGCCCAGCGCCGTGTGGCGAGCGTCGTCGCTCCCGACCGCACCCAACAGCGTGGTCGGTGCTCCGGCGAGCGCCGCTGCACAGGCCTGATTGGCCCCCTTGCCGCCGGGGGAGAGCTCTCCCCCGGCGGCAAGAAGGGTCTCGCCGGGATGCGGATGGCGCGCCAGCCTGAGGTGCAGGTCGACGTTGATCGATCCGACGACGACGACGCTCACTTCAGGAAATCCCCGACATTCTCGGCGGTGATCGTGGTCACCGGAACCGGCGCGACGGCCTCGACGGATTCGCCCTTGACGAGCTTGGCTGCGAACTCCACGGCCTTCTTGCCCAGTTCCTTGGGCTGCTGGGCGATGGTGCCGGCCATGGTCCCGGCCTTGATCGCCTTCAGGCCGTCGTCGGTACCGTCGAAGCCGAAGACCTTGACGTCCTTGCCGGCGCGGTCGCCGAGCGCCTGGATCGCACCCAGCGCCATCTCGTCGTTCTCAGCGAAGATTCCGGTCACTCCTGGGTTGGCCTGGAGGAGGTTGGTGGCCACATCGAGCGCCTGGGCGCGGTCGAAGTTCGCCGTCTGGCTGGCCACCACCTTGATGCCCGGGTAGCTGGCGATCTTCTCGGTGAAACCCTTGCCGCGGTCGTTGGACGCAGAAGTGCCTGGCACGCCCTGCAGCACAATGATCTTCCCGTTCTCGCCGAGAGCCTTGGCCAGAGCCTCCGCGGCCTGGGAGCCGCCGGCGACGTTGTCGGACGCCACGAACGAGTTCACCGTGGCCCCCTCGACGGCCCGGTCGACGGCGACGACGGGGATCTTCGCCGCCACCAGCGGCGCGACGGCAGGTCCGGCCGCCTTGGAATCGACGGCGTTGATGATCACGGCCTTGGCGCCGGCAGAGAGCGCGTTGGCGGCCTGGTTGGACTGCGTGGCGGCGTCGTTCTGGGCATCGGAGACCTCGAGGTCGACCCCGAGGCTCTTGGCGGCATCCTGGGCGCCGTCGCGGACGTCGACGAAGAACGGGTTGTTGAGGGTCGACAGCAGCAGAGCCACCTTGGGCTGATCGGCGGCGCCGCTCGCAGCGGGGCTGGCCGGCTGACTGCAGGCGGTCAGGCCCAGCATGACGACACCGGCCAGCGCCGCGCTCAGCACTGAGCGTCGAGGCGTGAGGATCTTGGGCATGGGTTTCCTTTCATTGTGGTGTGACTTCTCTTTCGAGCTGTAGGGGGCGGGGTGGGCCGCTAGTGGGAGCTGTCGTCGCGACGCAGCACGTCGAGTGCGACAGCGATGGCGATGACCAGGCCGATGACGACCTGTTGCCAGAACGACGAGACATTGAGGATGTTGAGGCCGTTGCGGATCACGGCGAGCAGCAGGGCTCCGATCAGGGTGCCGGTGACCCGTCCGACGCCGCCGGCGAGCGAGGCGCCACCGATCACGACTGCTGCGATGGCATCGAGCTCGTATCCACTGGCCGCCTGGGGCTGCGCGGAGTTGAGCCGGCCGGCAAGAACCATTCCGGCGAGCGCGGCGAAGGTTCCGGAGAGCACGAAGACGAGCACCTGGACGGCCCGCACCGGGATGCCGGACAGGCGAGAGGCCTCGGTGTTGCCGCCGACGGCGTACATCGCCCGACCCCACGTGGTGCGGTTCAGGATCAGCGCGGCGATGAGTCCGGCGACCACGAACAGGAGGATCGGAGCGGGGACGGGGCCGATGGACGCTCCCAGCGCGCTGATCTCGGGGGGCGTGGCGATCGGACGCCCGTCGGAGATCACCAGCGTCAGGCCGCGCGCGATCGAGAGCATGGCCAGCGTGGCGATGAACGATGGAAGTCGCAGGAAGGCGTTGGCGAGGCCGTTGATCGCGCCGACGAGCGCGCCGACGAGCAATCCCGCCACCAGGGCGAGGCCGCCGGGCAGTCCCGACTGGCTGGCCAGGAAGGCAGCGCTCATGGACGAAAGGGCGGCGATCGAACCGACGGAGAGATCAATGCCCGCCGCGACGATCACGAAGGTCATGCCGAAGCCGAGGATCGCGACCACCGCGGCCTGGATCCCGACGTTCACCAGGTTGATCGGTGAGAGGAAGACCGGGGTGGCGATGGCCAGGCCGAGGCACAGGGCAACCAGGCCGACGAGCGCCCCGTTGTCGGAGAGGAAGCGCTTGGCCCGATGGGCCGCGTTGGCGCGGCGCGCGGTAGTGGGTTGAGTGGACGCCGTTGTCATTGCGGATTTCCTTCGAGGTCGAGGTTTCTTACCGCCAGGGTCATGACGGCATCCTGGGTTGCTTCAAGAGGGGAGAGTTCGCCGGCGACGCGTCCCCCGCTCATCACGATGATGCGGTCGGACATGCCCAGAACTTCAGGCAGTTCGGAGGAGACCATGAGGACCCCGCCACCGTTGGCGACGACATCGTTGATCAGCTGGTAGATCTCGACTTTCGCCCCGACATCGACCCCCCGCGTCGGTTCGTCCAGCAGCAGCACGTTGGATCCCGCGAGCAGCCAGCGACCGAAGACGACCTTCTGCTGGTTTCCGCCGGAGAGATCGCGGATGGGTTGGTCGAGGGAGGCCATTTTCACGTTCAGGGACGCCGCCACCTCGCCGGCGCGACGGCGTTGCCCGCGCAGGTCGGCCAGCAGGCCGTGCGCGGTCGTGAACAGAGTGGCCAGGCCGGCGTTGTCCGCGACACTCGCCCCGAGCACCAGGCCCTGGCCCTTGCGGTCCTCGGGGACATGCCCGATGCCGCGCCGCAGCGCGTCAGCCACCCGTCCCTTCTTCGGGGTCTTGCCGTGGATGAGTACCTCGCCGCTCTGGTACCGATCGACCCCGGCGATGGCCCGGATCACCTCCGTGCGTCCAGCGCCGACGAGACCTGCGATGCCCACGATCTCGCCTGCGTGCACGGTCAGGTTGATGTCGGTGAAGCCGTCGCCGCACAGGTTGCGCGTCTCCAGCACCGGCTCACCGACGGCGACGCTCACCTTCGGGAACTGCTCCTCGATGCTGCGGCCCACCATGAGGCGCACCAACTCGGGCTCCGGGGTGGTGGCCGGGACCTTGTCGACGAACCGTCCGTCTCGCAGGACGGTGACGACATCTCCCACCCGGGGCAACTCGTCCAGGTGGTGGCTGATGAACACCATGGCGACGCCCTTGCTCTTCAGCTCTGTCATCACGTCGAAGAGCTGCTCGGACTCGTGAGAGGTGAGGGCGGCGGTGGGCTCGTCCAGGATCAGCACTCGGGATTCCATCGACAGCGCCCGTGCGATCTCGACGAGTTGCTGCTGGGCGATGCCCAGGTCGCGAACCCGACGATCCACGTCGATCGACAACCCGATGCGGTCCAAGGCAGCTCGCGCAATGCGGCGCATCTCGGCGCGGTCGATGAGTCCCAGCCGGCTGGGCAGGCGTCCGAGCAGCACGTTCTCGGCCACGGTGAGGGAGCTGACGAGATTCAGTTCCTGGTGGATGGTGGCGATCCCACGCGCTTCCGCCGCCTTGGGCGTGGGCAGGGTGACGGGTTCGCCGTCGATGAGGATCCGGCCACCGTCGGGTTGGTAGATGCCGGCCATCATCTTGATCAGGGTCGACTTCCCGGCGCCGTTCTCTCCGAGAAGGACGTGGACCTGGCCCGGCGAGAGTTCCACGGTCACGTCCTCAATGACGGTGACCGGGCCGAATCTCTTGGTGACCCGTTCGAGAGTCAGCACTATCGCGACGCCCTTTCTGTGCTGGCCGGGACCCGGCCGTTGGTGGCGCGGACGACGAGCCGGCTCGGCAGCCGACGATCGCTCGGCTTGGCACCGGCCCAGATCGCGGCGAGCATGCTGACGGCCTCTTGTCCCATTTCGGTGATTCCCTGATGGATCACGCTCACCGCCGGGGTGACGAACTCGAAGAACGGGATCTCGTCGAAGGAGACCAGGCTGAGATCATCGGGGACCCTCAGCCCCAGTTCGGAGACCACCCGCAGGCCGGTGATCGCGTTCGGCGAGTAACCGAAGAGCAGAGCGGTGCAGCCGTCGGCCAGCACACGGCGCACGCTCGCGGCGCACGCGTCCGGCTCGTAGCCGCCTTCGGCAACTCGCGCCTCAGCGAACCTGCCGCTGGCCAGGCTCTGGAAGACCTGGAGTCGCTCCAGGCCCGTGGAGCTGTTCTGAGGGCCTGCGATGAAGGCGACTCGCTCGTGACCGTCGTCCTTGAAGCGTTGCAGGGCTTCGCCGATGCCAGGGACCGGGTCGGAGTTCACGCTCGGCACGCCGGTGATGGGCAGAGTCCGGTCGACGAAGACGATGGGGAGCCCGTCGGCCGCCATCCGGGGGAGCACCGAGTCTCCGTCCCCCTGTGGGACGCAGATCAGGCCCGCCACCCGCTGGCGGCGCAACGCGGTGAGGAACTGGTCCTGCAGATCGCCCCGCTCCGAGGCGTTGCCGACCATCGTGCAGTAGCCCAACTCGAACAAGGCCGTCTGGATCACGAAGGCGAGCTCAGAGAAGAACGGGTTCCGGATGTCTGACACGAGCAGGCCGACCGACCTGGTCTGAGTGGAACGCAGGGAACTCGCCAGCCCGTTGGGCTGGAAGTCCAGGCGCCTGGCCGCCTCCGTCACGGCCGCCCGGGAGCGGGCCGAGGTCGCCGAGTTGCCGTTGAGGACCCTTGACGCAGTGCCGACAGAGACGCCGGCCAACTGCGCGACGTCCTTGATCGTGATGTTTCGAGACATCCCACCTCTTCGTGGAAAGGTTTCCATGGAAACGTTTCCACGATGATACTGGCACGGGTTCGTCAATGTCAAGATCCGGTGGCCTGATGTAGGGGTGGCGACCAGCACCATCGACACCAGCGCCGGTGGCGGTCGCCACCGGGTACGACAAGGCCCGGGCGCTCAACTCACGCGCGGGTGCGGCGACTCCGGATGAACAGGTGCAGCCCCGCCGCCACTCCGCACAGGACGGCCAGCGCGGGCGCGAACGCGCCGACGTCGTAGCCCATGGCGATCCCGACCAGCCCCGGCAGCACGGCGGCGCCGACGGAGGATGCCGCCGCCTGGAAGCCCACGACCCGGTCCGCGACGGCTGGCGACGTGCGTTCGGCCGTCGTGAGGATCAGCAGTGGGTAGATCGGCGCACAGGCGAGGCCGAAGAGCACGACGGCCACCATCCCGGTCGTCGGGTCGGGCACGTTGGCTAGGACTCCCGCGCTGACGAGGAGGCCGGTGGCGATGGCCAGGACCGGCCAGGCGCCGATCCGCTCGGCGAGGGAGCCGAAGCCGACCCGTCCGATGACCAGCGTCAGCCAGTAGCCGGAAGCGAGCCCGCCGGCCACCGCGGTGGCGACGCCGAGGTGCTGGGTCAGGAACGTGAAGGCCCACAGCGCCACCGAGGACTCGATGCCGGTCTGGACGGCGACGCTTACCAGGCCGATGACCGAGTTCACCGTCCAGAGGTGGGCCGGACGCGGGTCCGCCCCCGCCGTCGAGGAATCGATCGGCTCCGGATCGTCCTGCCACCGGCGATGGTTGACGGTGAACACGACAGCGACGGTGAGCAGGAGTGCGGAGATGATCAGGTAGGCGAGACGCCAGCTCCCCCCAGTGGCGAGCACTGCGGTGACGACCAGGGGCGACACCGCTGCGCCGACTCCGTAGCTCGCGTGCAGCAGGCTGATCCGGCGCGGGCCGAACCGGCGGGCGGCGTAGGCGTTCAGGGTGGCGTCGATCGCACCGGCAGCGAGGCCGCTGGCCACCACGCTGAGCAGGAACTGCCACCAGGTCGCGCTGAGCGCCGAACCGGCGAGGGCGGCCGCGGAGAGGAGCGTGCCGACCGACAGCACCCGGCCGACGCCGAAGCGCGCGGCCAGGTACGGGGCGAGGCTGGTGGAGACGAGGGTCGCGGCCACGCCGATCGGCGGGATGATCCCCGCCGCGCTGAGCGGCTGGCCGAAGGCGAGCCGCATGCTCGGCCAGGCGACGCCGAGGGTGGAGTCGGGCAGGGCGATGCTGAAGAAGGCGAGGTACGCCAGGGAGACGATGAACATGGAAAGGTCGGTCCTCGAAGGTTGCGGTGGGCAGAGCGACGAATGCGCTGGCCAGACCGCAGTGCCTGCCGATCAGCGTCGGACGAGAGCAGGCACGCGTACGGCTGGACTGATCAGCGCCGCGTGCCCCGTGCGCCGGGAGAACCCTTCACGGACGCGATGCTAGCAGGACGCGATCTCGCCGGTCCCTGAGCCGCGAGCGCCAGCCCTACCACCGGCCCCGGAGGAGCGAGCGCCAGCCCTACCACTGGCCCCTGAGGAGCGAGCGCCAGCGAGCGTCACGAAGGGCGGCGGCAGCAGACTTCGTCCGGGACGGCCCTTCGTGACGCGCTCGGGTTCGCGAGCTCACCCGAACGCTCCTCAGGGACCGTTTGGGGTGCAGGCGATTCGTCGAGGAGTAGGCAGCGACGCGTGGATCTGTGCCGCAACTCGTGAGCCGGATCGCGTCCGGGATTGCGCGACACGCCGACACGCCGCGTGGAGGGTTCACAGGGGCGCGCTCCGTGACGTGGTGGACGGTCCTGGGCCCTGATCCACCGACCGAGCGCGTCTCGACAAGCTCGACGAACCGACTTCGGGGGCTCAGGGAGCGTGGGGCGGCTCGACGATCAGGCGGACGGTTTCGGTGAAGAGGTCGTCCACGGTGACGCCGGGCTGGAAGTAGTCGGCGATGGCCGCGGTGACTGTCGGGTACCGCTCGGTGAACGTCGCGAGGTCGTGGCCGGCCACCGGCTCCAGGTCGGGGTGCGGCGCCTGCTCCTCAAGGACGAAACCGATCGTCAGGTGCTCCACCGCAAGCACGACCAGCCGCGCCCGGCGCAGGGTCAGGCCTTGTGAAACCAGGCTGGACATGGCGAGTTCGGAGAGTTCGGCCATCCGCAGCGACAGCTGGGCCGTCGAGATCACCCGCGCCCCGTCCGGGTGGGCGAGCATCGCCCGCCGCAGCCGCTGAGCGAAGGTGACCATCCAGTCCTGCCAGCGCTCGTCCGCCGCGGGACCGGACGGTGCGCCGAACTCCTGCTCGATGACCAGTTCGGCGATGGCGGTGATCAGTGCTGCCTTGTTGGGCAGGTGCCAGTAGAGCGTCGGTGCCTGGATGCCCAACCGAGTGGCGAGCCTGCGCAGCGTCACCCCGTCCAACCCGTCGCTGTCCAGAAGCGCGACCGCCTCGGCCACGATCCGCTGCCTGGTCAGGGCCATGGCACCCCCCTTTCGCGCTGTGACTCTATCAGTGTTAGAGTTCCCTATCACTGTTAGAGAAGGAGGCGGCGATGAAGGCTGCAGTGCTGCATGAGCGGGGCGGCGTCCCGCGCTACGAAGACTTCCCCGACCCGGTGCCGGGGGACGGCGAGGTCGTGATCGAGGTGAAGGCGGTCGCCGTCGAGAACGTCGACAAGGCTGTGGCGGCCGGCACCCACTATGCGTCCGGCCAGTTCCTCGCCGAGTTTCCGATGATCCCGGGCTTCGATGGCATCGGCACGCTCCCGGACGGCACCCTCGTCGGCTTCGGCGGCATGCATCCGCCGTACGGTGCCCTCGCGGAGAAGGTCGTCGTGCCGCAGGGCTCCTATGCTCCGATTCCTGAGGGTATCGAGCCCGCGGTCGCGGCCGTCCAGAGCTCTGCGATCGCCGGGCTGGCGATGCAGACCGCCGGTGGACTCAGCGCTGGCGAGACCGTCCTGGTGCAGGGCGCCACCGGCGTCGCCGGACGGCTCGCCGTCCAGGTCGCCCGCCTGCTGGGTGCTGGCCGGATCGTCGCCACCGGACGGGACGATGCGCAGCTCGACGAGGTGCGTGCCCTTGGCGCGGACGCCGTCATCAACACGGCCGTCCCCGACGACGAACTCGTCCAGGCGTTCAGAGCCGCGCGGGGTGAGGGCTACGACGTCGTCGTCGACTTTCTCTGGGGCCGACCGACAGACCTCCTGCTGCGCTCGCTCGTGCCGGACACCTTCGCCTTCGCCAGGCCGACCCGGCTCGTCGAGGTGGGGGAGTCCGCCGGCTCCGAGCTCACGATCCCGGCGTCCGCGCTGCGCACGTCGGGCGTGGAGCTCTACGGCGCCGCGCGGGGGCTGAGTGCCGAGTCGATGGCGCAGGCCTACCAGCAGGTCGTGGAGTGGACGCGGTCGGGCGAACTGGTCTTCAGCGTGGAGCGCGTGCCGCTGGCTGACATCGAGTCGGCCTGGCAGCGTACAGATCTCAAGGGACGGCGGTTGGTCGTCGTGGTGTGAGCGTGGCGGCGGCCCTTCGTCAAGCTCAGGGACCGTTTCGACCAGCCGGTGTGCGGGCGGCCCTTCGTGACGCGTTCGCTCGTTCCTCACGAACGCTCCTCAGGGACCGTTTGGGGCCTGATCGCCTAGCCTGTGGGCACGGCGAAGGGAGGGTTGATCGAATGGACGACGAACCCGACCTGCGCCGGGCGGTGCGTCCGGGGGAGCGTGACTCCCCGCCCGTCGAGCAGGACGGGCACGTCTGGCGCATCCGCTCGCTCGCCGTCGCGCGGCAGGTGCTGCGGGCCCGCGACCGGACGACGCAGGCCGGCTTCACCGCGGAGGCCATCCCCAAGGGCTACCTCAAGCACCACCCGATCCTGATCTCGGACGGTCCGCTGCACGACGAGCAGCGCAGCAAGGTCGCCCGGTTCTTCGCTCCCGCCGTCGTTGCCGATCGCTACGCCGCCCGGATGGAGGAGTGCGCCGACGTGCTGCTGGACGAGGCAGAACAGCGCGACACCTTCCGCCTGGACGAACTCGCCCTGTACTACACCGTCGAGGTCACCGCGGAGGCGGTCGGGCTCACCGAGTCGCCGGTGCGAAAGATGGCCCGCCGGCTCGTCACCTTCTTCAACCAGCCGCCCTTCGACATCACGAAACCAGACCTCGGCCGCACCCCTGGGCAGTGGGCCAAAGCCGCTGCGAACGGCCTGCTGCCCCTCGCCAGGTTCTACCTCGCCGACGTCCGGCCGGCCATCCGTGCTCGCCGCAGGCAACCGCGAGACGACGTGATCAGCCACCTCATCGCCCAGGACTACACGGACGCCGACATCCTCGTGGAGTGCGTCACCTACGGCACCGCAGGCATGGTCACCACGCGCGAGTTCATCGCGATGGCCTGCTGGCATCTGCTGCGGCACGACGCCCTGCGCGAGCGCTACCTCGTCGCCGGGCAGCCGGAGCGGTTCGCGATCCTCAACGAAGTGATCCGGCTGGAGCCCGTGGTCGGGCACTTGTACCGGCGGGTTCAGGCCGACCTCGAGCTCTCCGAGGGAGAGGCCACCTGGAGGCTCGCCGCCGGTGACCTGGTCGACGTCTGTGTCCGGCCGGCCAACGCCGACCCGGACGCGGTGGGCCCGCGTCCGCTGGATCTCTGCCCTGGCCGGACGCTGCCCTCCGGCGTCAACCAGGCCGGGCTCAGTTTCGGGGACGGTGCCCATCGCTGTCCCGGCCAGCCGCTGGCGATCCTCGAGGCCGATGTGCTGCTCACCCGCCTGCTCGCGCGCAACCCGCAGATCGTCGCCGAGCCGGTCGTCGAGTGGGACGACCTGATCGCCGGCTACGCGCTGCGGGGTTTCGAGCTGCGCCTCTGACGTCGCGATCCCCCACAAACGCTCCCGAAACACGCAGAAGCTCCCGAAATTTCGGGAGCGCGGACGAGTTTCGGGAGCGTTTGTGGGAGAGGCGGCCGGGGAGTCCTTGACAGCGAACCGGGGCGGGTCGATGATCGAAGCAGTTTGATCGATCAAATCCGACTCAGGCAGGCTCGAAGGTGAACCCAAAGGGACGACCGACGCTGGTCAGCATCGCGGCGGAGGCAGGTGTGTCCCGCCAGACGGTGTCGAATGTGCTCAACAATCCTGACATCGTCCATCCGCGTACGCGCGAGCGCGTGCACGCGGCGATCACGGCTGCCGGCTACCGTCCGTCCGCGGTGGCCAAGGCGCTACGCACGCAGCGGTCGATGGCCATCGGGCTGCGGCTGTACCGCGCGGTCGACGGCATCAACGGCGCCGTGATGGACCGCTTCCTGCACAGCCTGGCCGACGAGGCTCAGCGCCATGGCTACCGGATCACCCTGCTGACGGCCGACGACAGCATCGGCGAGGCCGACAAGCTGGACGCCCTGCACAGCACCGCGTCCATCGACCTCGCGGTGCTCACCGACACCGGCTTTGACGACCTGCGGCCCGTGCAGCTGCGGGAGGCGGGCGTCCCGTTCGTCGCGTTCGGTCGTCCGTGGGGTCGTGAGGAGCGCAGCGACCACTGCTGGGTCGACATCGATGGCAAAGCGGGCACCGCCGCGGCCGCCACCTGGCTCCGCGAGTTGGGCCACACCCGGATCGGCTTCCTCGGGTGGCCGAAGGGATCGGGTGTCGGCGACGACCGCAGGGACGGCTGGCGACGCGCGGTGGCCGACCTCCCGGGCTGCGCCGACCTCGACGTCGCCGTCCTGGACGACCACCCCAGCGCCGGTGCCGAGGGCGCGGCAGAGCTGGTCGAACGGGGTACGACGGCGATCGTGTGCGCGTCCGATTCCCTCGCGCTCGGTGCCATGAGTGCCTTCCGCAGGGCCGGCCGGCTCAGGGACGCCGCGCCGATCCCCGTCGTGGGTTTCGACGACACCCCGGTGGCCAGGGCCGTCGGCCTGCCGAGCGTCCACCAGCCGGTCGAGGACGCCGCTGTCGGGCTCGTCGAACTGGCGCTGGCCGTCCTCGACGGACGCGAACCCGCCCACCCCCACCGACTTCTGGAGCCCACCCTGGTGCGGCGCCAGCTGGAGCCGTTCGCACGATGAAAAACCCACCCAACGAAGGGAAGGACGATGACCCTCAAGAACCGACCTGTCCTCGCCGCACTGGCGGTGGCAGCAGCGCTCAGCCTTGCCGCGTGCGGCGGCAGCGGCTTCTCCTCGACCTCGACCACACCTGCGGCGAGCGAGTCCGCCAACAAGAACCCGGTCTCGGTGCTGATCGGGTCGTCGGGTGACGCCGAGACGACCTCGGTGAAGAACGCCGTCGCGGCGTGGTCGGCGAAGTCCGGCGTCCCCGCAGAGGTGAAGGTGGCCTCCGACCTCACCCAGCAAGCCACCCAGGGTTTCGCCGGCGGCAAGCCCGACGACGTCCTCTACGTGTCCACCGACCAGTTCGCCGGCTGGGCCAAGAACGGCTCGCTGGAAGCGTACGGAGACCAGCTCACGAACAAGTCCGACTTCTACCCGAGCCTGGTCAACGCGTTCACCTACGACGGCAAGTTCTACTGCGCGCCCAAGGACTTCTCCACGCTCGCGCTGGTGATCAACACCGACATGTGGAAGCAGGCCGGCCTGACCGACGCCGACATCCCGACCACATGGGACCAGCTGGAGGCCGCGGCGAAGAAGCTCACCCAGGGCAAGCGGGTCGGGCTGGCCTTCAGCCCCGAGATCGCCAGGGTCGGCGTGTTCATGGCCCAGGCGGGCGGCGGCTTGCTGACCTCGGACGGAAAGGCCCAGGCGAACGCCCAGGCCAACGTGGACGCGCTCACCTACGTCAAGAAGCTGATCACCGAAGGCGTGGCGGCGTTCTCCAGTGATCTCGGCGCCGGCTGGGGCGGCGAGGCGTTCGGCAAGAAGCAGACGGCCATGACCATCGAGGGCAACTGGATCACCGGTGCCATGACCAGCACCTACCCGAACGTGAAATACACGGTGGCGGAGCTGCCGTCCGGGACGCAGAAGGGCACCCTGCAGTTCACCAACTGCTGGGGGATCTCCGCGGACGGTGACAACAAGGCCGCCGCGATCGACCTCGTCCAGTTCCTGACCACGACCGACCAGCAGCTGCAGTTCGCCAAGGACTTCGGCGTGATGCCGTCCGTGCAGTCGGCCAGCGAGCAGTACAAGACCGACAACCCGACCATGGCAGCGTTCATCAACGGCGCTACCTACGCGCAGAACCTGCCCTCGATGCCGGGTGCCGCTGACGTGATCAAGGACTTCAACAGCCAGCTGGCCGGGCTGAAGTCCAAGGATCCCAAGGCGATCCTCGACTCCACGCAGCAGAACCTCCAGGCGATCACGGGCTGATGACCACCACCCAGGGGGCGGTGCGGGCGGAGGCGTCCGCACCGCCGGTCCGGGGGCGCGGCGGGCGCCGCCGGCTGCACCAGCAGGCCGGGGCGGGCTGGCTGTTCGTCCTGCCGATGGTCGTGATCCTCGGGGTGTTCCTCTTCCTGCCGGTGCTCATGGCGGCCTGGGTCTCGGTCTCGGACTGGGGCGGACGGGGTGCGCCGTGGGGAGCCGGCGTCCACTTCGTCGGAGGGAAGAACTACGCCGACGTGCTCGGTGGGCAGGGTCTGGCAGCCCGCGACTT
The DNA here is from genome assembly GCA_036770475.1 of Propionicimonas sp. Taxonomy (GTDB): domain Bacteria; phylum Actinomycetota; class Actinomycetes; order Propionibacteriales; family Propionibacteriaceae; genus Propionicimonas. Next base: position 54,354 of record DAIPJC010000006.1, on the reverse strand, counting down.
CGGCACGTCGATCCGCAACAACCTGTACTACGTGATCCTGGTCGTGCCGCTGCAGACCGCGCTGTCGCTGGCGCTGGCTTTCCTGGTGAACAAGCGGGCGCTGCGGGCGAAGGGGTTCTACCGGACGGCGTTCTACTTCCCGTCCGTCACGTCCTCGGTGGCGATCACCGTGCTCTGGCTGTTCCTGTTCTCCGCGTCCGGGGCGGTCAACGCCGTGCTGGGCTGGTTCTCGATCAACGGGCCGAACTGGTTCGCCGACCCCGACGGACTCATCCACCTGATGCTGGGCGGCGGAGACGGGCCGCCGGCGCTGCAGCAGCCCGGACTGTTCGGGATCAGCACCTGGGAGTGGATTGCGGGACCGTCCGTGGCGATGACGGCGTTCATCCTGATGGCGGTGTTCACCACGTCCGGGACGTTCATGCTGCTCTTCCTCGCGGCGCTGCAGGCGATCGGTGAGGAGACCGAGGAGGCGGCGATGGTGGACGGTGCCAACGCCTGGCAGCGGTTCTGGTTCGTGACGCTGCCGATGCTGCGTCCGACCGTGTTCACCGTCCTGACGCTGGGCACGATCGGGACCTGGCAGGTGTTCGACCAGATCTACACCGGCACCAGGGGCGGGCCGGCCAAGACCACACTCACCCCCGCCTATCTCTCGTACGACGCGGCCTTCATCTCGCAGGACTGGGGACGCGGCGCCGCGATCGCGTTCGTGCTGTTCGGGATCATCGTCCTGTTCACCGTGGTGCAGCGGCTGGTCCTCGGAGGCAACCGTGACAAGCGCTGATTCGGCTCGCCGACGCGCGGGCGAACGCCGCGGTGCCGGCCACCTGGCGACCTACGTCGTGCTCACCCTGCTCGCGATCGTGTACATCTTCCCGTTCCTGGTGCAGATCGCGAACTCGTTCAAGACCGACGAGGAGGCAAGCACGGCGGGGATGGCGCTGTGGTCGTCCAACTGGACGACGGCCGCGTACCAGACCCTGTTCCAGAACTCCGACTTCCCGCTGTGGACGTTCAACTCGTTCTTCGTCACGATCCTGGTGACGGTCGGCCGGGTGTTCTTCGTCTCGCTGGCCGGCTACTCGCTGGCCCGGCTGCGGTTCCCCGGGCGGCAGGGCGTGTACCTGATGCTGGTCGGGGTGATGTCCGTGCCCATGGTGGTGCTGCTCATCCCGAAATTCCTGGTGATCAAGAGCCTCGGGATCTACGACAGCTACACCGGCATGATCCTGCCGCTGCTGGTGGACGCGGCGGGCGTGTTCATCATGAAGAACTTCTTCGAGTCCATCCCGGTGGCGATCGAGGAGGCGGCCCGGATCGACGGCGCCGGCACCTTCCGGACCTTCTGGTCGGTGGTGCTGCCGATGTCGCGTCCCGCGCTGATGACGATCATCATCCTGAGCTTCCAGGGATCGTGGAACGAGCTGAACCACTTCATCGTGTCCACGCAGAGCCCCTCGCTGACCACACTCACCAAGGGCGTGGCCTCGCTCGCGTCCGGGCAGTTGTCGGCCGGCAACCAGTACCCGATCAAGCTGGCCGCCGCCGCCTTGATGACCATCCCCGTGGCGATCATCTTCTTCATCTTCCAGCGCCGGATCATGAACGCGTCCGAGGGGGCGGTGAAGGAGTAGAGCGGGCCGCTTTGAACCGGTCCCTGAGGAGCGCGGGCTGCTGTGAACCGGTCCCTGAGGAACGCGGGCCCGCGCGTCACGAAGGGCCCGCGCGTCACGAAGGGCCGGTCCGTGGTGGTCTCGACAGGCTCGACCAGCCGGGTCCGGTGGCAGCGGCCCTTCGTGACGCCCGGCTCGTTCCTCGCCGGGCTCCTCAGGGACCGTTGTGGGGGGCGAGTGGGCCGCCCCAGGAAGCTCGACCGGCCTGGTGCGGGCCCGACAGCCGGCCACCTGCGGCACAAAGTGTCCCCAAGGCGTCGACAACGACTCCACCGGGACACTTTGCGGGTCCCGGGCCCGGGATGACGGTGAGGACCTCAGTCCCGGGTGACCTCGATGCGCTCGCGGTGGCCGCGGACGGTGACGGTGCAGGCGAGGCGCTGCCAGTGGGCGGGGAGCATCGGGTCGGTGGACCAGCCGTCGGGGGAGATCTTCAGGCCGGCGAAGCCGAAGACCACCGCCTGCCAGAGTCCTCCGGCGGACGCGCCGTGGATGCCGTCGCCTGCGTTGTGCCGGACGTCCAGCAGGTCGGCCAGCGCGGCCCTCCGGAAGTGCTGGTAGCCGGTGTCGGGGTCGCCGGCCCGGCAGGCCATCACCGCGCTGATCGCCGGACCGAGGCTGGACCCGTGCTCGTGGTCGGTGCGTGGGTCGTAGTACGCGTAGTTGGCGCGCAGGGATTCCTCGGTGAAGAACTCAGGCAACAGATAGGCGAGCATCAGCACGTCCGGCTGCTTGAGCACCTGCGTCCCCGCGATGCCCTCGATGCCGTACAGCTGCTGCATCGACAGCCGGCGCTCCGGGTCGCGCAGTTCGGCCTCTGGCACGTCGGGGAGCGCGAAGTAGCCGCTGAACTGCTCCATCAGACCGGTGTCCGGATCGGTCGGCAGCAGGATCGCGTCCGCCACGGCCAGCCAGGTCGCCAGCCACTCGGCGTCCAGCCCCAACTGCTCGGACAGCTCGGTCCAGCGCTGCGGGTGCTGCTCGGCCAGCCAGCCCGCGAGCCGGTGGGCGGTGCGTAGGTGCCAGACCGCGACGTGGTTGGTGAAGGCGTTGTCGTCGACGCGGTCGTGGTACTCGTCAGGCCCCACGACGTTGCGGAAGTGGTAGTGGCCGTCGTCCTCGAGTTGCGCGGCGGACGCCCAGAAGCTGGCGCCGTCCAGCACCAGCTCGGCGCCGTGGGCGAGCAGGAACTCGTCGTCGCCGGTCACGTGCCAGTACTGCAGGACGGCCAGCGCGATGTCCGCGGTGATGTGGATCTCGATGTCGCCGGTCCAGATCCGGATCAGCGCCGCCCGGTTGTCCGGGTCGGGCACCCAGGTGGGCGTGACCTCGTCCCCGGTCTCGGCGGACTCCCACGGGAACTGCGCCCCCCGGTGGCCGTTGGCCAGCGCCTTGCGCCGGGCGCCGGGAAGCCCGTGCCACCGGTAGAGCAGCATGTTGCGGGCGATCTCGGGCTGGGTGTGGGTGAACAGCGGCACCATGAAGGTCTCGGTGTCCCAGAACACGTGGTGCCGGTAGCCGAGGCCGCTGAGCGTCTTCGCGCCGATGCTGGCCCGGTCGGTGAACCGCGGCGCGGCGATCACCAGCTGGAAGATGCTGAACCGGATCGCCCGCTGCGCCTGCGGGTCGCCGTCGATGGCGACATCGCAGGCATCCCAGGTGTCGCGCCACGCCGCGTCGTTGGCTGCGCGGACGCCGGCCCAGCCGAGCTCCCTTGCGGACGCCGCGACGCGGCGCGCGGCGTTCGCGGCGTCTGGGTCGTCGAAACCGGGGACGAGCGCGACGTAGGTGGTCAGGACCGCCGAGTCGCCGGGCTGCAGTGCGACCTCGTGCTGGACGGCCGGCGCGCCCTCCGCGTCGTCCGCACGGCCGGGGACGGGGACGCCCGCGGGCCCGGTCAGCTCCACCGCGCGGCTGACGGCGAGGGTGTGGCCGGTGGCGCGCGTCCGGACGGTCAGGGACGCGGAGTCGCCGTCGGACGCCTGGTCGAGCACGTCCCAGTGCAGCAGCCCGGCGTTCTCGACGTGGGCAGAGACGCCGGCGCGCGTCCGCAGCGAGACCGAGGTCTCCGCGGTGACCCGCACCTGGACGAGCGCCCGGTGCGGGTCGGAGAGATCGGCGAACCGCTCGAACTCCAGCCGCAGCACCGCGCCGCCGCCGGACTCCCACCGGACGGTGCGGCTGAGCACCCCTGTACGCAGGTCGAGGCTGCGCTCGACGCCGAGGACCTGGCGTCGATCGAGGCGGAACGGCTCGCCGTCCGCCCACAGCTCGACGCCCCACCACCGCGGCAGGCTGGCCAGTTCGGACACCGAGACCGGCATGTCGTCCCAGAGCCGGTGCATGAAGGCCGCCGGGTGCGCGTCGGGGTAGCCCTCCTCGAAGCTGCCGCGGATGCAGTGCTGGCCGTTGCCGATCGTGAAGATCGTCTCGCTGTGGTGCTGGCGGGCGGGGTCGAAGGTGCGTTCGCGGACGGTCCAGGCCGCGGCGTCGAGTTCGGCGAGCAGCGAACGGAGATCGGTGGTGGCGAAGCCGTCCAGCCGGACGTCGGCGTGCCCCACCCGTTCGGCCGGCCCGATGCCGACCGTCCACATGCCGCCGGCCTGGGCGCCGTCGATGCCTGCGGTCGCGTCCTCGACCACCACGCACAGGCCCGGGGGGACGCCCAACCGCCGTGCGGCTTCGGTGAACACGTCGGGCGCCGGCTTGGCCGGGAGGTTCGCGTTGCCGTCGACGATCGCGTCGAACAGGTCGGTGATGCCCAGGCCGTCCAGGACTTTCGGGGTGTTCCGGCTCGCGGACGCGATCGCCGTGAGGTAGCCATTCGTGCGCAGTTCGTGCAGTAGGTCGAGGACTCCGGGCAGCACGTCGGACGGGGTGATCCGCTCCAACAGGGCCACGTAGTAGCCGTTCTTGCGCTCCATCATCTCGGCTGCCCGCGCCTCGTCGACTTCGACGCCGTTCAGCATGATCGCGAGCGATTCGCGCCTGCTCACGCCGCGCAGGCGTTCGTTCACCGTCCGGTCGAACGGCAGGCCCTCCTCGTCCGCGAGGCGCTGCCACGCCTGGTAGTGGCACTCGGCGGTGTCGGTGATCACACCGTCCAGGTCGAAGATGATCGCGCGCAACTCGTTCATGGGCTTCAGTCCTGGGTCGGGCATGGATGTCGGCGGGCTCGCCGGACACCCTACAACCTCGATTTGATCGATCAAAGCGGGTTGTGTCAAGGCCCTCGACGGCATCGAGGGCCCGACCTCGTCGTCGAGGGCCCCCGTTCGCGTCGAGGGCCAGCGTCCGGACAGGGGCCCTCGACCGGAACGGTGGCTCTCGGTGCTGAGGGGAGGCGGTCGGCGGTGCTGAGGGGAGGCGGTCGGTCAGGGGCCGGGGACGGCATCGGTGCCGTTGTGGCTCCCGTCCGCCTTGACCTCGTCGCGCGCCCTCCTCGCGAGTTCCTCATAGGGCTCGCGGATCTTGGCGATGGCGTTGTCGTCCAGCTCCTCGAGGTCGAGCAGGGCGTTGTTGGCGCCCTCGATCGCGCGGATGAGCTCATCGAGCTTGGTCTGGATGGCTGCGGTGTCGCGGTTCTGGGTGTTCTGGATCAGGAACACCATCAGGAACGTGATGATCGTCGTCGAGGTGTTGATCACCAACTGCCAGGTGTCGCTGAACCCGAACACCGGGCCGAGCACAGCCCACACCAGGACGAGAGCGATCGCGCCCACGAAGGTCGCCGCGTGACCTGCGAAGCGCGACAGGACGTTCGCGACAGAAAGGAACCAGCTCTTCTTCACCGTGTCCCCTCGAACTGAGGTACCGACCCTCGACCTGCCTTGCGTGCCGTTCGCCGAGGGCCGGTACCGGCTTCGTGCATCCCGCTGTGCAGTACCCCGTCCACGCCCGGCCTAATCGGGACGCCGGCCCGGGCCGGACCGGTCGGTTAGTTTGACGCAATGGACACCGACGCCGCGAGCGACCCGAGACCTCCCGCGACCGCCACGACGCCCGGGCTCGATCACGACTTCGACCGGGCGGCGACCCGCTACGACCTGCTCACCCGGCTCAATCCCGGCTACCACCACCACCTGGCCGCCGCCGCGCACGAACTCGCCGCGCGGCTCGACGGCCCGACCGAACCCGTTCTGCTCGACCTCGGCTGTGGGTCCGGCTCCTCGACCGCCGCGCTGCTGGGTGCGCTCCCTGACGCCGCCATCACCGCGGTGGACGCCTCCTCCGGCATGCTCGACCAGGCGCGCGCCAAGGCGTGGCCGGCGTCCGTCCGGTTCATCCACGCCACGGCCGAGCACTTGCCCGACCTCGGGCTGGCCCCCGCCGACGGCGCGCTTGCGGCCTACCTGTTCCGCAACATCCCTGACGACGGACGCGACCACGTGCTGCGGCTCGTCCGCGACCACGTGCTGCGGCTCGTCCGCGAGCAACTCCGCCCGGGTGGCTGGCTGGTCGTCCAGGACTACTCGGTGGCCGGACGCCCGCTGCGCGCCCTCGCCTGGACGCTCGTGTGCGGGGCCATCGTGATTCCGCTCGCCGTCCTGCTGCGCGGGTCGCCGCGCCTGTACGTCTACCTGTGGCGCAGCGTCCTGGCCTTCGACACCACCGACCGGTTCGCCGGTCGCCTGGCCGCCACCGGTTTCACCGACGTCGCCCGCCTGGACGTCCGCGGCTGGCAGCGCGGCATCCTGCACACCTTCGTGGCCCGCCGTCCGCCGGAGGCCTGAGCGCGGTTGCCCGCCTCCGGTTGGGGGTAACTCCTCTGAACAGTTCGAGGACGGAGGAGGCGATGACGCAGGCCGAGGGTGCGATGGGGCCGGAACCGGCCCGGGACGAGACGCCCGCCGAGCGCAGTGACCGGAACTGGGACGAACTGCTGCAGGAACTGCGCGTCGCCCAGACCGGCATCCAGATCCTGTCCGGCTTCCTGCTCACGCTGCCGTTCCAGGCGCGCTTCGGCACCCTCGAGCCGGCGATGGTCGGCGTCTTTCTCACCGCCGCGGCCTTCGGCACCTTGGCGACCCTGCTGGTGATCGCGCCAGTCACGCTGCATCGGATGCTCTTCCGCCGCCACGCCAAGGAACTGCTGGTGGAGTCCGCCGACCGGTTGGCGAAGGCGGGGCTGGTCTGCCTGGGCGTCACGGTGAGCCTGGTCATCACGCTGGTGTTCGGGTTCGTCCTCGGTGTCGGAGCGGGCCTCGCCGCCGCCGGCGTCTCCGTCCTCGCCTACGTCGGGCTGTGGTTCCTGTTGCCGCTGTGGCTGGTGGGGCGGGTGAGGGAGGGACGCGAAAGGGAGGCGTCATGACGGACCGACCGATCGCGCCACCAGCGAATCCGGGTACGTACTTTGTCGAAGGTTTGACGCTCAATAGTTCCTCAAGGTTGAACAAGATGTCAGACTCGTGTCCAAGGTTGAGTCGAGGAGGTCCGGATGTCTGACCGAGTACGCCAGGTCGTCGTGACCGCGAGCGCGGTGTTCATGGTGGTCGGCACCCTGTTCGGGATCGGCCTGATCGGCACGCCGGTGGAGAGATCCGCGGGAGGCAGCCTGTCGGCCACCGCCACCCTGCTCGCGCCGGCCGTCCGGGCGTTCTCCATCTGGTCGGTGATTTACGCGGGCCTGCTCGCGTACGTGGTGTGGCAGTGGCTGCCTTCGAACACCACGTCGCCGCGGGCGCGCCGGATCGGCTGGCTCGCCGCTCTGTCCATGGTGCTGAACGGGGGCTGGCTGCTCGTCACCCAGGCCGGGCTGTTGTGGGCGAGCGTTGCGGTGATCCTCGCCCTGGTCGTCACGCTGGGTGAGCTGATGCGCCGGCTGGGTTCGCCGCGCCGCGCCGGTTTGGTCGAGAAGCTGCTGCTGGACGGCACTTTCGGCCTGTACCTCGGCTGGGTCTCGATCGCGACGGTCGCGAACATCACGGCGACGCTGGTCGCGTCCGGCGTCAACCTGTCACGGGAGGTCGCCGAGCTGTGGGCGGTCGCTGTGCTCGCGCTGGCTGCGGTGATCGGCGTCGTCCTCGCGCAGGTGCTGGACGGCCGGCTGGGCGTGGCGCTGGCGATGGCGTGGGGCCTCGCCTGGATTGCCGTCGGACGTCTGGCCGGCGAGCTGTCGTCGTCCGTGACCGGAGCGGCCGCCGCCGTGGCCGCAGCAGTTGTGCTGACCGCCACCGGGTTGATCTGGCTGCGCAGGACGGGTCAGCCTGTTCCGGTCCAGGCCCACCGCTGAGGGGGCGCCGATGAGTTCTGCACCTGTTGACGACCTCGTCGTTCTGCTCGACGAGCACGACCGTCCGTCCGGGACGGCCCGGAGGGCGGCCGTCCACACCGACCGGACGCCCCGGCACCTGGCGTTCTCGTGCTATCTGTTCGACGACCACGGACGGGTCCTGCTGACCCGCCGCGCGCTCGGGAAGGCCACCTGGCCGGGCACCTGGACGAACTCATGCTGCGGCCATCCGCGTCCCGGCGAGCCGGCTGAGGACGCGGTGCGCCGACGGGTGGCGGACGAGTTGGGCGCGCGGGTGGAGGAGCTGGAGCTGGTGCTTCCTGAGTTCGGCTACCGGGCCGTGGATGTGTCCGGGATCGTTGAGAACGAGGCGTGCCCGGTGTGGGTGGGGCGGATCGGTGGTGCCCTGCGTCCTGACCCCGGCGAGGTCTGCGAGACGGCATGGCTGGAGTGGGACGACCTGGCCCGGCTCGCCTGCGCCGCGCCCGCGCTGCTCAGCCCGTGGTGCGTCCTGCAGGTTCCACTGCTGGAGGACGCCTTGGCGAAGGCGGGTGCGGCATGACGCTCACCCACTCCTCGGCCCGGCACGACCTGGGCCCTGCTCTCGGCGAGGACGGCACCCTGGCGGCCGTCGAGGCAGCCATCGGCGAGACCCTCGACTCCCTCCGCTCGACCTGGACGGACCTCGCTGCGGCCGTGGTGCCGAGGGACGGCGTGCTGCACACGGACTCCGTGCTCGACCTGCTCGAGGACATGGTGCGCTCCGGTGGCAAGCGGTTCCGTCCCCGGATGGCGCACTGGGGTTGGGTGGCTGCCAGCGGCCACCGCACGGGTTCGGGGCGGGACGACCTGGTTCGGGTGTGCGCGGCACTGGAATTGCTGCACGTCTTCGCGCTCATTCACGACGACGTCATGGACTGCTCGGAGACCCGGCGCGGCCGTCCGTCCGTGCACGCCGCCGCGCGCGGTCAGCACGTCCGGCTGCACGGCAGCGGTGACCCGCAGCGGTACGGGGAGAACATCGCGATCCTCGCCGGCGACCTCGCCCACAGCGAGGCGGGCCTGCTCGTCGCGCAGCTGCCGCGTCCGCTTCAGGACGTGTGGCGCACGCTGTGTGTCGAGTTGATGATGGGCCAGGGCCGCGACCTCGTCGGGGCCGCGAACGGACGCCGCGACCTCGCGCACGCCCGCGAGGTGGCGAGGGCGAAGTCGGGCGCGTACACGGTATGGCGCCCGCTGCAGCTGGGGGCGGTCGCGGCGGACGCCGGGACGGGGACGCTGGCAGCGCTCGAGCGCTACGGGGTGGCCGTGGGGGAGGCGTTCGCGCTGCGCGACGACATCCTCGGCGTGGTCGGTGACTCCCGGGCGATGGGCAAGCCGGTCGGCGACGACATCCTGGCGGGCAAGCCGACCGTGCTGATGGCGCTGGCCGAGCAGCGGTTCTCGCCGCGCTGGCGGAGGGCGCTGCGGCGGGCGTCCAGTGGCCGGGTGTCGGGCGGGCTGGTGACCGCCCTCCAGGAGGAGTTCGTGCGGTCGGGTGTGATCGCGGAGGTGGAGGCGATGATCCACGATGCCGTCGGGACGGCCTTGGCCGCGCTCGACGACCCGGCGATCGACCCCGACGCCACCGGAGGACTGCAGGCGCTGGCTCGCCGGGTGGCTTGGCGGGACGCATGAACATCCCACGGGGCGCCGATACCACCCCACGGAGTTCTTCTCCTCCGCTGCGCTCCTCCGAACAACTCCGCGGGGGCCCCGGATGAGCCGGGTCGCGGTTGTCGGAGCCGGCCTCGCCGGCCTCTCGGCTGCGTCCCAGCTGGTCGCGGACGGCCACGACGTGCTGGTCCTGGAGCGGGAGCCGGGTCCGGGCGGACGGGCGGGCACGCTCGCCTCCGAGGGATTCACGTTCGACACCGGACCGACCGTCCTGACCATGCCGCACCTGCTCGACCGCGCGTTCGCCCGGGTCGGTGCCGACCGGGCAGCTGAGCTGCCGCTGCGCCGGCTCGACCCCGCCTATCGCGCGGTCTACGCGGACGGCTCGGAGCTGCAGGTGCGCGCGGAGACGTCTGACCAGGTGGACGAGCTCCGGCGCCACGGTCTCGCCGGGGACGCGGCGGCGTACCCGGGCTTCGTCCGCTGGCTGGAGGAGCTGTACGAGGTGGAGGTGCCGCACTTCATAGAGCGGAACTTCGATTCTCCGCTCGACCTGCTGGCGAACCCGCGTGCCGCCGCCCGGCTCGTCGCGCTCGGCGGCTTCGGCGGCCTGGAGAAGGCCGTGACCCGGTGGTTTGCCGACGAACGTCTGGTCCGGCTGTACACGTTCCAGGCGATGTACGCCGGCCTCGCCCCCGCCGACGCGCTGGCGATCTACGCGGTGATCACCTACATGGACTGCGTACGCGGCGTGCACTTCCCCGAAGGCGGGATGCGGCGGGTGCCGATCGCGCTGGCGGATGTCTTGGCCAGAGCGGGCGCCGAGTTGCGCTACGACTGCCCGGTCACCGCGCTGCTTGCCGACAGCACCGGCAAGCTGGCCGGGGTGGCGGCCGGCGGTGAGCGAATCGCCGTCGACGCCGTGGTGGTCACCCTCGACCTGCCGACCGCCTACGCGCAGCTGCTGCCACGGCTCAGCCCGCCGCGCGTCCTGGGCAGAGCGGTGTGGTCACCGTCGGCGCTGGTCTGGCACGTCGGCGTCCGCGGATTGCCCGGGCCGGGCGTCGTGCACCACAACATCCACTTCGGGGAAGAGTGGGAGCGCTCGTTCGACCAGCTGGTGAAGCGCAAGGAGCTGATGAGCGACCCGTCCCGGCTGGTCACGATCCCCAGCCTCGACGACCCGGGAGCGGCGCCCGAAGGGCACAGCGCGCTGTACGTGCTCGAGCCGGTGCCGCACCTCGGTGCCCGGATCGACTGGACGGCCGAGCGGGGGCCCGCCCGCGAACGGCTGCACGGGTTCCTGTCAGCGAACGGGTACCCGGACGACATCGTCACCGAGCGGCTGGTCACGCCGATGGACTGGGCCGCGCAGGGCATGGCCATGGGCACACCGTTCAGCCTCGCCCACACCTTCGGCCAGACCGGACCGTTCCGCCCGTCCAACGTCGAGCCGCGGCTGCCCGGGGTGTTCTTCGCCGGTTCGGGGACGACGCCGGGCGTCGGCGTCCCGATGGTGCTGGTCAGCGGCGAACTGGCCGCGGCCCGCGTCCGCGACTACCTGGGCGGGCGGGCCACACGGTCCCTGAGGAGCGCTCGTGAGCTTGCGAGCTAGCGCGTCACGAAGGGCCGACCTCGACGCCGGCTACGCCGAATGCGCGCGACTGACCCGCGGGTACGGCACCACGTACTACTGGGGCGCGGCCCTGCTGCCCGCCCCACAGCGCCGCCACGTGTACGCGATCTACGCGCTGTGCCGGCTGGCCGACGACATCGTGGACGCCGACGGCGCCACCACCGAAGAGGTGGCCGCGACCGCGGCCGCCCTGGCCCAGTTCAAGGCCGGCTTCGAGGCCGCCCTCGCCGGGAACCCGCCGAACGCCACCCTGGCCGCGATCGCGCACACCGTCGGTGAAACGGGGATCGAGAAGGAGTGCTTTGACCGGTTCTTCCGCGCGATGGCGATGGACCTCACCGTCGCGAGCTACGCCACCTGGGACGACCTGTGCGGCTACATGGAGGGTTCGGCCGCCGTGATCGGGGAGATGATGCTGCCCGTCCTGCAGCCACTGACGCCGGATGCGAGGGAGCCCGCTCGGGCGCTGGGCTTCGCGTTTCAGCTGACGAACTTTCTGCGGGACGTCGGGGAGGACCTCGACCGCGGCCGCGTCTACGTTCCGGCCGACGACCTGGCGCGGTTCGGCGCCGACCCGTGGCGGCGGTTCGTCGACCAGCAGTGGCGGGACCTGATGGCCTTCGAGATCGCCCGGAACCGGGAACTCTACGCGCGGGCCCGGACGGGCCTGCCGATGCTGCCACCGGCGTCCGCTCGCTGCGTGGGGACGGCGCTGGACCTGTACTCACGGATCCTGGAGCGGATCGAGGCCCGCGACTACGACGTGTTCTCCGGCCGCGCCCGGGTGCCCACCTGGCGCAAGGCGGTGACGGCGGCCGGCACGCTGCTGCTCGGTCCCGGGAGGGTCGCGTGAGGTCGGAGTACCTGCTGCTGATGGCGGCCTGCCTGCTGGTCACGCTGCCGCTGGAGTTCTGGCTGCGCGCGCGGGTGTACCGGCGCCCCGTCCGGCTGCTCCTTGCTCTCGTCCCTGCCGTGGTGGTCTTCTACGCCTGGGACGCGATCGCGATCGCCCGCGGCCACTGGACGTACAGCCCCGACCAGACCACGGGCTGGCTGCTGCCGTTCGGCGTCCCTGTCGAGGAACTGGTGTTCTTCCTGGTCGTCCCGATCTGCGGTCTGCTCACCTACGAGGCGGTCGGGACGATCCGGCGCCGCCGCTATCCGGTCCCTGAGGAGCGATCCGGCGAGGAACGAGCCCGATCGCGTCACGAAGGGCCGGCGTCACGAAGGGCCGACGACCATGCCTGAGTACACCCTCGCCACCGTGGTCGCCGTCCTCGCGGTGGTGGCGATCGAACTGCTCTGGGCGCGCACCGGCATCTTCCGCAGCCTCCAGTACTGGCTGGCGATGGCGATCGTGTTCTTCTTCCAGGTGTTGGTGGACGGCTGGCTGACCCGGCTGTCCGACCCGGTGGTGCGCTACGCGCCGGGGTTCTTCCTCGGCGCCCGGTTCCCGTTCGACATCCCGATCGAGGACTTCGGCTTCGGCTTCGCGCTGGTCACCGCGGTGATCATCGCCTGGGAGGTCGCTGGCCGGCGGGAGCAGCGCAGGCGGGAGCAGCGCAGGCGGGAGCAGCGCGAATGAAGCCCTGGCGTCCAGGGCGGGACGCGCGTGCCGTGCGGCACCCGGCCCCGCCACCGCTGGTCGAGCCCGCAACACCGCTGGTCGAGCCGGTCGAGACCCCCACGGTCGTCGTGGTGGGAGGCGGTATCGCGGGACTGGCAGCCGCGACAGGACTGGCGGAGCGCGGCGTCCGGGTGGTGTTGGTCGAGGCGGCAGACACGCTCGGCGGCCGCGTCCGGGCGTGGCCAGTGGCGCTTTCTGGCGGCGAGACCGGGACGATGAGCCGCGGCTTCCACGCGTTCTTCCGCCAGTACTACAACCTGCGGGCGCTGTTGCGTCGTGCCGATCCGGCCCTGGAGCGGCTGGTACCGATCGCGGACTACCCCCTGCAGCTCGCTCCGTCCGATGGCGGCGAGCCTCTGGTGGACTCCTTCGCCACCGTGCCGCGCACTCCGCCGTGGAACCTGATCGGGTTCGTGGCGCGGAGTCCGTCGTTCCGGGCGTCCGACCTGGTTCGCGTGGACGTGGGCGAGGCGCTCGGTCTGCTCAGGGTGGCGTTCCCGCGCACGTACTCCGAGCTGGACGGCGTGAGCGCCGCTGAGTTCCTCGACCGCCTCCGGTTCCCCGACTCGGCGCGGCACCTCGCGCTGGAGGTGTTCGCGCGCAGCTTCTTCGCCGACCCGCACGACTTCTCCGCCGGCGAGCTGGTGGCGATGTTCCACGCCTACTTCGTCGGCTCGGCGGAGGGCCTGCTGTTCGACGTGCCCGACGACGACTACGACACCGCCCTGTGGGCGCCACTCGGACGCCACCTCGCCACACTGGGCGTCGAGGTGCAGACGGGTACGCGGGTGGTCGGCCTGGGGGACCGGGACGGCCGGGTGGTGGTCTCCACGAGTGGCGGCGAGCTGGACGCGGACGCGGTGGTGCTGGCCCTGGACACCCGTTCGCTGCAAGCTCTGGTGGCGGCCGCCGATTGGCTGGGGAATGCCGCCTGGCGGGAGCGGATCGCGTCCCTGCGCAGCGCGCCGCCGTTCGGGGTCGGGCGGCGCTGGCTGGCTGGACGGTTCGCCGGCGTCGCGCCGTTCCTCGGCACGAGCGGGTACGGTCCGCTGGACAACATCAGCCGTCTAGATGCCTTCGAGGCGGGCGCGGCCGACTGGGCGCGGCAGAGCGGCGGCACGGTGGTGGAGGTGCACGGTTACGCGCTGCGGGATCCGTCTCTGGCGAGCCGGGACGCGTTGTGGCGGGAGGCGTCCCGCGTCCACCCGGAACTGGGCGCGGCGGAGGTATTGGCCGAGCAGTGGCTGGTGGCGGACGACTGCCCGCTGATCGGCGTCGAGCCGTGGCTGCTGCGCCCTACGGTGGCGACTCCCGACCCGAGGGTGGTGCTGGCCGGCGATCTCGTCCGCTGCGACTGGCCGGTCGCGCTCATGGAGCGTGCGGCCACCACCGGCTGGCAGGCGGCGAACACCCTGCTCACCCGCTTCGGCCGCCGCGGCCACGAGCTCTGGTCGCCCCCGCTGACCGGGCTGCTCGCGCGCTCGTGAGTTGCCGGCGCAAGGTGGTGGCTGAGCCTGACGAAGCCCCAGGCGGCCTCGTCGGATGGTTGAGCTTGTCGAAACCGAGGCCGGGGTCTCGACAGGCTCGACCAGCCGGTTTCAGTTCGACAGTGCGCTCAACTCAGCGGGCGGCGTGCTCCTCCAGGAGCTTGGCGATCCGCTCGGGGGCGGCGAACATGCTGGCGTGTGGGCCCGGGACGGCGGCGAAGGTGCCGTGGGCGAACAGGCCGGCGACCTCGCGTCCCCAGTCGAGGGGGACGATCGGGTCGTCCTCGCCGCAGATGACCAGCGTCTGCGCCGAGACCAGCGGCGCCCGGTCTTCCATGCAGTTGCCGAGCAGGTGCGGAGTCTGCTGCACCATGTAGGGGATCCCGGCCCGGAACAGGTAGTCGTTCACTGCGATCGCCATCACCGCCGGCGGCTCCCTCAGGCCGTCCTGCATCAGCAGCGCGGTCAGCTTGGGCAGCTTCCGTGCGTCCGGCACCACGACCGGAGCGATCAGCGCGATGTGGTCGACCTGATCGGGAAAGGACGCCGCGAGCTCGACCACCACCTGCGTGCCCATCGAGTGGCCGACGACCACCGGATGGTCCAGCTCGCTGTCGGTCAGGAAGTCGCCCAGGATCCCGGCGTGCCCGGGGATCGTCAGGTCGACGTTCGGACGCGGGGAGCGGCCGTAGCCGGGCAGATCGACGAGGTAGACGTCCCCGCGCTCGGCCAGCGCCGCCGCGGTCGGACCGTACATCCGCGCCGACACACCGATGCCGTGGACGAGCACGAAGTCGGCCCGGTTCCGCTCGCCCACGCAGCCGAACCGGTAGACCACCATCGACGCGTCCCCGTGCCCGTAGCGGCTGGTGAAGTAGTCGACTGTGCCCACGTGGTGGCGCCGGTAGCTTTCCTCGGCACGCGGGGAATGACGCGAACGCATGCCCTGAGAGTAGCGAAACGTTCACTCGGCGCCGCGGCCGTACTCACACTCTCCGAGCCGGATCGCCGCCTCGAGCATCAGCGCGTGGACGAAGCCCTGCGGCAGGTTCCCGCGCAGTTGTCGCTGCTGGACGTGGAACTCCTCGGTGAACAGCCCGGGCGGACCGCACGCCGAGCGCTGCCGCTCGAACCAGCGGAACGCGTCCATGACGTCGCCCGCGGCGAGCTGGGCGAGCGTGAGCAGGAAGCCGCACATCAGGAAGGCGCCCTCCACGTCCCCGAGCGGGCGCCCGTCGATGGCGTAGCGGTAGACATAGCCCTCGCTGACCAGGTCGCGGAGGACGGCCTGCAGGGTGGCCACGCTGCGCGGATCGTCCACCGGCAGCGCGCCGCGCACCGGCGGCAGCAGCAGGGCGGCGTCCACGCCGGGACGCTCCGGTGCCTGCCGCCACGAGCCGTCCGGGTTCAGGCACTTCCGGGACGCCTCGGCGAGGATCGCGTCGGCCAGCGCCGAGCATCGGGACGCATCCGGCGCGGCCAACTGGGATGCGATCGCACGCAGCCCGGCCACGCAGGTGAGCCGGGAGTGGGTCCACCAGGCGTCGTCGAGTTCCCAGATGCCGGCGTCGGGACGCGGCCACGCCTCCTCGATCCGTCCCACCAGGATCTGGACCGCCCGGACGTCATCGCTGTCCAGGTGGTCGTGGCGCCCTGCGGTCGCGTACAGCTGCAGCAGCTCGCCGTAGACGTCCAGCTGGAACTGGCCGCGGGCCCGGTTCCCGAGGACGACTCGGCCACCGGGGTAGCCGGGGAGGTCGAGGTCCCTCTCCCTCGGCGGCAGCCGGCCGTCGAGCCGGTAGGCCGGAGCCACTCGCGGGCCGTGCTCCAGCACCCGGGCGGTCGTGAAGGCGACGGCCTCGTCAGTGAGCAGGTCGGGCCCACGGACACCCGCAGCGACGCCTGCGTACGCCTGGTCGCGCAGCCAGACGTAGCGGTAGTCGTAGTTGCGGCCCGCACCGTCGGCCTCGGGCAGGCCCAGGGTTGCCGCCGCCACCATCCCGCCGCCGGGGGCCGTGAGACCACGTAGTACTGCGTAGGACAGCCGGGCGTCTCGGCGTCCACTCACCTCCGGCAGGTCCGGGACGTGCGTGCGCCAGTACTCCTCCGTGCGCGACCAGATCGCGTCCGGGTCGGGAAGCTCGGACGGTAGCGCTCGCTCGGACACCTCGAGGACGAGATCCAGCCGCTGTCCGGGCTCCAGCCGGACGCGCTGCCGGACGATCCCGTCCCGGTTCGCACGGGCGTCCGCGGCGCCCGTCCACCGGAAGCGCAGGTCGCCCGAGCGCGCCAGCCACGCGCCGGACTCGTCCTCGACCAGCGCGAGGACGTCCGGCCTGAAGCCGTCGCCCGGCTGCAGGCTGATCTCGATCTCGGCCGCCTGGCCGATGGCCTCGACGCGGCGCAGCAGAACGAGCCGGTGCGGATCGGACGGTGTCGCGAGTGCCTCCCTGCACTCCACGTGGGTGGACGTGGTCGTCCAGCGCGCTCGCCAGATCAGCGACCCCGGCTCGTAGGCGCCACCCCAGACATGCGGCTCGGCCGGGACCACGACGTAGCTGCCGCTGCCGCCGACCAGCGACGCGAAGACCGGCTCGGAGTCCCAGCGGGGCGCGCACAGCCACGCGACGTCGCCATGCGGTCCGACGACGGCGCCGCGATAGCCGTCGCCGAGGAAGCTGTAGTCGCGAAGCACGTGGGGTGCGGACGTCCAGCCCGGCCCACCCTTGCCGCTGGCCATCAGTGCCTCGCTGCGCGGCGTCCCAGGACGCCGGCGAGAGCCATGGTCCCTGCGACGGCACCGGCGATGGCTGTCAGCTGGGGATAGTGCTGGGCGCACCACTGCTGCGCGCTGCGTCCGGTGGCCTGCTGGTCGAAGGCACCATGGGCACCGTAGTCGTGGCCGTCCGGTCCGTCGGCTGGATGCCACAGGTTCGCGGGGCGGTCCGGGTCGGCGGGCTCTGGCGTCTGCTGCGAGTCGAAGCCCGTCCGTCCCAGGTAGCGGTCGAGCGGACCGGGCACGATCGCGTTGGCGAGCAGCGTCAACACGGTCGAGCCGCCCACCCAGTACTCGCGACGCCGGGGATGGTCGGCGGCCCACGCGATCGCCCGGGCGGCGACCTCGGGCTGGTAGATCGGCGGCACCGGCTGGGGACGCCGCGGCAGCCGGGACAGCACCCACGAGAACTGGGGAGTGTTGACGGCGGGCAGTTGCACCATGGTGACGTGCACGTCGCTGTGCTCGTGGTACAGCTCGCAACGCAGCGCCTCGCTGAACCCCTGAATGGCGTGCTTGGCGCCGCAGTAGGCCGTCTGCAAGGGGATGCCGCGGTAGGCAAGGGCAGAGCCGACCAGCACGATCGTCCCCGCGTTGCGCTGCTTCATCCACGGCAGGACGGCCATCGTCGAGTACACGTAGCCGAGGTAGCTGACCTGGGTCACCCGCTCGTACTCGGTAGGGCTGATCCGGTCGAACGGCGCGAAGACGGACGCGAACGCGACGCTCACCCAGACGTCGATCGGACCGAGTTCCGACTCGATGCGCTGGACGGCCTCCGCCACCTGGTCGGCGTCCGCGACGTCCACCGGAAAGGCTTCCGCCCGGGCGCCCAGCGACAGTGCCTCGTCCCGCGCGGCGGCCAGACCCTTCTCGCCCCGCGCCAGCAACGCGACGGTGTCGCCGTGTCGTGCGAACTCCCGGACGGCAGCCCTGCCCACACCGCCGGACGCTCCGGTGATCGCCACCACCCGTGCCATGGACGCCTCCCTGTCTCCCTCCTGCAGTCACTACCCCGGGTTCGGGATCCTGACGCATCGGGTACCGGTGCAGGGAGAAAGGAGTCGCCCATGACCGACCAGCACAACGCCGATCCTCGCGATCCGCAGGTGGAGGAGACCCAGCCAGCAGTGCCGCCCCGGCTCAGCGCCGACCCGGATCCCGATCCCGACGCCGACGTCCTGCCCGACCGCCCGGCCGGCCTCGGCGAGCCGGCCGAGGATCCGGACCCGGAGGTCTGAACTCTCGTTCGATGGTGGCTGAGTTCGACGAAGCCCGGTGGTGCCCTTCGTCAGGCTCAGGGATCATGTGGTGGCTCAGGGACCAAGGGCTACGCCTCCTCGGGCTCCAGGCCGGTCTCGATCATCCTGCGCGCGAGTTCGCGCAGCTTGAGGTTCCGGTTCTGACTGGCGGCCCGCAGGCGTTCGAAGGCGAGGTGCGGCGGCAGCCGATGGCGTTCGACCAGGATGCCCACGGCCTGGCCGATCAGCCGGTGGCTCTCCAGCGCCACCTGCAGGTTCGCCTCGCGGTCCGCGGCCTGCTCGGCCGCGACCACCCGGTCGACGGCCAGCGCGAACGCCTGCGCGAGCAGGTCGGCGACGATCATCTCGTCGGCCCCGATCCGCCGCGGACGGGGAAACTGCACCCACGCCCGGCAGCCGCAGACGCTGCTGCGCGGCACCAGGAGAATGCCGGGACGGCGGCTGGTCGTGTCCGCGCTCGGGTTCCCGGCCAGACCGTTGCGCACCACCTCCGACAGTTCCTCCGGCGTCACCGCGACCCCTCCGCTCAGGAGGATCTGGCGCCCACCCCCGAGATCGAGTTGTGCGGTGGAACCGCCGTCGAAGAGGAGCTCGAACCCGTGCTGGGCGACCGCCAGCAGCGTGTCGAGGTCGTCGGTCGAGGCGAAGTCGGCGCTCACCTGGGCGGCAGCGGCGCGTCGGTCGAGAGCGACCTTCTCCCTGCTGATGTCGCGGATCGTGCGGACGTTTGCGGTCAGCCCGCTCTCCCGCTGGTGCACCTGCGCGCCAGCCCACCACACCCACACCGGACGCCGGTCCTTGCGGTAGAACCGGAACTCGCCGGAGACGTCCTGGCCCTGCTCGGCCCGCTGGTGCAGGCGGATGATCTCCGCCCTGGCCTCTGCGTCCTCCTCCTCGGTCGGCCACCAGGGGTAGGGCGGCACGATCGGCCCGTCCTCCATGCTGTACCCGAGCAGGTCGGTGAAGGCCTGGTTGACCTCGATCACCCGGCCCTCGGCGTCGAAGATCACCAAGCCGTCCTGGATCGCGGCCAGTGCGGCTTGTCGCCATGCAGCGTCCATGTTGCGCTCCCGGGCGCGTTCGAGGTTGGCGGCCAGGCGCGCCCTCAGGTCGACCATACTGAAGGGCTTGGCAATGTAGTCGTCCGCGCCCCCACCCAGTCCGGCGGCCGCCGCATCGTCGTTGGCGCGCGCGGACAACAGCAGCACTGGCAGGTCCCGCAGGCCCGCCTCGGACCTGATCAGGCTCACCAGTTGCAGCCCGTCCATGCCCGGCATCGCGACGTCGGAGAGGACGATGTCGGGACGCTGCCGCCGGATGGAAGCCAGCGCGGCGTCGCCGTCCGCGGCCACCTCCACCTGGTAGCTGCCGGACAGCGCGTCGGCGAGGAAGCGGGCCAGCGGGGCGTCGTCCTCCACCACCAGCAGGTGTGGGACGCCGGTGGGCTCGGATTCATCGCTCGCCTGGCGGGCCCATGACTCGAACTCGGCGAGGAAGGACGGCGCGCGGCGTGGTGTGATCGACTGACCGGCCACTCCGACGGGCAGCGACGGTTCGAACGGGAAGCGGATGGTGAACGTGCTGCCCTTGCCAGGGGTGGAGTCCAGGGAGACTGTCCCGCCGACGAGCTCGGTCAACTGGCGCACCATGGCCAGCCCGATGCCGGCCCCGGACGCCGTCCGCGCGCCAGGCGGGGCGGGCAGGCGCTCGAACCGCGCGAAGACCCGTTCCTGGTCGTCGGCGTCGATGCCCAGGCCCGTGTCGGTGACGACGATCTCGTAGTGGTCGCCGACCTCGGCCAGGCGCAGCTGGACGGAGCCCTCAGCGGTGAACTTGAGGGCGTTGGACAGCAGGTTCAGCACGATCCGTTCGAGGAAGTCGGGGTCGATCAGCGCCGTCCGTCCGACCTCAGGCACGTCGACCTCGAACTGCAGGCCGGCCCGCTCGATCGCCGGGGCAAAGGAGGCGGCGAGTCCCCGGAGCTGCACGGACAGGTCGGCCGGGCCCAGGTTGGGTACGACGCGGCCGGCCTCCATCCGGCTGAAGTCGACCATCGCGTCCACGAGCCGGACGAGCCGGGCCACGTTGGTCTGTACGAGCGTGAGGTCCTGCCGGATCGCCGGATCGAGATCGGGATGGTCGGCCAGCAGGTCCTC
The DNA here is from genome assembly GCA_036770475.1 of Propionicimonas sp. Classification (GTDB taxonomy): domain Bacteria; phylum Actinomycetota; class Actinomycetes; order Propionibacteriales; family Propionibacteriaceae; genus Propionicimonas. The sequence continues at coordinate 33,846 of DAIPJC010000006.1, read as the reverse complement.
GACGGGCGCGGCGATCAGGGACAGCGGCGTACGCAACTCGTGGCTCACGCCGGCGAAGAAGGCCGACTTCGCCGCGTCCAGCGCCTCGGCCCGCGCCACGCGGCGCCGCTCCGACCAGAGCTCGGCCTGGGTCAGCAGGGCAGCTCCCAATGAACTCGCGACGAGCGCGAGGTAGCTCGCCAGCTCGTCGTCCCATGGCCGGGCCCGGTGCTGCGCGAACACCATGACGTGGGTGGGGGTGCGCTGCTCCGGGTCGAGGACGGGGAAGGCGTGCAGCGGGTCCGCGTCCCGACCGGGATCGTCGTGCTGCACGGTGCCGGTGGCCATGCAGGCCTCGACGAGCCGCGCGGTCCGGTCGTGGTCGAGGGGTTCTCCGAAGGCCGCGAGCGACGGGGCGGTGTCGCGCTCGGGCCGGGGCGCACGGTAGAGGGCGCCAGCGGGATGGTCCGCGGCGTTCGAGGCGAGCACGTCCATGGCGATCGCGGCGAGCTCGGCCTGCGTCCGCCCGCCGGCGACCTCGCGGCCCAGCTGGGCGATGGTGCGCAGCCGACGCTCGGCGAGCACCTCTTCCGTCGTCTCGACGAAGGTCGCCATCACGCCCCAGGTCTGTCCCTCGGCGCCGACGATGGCGTTGTAGCAGAACGTGAAGTAGCACTCCTCAGCCGGGACGGTGCGGTTGAGGTACAGCGCCCGGTCCTTGGCGAAGAACGGACGCCCGGTCTCGATGACCGCGTCCAGAACCTCCCCGAGTTGGGCGGTGGTCTCCGGCCAGGCCTCGGCGCTCGGCCTGCCGAGGGCGTTCGAGAACCGCTCCGGCCCGTAGACGTCACGTGCGGCGTCGTTGTAGGCGAGCAGGAGTTCCGGACCGAGCCGCAGCGTGATCGGGAACAGCGAGCTCATGCACAGCATGACCGCGCCGCGCAGGGGCGTCGGCCAGTCAGCCAGGGGGCCGAGCGAGGTATTCGCCCAGTCGAAGGACGCCACCCGCGCGCCCATCTCACCCTGCGCGGCCAGCCAGTTCAGCCAGCTTGAGTCGTTCGAGGAACCGGCGGTCGACGGGCCGTCGGAAGAGGCGCTGGCGGGAGCACTGCTCTGACTCACTGGCACTCCATCGACTGGTGGCGGATTCGGGCGCAGACACTCAGGCGGGTCGGGTTTCGACCCGCCTTCACCTTATTCCCGGCCGCAACGGATGGTGTAGCGCCAATGCCCGCGGCGGTGTGCCGGCTGTTGTTTCAACCGGCACACCTGCTTTCGGTGGAGTCCCGGGCTGCCACCGGAAGCTGCCCGCGGGCACAGTTCCCATACCCCGTGACTAGGGCGGGCACGCGTTCCGATTGGACGAAGACGCCCGCCGGCACCGGGGAGGGAGTCCGGTGCCGGCAGGCGCGAGAGTGGCCGGTCGGTTTGGTCAGTCGAACGCACTGACCTCGTCAGGAAACCTACTTCAGGGCGTCCTTGACCTTCCCTTGGCCTCCTGGGCGGCGTTCTTGAGCTTGTCGTCAGCACCCATTGCGCTCGCTCCTTCCATCGACGCGGCTCCCGGCCGCGACGATCCGGTACAGGTCGTTCGTGGCCAGTGAGTACCCCGCGACGCGGCCGGGCACGCTCGGTCAGGAACGAGCCCTGGTTTCGGTCTCCATCGAACGAAAAGGGGACGGTTCCGAAATCCGCAGTCCTTCTAGCCGGAATCCACGAATCTCGGAACCGTCCCCTTTTCGTTCAGGGAGGGATCAGGCCCCCAGACCGCTGGCGGTGTCCTTGACGCGATCAGCGGCGTCGCTGGTGGTGTCGGCCACGTCAGCGGCCGAATCCTTCGCCGTCTGCTGCACATCGTCGACCGCGGACGTGGCCTCCTCCTGTACGGCCGCCACCGCCTGGCCCGCCGACTCCTTCAGGGTGTCGACGGCCTGTTTCGCCGGCTCGGCGAGGTTGTCGGCGACCTGGCGGGCCGCCTCCGTCACCTGATCGGTCAGCGGCTTGGCCTGCTCCTTCACCGCCTGGGCGAGTTCCTCCTCCTTGCCGGACGCAGGGAATGCCGCAGCGATGAGCAGCCCGATACCGAACGCCACCACCCCGGCGGCCACCGGGTTGCCCTGGGTCTGCCTTCCTGCCGCCCGGGGCAGGTCCGCCACGTCGGAGGCCGTGTCACGAACCCCTGACGCCACGTCGCGCGCAGTGTCCAGCGCGGCGTCGCGGACGTCCTCCGCCGTGCCCATGATGCGGTCGAGGAGGCGGCTGCCCGCCCGCTTCGCTTTCGCCACTTGGCGCTGCGCCACGTGGCTGGGGTTGGCCCGGTCCGCCAGGGCGTCCACGTCGTCGGACAGGTTCGACCTGGTGTACTCGATTCGCGCCCGGATCTCGGACGGGTCGTTGCTGCTCATAGGTTCTCCTCCTCATCGCCTTTCAGTGCATTCGGGATCTTGCTGACCGTCTCCACGGTTTTCGGCAGGCCGCGAACTCGGGCCACCTCGTTGCGTCCGGCCACCGCCAGAACGGCGGCGATGATCGCCCACACGACGGCGACGATGACCGCCGACCAGACGTTGCCCACCAGCAGCCCCAGCCCCCACCACAGCGTGATCGAAAGGAACAGAAGGGTAAAGAAGCCGCCGACCGCGGCGCCGGCGAGCAGGCCCGCACCCTTCCCCGCCCGGGCTCCAGACTCACGCAACTCCGCCTTCGCCAGTTCGACCTCCTGTCGCAGCAGCGTCGAGAGGTCGCGGCTCACGTCCCCCATCAGTTCGCCGATGGAGCGCTCAGGCTGCACCCGTGCCGGGCTCGCTGACCCCGGCAGCACCGGCTCCTGGGACGCGGTCACCGGACGTCACCGGCCTCGCCCGGCCCCGGCACGGTCTCGTCGACCGGGGTGTAGCCGTAGCTCTGGCCGGACGTCCCCCCGCCGTACGCGGGCAGGTCCTCCGCCACTGCGGACGCCGGTGCGTTGGTACGCTCCGCCGCTGCGCGAGCGCCGGCCGACGCGGTGCTCGGGCTGTCGTTCGCTGCCATCAGGCCTCGGCTCAGCCGTCCGACGACCACACCGGCGAGCGTCGCGCTCGCCAGGAACACGAACGGACGTCGCCGGGCGAAGCGCCGGATCTCGCTCACAACGTCGCGAGGTTCAGCGTTCGACAGCCAGTGCGAGAGCGCGCCGCCCCGCTGGGCCGCCTGCTTCGCCAGAGAGGTCAGGGGCCCGTCCTGGTCGGACCTGGAGGCCATCACCCCCAACTCGTCGGCGAGCGAGTGGACGAGCTCCGCCAACTGCTGCTGGCCCGACCTGGCCTGCTCGACGAGCTGGCCAGAGGCCGCGCCCCACAAGCCCTGGAACTGGGCGCGGGCGTCCCCGGCGAGCCGGTTCAGTTCATCCTTCGCTGTGTCGGCGACGTCACCGCCGCGCTGGAGCGCGGCGTCCTTCACCTCCGAGGCGGCATCGAGCGCGGTGTCCTTCACCGCGGCGGCCTCGTCTGCCGCCTGGCCGGCCACGTGGCGGGCGCGTTCGGCGGGCTGATCTCTCGGAGGGTCGTCGCCTTCGTCCACGGAACCGGCTGCGGACGTATCGCCCGTCTCGCCGTCGACGTCCAGAGCCCGCGTCGGGTCGGCCTGCCCGCTGGTGGGGAGGCCCGGATCAGTGTCGTCCAACGAGAGCGCCGGATCGGAGACCGTCGGGTCGGCGCTGCCGAGGCCGGGGTAGGTGTCGGTGCGGTTCTCGCCCACGCCGGTCGGATCGTGCGAGGGGTCGCCGGGAACCCTGCGACCCGTGATCGGGTCGAGCCTGTCGTTCGTCATGTGCTGCTCCCTGTGCTGCGGATGGACCCGCCCCGCGGGCGGTGTTTCCCTTCACTAGCCGCTGGCCGGGAGGAGGGAAACTGGGCAACACTTCTTAGGTTCAGATGACGGTTTCTGGGTCTTGGGCAGCGGAGTGGTCTATGGAGCGGTCTATCCTAATCGGTATTGCGGTTGCCGTCGTCCGAACAAATGGCGGAGGAAATACCCGTTCTCGACCAGTGCAAACCGTCGCCAAGATAATCACCTTTAGGTAATCCCATTCACTTGTCTGAGTCGCATCGCCGGATTACCTTTTGCTCCATTCGGGTTCTCATCGGGGCGTCCGGGCGGGGTTGGAGGTTGGGGATGGTCAGGTTCACCGGGATCGGGATGCTGGCGATGGCCACTGCCCTGGTCGTGAGTGGGTGCGGTGGAGGCGGCGGTGCGGGTGCGGGGGCCGGTGCGCCGGCCGCGTCCGCCGCGAGCGCATTCAGCAAGGACGTCAGCGGGACGCTCAAGACCAGCGGCTTCAACCCGTCCGACGAGGTGGGCAAGTCACGCGCCGACTACGCGGCGGGGAAGCTGTCTGGGGTCAAAGTGACGATGGACACCACCAACTTCGATCCCCAGAAGTTCGCCGCGCAGGCTGCCGCCGGCCAGGCTCCCGACCTCATTCAGGTCGACCGGCACGTGGTTGCGACTTTCGCGGCGAAGGGACTGATCATCCCGCTCGACCAGTGCTACGCGCTGTGGGGCGTCACCCCTGGCCAGCAGTTCTATCCTTCGGCGATCAAGGACGTGAGCTACAACGGTGCAGTCTACGGCGTTCCCCAGTTCTTCCAGGCATCGGCGCTGCTGGCCAACAAGCGCGTCATGGCCAAGGCGGGTGTGACCGCCGCCGAGCTCGACACCTCGAAGCCTGACCAGGTGCTCGCCGCGGCGAAGAAGATGTACGCGGCGTCCGGCGGCAACCCCTCCGTCCTGGGCTTCGACCCTGACGTGCCCGGCTCGACCAACATCTGGTTCACCGTCTTCGGGGGCCACGCGTACAACGACGACGGGTCACCGGACCTCGCCAACCCCAAGAACCTGGACGCCCTGAACTGGCTGAAGGCCCTGATGGACGCCCAGGGAGGCTACGCGAAGGTGAAGAGCTTCAAGGACACGATGGACGTGTTCGGCGACGGCAACCAGTACGTGAAGGACCAGGTGGGCGTCCAGACGTGGGCGCAGTGGTACCCGAACGTGCTCGCGGCGACGGCGAACAAGGTGAGCGTCGAGGCCATCCCGATCAAGGACTACCAGGGCAAGAACGTCGCGATGGCAGAGGGGACGGCGTTCGCCATCCCGAAGGCGGCCAAGAACCCGTCCGCCGCGTGTGCCTGGGCGATCAACGCCACCTCGACCGACGCGTGGCTTGCCGCCGGCCAGGCGCGCGCCCAGACCGTGGAGAAGAACAAGTCCATCGGCACCGGCCTGATGACGGGTTCGCCGGTCGCGGACCAAGCCGTCCGCGAGAAGTACGTGGCGAAGACGGACAACGCCGACTTCACGCAGGTGATCAACACGTACTACTCGGTGCTGCCCGACAACCGGCCGTGGGGCAGTTCTGCGGTGGCGCAGCAGGCCAGCCAGGAACTGACCAACGCGGTGATCGTCGCGATGTCGGGTGAGAAGACCACCCAGCAGGCGCTGGCGGATGCACAGGCAGCGGCCCAACGCGCCTGGGACCAGGTGAAGAAGTAGTCCGATGGCCGTCACCACCGCGTCCGGGACCGGCGTGCCGGAGGGCGCTACGTCCGTGGCAACGGACGGCGCTGCGCGCCTCGTCCCCCGCCGCCGGAAGTACAGCCGCGGCGAAGCGATCGCCGGATTCGCGTTCATCGCGCCGTGGCTGGTCGGCTTCCTGCTCTTCACGGTGATCTCGATGAGCTGGTCGGCCGTCCTCTCGTTCACGAACTATGACCTCAGCACGAACACCGCGGAGCCGGTCGGCATAGACAACTACCGGCTGCTGCTGCAGGACCCGAAGGTGATGACCAGTCTGGGCAACACCTTCTTCTACGCGCTGCTGGCAGTGCCGCTGGAGATCGTCGTGGCCCTGGCGCTCGCCTCGCTGCTGAACGGCGTCCGGCGCGGGGCGGGCTTCTTCAGGACGGTGTTCTACCTGCCGAAGATGACACCGACCGTGGCGACGGCCTCGGTGTTCCTGCTGCTGCTGAACGGGAACACGGGCGCGATCAACCAGTTCCTTGGTTGGTTCGGCATCCAGGGTCCGCAGTGGCTCGTCGACCCGGCGTGGGTGAAGCCGTCCATCGTGATCATGTCGCTGTGGGGAGTGGCCGGCTCGATGGTGATCCTGCTGGCGGCGCTGCAGAACGTCCCGCGAGAGCTGTACGAGGCCGCATCCGTGGACGGGGCGTCGCGCGTCCGACAGTTCTTCTCGATCACCGTCCCGATGGTCTCGTCGACGTTGTTCTTCCTGGTGATCGTGAACACGATCGCGGCGCTGCAGGTGTTCGACCAGGCCTATCTGCTGTTCTTCCGGGACAACAACGGCAGCGCCCCGGACGCCGCGCTGTTCTTCGGTGTGTACCTGTACCAGGCGGCGTTCCAGCAGTTCAACTTCGGGCTGGCGGCGGCGATGGCCTGGCTGCTGTTCGTGATCATTCTGATCATCACCGGCATCCAGCTGAAGGTCGGCGATCGGCTGGTCTACTACGAAGGAGGCCGGCAGTGAGCACGGTCCCGGTGTCCCAGCCGTCGCGGCTGGTGATGGCTGCCCCGCCCCGCGCAGACGTCGAGCCGGTCGCTGAGGCCGCGCGCGCTCCGTCCGGCGGTGTGCTGCACGGGGCGGGCCAGGTCGTTCGTTGGCTGCTGCTGGGCGGCATCGCGGTCGCGTTCATGTACCCGTTCGCCTGGCTGCTCGCGGCGAGCCTCAAGCCGCGCGGCGAGGTGTTCGACAACCGGTTGATTCCCCAGACCGTGGTCTGGCAGAACTACGTGGAGGTGTGGAATCAACTGCCGCTGCTGGCGTGGATCGCGAACTCGATCGGGATCGCGGTCGCCTCGGCGACCCTCGTGACACTGTCGAGTTCCCTGGTGGCATTCGGGTTCGCATATTTCCGGTTTCCGGCCAAGAAGTTCCTGTTCGGATTGCTGCTGGCGTCCATGATGCTGCCCGGAGCGGTCACGCTGGTGCCCAACTACCTGATCTGGAAATACCTGGGATTCCTGGGGACGAACGTGCCGCTGTGGGGCGGGACAATATTCGGCTCGGCGTTCTACATTTTTTTGATGCGACAGTTCTATTTGTCGCTGCCGCGAGAGTTGTTCGAGGCCGCCCGCATCGACGGGTGCTCATATTTCGGGTTGTTTCGGAGGATTGCGTTTCCGCTGGCCCTGCCCAGCGCGGTGATCGTATTCATGTTCGAGTTCCAGGCCTCGTGGAACAACTTCGTTGCGCCGCTGATCTACCTGAACTTCGGCACCCCGGAGCAGTACACGGTGCCGTTGGGCATCTCCTACGCCATGACGATGTTCTCGCCGACCGCCGGCGGTCACGGCGACTACCAGTATGTGATGGTGGCCTCGCTGCTCGTCACGCTGCCGATGCTGGTGATCTTCGCCTTCGGCCAGCGCTACTTCATCGAGGGCATCGCCTCAGCCGGCCTGAAGGGCTGAGGCGCCGCCGGTTCAGGGACGCAGGACGACCTTGAGGCAGCCGGCCTCCTTCTGCTGGAACTTCCGGTAGGCCTCGGGGGCCTGTTCGAGCGGCAGGTGATGGGTGGCCAGGGTGTCGACGCCGAAGACGTCCTCGTCCGCATAGAGCAGGTCGAACAGTTCGTCGGTCCAGCGCCGGACGTTGGCCTGGCCCATCCGCACGGTCACCTGCCGGTCGAACAGCCGCAGCATGTTGACCGGGTCGGCCGCTCCTCCGTACACGCCGGCCAGCGACACCGTCCCTCCGCGGCGCACCGAGCCGAACGCCGTCTCCAGCGCGGCCATCCGGTCGAGCCCGACAGCCTGGGTGATCGCCGCGGCGACCGGACGCGGGAGCGACGTCACAGCCGTGGCCGCCACCTCGGCCAGTGGCGAACCGTGCGCTTCCATGCCCACCGCGTCCACGACCCGGTCCGCGCCCCTGCCTTCGGTGAGCTCGAGGATCGCTCCAGGGACGTCCTCCGCGGCGGCGTCGACCAGTTCCACGCCGTACCTGGCGGCGGTCGCCAGCCGCTCCGGGACGAGGTCGACGCCGATCACGCGTCCGGCGCCCTGCTGCCAGGCGCACCGGGTGACCAACTGGCCCACCGGACCGAGGCCGAGCACAGCGATCGTCTCGCCCTGCTCGAGGTCGGTGTACTTCACGGCCTGCCACGCAGTCGGCAGGATGTCCGAGAGGAACAGCCAGCGGTCGTCGGCGCCGGTCTCGGGCAGCTTGACCGGGCCGTACTGGGCCTGCGGCACCCGGACGTACTCGGCCTGGCCGCCCGGCACCTGGCCGTACAGCTTGGTGTAGCCGAACAGCGCCGCACCGCTCCCGTACTCGGTGACCTGGGTGGCCTCGCACTGCGACTGCAGGCCGCGGAAGCACATGAAGCAGGTGCCGCAGGCGATGTTGAACGGCACCACCACGCGGTCGCCGGGACGCAGGTGGTCGATCTCCGCGCCCACCTCCTCGACGATGCCCATCGCCTCATGACCGAGCACGTCGCCCGGCGTCATGAACGGGGTGAGCGGGCCGTACAGGTGCAGGTCGGAGCCACAGATCGCGGTCGACGTGACCTTCACGACGATGTCGGTGGGACGCTCGATCCCGGGGTCGGGCACATCGGTGACCTGGACGTCGCCGCGTCCCTGCCAGGTGACAGCGCGCATGGGATCCTCCTCTCCCGCGACACCAGGTCGCTCGGGGTACTCCGTCGCAGTAGCCCGGCGGCGGGCGGTCCAAACCCCGACGACAGGTGTGAGGACGGCCAGGAGTGGCTATTCCAGTTCCGTGACCGATGCGCCGGATGAGCTCTCGGAGGCCTCGCCGACCCCCACGACCCAGGGCGGCCTGCTGACCATCGCCGTCGCCTTCGCGGCGAACCTGCTCGTCGCGGTCGCGAAGACGGTCGCCGTCGCCCTGACGGGCGCGGCGTCGATGGTGGCCGAGGCCGCGCACTCCTGGGCGGACGCAGGCAACGAGGTGTTCCTGCTCGTCGCCCAGCGGCGTGCCGCCCGTCCGCCCGACCGGGATCACCCGTTCGGCTACGGCCGCGAAATCTATGTGTGGTCACTGTTCGCGGCGATCGGCCTGTTCGCGGTGGGTGCCGGGGTGTCGGTGACCCACGGCATCCAGGAGTTGCTGCAGCCCGAGCCGGCGGAGGACTTCGTCATCGCGTACGTCGTGCTGGCCGTCGCGGCAGTGCTGGAGGGGATCTCGTTCGTGCAGGCGAACCGGCAGGTGAAGCGGGCGGCCGCGCGCAATGAGCGAGACCTGTGGACGCAGGTCATGCGGACGTCCGACCCCACCGTCCGCGCGGTGTTCTTCGAGGACGCCGCCGCGCTCGTCGGCATCGCGATCGCCGCGGCAGGGATCGCTGGCCATCAGCTGACCGGATCGGTGATGCCGGACGCGGCCGGCTCGATCCTGGTCGGACTGCTGCTGGGCGTGGTCGCTGTCGTCCTGATCGACCGGAACCGGCGGTTCCTCGTCGGCGAGGTGGCGGACGTGCGGGTGTGGAACGCGGCCCTCGCCGAACTCGTCGCGCAGCCCGAGGTGGAGCGGGTGACCGAGCTGCGGCTGTCGATGGTGGGCGCGGGTCTCGCGTTTCTGTCCGGCGCGGTCGACCTGGTCGGCAATCCGGACGAGCGGACGGCCGCACTACAGCTGGCCACGCTCGAGCGCCGACTCGCCACGCAGGATGGCGTGGTGCTGGCGCTGATCTCCCTTTCAGCGCCGGGCGACCCGTCCCTGGAGGCCCGGCAGGCATGAGAGCGCAGCGGGACGGGTAGATCGAAGCTCACAGTCACCGGGGGAGGGAGACGTCGGTGAGAGGACGGTGGGCGTTTGCGGCCATCACCCTGATCCTGCTGTCCGGCTGCAGTCAGGACGTGAACGAGGGAGAAGCCGCTAGGACGGCCGTCGCGTTCCTCTCGGCTGAGCCGGGCCAGGCGTGCGGCCTGCTGGTCGAGGACACGGCGGAGGCGATCGCGTCCCACGCCGGCACCGCCTGTGCGCAGGCGCTGGCCGACCACCGTCTTCCTGAGGTCTCCAGCGTCCGTGGCGTGGAGGTCGCAGGGGAGAGCGCGGTGGTGCGTTTCGACGACCAGGTCGTCTTCCTCGCGCACTTCCCGGACGGCTGGCGGGTGCGGGCCGCCGGCTGTGTCCGTACCGATGAGGATCCCGCAGTGCCCTACGACTGTGAGGTGGAACCATGAGACTGGCCAGGGGGCTGTTCATCGCCTACCTGTCGATGATCGGTCTGGTGCTCGCCGCGGTCTTCGTGATCGGGGCGGCGGGACGATGAAGCGCTCGGCACTGCGCGAAAACGCCCTCACGATCGTGTTCGGAGTCCTGCTGCTCGCCACGCTGTTCGGGCAGGCGGTGTCCGGGCTCGCCTTCTACAACGAGTCGGCCCGAACGGACGGTGTGTCGGAGATCAGCTTCTGGCGCTACGTGACGTCCTCATCCTTCGCGGTGGACGTGGCGGAGAACTGGCAGTCCGAGTACCTGCAGTTCACCCTCTACATCCTGCTGACGGTATGGCTGCTGCAGCGGGGCTCTTCCGAGTCCAAGCCGCCCGGCAAGGAAGGGTTGGGCACCGATGAGGAACAGCGGCTCGGTCGGTTCGCCGAACCCGACTCGCCGGCGCCAGTGCGGGCCGGCGGCTGGCCAGCCCGGCTGTACTCCTTCTCGCTGACCCTCGTGATGGCGGCGGTCTTCCTGCTCTCCTGGGCCGCCCAGGCGGTGGCCGGACGGGTGGCTCTCAACGAGGAACGGCTTCGGGACCTGCTGGATCCCTTGTCGATGCCGGAGTACCTGCTGCGCCCCGACTTCTGGAACCGGACCCTCCAGAACTGGCAGTCAGAGCTCCTGGCGGTCGGGTCAATGGCCATCTTCGCCGTGTTTCTCCGACAGCGGGGATCTCCTGAGTCGAAGCCGGTGGGCGCGCCGCATTCCGAGACGCCGGAGTAGCGCGCGCTGAACCGGGGACGGTTCCGCCGGTTCGCGGACGCGCCAGAGCCCGGCGATCGCAGCGGCCCAGGCGCCAGCCAGCTGGTCCGGGGCTATGACTTCATCGGTCGCCGGTGCGACCGCGAGAGTTCGGACGTCGTCGAGGCCCGGCTGCTCGGCCGACGGACGGTGCTGTTGCGTGGAAGGGACGCCGCGCGACTGGTCTACGACCAGCGGCTGTTCCGGAGAGCGGGGGCGATGCCGATGCGTGTCCAGCGCACCCTGACCGGCGTCGGCGGCGTGCAGGGACTGGATGGGCAGGCGCACCGGCACCGAAAGGGGCTCTTCGTCGACCTGCTCGACGGCGCCGCGGCAACAGCGATCGCCGAGGTGTTCGCTGTCGAATGGGCACGCGTCATCGACAAGGAGCCGTCGCGGGTGGTGTCCGTGCTCGACAGTGCCTCCCTCGCGCTGTGCGCGGCCGTGAGCCAGTGGGTAGGGGTGACCGTCGAGGGCGCCGCGCTGCGGCAGCGCACGGACGACCTGCGGGCGATGATCGAATCGGGAGCCAGGATCGGGCCGGGGCACTGGCGTGGGTTGCTGGCCCGCCGCCGGGCCGAGCGCGGGCTGGCCCGGACCGTCCGGGCGGTCCGGCGCGCCCCGGACGCGTGGGGCCACCCACTGCGGGAGATCACGACGTGGACGGACGTGGGCGGCAATCCGTTGCCAGAGCGCATCGCGGCGGTGGAAGTGCTCAACGTCCTGCGTCCGACGGTCGCGATCGCCCGCTTCGTCGCCTTCGCCGCGCACGCCATCGCTGTCCGGCCCGGGATGCGCGGACGGCTGGCCGGCGACCTGTCCCTGCAGCGGAGCTTCGTGCACGAGGTGCGCCGGTTCTACCCGTTCTTCCCTGTGGTCGCCGCTACCGCCGTCCAGGATGTCGAGTTCCGTGGCCACACCATTCCCGCGGGACGACGGGTTCTGCTCGACCTGTACGGCACGGATCGGCATCCGACCGAGTGCCCGAGGGCCGACGAGTTCGTGGCGGACCGGTTCGCCGGCCCACCGGACGCATTCGACGTCATTCCGCAGGGCGGAGGCGAGGTCCGGACCGGTCACCGCTGTCCCGGCGAGGCGGTCACCGTCGCCGTCTTGGAGGCGTCGCTGCGCGTTCTGGTGGACAGGCCGGACTGGCTGGCCGAGGCCAGCACCGTCGACAACCGGACGGTTCCGACCACGCCGTCGGGTGGGCTCGTCCTGCATTGGCTGGACTGGCCGCCCATCTTGCGCGACACCCCGAGGAGCCGGAACCATACTCCGGCATGAAGACCAGTCGGCTCGAGGCGTTCAGCGACGGTGTGCTCGCGATCATCATCACGATCATGGTCCTCGAGTTGCGAGTGCCGGACGGGCCGGAGTTGCGAGACCTGCTCGGGGTCGCGACGGGGCTGCTGACCTATCTGCTGTCGTTCGTCTACGTCGGCATCTACTGGAACAACCACCACCACATGTTCCAGCTGGCCGGACGGGTCGCCGGCGGCATCCTGTGGAGCAACCTCGCTTTGCTGTTCTGCCTGTCGCTGCTGCCGTTCACGACGGCGTGGATGGACGACCAACACTTCGCCGCCACACCGGTGATCACCTATGGCCTGAACCTGCTCCTGTGCGCCGTCGCGTACTGGGTCCTCCAGACCGCGATCACGCGCAGCCAGGGCCCCGGCGGTCCGCTCTCGACCGCACTCGGCCGCGACGTCAAGGCGAAGCTCAGTCCTGTGATCTACGTCGCGGGCATCCTCGCCGCGCTGTTGACCCCGTGGCTGGGAGTGGCGATCTACGCGGTGGTCGCGCTCATGTGGCTCGTGCCCGATCGCCGTGTCGAGCGGTACATCGACTCGCACGGCGTCGCTGACGGCTAGGAGCTTGCGGGAGCGTCCCGCGGGGTAACAGAGGGCCATGTCCCGTGCATCGACCGAGCCGAAGAACCTGGACGCCCCGGGCGCCGAAGCGGACGCGCCGACCGAGATCCCGCCGCGCGGCTGGCGGCAGGTCGCCGTCCGAGGCTGGCGCGCGGCGTCCGCGGACCAGGTGCCACTGCTCAGCGCCGGGGTGGCCTTCTTCGGCTTCCTCGCGCTCTTTCCCGCCCTGATCGCCCTCACGCTGGTCTACGGGCTGGTCGCCGACCCCGCCACGATCAGCAGCCAGCTAGACGCGGTGGCCGGCTCGCTGCCTGCGGACGCCCGCTCACTGCTGCAGAACCAACTGCAGCAGCTCGCGTCCGCGCCCGCCCAGGGCCTCGGTTGGGGCCTGGTGTTCAGCATCCTGATCGCGCTGTGGAGCGCGTCGGGTGGCGTGGGCAACCTGGTCACAGCGGTGAACATCGCCTACGACGAGGAGCGCAAGCGCGGCTTCGTCAAGGAGAAGCTGATCGCACTCGGCCTGACCGTGGGCGCGATCGTGTTCATGCTGGTGCTGATGGCGTTGGTGGCCGGCGTCCCGGTGGTCTTCGGGGTGATCGGCCTCGGCGGCGGCTGGCGCTGGCTGGCAGAGGTCGTCCGCTGGGTGCTCGTGATCGTGCTGGTGATGGTGGCCCTGGCTGTGCTCTATCGCGTGGCGCCGGATCGCGACAGCCCCAAGTTCCGCTGGGTCTCGGTGGGCGCTGCGGTCGCGACCGCGCTGTGGGTGATCGCGAGCGTGGGCTTCTCGCTGTACGTCAGCCTGTTCGGCAACTACGCGAAGACCTACGGCGCTCTGGCCGGGGTGGTGGTGACGCTGTTGTGGCTGTGGATCACGACCTACGCCGTCCTGCTCGGCGCGGAGATCAACGGCGCCGCAGAGGAACAGACCGTCAAGGACACGACCAAGGGCGCCCCGCGTCCCCTCGGGCAGCGCAACGCCGTGAAGGCGGACTCGGTACCGCCGGAGGAGGGCGAAACGGCTCCCCCGCGATCGCGATCAGGAGACGGTGGCCGGACGTGACCCCCGCGCAGGATCTCGTCGACGCCACGGACGCGGAGATACGCGAAGCCCTCGCCGCCATGGTCGCTCATGCCGACTACCCCTGCGTGGGAGCGAAGTCGGTATTCGCCTGCGGCGACGTGGACGTCCTGGTTCTCGACCGAATGGCTGGGGAGGAGGCGACGCGGCGTCTGCTGCAGGGACTGTCCCGCTTCTCCGCAGCCCATCCTAAGGAGCCGGGAGGAACCGGTGTGCCGGCCATGGCGTCCTTCGTCGCCGCCTTCAGGGCGCCCCTGCCGCACACCGAGCTCGAATTCGAGGACCTGCTCTGGCGCCAGCTGGCGATGCTGCGCGCGGTGGACGACGCCGCATGGGACGCAGAGGTCAGCTCGGACACGACGAGCCCGCACTTCGGATTCAGCGTGGCCGGACGGGCGTTCTTCGCGATCGGCATGCACCCTGTGGCGTCCCGGCTGGCGCGTCGCGCGCCGTTGCCGGTGCTGGTCTTCAACCTGCACAGCCAGTTCGAGCAGCTAAGGGCGTCCGGACGGTACGACCGCATGCGCGACACGATCCGCAGGCGGGACGTACGGTTGCAGGGCTGCCCGAACCCGATGGTCGCCGACCACGGTGTCCGTTCGGAGGCCCGCCAGTACTCGGGCAGGGCGACGGAGGACGGGTGGCGTCCGCCGTACGACGTGGCTCCGAAGAGGGAGGAAGACTCGTGAACCGACTCGCCCCACAGACCGGGACCGGCTTCCGGCTCGCCGCCGGCGACGAACTGCTCGTCGTCGACCCCGAAGGCGGGCAGGTCAGCGACCTGTACGCCGTGTCCGCGGCCCATCCCGATGAGTGGCTCTCCAGCGGACGGACGATCGACTACGCCAACAAGGTGTTCCTGACCACGGGTGACGTGCTCTACAGCAATCGCTCTCGACCGATGTTCACGATCGTCGAGGACACCTGCGGGCGGCACGACTTCACCCTCACGCCGTGCAGCCAGCAGACCTTCGACCTGCTCTATCCGGAGTTCGCCGGCGCGCCGCACCCCAGCTGCCTGGACAACCTGCACTTCGGGCTGGCGCCGTTCGGGATCGCCGAGGACCGGATCGCCACGTCCTTCAACATCTTCATGAACGTGTGGACCGACCCTGACGGCACCCTGCACATCGATCCGCCGCTCTCGACGGCCGGCGCCCGGTTCAGGGTGCGGGCTGAGCAGGACCTGCTCGTCGGCCTCACCGCGTGCTCGGCGGAGAAGTCGAACGGCGGCGTCTGCAAGCCCATCGACTACGAGGTGCCCCGCGGTTCCCGGTGACGAGACCACTCTCAGCCGAGTACGTCCTGCCACTGCGCTGGACCGATCAGCACGACGCGGAGGAGCTGACCGCCTACCTCGCCGCACTCTCCGGCTGGCTCGACGTCACCGTCGTCGACGGTTCGGACGGCCCCCTCTTCGAGGCTCATCACCAGGCGTGGGCGGCGCTGGTCAGGCACATCCGGCCCGAGCCGTGGCCGGGCCGCAACGGCAAGGTCAGGGGCGTCGTCACCGGCGTACGGCTGGCCCGCCATTCTCAGGTGGTGATCGCGGACGACGACGTGCGCTACTCCGTGGACACCCTCGGGCAGGTGCTCGACCGCCTCGACGGTGCTGACCTCGTTGTGCCGCAGAACGTCTTCACCGACTGGCCGTGGCACGCTCGCTGGGACACCGGGCGGCAGGTCGTGAACCGGGCCTTCGGCGGTGACTACCCGGGCACGCTGGCAGTGCGGCGCTGCTTCGCAGAGAAAGGCTACGACGGGGATGTCCTGTTCGAGAACCTCGAGCTGATCCGGACGGTGGCCCGGCGCGGCGGGGTGGTCCGCTGGGCTGGCGACGTGTTCGTGGACCGGCTCCCCCCGACGTCCGCGCACTTCTGGTCGCAGCGCGTCCGCCAGGCCTACGACAGCTTCGCCCAGCCCGGCCGGCTGGTGGCCGAGGCCGCGCTGCTGCCCGTGCTGCTACTCGCGTCCCGGCGTCCGATCGTGCTGCTCGGCCTGGCCGGCAGCGCGGTGGCCATCGGCGAGTGGGGCCGGCGACGGGCGGGAGGATCGAGCCGATTCCCTCGCACGGCGGCGCTCTGGACGCCCGTGTGGCTGCTCGAGCGGGCGGTCTGCGCCTGGGTGGCGCTCGCGCTCCGGCTGCGCGGAGGTGTCCGGTACTCCGACGGCCGGATCGCCACGGCGGCCAATCCGCGCCGGAGCCGATGACGCGGTCCTCACCCGATCCGAACCTCGGCCCTGGGCGTCTCGTCCTCCGTTCCAGACAGGGTGCGGGCGAATTCAGGCGATCCGGAAGTCGGCGCCCCGGTCGGAGAGGGTCATGCCGTGCCCTGGCGCGTCGCCGGTGACTGACAGCAGGCCGTCCTCGACGACGGGGACGCCGTCGAGGAGAACCGGCTCGAGCCGGGCATGGTCGGCGAACCACTCGACGTGGCGGACGTTCGGCACGGCCAGCGCCACCGGGGCGTGCAGAGAAGGGGCGCAGTGCGCGGACACCTCCCAGTTCGCGGACGCAGCCAGCGCCGCTCCCGCCAGGAAGCCGGTGTACCCGCCGCAGCGGGTGGCGTCCAGTTGCAGGCAGTCCACCACGGGCAGCAGCCGCGCGGCGTCGTAGAGGTCCGAGATGTACTCGCCTGCAGCGACGTCGCAGCGCAGTCTGAGCCGGAGTTCTCCCAGCCCGGCGACGTCGTCGCTCGACACCGGCTCCTCGAACCACAACACGCCGAGGTCGTCCAGCTGCGCGCCACGGCGGCCCGCCTCGCCGAGGGAGTACGCGCCGTTGGCGTCCACCATGAGCTCAGGCCCGGCGCTCGGTCGAGCAGCCATCGCACCCGCCGCAGGTCGGACGCCCAGTCCCGGCCGATCTTGATCTTCGCCGCCGTGCACCCGGCGCCCAGCCAACCCGTCACCTGATCGGCGAACTGGCTCTGGGTCTGGTTCGTGAAGCCGCCCGACCCGTATACCCGGACGCCGTCGCGGCACCGGCCCAGCAATGCCGACAGCGGGACGCCGAGCAGCTTCGCCTTGAGGTCCCACAGGGCGACGTCGACGCCGCTCAACGCCTGCAGGTACAGGCCTCGCGTCCCCACATTGCGTCCCGCGCGGTGCATGGCCGCCCAGACCCCCGCGATGTCGAACGGGTCGTGCCCGATCACGACCGGAGCCAAATGGTGCTCGACCACGGCCGCGGCGGTGGGACTCGAGTACGTCCAGCCCAGCCCGGTCTCGCCCTGCGCGGACACCTGGACCACGACAGCGGTGGTCTCCGCCCACTCGAAGGTGCCGTCCGCTTCCGGGTACGCGGTCGGGACTCGGTAGGTCGCGGTAGAGACGGCCGCGACCGGCGCGGCGTTCATCGCCCCACGGCGCGCCGCAGCGGGCGCCGGGCCAGCTTCGCGGCCAGTCCCACTCCCGCGGCGATCCCGGCCCCTACGCTCGCCAGAGCCGCCGCCTGGACGGCCTTGGACGGCTCAGCCGGACGCTCGCCCGGCGCCAGGTCGTCGGCGGCGCGCGCGCCCACGCCGCCCCGGTCGAGCAGCTCGGCGAGGTGGATGGCCTCCCGTCCGACCCCGCTCAACTCGTGCACCTGGGTTCGGCAGGAGAACCCGTCCGCGAGCACGACCGTGTCGGGTAGAGCCTCCCGCACAGCGGGCAGCAGCACCGACTCCGCACAGGCCTCGCTCACCTCGCGATGCCCCTTCTCGAACCCGAAGTTCCCGGCCAGGCCGCAACAGCCCGAGGCCAGCTGGGTGGCCTCGGCGTGGGCGTCGGAGAGCAGCTGCCGATCGGCGTCCCAGGTCAGAACGGCGTGCTGGTGGCAGTGCACCTGGACGATCGCGTGGACGCCGGTCAGGTCCGGCGGCTGCCAGCCGGGGGAGTGGTCGACGAGCAGTTCCGCGAGGGTCACGGTGTGCTCGCGCAGCCGCTTCACATCCAGGTTGTCCGGCAGGAGTTCGGTCGCGTCCGAGCGGAACACCGCCGTGCAGGACGGCTCCAGGCCCACCACCAGCCCGCCGCCCCGGACGTGCTCGGCCAGCGCCGCCACGGTCCGCCGCAGCACGC
Organism: Propionicimonas sp.; assembly: GCA_036770475.1. GTDB lineage: Bacteria > Actinomycetota > Actinomycetes > Propionibacteriales > Propionibacteriaceae > Propionicimonas. The sequence goes on along the minus strand of DAIPJC010000006.1, from coordinate 15,860 downwards.
GCTTGGCCACGTCCAGCTGGCCGGTCGAGATCCAGGTGAGCCCGCAGCACAGGGGCTCGGTGGGCATCCGGACGGTCCAGCCGGCGTCCTCGAGCACGGACACCGCCGCCTGCCCGATGTGCGGGTGGAAGGTGTTTGTGAAGGTGTCCGGCCACAGCATCACGTCGCCGCGGTGGCCGGGACGGGAACCACCCCGCCGCTGCCACCACTGCTGCAGCGTCTCGGACGCGAACAACGGGATCTCCCGGTCCTCGAGCCCGGCGGCTCGGGTAGCCAGGTGGGGCAGCACCGGCGCCTGGGTCAGCGCGTTGACCACACCGCCCAAACCCGACCGGCCGACCACGGCCGCGATCAGCGGCAGCCAGCCCAGCGCGTAGTGGGCGCGCGGCCGCAGCCGTCCCGAGTAGTGGTGGTAGAGGAACTCGGACTTGTACGTGGCCATGTCAACGCCCACCGGGCAGTCGGACTTGCAGCCCTTGCAGGACAGGCACAGGTCGAGGGCATCGCGGACCTCCGTCGAACGCCAGCCCGAGGTCAGTGTGGCGTCCACATGCCCGTCCAGCATCTCGAACAGCAGCCGCGACCGGCCACGGGTGGAGTGTTCCTCCTCGCCGGTGGCCTGGTACGACGGGCACATCACGCTGTTGCCCTCGTGGCCGTGCTGGCGGCACTTCCCCACACCCACGCAGCGGGTGAACGCCCGGACGAGCGAGCCGTCGTCCTCGGCGTAGGCGAAGCCCGGCGCGCCGAGGTAGTGCGGTGACCAGTGGGCGCCGAGTTTCAGGTCGTGGTCGAGCGGACGCGGCGCGACCACCTTGCCCGGATTCATCCGGTTCTGCGGGTCGAAGATCGCCTTCAGGCGGCCGAAGGCCTCGATGATCCGGGGGCCGAACATCTTGGCCAGCAACTCGCCGCGGCTCTGGCCGTCCCCGTGCTCGCCGGAGAAGGAGCCACCGTAGGCCGCCACCAGATCGGACGCCCGCTCCACGAAGCGCCGGTAGGTCGCCACGCCGTCCGCGTCGGTGAGCCCGAACGGGATCCTGGTGTGGACGCAGCCCTGCCCGAAGTGCCCGTACAGGCTCGGCATGGCCTCGTCCGCGTAGCCGAACTCCTCGCACAGCTTCTCCAGGTCGCGCAGGTAGTCGGCGAGCCGGTCGGGGTGGACGGCGGAGTCCTCCCAGCCCTCCCAGGTGTCGGGCTCGCCCTCGACCCGGGCGGTAGCGCCGAGCCCGGCCTCCCGAGCCCGCCACAGCTGGTCCTCGGTCTCGGGACGATCGAGGATCGCGACGTCTCCGTCGTGCTCGCTCCTGCCGATCGCCTCGATCATGGTCCGCGCGCGCCGGTCGGCCTCCTCCTGCGAGTCGCCGCCGAACTGGACCATCAGGAACGCCGTGCCGTCCGGTAGGTCGGCGAGCGACTCAGGGTTCAGCTTGTTCACCCGCTGGTCGTGGACAAGGCGGTGGTCCATCCCCTCCAGGGCGATCGGCTCATGGGTGACGATCGCCGGGACCTCAGCGGCGGCGTCGACCACCGAGTCATAGCCGAGCACCACGAGCGAGCGGAACGTGATCACCGGCACCAGCTCCAGCTCCGCGCGGAGGACGGTGACCAGCGTCGACTCGCTGCCGACGAGCAGGCCGGCGACGTCGAAGGCGTGCTCGGGCAGCAGCGAGTCGAGGTTGTAGCCCGAGACCCGGCGCGGGATGTCGGGGTAGTGGGCCCGGATCTCGTCGGCGTAGTCGTCGCGCAGGTGTCGTAGCTGGCGATAGATCGCGGCCTTCGGATCAGCCCTCCGCTCGATCGCGGCGTACTCGTCGTCGCTGGTCTCGCCGCACCAGAACCGCAGGCCGTCGTAGGTGAGCACCTCCAGCCGGGCGATGTTGTCCACGACCTTGCCGGTGCGCTGGGCTGTCGAGCCGCAGGAGTTGTTGCCGATCATCCCGCCGAGCGTGCAGTTGGGGTGGGTGGACGGCTGGGGCCCATAGCACAGTCCGTACGGCTCCAGCTCGCGGTTCAGCACGTCCAGCACGATGCCGGGCTCAACCACGCAGGTGCGGGCATCCGCGTCCACCGACAGCAGCTGGTTGCAGTACTTCGACCAGTCGATGACCACGGCGGTGTTCGTGCACTGGCCGGCGAGGCTGGTGCCGCCGCCGCGCGAGACCAGCGGTGCGCCGTACCGGCTGCACACCGACACCGCCTTCACCCCGGCCTCGATCGTCCGGGGTACCACCACTCCGATCGGGACCTGCCGGTAGTTGGACGAGTCGGTCGAGTAGGCCGCCCGCGTCCCGGTGTCGAAGCGCACCTCGCCGTCCACCTCGTCGCGGAGGGCCGCCTCCAGGGACCGGACGTCCAGCCGGTCGGGCCGGTCGGCGGCAGGTGGACGGCCGAGGGTCGCGGCGGACCCCGCCATCAGTCCTTCTCTTTCCCGCCCGGCAGAATGTCCTGGAGCTTCAGTTTGAGGCCTTCGCGGGCGAAGTCCCAGCGTCCCTCGTCGCCCTTCAGGAAGGACGCGAGCGTGTCCTTCAGCTGGTCGAAGCTGGTGTGGGGCGGGATCGGCGGCACCTCGGGGTCGCAGCGCACGTCCAGCACAGTCGGACGGTCGGAGCTGAGCGCCTGCTCCCAGGCCGGACCGACGCCGTCCGGGGTGCTGACGTTGAGGGCACCGAGGCCGAGGCTGCGGGCGAAACCCGCGTAGTCGACGTCCGGAAGGGTCTGCGACTCGACGAACTTCGGCGCGCCCTGCATGGCCCGCATCTCCCAGGTGACCTGGTTGAGGTCGTTGTTGTGCAGCACCGCGATCACGAGCCGCGGGTCGTCCCACTGCCGCCAGTAGCGGGCGATCGTGATCAGTTCGGCCATGCCGTTCATCTGCATGGCGCCGTCCCCGACGAGAGCGATCGACGGACGGTCGGGGTGCGCCCACTTGGCACCGATCACGTACGGCACGCCCGGGCCCATCGTGGCCAGGGTGCCCGAAAGCGAACCGCGCATGTCGCCGCGGAACCGCAGCTGCCTGGCGTACCAGTTCGCGGCGCTGCCCGAGTCGGCGGCGACGATGGCGTTGTCCGGCAAGCGCTTCGACAGCTCGTGGAACACCAGCATGGGGTTGACCGGATCGGCCTCGATCAGCGCCTGCCGCTCCATCACGTCCCACCAGTCGGCGACGCTCTTCTCGATCGACTCCCGCCAGGAGCGGTCCGGCTTGCGCTGCAGTCTCGGCAGCAGCGCCTGCAGCGTGGCCTTCGCGTCTCCGACGAGGTTGAGCTCGTACGGGTAGCGCATGCCGATCCACTTGCCAGAGCGGTCGATCTGGACGGCCCGCGTCTGGTCGAGGGCAGGCATGAACTGCGTGTACGGGAAGTTGGAGCCGACGGTGAGCAGCGTGTCGCAGCCCATCATCAGGTCGTAGGACGCCACCGTGCCCAGCAGGCCGATCGAGCCGGTGACCCACGGCAGGTCGTCGGAAAGGACGTCCTTGCCGAGCAGTGCCTTCGCTGCGCCGGCGCCGAGCAGGTCGGCGACCTCGGTGAGCTCCTGCACGCAGCCCCGCGCGCCCTGGCCGACGAGGATCGCGACCTTCTCGCCTGCGTTCAACAAGTCGGCTGCGGCGGCGATGTCCTCTTCCGCGGGCACGACCGTGCTCCGGCCCAGCCCGAGGCTGGAGGGCACCTCCTTGAACGCGTGGCCGGGTGGCTCGTACTCCAACTCGAACACGTCGGAAGGGAAGATCAGCGCGGTCGGGGCGGACGCCGTCCGCGCGATCCGGATCGCCCTGTCGATCAGGTTGGGCAGCTGCTGGGGGACGTTGCAGGTCTGCACGTACTCGCTGCAGACGTCCTTGAACAGGCTGGCGAGGTCGACCTCCTGCTGGTAGGCGCCGCCGATCGCGGAGCGTGCGGTCTGGCCGACGATCGCCACCACCGGCACGTGGTCGAGCTTGGCGTCGTAGAGACCGTTCAGCAGGTGGATCGCGCCCGGTCCGCTGGTCGCCGCGCAGACCGCCACCTCGCCGGAGAACTTGGCATAGCCCACCGCTTCGAAGGCGGCCATCTCCTCGTGCCTCGCCTGGACGAACTGCGGGTCGTCGTCCGCGCGTCCCCACGCGGCCAGGAGACCGTTGATCCCGTCCCCCGGATAGCCGAAGACCTGTCGCACGCCCCAGGCGCGCAGGCGTTCGAGCACGACATCGCCCACTGTGTCAGCCATGTGCTTCCCCTTGGTTCTCGCTCATCGGGTCTGACAACGTCCGTACCCGCTGGAGCTGGCTTCGAACCGGGAGCACATGAGATGACGTGGAGGGTACGGGTTCGGTGATCCGACGGTCCCTGAGGAGCGTTGGCGAGGAACGAGCCAGCGCGTCACGAAGGGCCGCGGGTGGGCCAGGTCTGACGGCTGCCCTTCGTGACGACTCCGGGTTCGCGACCTGTGGCGACGGCTCAGCCCTCCACGCCGAGCAGGTCGAGGACGGCCCGCTCCAGCGCCGCCTGCCTCTGGTCGGGCGTCCGGTACGTCCGGGACGCGGCGTCCGCGATCGTCGATCCGGACTCGTAGAGGTCCACCACGCGCGGGTCGATGTAGGACGACTTCGCGACGGCGGGCGTGTTGCCGAGATAGGACGCCACATCCAGCACTGCCGTTCGCTCGGCCCGCTTCCGGGATGCAGCGGAGTGGCCGGGCTCCTCCGACAGGGCCAGCGACTCGGCGGCGATCACCGTCGCGTGCCAGGTGCGGAAATCCTTCGCGGTGATCTCGCCGCCGAACAGCTCGGCGAGGTAGGCGTTGACCGTCCCGGAGGCGAGATCCACCCAGCCGGAGCCGTTCCGATACGCCAGCAGCCTCTCCCCACCGGACCGGCGCCGCATCACCTGGAGCGCCTCGATGACAGCCGAGTCGTCGATCAGCACGTGGTGCTCGATCCCTGACTTGCCGACGAACCGGAACGCCAGACCGCCGCCGTGGTGCCGCACGTGACGACGTTCGAGAGTGGTCAGGCCGTACGAACCGTTCGCGTCCGCGTAGTAGTCGCTGCCGATCCGGAAGTAGCCGAGGTCGAGCAGCCGCACGGCGGTCGCGGCCGCCCGTTCCAGCGGCATCGCGCTCCGCCCCAGGTCGGCAGCGACCTGGCGGCGGGCCTTGGGCAGCCGGAGCGCCGCGGTCGCCACGCGGTCGAACTTGAGCCGGTCCCGCAACTCACGCCAGTGCGGGTGATAGAGGTACTGCCGGCGTCCCGCGGCATCCACGCCGGTCGCCTGCAGGTGACCGTTCGGAAAGGGGCAGATCCACACGTCGCGCCATGCGGGTGGGATCGCGAGCGAGCGCACCCGCTCGACCTCGTCGGACGGCAGCGGGGCGCCCTTCTCGTCGGTGTAGTGGAAGCCTCGGCCGGCGCGACGTCGCGTCCAGCCGGGGGACGCGGGGGAGACCCGGCGCAGTCGGGGCATCCGGGGACGGCCCGGCGCTCAGTCCGCGGCAACGTCGTCGCGTGCCTCCTGGGCGAGCAGGCCCACGACCTGCTCCTCCCGCGCGACGAGTTCGACCAGCTCGTCGCTGAAGCCGGACGCGGCGTCCCCGGGTGCCGCGTACAGGGGCGCGTTCGCGATGGCCGCGTCCACCCGGGTGAGCTCCTCGGCCAGTTCTCGCAGTCTCTCGCTCATGGCTGACTCCTACCCGCGCCCGGGCGTTGCGTAACTCCCGTTGTGATTGCGCTTCCCGAGGCTGGGTAAGGGGCTCAAGGGAATCGGACTGGCAAGGGAGTCAGCGATGCATGGTGCATGGAAGGTTCTGGCGGCGTCGGTGGGGCTCGGCCTCGCCCTGAGTGGCTGCAGCGGGGGCGGCGGTGCGGCACCGCAGGCCAACTCGGCGCTCACCGCGCGCGGCCCGATCACGGTCTGGTACTCCAACAACGAGCAGGAGGTCGCCTGGGGCAAGGCGATGGTCGCGGCCTGGAACTCCGCACACCCGGACGAAAAGGTGGACGGCCAGGAGATCCCGGCCGGCAAGACCAGCGAGGAAGTGATCGGCGCGGCCATCACCGCGGGCACCGCACCGTGCCTGGTGTTCAACACCGCCCCGTCCGCGGTCGGCCAGTTCCAGCGCCAGGGCGGCCTGGTGAACCTGTCGACGTTCCCGGACGGCGCGTCCTACATCGAGGCGCGGACGGGCGCAGCCGCGGCCCAGTACAAGGCGGACGACGGCGGCTACTACCAGCTGCCGTGGAAGTCGAACCCGGTGATGATCTTCTACAACAAGGACCTCTTCAAGAAGGCCGGGCTCGACCCCGACAAGCCCAACCTGAGCACTTTCGATGACTTCCTCGCCGCGGCCCGAAAGATCACCTCGTCCGGCGCGGCCAAGTACGCGATCTACCCGGCGCCGACCAGCGAGTTCTTCCAGACCCAGTTCGACTTCATGCCGCTGTACGCCGCCGAGTCGGGTGGCAAGCAGATCGTCGCCGACGGCAAGGCCACCTTCAACGACGCGTCCGGGCTGGCCGTCGCCAACTTCTGGAAGACCATCTACGCCGAGGGCCTGGCCGGCAAGGAGCAGGTGCAGGGCGACGCCTTCGCGACGAAGGTCTCCGCGATGGCGATCGTCGGGCCGTGGGCGATCGCGTCCTACAAGGGCAAGGTCAATTGGGGCGCGGTCCCCGTCCCGACCTCGACCGGGAAGCCGGCCGACCAGATCTACACGTTCAGCGACGCCAAGAACGTCGGCCTGTTCACCGCCTGCAAGAATCAGGCCACCGCCTGGGATCTGCTGAAGTTCGCCACGAGCCAGGAGCAGGACGGCAAGCTGCTCACCACCACCGGCCAGATGCCGATGCGGCAGAACCTGCAGCAGACCTATCCGGACTTCTTCAAGGCCAACCCGGCCTACACCCAGTTCGGCGACCAGGCGGCGCGGACGGTCGAGGTGCCCGGCGGCCCGCACACCGTGGAGGTGCTGCAGACGCTGCGGGACGCCTACACCAAGGCCGTGATCAGCGGCGACGGCGACCTGCAGCAAGCGCTGAACGACGCCGCCGACAAGGTCAACAGCATCCTCGCCGGCTAGGGGCCGGGGTGCAGCGATGACGGTCGAGCGGGGAGTGGATGATGGCTGAGCTTGACGAAGCCCTTCCGGCGGGCCCTTCGTCAGGCTCAGGGATCATGAGCGGTCCAGGTCGCAGTCGGGGCTCGGAGCACCGGCGGCACCGGTTCCGCCAGGGCGTGCTGGGCTGGCTGTTCAGCGCGCCGTACCTGGTCTACGTTGCGGTGATCTTCGCCTACCCCCTGGGCTTCGCGATCTACATGTCGCTGTACGACTACTTCTTCACCGCGCCGGGGGTGAACGTCGTCCGGCCGTTCGTCGGCCTGCGTAACTACACCCGCGCGCTGGCCGACCCGACCGTGCGTCAGGCGTTCGGCAACGTGCTGGAGTTCCTCGTGATCAACGTGCCGCTGACGGTGGTGCTGTCACTGCTGCTGGCCACGCTGCTGAACCAGGTCGTGCACGCCCGGGCGTTCCTGCGGGTGTCGTACTACCTGCCCTACCTGACCGCGAGCGTGGCGGTGGTGGGAGTGTGGCTGTTCCTGTTCAGCGGGTCGGGGCTGGTCAACCAGCTCCTCGGGCCGCTGGCGCCCAACCCGTCCTGGCTGGTGAACGAGCGACTCGCGATGCCGAGCATCGCGCTGTTCGTCACCTGGAAGCAGCTCGGCTTCTACATCCTGCTGTACCTGGCCGCGCTGCAGAACGTGGGCAAGGAGCTGTACGAGGCCGCGGCGACCGACGGCGCGACCTGGTGGGAGTCCTTCTGGTACGTGACGGTGCCCGGCGTCCGTTCGGCGACGGTGCTGGTGCTGCTGCTGTCGACGATCGTCGGCGCGAACCTGTTCACCGAGCCCTACCTGCTGACCGGCGGTGGCGGGCCGAACGGCGCGTCCGCCTCGCCGGTGCTGGTGATGTACCAGCAGGGCATCGAGCAGGGGAAACCCGGCTACGCGGCAGCGATCGGCGTCCTGCTGGTGCTGCTCACGCTGGTGATCGCGTGGCTGCAGAACCGATTCGGATCGGAGCGTGACTGATGAGGCCTGGGACCGTCGTACGCGGAATCGTGCTGGGAGTGGGGGCGTTCGCGTTCCTGTTCCCCTTCTACTACATGGTGATCGGCTCGCTGCAGCGTGAGCCCGACCAGACGGTGGCGGGCGCCTTCCCGAATCCCGCCAACCTGACGTTCGCGAACTACGCCACGATCAACGACCGGGTGGACCTGCTGGGCAGCATGGCCAACTCGGGCATCTTCGCCGGCGCGGTGATCGTCGGGACGGTCGTCTTCGGGGCACTCGCGGGATACGCGCTGTCGATCCTCCAGTGGCGCGGACGCGGCGCCGTGTTCGCCCTCGCGCTGCTGGTGCAGGTGGTGCCGTTCCAGCTGCTGATGGTGCCGCTGTACGTGATGATCGCGCGCAACTACGGGCTCGCCGACAACTACCTGGGGATCATCCTGCCGTTCATCATCAACTCCACGGCCGTGATCATCTTCCGCCAGTACTTCCTGCAGTTGCCGCGCGCGATCTTCGAGGCCGCACGGATCGACGGGGCGTCCGAGTGGCAGGTGCTGACGCGGGTGGCGCTGCCGCTGATCCGGCCCGCGCTGGTGACCGTGGTGCTGATCACGTTCATCGGACCGTGGAACGAGTTCCTGTGGCCGTTCCTGGTCACCAAGCGGGCCGACATGCAGCCGTTGGCGGTGTCGCTGGCGAACTACATCAGCAACGTGGCGAACTCGACGGCCAACCCGTTCGGTGCGCTGCTGGCCGGGGCGGTGGTGCTGGCCGCGCCGGTGGTCGTGCTGTTCATCATCTTCCAGCGGTACTTCGTGGCCAGCGACCTGGGCGCAGGGGTGAAGGAATGAGCGACGTGACGAGTTTTCCCTACCGGCTCGAGCGGGACGGCGTCCTCATGCAGCCGGACCCGGACGAGCCGAACGAGGCCGAGGGCGTGCTGAACCCGGCCGCGGGTTGGTCCGAGGGCGAGCTGTACCTGCTGCCGCGGCTGGTCGCGTCCGGGAATGTGTCGCGGGTCGGACTGGCCCGGGTGGTGGTCGAGGACGGACGCCCGTCCCGGGTCGAGCGGCAGGGCGTGGTGCTGGAGCCCGATCGGACGTGGGAGCGTGGGCCGAACAATGCCGGCGTCGAGGACCCGCGCGTCACGTGGGTGCCGTCGCTCGGCGTCCATGTGATGACGTACGTCGCTTACGGAGCGGCCGGCCCGCGGACGGCGCTGGCGGTCTCGTCCGACCTGCGCGACTGGCGGCGGCTCGGCCCGGTGGTCTACCGGTGGGAGGAGGACGCCGAGGTCGACCTCAACCTGCACCACAACAAGGACACGCTGTTCTTCCCCGAGCCGGTCACCGCGCCGGACGGGGAGCCGAGCTTCGCCGTCCTGCACCGGCCGATGGAATTGCCCGAGGTTGCCGGGCGGGACGGCCGGGAGTCGATCTGGATCAGCTTCGTCCCGGTCGCGGAGGTGGAGCGCGACCTGCGGGCGCTGACGGTGTGGCGCGGCCACCGGTTCGTCACCGGCCCGCAGTTCGACTGGGAGGCGCTCAAGATCGGCGGCGGCCCGCCGCCGGTGCGGGTGCCGGAGGGCTGGCTGCTGCTGCACCACGGCGTGACCGGACGCCTGGAGGCCGGCACCGACCAGCAGCAGCACGTGCACTACGCGGCCGGCGCCATGATCCTGGACGCCGACGAGCCGTGGCGGGTGCTCCAGCGCACGAGCGAGCCGCTGCTGCAGCCCGAGTCGGACGACGAGCGCTCCGGGATCGTGCCGAACGTGGTCTTCCCCACCGCGCTCGTCGAGGTCGAGGGTCAGCAGTTCGTCTTCTACGGCATGGCCGACTCCAGCATCGGTGTCGCCCGCCTGCTGAGGAGCGACACGCCGTGAACGACGACCAGCGGTTCCCTAGCGGGGATGACAGAGACATCGGTCCCTGAGGAGCGTTCCCGAGGGACGAGGGAACGCGTCACGAAGGGCCGCCACCATCGATCAAAGGAGTTGAGATGAGCGTTCGCAGGAGGGTGCTGGCCGTGTTGGCGGCGTTGACGCTGGCCGTCCCGGGCATGGCGTCCACACAAACCGCGTCCGCGCGTTCGGCCACGCTGACGAACCTGGCGCACCTCGACTTCCTGCTCGACACGGTATCGCCCAAGGCCGTCTCCGGGCACGACACCTACCAGCTCGCCGCCGAGCCGAGCCTGCTCATGCCCTGGACGTACGCCAACTCGAACGGCTCCGGGTTCCGCAGGGTCGGCGGCGGCACCTACGACGCCGCGACCGGGCACTACTCGCAAGGCGCCTTCAACGCCGACGACGTGGCCCGCGCCGCCGTGGTCTACCTGCGCGCCTGGCAGCAGACCGGCAGCAGGGATGCCCGAACCAAGGCGTACGAACTGCTGCGTTCTGTCGCGTACCTGCAGACGTCCAGCGGTGCGAACCGCGGGAGGACCGTGCTGTGGATCCAGTCGGACGGCCAGCTCAACCCGAGCGCGGAGCCGGTCGAGCTGCCCGACCCGTCCGACTCGGGACCGAGCTACTGGCAGGCCCGCAGCCTGTGGGCGTTCGGGGAGGGTTACGCGGCGTTCAGGTCCGTCGATCCTGCCTTCGCAGCATTCCTGAACGACCGGCTGCAGCTGTCCCTCGGTGCCCTCCAGCGCGACGTCTTGTCGAAGTACGGACGCTACGAGATCGCGGACGGCAAGCGCGTCCCGGCCTGGCTGATCGTGGACGGCGCGGACGCGACCGCGGAGGCGGTCCTCGGACTGTCCGCTTATGTGCAGGCGAAACCCGGCGACCGGCAGGCGAGGCACGCCCTGTCCCGCTTCGCTGCGGGCATCGGCGCGATGGCTGCGGGCGGACGGCAGCAGTGGCCGTACGGCGCGATCGTGCCGTGGACGCAGTCCCGGTCGATGTGGCACGCCTGGGCTTCGCAGTCGGCGCGGCGCTGGCCAAGGCGGCGCAGGCGCTGCGGCGTCCATCGGTGGCCACACCAGCGGTGGCGGAGGCGCTCACGCTCGACCCGACGCTGCTCACCGCCGGTGGCGCCGACAATGGCTGGCAACCCACGCCCGCCGATGGCACCCAGATCGCCTACGGGGTGGACTCGCGGGTGGAGTCCTTGTTCGCCGTGGCCGACGTGACGGGAACCGCGGCAGCCGGACAGCTGGCTGCGCTGGAGGCGTCGTGGTTCTTCGGCGCCAACTGTGCCGGAGTGCCAATGTACGACCCGGCCACGGGCGTGACCTACGACGGGCTCGAGGCTGACGGGGGTATCAACCGCAACAGCGGCGCCGAGTCGACGATCCACGGCCTGCTCACGATGCTCGCGCTGGACGCCCACCCGCAGGCGCGGGCGCTGGCCACCTCGCTGACGGGCGTCCCGAAGTACGACGGCCTCAAGGTCGTGGAGGCCGAGGCCGCGACGAACACGACGGGTTCGGTCGTGACGCCCCCGGACGCGTGGACGGGGGAGTCCTCGTGGAGCGGCGGCGCGTACCTGCACCTGGCCGCAGGGCAGAGGGCGACGATCCCGCTGGGCGACGTTCCAGGTGCGACGCTCGTCGAGCCGGTCAGTTGGCAGGTCGAGAACGGAACGGCCCGCACTCGCTGGACACAGGGCACGACCGTGCTGGGTGAACTGCGACACCGGGTGGGTGCCCAGGGCGTGACCGCCGTCCCCGGTGCGCTGCTGCCGCAGCGGCTGGCCGTGGTCAGCAAGTCTGCGCTGGTCTCGGTATCTGCGCGTGGTGCTGTGGACGTGGACGCGCTGCTGCTGCGTCCGCTGCTGTCGCGGGCGACCTTCACCGGGCCGGGGCGTACGGTCACGCTGTTGTCATCCGCCGCGAACGGCTCGCAGCGCTACCGGGTCACCAGTGCGGCGGACGTGCGGATCTACGACGCCCGAGGACGTCTCACCTCACACCGGAGCGTGCCCTCCGGTGCGGCCATCTCGGTTCCGGGCGGTGGGTTGGCTCTGGTTGGCTGAGCTTGACGACGCGTTGCCGCGGTTTACTTTGTCGCAACCGCGACGACATTAGTGGAGTTCGTACTTGCATGCGAACAGCGGTCTGCAGGCCCGGACGGCCGGGATCGCAGCGTTCGCTTCCGTCGAATATTGTGTTCCCGAGAATTCCCGCGTCGCTCGGCGATACGCTGCGGAGTACCCCTAACCCCAAGGAGGAATCCACAGTGAAGAAACTATCCAGCGTCGTGTCCGCGCTCGCGCTCTCGATCGGGATGGCAATCGCGTCGACCGCATCCGCCTACGCCGCGGACCGGAGTGGAGCAGAACGGCTGCAGATTCCGGACGACAGCCCCTGTAAGGCGGGTCGCTCGGTCATGGAGGGCATGGTTGCGGGCCCGTCCGGACAGCTCTACATCATCTTCACGAAGAAGGACGGCGCCGAGCCCGTATTGTCCCGGTGGACGCGTGACGGCACCACCTGGGACAGCACAAGCTGGACGTGTGCCGGAGCTCCGACGCCCATGGCCGACCTCAGTCATGGTAATGACCTTGCCTACAACGCCAATTATCTGGGCCAGGGTCCCGCGCTGATTGTCACGAAGGGAACTCAAACCAAATTCCCGAGCGCTGATGTGGCGGTTGTCAAGCTAGGCGCTGACGGCTCTGTCGGTGCGCTTCAGATTGTCCATCTACCCATCGGCAACATCAGTGGCCTGTGCTACAGCGCAACGGCCGCCAACGGCGCTGGCAGATATGCCGCCCGATTGCTGGACAACCTCTGGACCCACCCTGGCGCCGGAGCGCTCACGAGCGGATGGACGAAGGTCAGTAGCTCTCTGACGATTCACGACAATCGTTCCGATCAAGGCCTTGACTGCTCGGAGAACTACATCTGGAATACCAAGTCCATCAACGACACGACCCCGAGCACCGGGTCAAACTGGGTTTACCAGTACAACTGGTCCGGCGGCGATGTGGAGACGTCGATCGAAATTCCGAGCCACAGCCTTGCTGATGAGATCGAAGACATCACCCACATCGGGAGTGACTTCTTCGTGGGCATCAACCGAAACGGCAGCCCTGACTCCGTGAAGGTGTTCACCGAATGACGTCAGCTCCCCGTCACCGAGGACGACCACGTCAGTACTGACGTAGTGCGGGGCCCGGGCATCACCTCTCATGCCACATGTCCGGGCCCCCGACCTGGATGCACGGGGTCTGGACGTCGCTGCGCGTCCTCCGGAAGGTGGCTCCGCCGTGCCGCCTCCGAGGAGGGACGTCCGGCGGTAGCGAGCCGGTCGCAACGACGTCGATGGCGACGGCGAGCAGCGTCCGGTCGTGCTGTCGACCGGCTTCGCTCAACAGGTCGAACGCCTGGCACGAGGTGAGCCGGTACGTCGCCATCACCATGGCGAGCGCGACGGCGATCCGACTGCAGTCTGCCTGCTGCGCCGCGGCGAGTGGTCCCCGTAGATCGTCCAGCGTTGTCGAGACAGCCGGCGCGGCCTGCTGCGCGAGCGTCCTGGCCGCGTCCACGTCGAACAGGTCGAAGGCGGCGGGGTCAGAGGAGTAGAAATTCACCATGGCGCGATCTGTCGTCCCGAGCGGGACGGCGACGCTCACCATGCTGCGCACGTCCAGAACGGCAACGCACAGCCGACCGAAGTCGGGCCACCGCCGGTCGATCGCAAGGTCGGGACTCACCACGACGCCGGTGAACCTCGAACGGACGCTCGGACCCTGGCCCAACTCGTGCTGTAGCCAGTCCACCCGGATCGGAACGTCGTCGGTCGCCGCGATCGTCTCCGGTGCCCGGCTCTCCGGGACTAGCGTGAGCCCGACGTGCGTCGCGGGGTCCGCCCGGCAGATGAGTCGTTTGGCCAGCATGACCGCGTGCTGAGGATCGAGCGGCTCGGCGACCGGCGTACCGGCATTGAGCGGAGCCTGGAGAGGGGGCGTGGGGTGTTGGCGCGCCTCATCGAGCCTGAGAGCGGACGTCCCGTCAGTCATCGGAGTGCCTCGCTGCAGTTCCGGGGTGGGCTCATCCTCTGCTTGAACGACCCAGACCGAACGAGATCAGGCTACACCCGGGAGGGCCGCGAATTACCGGGCGGAATTTCACCACCATTCCGGTTCGGCCCATGGATTGACACGCCGCAGATCGTCTGGCTTCGGCCTGACCATCACGGCACCTGAGGAGCCCTTCGCGAGGAACGAGCGACGGGCGTCACGAAGGGCCGCAGACGGTTTCGGCTGGTCGAGCCTGTCGAGACCCGATCCGGGCGGTCCGCCCAGCAAGAACTGTCGGAGGCGGCTGCTGGAATAGGACCGTGGGAACAGCGGCGGGTCTGAGTGCGGTGGAGCGGTTGCGGGCCGCTGCTCAGGCGCGCACCCAAGCCGAGGTCGAGGAGGCGGTGGCGATCGCCGATCTGGCCGCTGAGCAGGCGTGGGACGAGCACGCCTCCTTCGATGTGGTCGGCACGAGGCCGGTGCGGTTGGGGGCGGACGGCACGGCGTTGGTGGATGAGTTCTTGCCGTTGGAGGTGGCCGCGGTGAAGGGCATCTCGGTGGGTGCAGCCACCTGGCTGATCCGGGACATCGTGAACCTGAAAGCCCGCCACCCCCTGCTGTGGTTCCAGGCCACCAAAGGCCTGATCCCGATGTGGCGGGCCTGCCAACTGGCCGCCGAAACCGCCCGCTACGACCTCACCCTCGACCAAGCGCAAGCCCTGGACGCCCAGCTCGCCCCCAAGGTGCCGACGCTGCCGTGGCGACGGGTCCTGCAGTTGGCTCGCGGGCTGATCAGCGAGATTGCCGCCGACAAGATCGAGCAGCTGGCCGAAAAGGCCAGGACGGCCCGGTTCGTCCGCAAACTCCCCACCGACGACCCGACCGTGGCGTATCTGTCGGCCCGGGTCGACACCGCGGATGCGGTCTTCTTCGACGCGATGGTCGACCGGATCGCCGACATCCTCGCCCAGCGAGGCGACACCGACCCCAAGGATGTGCGGCGCGCCAAAGCCGTCGGCATCCTCGCCACCCCCGAACGGGCCCGGCTCATGCTCACCGAAGCCACCGGCACGGCTGATCCGGCCGGTGTGCGCTCGACCGATCCGCGGCTGCTGCCCGAAGCCACCGTGTACGTGCACGTCGCTGAAGAAACCCTCCTGGCCGGCCGTGGCACCGCTCGTGTCGAACAGGTCGGGCCGCTCGCCGCGACCATGCTGAAGCTGCTGGTCGGCAACTGTCGGGTCCGGCTCACCCCCGTGATCAGGCCTTACGCCGACGTGGCCGTCGACAGCTACGAGATCCCCGACTGGATGCGCCGCCAAGTCCAACTGCGCGACACCTACGAGATCTTCCCCTACAGCAGCCGCACCTCCAGACACCAGGACCTCGACCACACCATCCCCTATCAGCCCGGCCAGCCCGACCAAACCCGGGCATCAAACCTCGGGCCGCTTGAACCGCCCCGGCGTGTCCGGAGACTCGAAACCTTGGGAAGGTTGGAGTCATGTCAGGGAACACGTCGAAGAGGTATCCGGCTGAGCTGAAGCAGCGGGCGGTCCGGATGTATGCCGAGATCAGGCCGGATCACGACACCGACTGGGCGGCGATGGGCAAGGTGTCGGAGCTGCTCGGGGTCGGCCAGGAGACGCTGCGCAAGTGGGTCCGCCAGGGCGAGATCGACCAAGGCGCCCGGCCCGGCACCACAAGCGAGGAGTCGGCCGAGATCAAACGCTTGCGGCGGGAGAACGCCGAGTTGAAGCGGGCGAACGCGATCTTGAAGGCGGCCTCGGCTTTCTTCGCGTCAATACCCTCAGGTGAGGTCCGGTAGCGTTCGCTCTTT
>DAIPJC010000046.1:0-24545 GCA_036770475.1 Propionicimonas sp. | reverse complement strand
GAGCTGGCTCCCGAGGTGGAGATCATCGGCTACAAGAACGGCTACCAGGGCCTGCTGACCGGCGACTACCTCACGGTGACCCCGGAGGTCCGCGCGAAGGCCAGTCTGCTGCACAACTACGGCGGCTCGCCGCTCGGCAACTCCCGGGTGAAGCTCACCAACGCCAAGGATCTCGTCAAGCGAGGGCTGGTCGGCGAAGGCGAGGACCCGCTGAAGGTGGCTGCCGACCGGCTCGTCGCCGACGGCGTGGACGTGCTGCACACCATTGGCGGCGATGACACCAACACCACTGCCGCCGACCTCGCCGCGTATCTCGCCAAGCACGACTACGGCCTCACCGTGGTGGGGCTGCCGAAGACCATCGACAACGACGTGGTGCCGATCCGGCAGTCGCTGGGTGCTGACACGGCCGCCGAGATGGGCGCCCGGTTCGCGAAGAACGTCATGGCCGAGCACAACGCGGGGACGCGGATCCTGCTCATCCACGAGGTGATGGGACGCAACTGCGGCTGGCTCACCGCCGCTACCGCCCGCAAGTACCACGAGTGGGTCGAGAGCGTGGAGTGGCTGCCGGAGATCGGCCTGAGCAAGGACGCATGGGACGTGCACGCGATCCTGGTGCCCGAGGCCGTGATCGATCTCGGCGCGGAGGCCGCCCGGCTGGCGAAGGTGATGGACGAGGTCGGTTGCGTGAACATCTTCCTCTCCGAGGGAGCCGGGATCGCCGACATCGTCGCCGAAATGGAGAAGGCCGGCCAGGAGGTCGCCCGGGACGCCTTCGGGCACATCCGCCTGGAGCGGATCAACCCCGGACAGTGGTTCGCCAAGCAGTTCTCCAAGATGCTCAACGCCGAGAAGGTGCTCGTGCAGAAGTCGGGCTACTACTCCCGCTCCGCCGCGGCCAACGCCTTCGACCTCGCGCTGATCAAGTCGATGACCGACCTGGCCGTCGACTCCGCCATCGCAGGCAATCCCGGCGTGGTGGGCCACGATGAGGAGAACGGCGACGTCCTCAGCGTGATCGCCTTCGACCGGATCAAGGGCGGCAAGCCGTTCGACATCACCCAGCAGTGGTACCTCGACCTGCTCGCCGAGATCGGCCAGCCGGCGCCGGTGGCCGCCGCTCCCGCCGAGCACTGAGCCACCGCCCAAACGGCTGGTTGAGCTTGTCGAGATCCCTCGGACGGTCTCGACAAGCTCGACCATCGGTTCCTGCTCAGCGGGCGAGGTGCGCGACCAGTCGGTCGAGGGCCTCGTCCAACTCGGCCGTGCTCCCACAGAAGCTGAGCCGCATGAACCGACCGCCGTCCACCGGATCGAAGTCGATGCCCGGCGCCAGCGCGACGCCGGTCGCGGCGAGCACGTCCGCGCACCAGCCCTGGCTGTCGTTCGTGAGGTGGCTCACGTCGCACCAGGCGTAGAAGGCCCCGTCCGGTGGCGCGAAGCTCGTGATGCCCAGTTCAGGGAGACGGCGCAGCAACAGCTCGCGGTTGCGGGCGTAGCGCGCGACGTGGCCGTCCAGCTCCGTTCGGGCGTCCGATCCGAACGCTGCCAACGCCGCGACCTGGGACACCGCGGGCGCACAGATCGCCAGGTTGCCCTGCAGCAACTCAGCGGGACGCCGCAGCGCCTCCGGCAGGAGCAGCCAGCCGAGCCGCCAGCCCGTCATCGAGTGGTACTTGCTCACCGAGCCCACCACGACGGCCTCCGCGGAGAACTCGCGGGCGCTCGCGCAGCGGCGTCCGTAGGAGATCCCGTGGTAGATCTCGTCGCTGATCAGCAGGCAGTCGTGCGCCTCGCACCACGCCGCCAGCTCGGCCAGCTCCTCCGGATCGATGATCGTTCCGGTCGGGTTGGACGGCGAGGCCAGGACCACGCCCGCCGGGACCTCGGGCAACGCTTCGAGCATCGCGACCGTGGGCTGGTAGCGCGTGTCCGGACCCGCATCGAGGTCGATGACACGGCAGCCGAGGCTGAGCAGGGTGTTCCGGTAGGCCGGGTAACCGGGACGGGTCATCGCCACCGCGTCACCGGCTTCGAACGCAGTGAGGATCACCAGCTGGAAGCCGGCAGAAGAACCCGTGGTGACGAGCACTTCGTCCGCGTCCACGGCCACGCCGTAGCGCCGCGCGTAGTCTGCGGCGATCGTCCGGCGCAACTCGGGTATGCCCGGTGTCACGGTGTAGCCGAGCACGTCGGTCCTGATCGCAGCCGACGCTGCCTCCCGCACCACCTTCGGTGCCGGCGTCGCCGGTTGCCCCACGCACAGCAGGATCGCGTCACCGTGGCTGGCTTGGCGCAGGGACGCGGCCTTGGCGACCTCCATGACATGGAACGGCTCGACACGACCGCGCCGCGATGGCTCCCTCATCGACGGCGTCCGAACAGCCGGGAGAGCGTGGACGCGAGCACAGCACCGATGCCGAGGCCGGTTGCCGCCCCGACCACATAGCCGGTGCCCAGACCGATGCCCAGCGTCTTGCGAGCCACGTCGCTGGACACGTACAGCTCCCCGGGCAGGGCTTCGACCGGCTCATTCGTCTCGACCTGAGGCACCGGTTCAGGTGCAGGCAGCGGCGCCTCGGACGTGGCCAGCCAAGCCGCGATGTACAGCAGCAGGGTCGCGAAGAGGTTGAGGAACAGCATCAGCACGATGGTGGACGCGAACACCGCAGTGCTCAGATTTCGCGAGAAGGCCCCGATGACGTAGCCGCTGAGTGCCTGCAACACCACCAGCCCGACCGAGCCGATGCCGGAACCCACCCAGGCGAGGTGGCTGGGCACCGGATGGGGACTGAACCACCCGAACAGGAGCCGGAACAGGCCGACGCCTGCGACCAGGGAAATCGCGATGCCCAGAAGCCGCAGGACCCACGACCACGCCGGCAGTTTCGCGAAGCCCAGCCACTGGCCGAACTCCTCCGCCAGCACCGTGGACAAAGAAGACGCCACGAAGGTCGCCGCCACGCCAACCAACAGTCCGACCAGCCCTGCGAAGTTGACCAGGATGTCCAGCGGCATGAGCAGCTGCTTGCCGGGGTTGTCCACGTCCTCCCGCATCAGGAGGCGGACCGCACGCTTGAGGTTGCCGACCCAGCCCGAACCGACCCAGATCGTGATGGCCAGACCCGACAGGCCGATCGACGCCCAGTTCGTGAGCGCATTGGCGATCACGCCGTAAAGGTTCTTGCTGAGTTCGGTGTCGGCAGGCAGTTCGCTGTGAAGCCACGCCTCGATCTGGCCGAGCGCCTCCGGTCTGAGCACCGTCAGGGTGAGGCCGAGCGCAGAGAACGCCAGCATCAGGATCGGTACCGAGCACAGCACGGAGAAGTAGGCGATCGCCGCGGCCAGCTGGACGCCGCCGCGCACGTTGAACCGTTCGACCGCGCGCAGCAGGTGCGCAACGAAGGGTCTCTGCGAGAACTCCGTCCACCACTGCAGCATCGCCGCCCCCTACCTCAGTCCTCGTAGGCCGCCACCGGTGGGCAGGTGCAGACCAGATGCCGGTCGCCGTAGGCCTGGTCGATCCGTGCGACCGGCGGCCAGTACTTGTCGCGTCCGCCCGAGCCGATCGGGCCCGGACGCAGGCCCGCCGGGTAGGCCGCCACCTCCCGACCGTAGGGATGTACCCATTCGTCCGCCGTGATCCGGGACGCCGGATGCGGGGCGTTGTGCAGCGGGTTGTCATCGGCAGGCCAGACACCGGCCCCGACCTGGTCCATCTCGTGCCGAATGGCGATCATGGCGTCACAGAAACGGTCGAGTTCAGCCTTCGCTTCAGACTCGGTGGGCTCCACCATCAGCGTCCCGGCCACCGGGAAGCTCATCGTCGGCGCGTGGAAGCCGTAGTCCACGAGTCGCTTGGCGACGTCGTCCACGGTGATCCCGGACTGTCGGGTCAACTCGCGCAGGTCGAGGATGCATTCGTGCGCGACCAGTCCGTGCTCTCCCGTGTACAGCACCGGGAAGTGGTCGCCCAGCCGGTGCGCGACATAGTTCGCGGCGAGAATCGCCGACTGGGACGCCAGGCGCAGCCCGTCCGCCCCCATCAGCGCGATGAACGCCCACGTGATCGGCAGGACGCCGGCCGAGCCGAACGGCCCGGCGCTGACCGGCCCGTAGCTGGACGCCGGCCCGGCCGAAACCACCAGCGGGTGGTTCGGCAGGTAGGGCGCCAAGTGCTCCCGGACGGCGACCGGGCCGACTCCGGGCCCGCCACCACCGTGCGGGATAGCGAACGTCTTGTGGAGGTTGAGGTGACTGACGTCCGCCCCGAACCGTCCCGGACGTGCCAGCCCGAGCATGGCGTTCAGGTTCGCGCCGTCGACGTAAACCTGACCTCCAGCCTCGTGGACCAGTCGGCAGATCTCCGTGATGGTCTCCTCGAACACACCGTGGGTGGACGGATAGGTCACCATCACCGCAGCCAGGTCGGCAGCATGCAGGCCGATCTTCACCCGCAGGTCGTCGAGGTCGACCGAACCGTCGTCGGCGGTCGCCACGACGACCACCCGCATGCCCGCCATCACCGCGGACGCCGCGTTGGTGCCGTGCGCGGACGCCGGAATCAGGCAGACCGTGCGGTTCGTGTCCCCGTTGGCGAGATGGTACGACCGGATCGCCATCAGCCCGGCGAACTCACCCTGGCTGCCCGCGTTCGGCTGCAGGCTCACCCGGTCGTAGCCCGTGATCTCGGCCAGCCAGTCGCAGAGCTGGGAGATCAGCTCCGCGTAGCCGGCCGCGTCCGCCTCGGGCACGAACGGGTGCAATCCCGCGAAACCGGGGTAGCTGATCGGCTCCATCGCCGCGGCGGGGTTCAGCTTCAGCGTGCAGGACCCGAGCGGGATCATGCCCTTGTCGAGAGCGAAGTCGCGGTCGGCGAGCGTGCGCAGATAGCGCAGCAGCTCGGTCTCGCTGCGGTAGGCGTGGAACACCGGGTGAGTGAGGAAATCGTCCTCACGGTGGTGGTCGCCCAACCCGCCTGCCCCCGCGTCGGTCACCGTCACGCCGAATGCCCCGGCCACCGCGGCCAGCTCGGCCTCCCCCGCGTCCTCGCCCACGCTCACCCCGACATTGTCTGCGTCGACCAACCGCAGGTGGACGCCCGCCGCTCGCGCGGAGGCGACGACGTCGGCGGCCCGACCCGGCACCGTCGCGGTGAGCGTGTCGAAGAAGCTCTTCCCCGCCAGTTCGTATCCGCCGGCCTGCAGCGCCGCCGCCAGGCGCCGGGTGCGATCGTGGATGCCCCGGGCGATCTCGGCCAGGCCCTCAGGCCCATGGTGGACGGCGTAGCAGCTGGCCGTGACGGCGAGCAACACCTGGGCGGTGCAGATGTTCGAAGTGGCCTTCTCCCGCCTGATGTGCTGCTCGCGGGTCTGCAGCGCGAGCCGGAACGCGGGGACGCCGTCCGCGTCCTTGCTGAGCCCCACGATCCGCCCGGGCAACTGCCGCTCCAGGCCTGACCGGACGGCGATGTAGCCGGCGTGCGGTCCGCCGTAGAACAGCGGCACGCCGAACCGCTGCGCGGAGCCCACGGCGATATCGGCGCCCCACGCCGCCGCGGATCCGATCAGGGTGAGCGCCAGCAGGTCGACCGCAGTGATCAGCAGGGCGCCGTTGTCGTGGGCGAGAGACGCCAGCTCGGTGAGCTCGGCCGCGGACGGCAGCCGTCCGTCCGCCCCCGGCACCTGGACGACCACCGCGAACGCCTGGACGGCCCGTACGGCCTCCGCCAGCGGGCCGTCGGCGACCACGACCTCGATCCCGGTGGCGAGGCAGCGGGTACGCAGCACGGCGAGGCTCTGCGGCAGCAGGTTCGCGTCCACGACCACGGCGCCGCCCTTCCGGGACACCCGGTGGGCGACCGCGACGGCTTCAGCCACCGCGGTGCCCTCGTCCAGCAGACTCGCGCCGGCGACCGGCAATCCGGTGAGGTCGGCGACCATCGTCTGGAAGTTCGCGAGCGCCTCCAGCCGGCCCTGGCTGATCTCGGGCTGGTAGGGCGTGTAGGCCGTGTACCAGGCCGGGTTCTCCAGCACCGTGCGCCGGACCACCGGCGGTGTGATCGTGCCGTGATAGCCCAGCCCGATCATCGCCGTGCCGGGGACGTTGCGCGCGGCGAGAGCCGAGAGGTGGCGCTGCACCTCGGACTCGCTCAGCGCGGGCGGCAGCCGCAGCGGCTCGGTCTGGCGGATGGCGGCCGGTACGGCCGCGTCGGTGAGGTCGTCGAGACTGGCATAGCCCAGTGTGGCGAGCATCTGTTCCCGGTCGGACGCTATGGCGCCCAGGTGGCGTTGGCTGAAGTCGTTCAT
The DNA here is from genome assembly GCA_036770475.1 of Propionicimonas sp. Classification (GTDB taxonomy): domain Bacteria; phylum Actinomycetota; class Actinomycetes; order Propionibacteriales; family Propionibacteriaceae; genus Propionicimonas. The sequence goes on along the minus strand of DAIPJC010000046.1, from coordinate 18,234 downwards.
CGCAGGCACAAACCTATCGCCCGCCGGCCCCATGGTCCGTCAGCCCGACGACGGGCCGGGCTTCGTCAAGCTCAGCCAGCATCACCCCGGCTTCGTCAAGCTCAGCCAGCATCACCCCGGCTCGTCAAGCTCAGCCAGCATCACCCCGGCTTCGTCAAGCCAACCGGAGTTCCCTGCTCAGCCGGCCGCGCGGGCCCGCCGACGCTGGGACAGCTCGTCGTCGTGGTGCGCCGGCTCGTCGGCGCGCTCGGCGGGCAACGCCTGCAGCGTGCCCTCGATGTCGCGCCACACGCCGCCCAGGGCGATCCCGAACATGCCCTGGCCCCCGCGCAGCAGGTCGATCACCTGATCGTCGGACGTGCACTCGTAGACGGAGACACCGTCGCTCATCAGCGTCACGGTGGTCAGATCCTCCACGCCCCTGGCTCGAAGGTGGTCGATCGCGGTGCGGATCTGCTGGAGCGAGATGCCCGCGTCGATCAGGCGCTTGATCACCTTGAGGATCAGCAGGTCACGGAAGCTGTACAGCCGCTGCGTTCCGGACCCGCCAGCCGCACGGATCTCCGGCACGACGAGCCCGGTGCGAGCCCAGTAGTCGAGCTGGCGGTAGGTGATGTCCGCAGCGCGGCAGGCCACCGGTCCGCGGAAACCGAGATCCTCGGGCAGGGGCGAGAAGTCGCCGTCGAACAGCAGGTCCTGGGCCGGCACCTCGTGCTGAGCGTTCATCGCTGCCTCTTCTCGCCTTGGGTCGGAATCACCGCGTTGGGATTACGACGGTAATCTCCGGTCATCGCAGGGGTCAACGACACGCCGTGCGGCCCCGTCGGCGCCGGGTGAGTCTGAACCGCTACCTCAGGGTTGGCCTTCGTCCCCGCTGAAGTCCTCCGGGGTGACCGAGTCGAGAAACTCGAGGAAGCGCTCGACCTCCTCCTCGGACTGGGCTGGCGCCGCGCCCGACCCCGTCCGGTCCGGCTCCACCCCCACCGCTTCGAGCACGTCGTCCGCGCAATGGATCGAACAGCCCAGGCGCAACGCCAGTGCGATCGCGTCACTCGGACGCGCCCCGACGCGCCGCTCGCCGAACGCCAACTCCGCGTAGAACTGGCCGTCGTCGTAGCCGGTGATCCGCACCGAGTCCAGCGGCTCGGCGGCCATCTCGACCAGCTGCCAGGCCAGGTCGTGGATGTTCGGACGCACCGCGTCAGGCTCCTCGGTCGCGCTGAAAATCGCGGACGCGCCGCCATGGCTCATCCAGATGGGCAGCAGCCGCTCGCGTCCGCCGACCTCGGCCAGCACCACCAGCGGCGCGGAGTCCCCGGTGGAAACCCGGATCTCGACCACCCTGACCTCGTGCACATCGGCCTCACTGCGGGAGCTGGGAACGCATCAGCGCCGCGTGGGCGTGCAGCACCAGCTGCATGACCTCCGCGGGCAGCGTCCGGTTGGACGGGTTACGGCGCAGGTGCGGCGCGATGGCCTGCTCGATCAGTCCCACCTCGCGCTCGGCGGCCTGCTTGACCACCCGCAGATGCCGTGCGTCCATGCCGAACGCGGCCAGCTTGCGCGAGATCACGGCCACCGTGAGGGCGTCTCTGCCGTAGTAGATCGTGCCTCGCCGCGGCGCGACCAGCTGATGCTTCTCCAGTTCGGCGAGGGCTGGCTCGCTGAGGCCGCTGAGCTCTAGCAGCTCGCGACGGGTGATCCGGATCGCCCGTTTGGGTGGACGCGGCTGCGCGGCGAGCGGATCCGGCCGCTCCGCGCCGTCCACGGCAGCGCCGGCATGGTTGCCCCCCAACGACGGCGGCTCCTGTCCGCGGTCCATCATCTCGAGATGCTCGCGGATCACCTTGAGCGGCAGGTAGTGGTTCTTCTGGACGTCGAGGATGTAGCGCAGGCGGTCGATGTCGGACTCCGCGTAGCGGCGATACCCGGACGGGGCACGCTCGGGCGAGATCAGGCCTTCGGACTCGAGAAACCGGATCTTGGAGATGGAGACGTCCTCGAACTCGGGTTTCAGGATGGCCAGCACCTGGCCGATGCTGCGCAGTCCGAGCGCCATCAGTCCTGCCCGGCGAAGAACACCATCCGGAACTTGCCGATCTGGACCTCGTCGCCGCGCCGCAGGGCGACATCGCCGTCGATCAGCGTCCGGTTCACGTACGTGCCGTTCAGACTGTTCTCGTCGGTGACCCAGACCTGGCCTTCGCGCCGCGTGAACCGGGCGTGGTGCCGCGACACCGTGATGTCGTCGAGGAAGATGTCGCAACGCGGATGCCGGCCTGCGGTGACCACGTCCGCGTCGATCAGGTAGCGGGCGCCGGCCTGGGTGCCCTTGAGCACCAGCAGCAGTGCGGAGTCCGCAGGCAGGGCCTCGATCGCCGCCGCGTCGTCGGGGTTCAGTTCCTCGATCTGGAACTCTTCCACCACGGGAGGGATGACTCGCGTGGTGTCTCCCGACAGCTTCGCGAGGCTCGCGCCACAGTGTGGGCAGAAGTTGGCAGCCTCGGTGAGCTCATGACCGCAGGCGGGGCAGTTCATCATCCAGATCACCTTTCGTTCCCGGCTGGCGAGCCCTCCCCCGACTCGAGCTCAACGACAGGTTGATGCCTCAGCCTAGCCCGAGACGAGGTCGCTGTAGGCGTCGGAGTCCAGAAGATCCTCGATCTCGCCCGCCTCGGAGAGCTCGAGTTCGAAGATCCAACCGTCACCGTAAGGGTCAGAGTTGATCGTCTCCGGGGTGTCGTTGAGCAGTTCGTTCACCGCGGTCACCACGCCGCTGGCCGGCGAGTACACGTCCGAGACGCTCTTGGTGGACTCGACCTCGGCGCAGGCGTCGTCGGCGGCGACCTCCTCGCCGACCTGGGGCAGTGAGACGTAGACCACGTCCCCGAGCGCCTCGGCGGCGTAGTCGGTGATGCCGACCCGGACCGTGTTGCCGGCGCCCTGACGCACCCATTCGTGCTTGCTCGTGTAGCGAAGATCATCGGGGAACACGCGTGTACTCCTTCTGGCAGCAGCGGCAGCCGTTACCTGGCCAACACTATCGTTCCGGCCGCCCGCTCAGGCCTGATCCGGGTCCGTCGAACCAGCCGATTCGAGCGGGAAACGCCGGATTACGTCCACGCCCTGCCCGATATACAGCAGGCCCGACCACCAGTAGAGCCCGGCACCCCAGATCACGCAGGCCCAGCCGATCACCCGTGCGGTCGTCTGCCACAGTTCGTCGCCGGCGCCGAGCAGCACCAGCGGGAAGGCGTAGAGCAGTGCGAACGTCGCTGCCTTGCCCAGGAAATGGACGGGCAGGCTCACGAACCCGCGGCGGCGCAGCGCCGGCCAGATCGTGCTGAACATCAGCGCGTCGCGGGCGAACAGCAGCACGACCAGCCACCACGGGACGATCTCCCGGATCGCCAGGCCGATCAGCGTGGCCAGGATGTACAGCCGGTCCGCCAGCGGGTCCAGCACCTGGCCCAGGCGCGAACGCACGTTCCAGCGGCGGGCGATCTTTCCGTCCAGCCAGTCGGTGGCCCCACCCACCGCGAGCACGACGACCGCCCACACGTCCGACTGCCGCTCCAGCAGCAGCCACAGGAACAGCGGCACGCCGAGCAGCCTGATGAAGCTGAGGACGTTGGGGACCGTCAGCACCCGTTCGGTGTCGTAAGGTTCGCCGGCCACGGGTGAAGACTATGCGATCCAGCTCACAGCTGCCTCCAAGCAGCGGAGAGGAGTTGCCTCGTCTGCTCGAGCAACTGCGGCAGCGCCTTGGTCTGGGCGACGATCGGCAGGAAGTTGGCGTCGCCCAGCCAGCGCGGCACCACGTGCTGGTGCAGGTGCGCGGCAATCCCCGCACCGGCGACATCCCCGAGGTTCATGCCCAGATTGAACCCGGCCGGGTGCGACACCGAACGCAGCACGGTCAGCGCCTGCGTGGTGAACAACGAGAGTTCCGCGGTCTCGGCTGCGGTCAGTTCGGTGAAGTCGCTGACGTGACGGTAGGGGCACAGCAGCAGGTGGCCGGGTGAGTACGGATACAGGTTGAGCACGGCGAACACCTGCTCGCCTCGGTGCACGACCAGACCCGCGGCGTCGTCCCGCCCGGGGGCCAGGCAGAACGGGCAGCTACCCTCGCTCGCGTCCGCGGGCTTGTTCTCCCCCTCGATGTAGACCATCCGGTGCGGGGTCCACAGTCGCTGGAAGGCGTCGGGGACGCCGGGCAGTGACCCGGCGTCCTCGATCGACACGGAGCCCATTGCTGCGCCTACCGCCTGGGCGGCCGGGTGGCGGCCACGATCTCGTCGATGGCCTCCTGCACCGGCACGCCGTTCTTCTGGCTGCCATCGCGGTAGCGGAACGACACCGCACCCGCGGAGACGTCCTGCTCGCCGGCGATCAGCATGAACGGCACCTTCTGGGTCTGCGCGTTGCGGATCTTCTTGCCGAACCGGTCGTCGGAGTAGTCCACCTCGACCCGGACATCGGCAGCCGCCAGCTTCGCAGCGACCTCGGCCAGGTACGGCTCGTACTCGGCCGCGACCGGGATGCACTCGACCTGCACCGGGTGCAGCCAGGCCGGGAAGGCGCCGGCGTAGTGCTCGGTGAGCACGCCGATGAACCGCTCGATCGAGCCGAACTTCGCCGAGTGGATCATCACCGGCTCGGCCGGGTGCCCGTCCGGGCCGGTGTAGGTCAGCCCGAACCGCGCCGGCTGGTTGAAGTCGTACTGGATCGTCGACATCTGCCAGGTGCGCCCGATCGCGTCCTTCGCCTGGACGGAGATCTTCGGTCCGTAGTACGCGGCGCCGCCCGGGTCCGGGACGAGGTCGAGCCCGGACTCGCGTCCGACCTGCTCGAGCACGGCGGTCGCCGTCTCCCACTGCTCGTCCGAGCCGATGAACTTGGTCGACTTCGCCCCCTCGGTGTCCCTGGTGGACAGCTCGAGGTAGTACTCGTTCAGCCCGAAGTCCTCCAGCAGGTTCGTGATGAACGTGAGCAGGTGCTTCACCTCTGCGGCCGCGCCGTCAGCGGTCACGTACGAGTGCGAGTCGTCCTGGGTGATGCTGCGCACCCTGGTGAGGCCCTGCAGCACGCCGGACTTCTCATTGCGGTACACCGTGCCGAACTCGAACAGCCGCAGCGGCAACTCCCGGTACGACCGTCCCCGCGAAGCGAAGATCAGGTTGTGCATCGGGCAGTTCATCGCCTTCAGGTAATAGTTCTGCCCGTCGTCGTCCATGGGCGGGAACATCCCGTCCGCGAAGTACGGGATGTGTCCGGACGTCCGGAACAGCACCTCCTTCGCGATGTGCGGGGTTCCGACGTAGGAGAAGCCGGAGCGGATGTGCGCTGTGCGAACGTAGTCCTCCATCACCCGCTTGATCACGCCGCCCTTGGGATGGAACACCGGCAGGCCGGCGCCCAGCTCCTCAGGGAAGCTGAACAGGTCGAGTTCCGCGCCCAACTTGCGATGGTCGCGCCGGGCCGCCTCGGCGAGCCGGTTCTGGTAGGCGACCAGGTCGTCCTTGCTGGCCCATGCCGTGCCGTAGACCCGCTGCAACTGCTGGTTGCGCTGGTCCCCCCGCCAGTAGGCGGCGGAGCTGCGGGTGATGGCCCAGCCGTTGCCGAGGTAGCCGGTGTGCGGCACGTGGGGGCCGCGGCAGAGGTCTTTCCAGGCGACGCTCCCGTCGCGGCGGACGTTGTCGTAGATCGTCAGCTCGCCGGCCCCGACCTCGACGGACGCGCCCTCGGTGGACGCGGCGGAGCCCTTCAGCCCGATCAACTCCAGCTTGTAGGGCTCGTCGGCCAGCTCAACCGCAGCGTCGGCGTCGCTGACCACCCGGCGGACGAACCGCTGGCGCTCCTTGACGATGCCGACCATCTCCTTCTCGATGGCCTTCAGGTCCTCCGGCGTGAGCGGCTGCGCGATGTCGAAGTCGTAGTAGAAGCCGTCGGCGATCGGCGGCCCGATGCCCAGCTTCGCGTCCGCGTGCAGCCGCTGCAGCGCCTGCGCGGTCACGTGGGCGCACGAGTGTCGGACGATGGCCAGGCCCTCGTCGCTGCTCGCCGCGACCGACTCGATCTCGTCCCCGTCGTCGAGGACCCGGGCGAGGTCCACGACCGTCCCGTTGACGCGGGCGGCCACGACCGTCCGGTCATCGCCGAACAGATCGAGCCCGGTAGTGCCGGTCTCGACCACCCGGGGTTCGCGCGAATCGGGACGCACCACGGTGATGGAAACAGGCACTTCTGGATTTCCTCTCGATGACAGCCGACGACCTGTCGGCCCGGACCATTCTGCCCCCTCGGCGCCCCGGGGTTCACCTTCGGGGGTTCACCTTCGCCCCTCAGCGCTCCCGGGAGACGACCTTGGGGGTCGGGGCCGACTCGACCGTGACGTCGTGGTAGCCGTCCAGTTTTCCGGTGATCTTGACCGTGATCACGGAGCCGACGTCGGCGCCGCTCAGCGTGTATGTCCGGCCGGCCGCCTTCGTGATCAGCAGGCCGGAGCGGTACCAGCGGTAGGTGAACGCCACGCCCTCAGGCTTCCATGCGCCCGGCTGCGCGGTGAGCTTGTTGCCGGAGACCACCGCGCCTTCGAGCTTTGGCGTGCCGGCGGTCAGGACACCGGGCCGGACCTCGCTCGTCCACGCCGAGTACCGAAGGACGGTCTCAAAGCCGGGTCGGCTCCCGCTCACCCGCACCTTGAGCCGGTGTCCCAGGTCGGCGGCGACCAGCGTGTACTTCGCCTTCGTTGCGCCGTCGATCTTCACGTCCGCATCCTTGCCGGAGCGGTACCACTGGTAGGCGAAGCTGACCTCCCCTGGCCCCCACTGCTTCGGCAGTGCCGTCAGAGTCTCGCCGACCTGTGCGACACCGGAGTACACCGGCACCGGCGTCGGGTACAGGGCGCCGGGAGCCACCGGTCCGAGCGCCGCGCTCCGCTGGGTGACGGTCTCGAACCCCGGTTTGGTGCCGGTGACGCGGACGGACATCCGGTGGCCCACGTCGCCCGCCGAGAGCCGATAGGTGGTCGCGGTGGCGCCCGTGATCGGGACGCCGTCCCGCAGCCAGCGATAGGCGAGCGCGACCGTGCCGGGACGCCAGCGAGGCTCGGCGAAACCGAGGACCGAGCCGTAGCGCACCGCACCCTCGATCACTGGGGGATCCGCCGGACGCAGCGCACCCTGCGTGGGCGTCGGGGTCGCGGACGCCGACGGCGTGGGCCTGGCTGACGTCGGGGACGCGGACGGAGTCGGGGACGCTGCGCTGGGCGCGGGAGCCACCGTCGTCGTTCCGGAGGCGGACGGGGTCACCGACGGGCTCGCAGCGGGGATGCTGGAATCTGAGGACGTGGGCTGCGACGTGGTTTCCACACCCAGCCCCGTGCACCCCACGACAGCGACGAGCGCGATCAACGTCCCGAGCCCACGGGAGCCGGACGCGATCTCGGTCGTACGCATCGCCCCCTCCTCGCACTGTCGGATACAACCGTAGTGTCCACGGACGCCGGGTGGATGGCGGCGCACCAGCCTCTCATGGCACCGTTTCCCCATGGCGACCGAGACCGAGCGGCTGTTCCCGGGCAAGTTCTTCATCAGCACCGCCCTGGAGGCCCTCGAGGCCAAGACCGCAATGTCGGGTGAACTGGCGCTGCGGTACCTGCAACGAGCGGGCATGGCCGGGATTCTGATCGCCGTCTTCTACGGCGCGTACTTCTCCACGGTCGCGACGTTCTCCGCCCTCTCCCTCGACGGTACAGCCCTCACCGGAATCGGAAAGCTGGTCGGCGCGCTGGTGTTCGGCTGGGCCCTGGTGTTCATCTACTACACCAAGTCCGAGCTGCTCACCTCGAACATGATGGTGGCCTCGATCGGCGTCTACTACCGCCGCGTCCGGTGGCCCCGGGCGCTGCGCATGCTCGGGCTGTGCTACCTCGGCAACTTCCTCGGTGGCCTGCTCGTCGCGCTGCTGGTCTCGATCAGCAGCCTCGCGACTGGCCCTGCTCTGGTGGAGATGCAGCACGCGGTGGCGGTGAAGCTCGGCTATCTCAGCGCCGGGCCGATGGGCTGGTCGGACCTGCTCGTCCGCGCGGTGCTGTGCAACCTGATGATCAATGTCGCGATGCTGCTGGTCTACAACGGCTTCATCGCCGAAGACGTCACGAAGGCCCTCGCCATGATCATGGCCGTATTCATCTTCGCCTTCCTCGGCCTCGAACACTCGGTGGCGAACACCGTGCTGTTCACCATCGTCGGGCTCCGCTCCGGCGTCGATCTCGGTCTGGCGGCGGGCAACGTGGTGATCGCCCTGATCGGCAACTTCATCGGCGGTGGCGTGCTGATCGGCCTCTACTACGCGTACGTCAACGACGACTCGAGGTTCCGCAAGTGAGCGAGACCAAGGCGCTGCGCCTCTCGCTCTACGCCTCCCTGCTGGTGGGCGCGCTCGGAGTGGTGTGGGGCCTGCTGGCCGATTCCAGGGTCGTCCTGTTCGACGGCGTCTTCACCGTGTTCGGTACCGCGCTCTCCGGCCTGTCGTTGCTGGCGTCGTGGGCCGCCGGCCTGGAGCCCGACGAGCGCTACCCGTTCGGACGCGAGGCGGTGATCCCGGTGGCCATCGTCGTCCAGGGCGCCGCCCTCACCGGCACCCTCGTCTTCGCGGCGTTCGACTCGGTGTCGCTGCTCCTGTCCGGCGGTACCGACGCCGCACCGCTCAGCGTCATCGGGTACGGGCTGGTGACGCTCGTGGTGGCGCTCGGCGTGGGCTTCGGCCTGCCCCGGCTCGCGCCGCGGTCGGAGCTGGCCGCCGCCGAGGCTGCGCAGTGGCGCGCCGGTGCTCTGCTCAGCGGCATCATCGCGGTGGGCGCGGCGGCAGCGGCCGCAGCAGCAGCGCTCGGTTGGCACCACGTGGTGCCGTACGCGGACCCCGTCCTGGTGCTGATCGCGGTCGCCGTCCTCGCCCCGGTCCCCTGGCGGCTCCTCCTCTCGGGCGGACGCGAGATCATGGAGGCCGCTCCCCCGGCGTCCGTCCGTGCGGTGATCGATGAGGCCGCTGCCGCGGCGTCCGCGCAGTTCGGTCTGGGCGAGCCGATCATCCGGGCCACGAAGCTGGGCCGGCGGCTCTATGTCGAGGTGGACTACATCGTGGAGCCCGGCAAGTGGGATGTGTCGGACGAGGACAGCGTTCGCCGCGCGCTGATCGGCGCGTTGCAGCCGCTCGGCTACGAGATCTGGGCCAGTGTTGAGCTGACTACGGACGCGGAACTGGCCACCTAGGAGGAATGATGCCGAAGTCACAGAGTTGGTGGTTCCGCAGGCCGGCCCTGAACTGGCTGGAACTGCTGGGAATCGCGCTCGCCGTGGCCGTCGCCGGTGGCGCACTCGGGGCGACCGCGGCCATCAAGCTCTCTCCGGCCCCCGGCTCCTGCGACACGACCCGCGTGGCCACTGCGGCCCTGCCGTCCGTCGTGACGGTGTTCGTGACGGGCGAGGAGGCGTCCGGCTCAGGCAGCGGCGCGATCATCCGCGCGGACGGTGTGGTGCTCACCAACGATCACGTGATCGCTGCTGCCGTCGACGCAGGGACGATCGAGGTGCTGCTCAACAACGGCGAGCAACTCGCCGCCCACCTGGTCGGCACGGACCCGATCACCGACCTCGCCGTGCTGAAGATCGACCGGAACAAGCTGCCCACGCTGCTGCTGTCGCCACGAGAGCAGCTCACGGTCGGGCAGCCCGTGGTGGCGCTCGGCGCGCCACTCGGCCTCTCCGGGACGGTGACCAGCGGCATCGTCAGCGCCCTGGGCCGCAACGTCCCGGTGCCGAAGGCGAACGGAGGCACCACCGTGCTCGCGGGCGCGATCCAGACCGACGCCTCCATCAACCCGGGCAACTCCGGCGGACCGCTGGTCACCTGTGAGGGCCGGCTGATCGGGGTGAACACCGCGATCTCCACCGTGCCGAATGCCAGCGGTGTCGGCGGTGGCGGCAGTGTCGGCATCGGATTCGCCGTGCCTGCCAGCACCGCCCAGCGCATCGTGGACGAACTGCTCGCCAATGGACGCGCCACGCACCCCTGGATCGGCGCCCAGACCGCCGAGGTCAGCCAGGACACCGCCGACCGCTTCGGCACCAAGGCGGGGCTGTTCGTCCAGGAGGTCACGCGTGGCGGCCCGGCGGCGTCCGCGGGCCTTCAACCCGGTGACGTGATCACCAGCATCAGCGACCAGCCGGCCACCAGCGTTTCGCTGGCCTGGCTGCTGGTGAGCGCGAAGGTCGGCGACCAGGTGCCGGTGGAGTTCTTCCGCAACGGCGCGAGTCAGCAGGCGAAGATCACGCTCGCCGAGCAGCCCTGAGCGGCCGGGCGCGTCACTTCCGACGGTCGAGGGCGTCGCAGACGCACTCTCCGGTGCTGGACTTGACCGTCCAGCAGAAGGGGCAGACCTCTGGCTGCCTGGCCTCGGCGTTGACCTTGTTGTCTCCCATCGCTCTCTCCTTTCTCGGCGGGATTTCTGTGGCAATACAGCGGAACCGCCCGACTCACGGTGGTGAGTGGGCGGTTCCGCTCCAAGACTGCGGCACGACGTGCCGGATCAGGTCGGGGGCGGCCACCCGTCCAGGCAGCTGGGCACGGGCACATCACTGCGCCGTGCACCCCGGATCAGGTCAGCGGGCGGCACGGGAAGCGCGAGCGCGCTGGTCCTGGCCATACCCACCTCCGAAGATGAAAGCGTCGAGCCTACCAGAGGAGGCGTGCTAGAGGTTCTGCCCTCAGCGCAGAATCGCGCGGGAGAAGCCGCGGTAACGGGGGCCCTGCCATTCCAGGACGCCCTCGTCGCCGACGACGAGCATGCCCCACTCGAGTCCGGACACCTCCAGCTCGAGCCGGCCGCCGTCCGGGAACTGGAAGGTGGCGTAGTAGCGCTGGGTCTGCGCGGTCCCGACCGGCGCGATCTGGGTGCGCTTGTCCATGATCCGGGCCTCCGCCTGTCGCGCAGGGGACGCCTTCTCGAGCGAGCGGCGCCGCGCCACCCGGAGGACGGAGATCACGACCGGGATGAGCGCGAGCACGACGATGGCCACCAGGACCAGGATGATGACCAGCAGCGCCACGTTCATGCCCGGCAGCCTATGGCGCGAAGCTCACCGGCACTGGGCAACGTCCCGAACGGGGTCCCGGATCGAGGCCTGGACGACGCCGGGCGTCGTGGGGCGCAGCCGACGGCCGGCGCTATGCCGCGACGAGGCCCCGGCCCCGGGCGAGGCTGACCGCGACCAACCGGTCGTGCACGCCGAGCTTGTCGTAGATGTTGCCGAGGTGCTTGTGCACGGTGCGGGGTGAGAGCGACAACCGGGACGCGATCGAGGTCGCCAGCAATCCCTGCGCCAGCAGCTCGAGCACCTCCAGCTCACGTGTCGTCAACCCGTACTCGCGGGCGGCATCGCGTCCCGCCTGGTAGCGCTCGCGGCGCTCGGTGGCGGCGACCGCGTGCGGCAGCAGGGCCATCAGTGGCGGGATCGCCTCGTGCAGCAACAGAACCTGGTGCTCGCCGAAACCCTCCTGCTTGGCGAAGGCCAGCCCGCGGTGCGCCGAAGCGTCGTCGGGGTCGAACCCTGACGGCGTCACGACCAGAATCTGCCCCAGCTTCCGGTGTTGCAGCACCAGGGGCGCCTGGTCGCCGGTGTCCCCGTCCAGTTGCCCGAGCAGCCCGACAAGCTCAGCCGCCGCGGCCCGATCAGGATGGCAGGCCAGGACCTTCTCGCCCGTTTGGCGGTCGGGCACGTAGCAGGCGGCGACGTCGGCTTCCAGGCCCTGCGCGAGGTACCGGCAGATCACCTGCTCCACGTCCACATCAGCCGCCAGCGCTTCCGCGGCCTCGACCAGCATTTCCACGATCACGACTGCCCGCTGACCACGGTCCACGCTGTACCCCCTGCCTCGTCCGGCCGACCGGATGACAGTCCCTGCGTCAGCAAGCAGAACAGCACACGCCATAGCGTCTATTCCACCGACATCCGGCATTCACCATTTCGTCCAGTGGGAGCCGGACGACAACGGTGTTGATACCCACGCTCGTGGGAAAGAATGAGGACGACCGCGAACGACAGGAGCGCCATGTCAGCGAACAGCACCGAGACCACGGCCTGGCGGGCCCGGCCCGCCGATGCCCCCGAGGTGATCAGCGATGAGACCGCCGCACTCATCGAAGGCTGGTGGCGGGCGGCCAACTACCTGTCGGTGGGCCAGATCTACCTGCTCGACAACCCGCTGCTCCGGCGTCCGCTCGACCGCGACGACGTGAAGCGCCGGTTGCTCGGACACTGGGGCACGACGCCGGGTCTGAATTTCCTGTACGCGCATTTCAACCGGGCGATCGTCGAGCGCGACCTGAACTCGATCTACATCGCCGGCCCGGGCCACGGCGGGCCGGGATTGGTTGCGAATGCCTACCTCGACGGGACGTACACGGAGATCTACCCGAGCATCACCCACGACGAGGCGGGCCTGGGCCGGCTGTTCAAGCAGTTCTCCTTCCCTGGCGGCATCCCGTCCCACGTCTCACCGGAGTGCCCCGGCTCGATCAACGAGGGCGGCGAGCTGGGCTACTCGCTGTCGCATGCCTACGGATCGGTGTTCAACTCCCCCACCCAGCTCACTTTCGCCGTGGTTGGCGACGGCGAGGCCGAGACCGGCCCGCTGGCCACCGGCTGGCACGGGAACAAGTTCGTCAACCCGAAGACGGACGGGGTCGTGCTGCCGGTCCTGCACCTCAACGGCTACAAGATCGCCAATCCGACGGTGCTGGCGCGCATCCCTGACGACGAACTGGCGGATCTGATGCGCGGCTACGGCTATGACCCGATGTTCTTCGTGGCGCGGCCGGAGGACGACCACTTCGACGCGCACAAGCGGTTCGCCCGCCTTCTCGATGACGCGCTCGACAAGATCGTCGCGATCAAGGCGGCGGCCGAGGGCGTGGACGCCGAGGCCGTCGAGCGTCCGCGCTGGCCGATGATCGTGTTCCGCACCCCGAAAGGCTGGACGGGCCCGAAAGAGGTGGACGGGAAGCAGACCGAGGATCACTGGCGCAGCCACCAGGTGCCCCTGGCGAACGCACGCGATTCCGACGAGCATCTGAAGGTGCTGGCGGACTGGCTCGCCAGCTACCGCGCCGAGGAGCTGTTCGACGCCAACGGTGCGTTCGTGGCGAGGTTCGATGCGCTGCGCCCGTCCGGCAACCGGCGGATGTCGGCGAACCCCGTCGCCAACGGCGGACTGCTGCTCAAGGACCTGCTGATGCCCGACTTCCGCGACTTCGCGGTCGAGCCGGACACCGACGGTCACGGTGGCCCGGTGGTGGAGTCCACCAAGCGGCTCGGTGAGTTCCTGGCCGAGGTCGCGCGGCTGAACCCGTCCAACTTCCGGGTGTTCGGGCCGGACGAGACCGCGTCCAACCGCCTGCAGGCCGTCTACGAGGCCACGCCCAAGCAGTGGCTGGGCGAGTACCTGCCCACCGACGAGCCGGATCCGATGCGCAAGCAGGGCCAGGTGATGGAGGTGCTCAGCGAACACCAGTGCCAGGGCTGGCTGGAGGGCTACCTGCTCACCGGCCGGCACGGCGTGATGAGCTCGTACGAGGCCTTCATCCACGTGGTCGACTCGATGTTCAACCAGCACGCGAAGTGGATGGAGGCCACCAACGAGATCGGCTGGCGGCGTCCGGTCGCATCCCTGAACTACCTGCTCAGCTCGCACGTGTGGCGCCAGGACCACAACGGCTTCAGCCACCAGGACCCCGGCTTCCTCGACGTGGTGCTGAACAAGTCGCCAGAGGTGATCCGGGTCTACCTGCCCCCGGACGCGAACACGCTGCTCTCCACGTTCGACCACTGCCTGCGCAGCAAGCAGTACGTGAACGTCGTGGTGGCGGGGAAGCAGCCGGAGCCGGTCTTCCTGTCGATGGACGAGGCGATCGCCCACTGCACGCGCGGGCTGGGCATCTGGGACTGGGCCGGGACGGAGGTCGCGGGCAGCGAGCCGGACGTGGTGCTGGCGTGCGCCGGCGACGTCCCGACGCTGGAGGTCCTGGCCGCGGCCGACCTGCTGCGCCGCCAGGTTCCCGAGTTGAAGGTCCGCGTGGTGAACGTGGTCGACCTGATGCGACTGCAGGACGCGGAGGAGCACCCGCACGGGTTGTCGAGCCGCGATTTCGACACGATCTTCACCGCCGACAAGCCGGTGATCTTCGCCTTCCACGGCTACCCGTGGCTGGTGCACCGGCTGACCTACCGCCGGACGAACCACGCCAACCTCCACGTGCGCGGCTTCAAGGAGAAGGGGTCCACGACGACGCCGTTCGACATGTGCATGCGCAACGACATCGATCGGTACCGCCTGGTGATCGACGTGATCGACCGCGTGGAGAGCCTGCGCTCGCGCTACGCGACCCTGCGTCAGGACATGGTGGATCGCCGGATCGAGGCGAAGGCGTACGCCTACCAGTGGGGCGTCGACATTCCCGAGGTCGCCGAGTGGGTCTGGCCGGACGCCGGCGACAGCACTGTGAACCCCAAGGCGACGCTCTCCACCGGCGGGGACAACGAGTGAGCACGTCCAGACGGTCCCTGAGGAGACCGCGACGAACGAGCGGTCGCGTTCGCCCACCGGTCCCTGAGGAGCGAGCGCCAGCGAGCGTCACGAAGGGCCGTCCACCCTCGGCTGGTCGAGCTCGTCGAGACCTCGTCCCCCCGACCCTGAGGAGTGACCGATGACACTGCTCTACCTTGTCCGCCACGGAGAGACCGAGTGGAGCAGGTCGGGCCAGCACACGTCCGTGACGGAGCTCGACCTGACCGATCGCGGCGTGGCACAGGCGATGTCGTTGCGCACCCAGCTCGACCCGGACGACTTCGAGCTGGTGCTGTGCAGTCCTCGCCTGCGGGCCCGCCGCACGGCGGAGCTGGCCGGGTTCACCGACTACGAGGTCGACGAGGACCTGACCGAGTGGTACTACGGCGACTTCGAGGGCATGACCAGTCCGCAGATTCGCGAGCACTTCCCGGGCTGGCGGATCTGGTTCAACGGCTGCCCGGGTGGTGAGTCGTCCGAGGAGGTGCGGGCGCGGCTGACGCGAGTGGTGGCGCGGGTGCGGGCGTCCGGCGTCGAGCGTGCGATCTGCTTCGGCCACGGGCATGCGTCCCGAGTGCTGGCGCTGTGCTGGCTGGACTTCCCGATCATCTTCGGCCAGAGCTTCCCGCTGGAGGTCGGCAGCGTATCCGTCCTCGGTCGCGAGAAGGAGTCCCCCGCGATCCTCCGCTGGAACAGCTGAGCCCCACCACAGTCTCTGGGAGCGTTTGCAGACCGCGGCAGGAGATGGTTTGCTGAGCGCGTGCCCCGCGTCCGCAACCCGCTGTTGAGCAGCCTGCTCAGCCTGCGCGGCAACGGGCGTGCCTGCGTGTACACAGAGCCCATGTGGGGCCTGTCCATGATGCTGGTCCTGCCGTACGCGTCGGTGTTCATGCTGGCGCTGGGCGTCCATGACGAGCAGATCGGGCTGCTGGCTACCATTTCGATGCTGTCGCAGGTCGTGTTCGGCCTGCTCAGCGGAGTGATCACGGACAAGCTGGGCAGGCGCCTGACCACGGCGCTGTTCGACGTCATCGCGTGGTCGATCCCGTGCCTGATCTGGGCGGTGGCGCAGAACTTCTGGTACTTCCTGGTGGCGTCGGTGGTCAACGGGGCGTGGCAGGTGACCCAGAACTCGTGGGACTGCCTGCTGGTCGAGGACGTCGACCGCGGCGAGATCACGAAGGTGTATTCGCTGATCAAGGTGGCGGCTGAGTTCTCCGCGCTGTTCGCACCGATCGCGGCCGTGCTGGTCGCGCAGTTCGGGCTGGTGCCCGCAGTGAGGATCCTGTACGTCAACGCGTTCGTGATCATGACGGCGAAGATCGTGATCCTGTACCGGTGGTCGAGCGAGACCGAGGTGGGACGCGTCCGGCTGGAGGCGACGCGCGGCGTGAGCATGTGGCGACTGCTGGCCGGGTACCGGGGGGTGCTGGGCCTGATCGTCCGGTCGAAGGGGACGATCTTCTCGCTGGTGATCGCGGCCATTGTGGGAGCGGTGTCCCTGGTCAACGGCACGTTCTGGCAGGTGGTGATCAGCCAGCACCTGGGCGTCCCGGATCCGCTGCTGCCGTTCTTCCCGATGGTCCGCTCGCTGCTGTCGGTGCTGTTCTTCTTCACGGTGATCCCTGCGCTCACCCATGGCAGGCACTTGAAGCAACCGACGCTGTGGGGCTTCGCGGCGTACCTCGGCGGCCAGGTGCTACTGGTCCTGATTCCCCCGCCGGCCGGGACGGCGAGCTGGTCGACGTACGCCCTGCTGGGCGGCTGCCTTCTCCTGGACGCGTTCGGCGCGGGCATCCTGTTCATGCTGGCTGAGTCGCTGGTGGCGCTGCACGTGGACCGGCACGAACGCTCGCGGGTGATGGCGATCCAGCGCACGTGCGTGATGCTGGTGACCTCGCCGTTCGGCTGGATCTCCGGCTGGCTGTCCGGCATGGATCGCACCTGGCCGTTCATCCTGACGTCCGCGCTGCTGGCGCTCGGCGTCCTGGTGACCGCCCGGTTCTGGGTGACCACGCATTCCGAGTCCGTGCCGGTGGCCTGAGCGCCCCTCGCGCAAGGTGCTCGCGTGTGGGGCGCCGGACGCTGCGTTGGGAGGCACACCTACCGTGGGGAGTATGAGAAGCAGCGGCGGCATCGCCCTCCGGGTGCTCGGAATCGTCCTCGTCCTCCTCGGCGCGCTGTGGACGCTGCAGGGTCTGGGGGTGATGGGCGGCAGCGCGATGTCCGGCTCGACGATGTGGGCGATCATCGGGCCGATCGTGGCGGTTGTCGGGATCTACCTGATCGCAAGGCGTCGGCGACCGAAGGCCTGAGCGCCGACGGCAGGATTGCGGAACCTCCACAAACCTGGTGTTGGTCTGCCCGCACCACCACGGCATCGTCGAACCCGGGCGGGCTCCCAACGCTGACCTCCGCGACTGCACGCGCGCTTCGAGGTAAGGCACCGAACGGACGACTGAAGAATCGCCAGTGGCGTGCCGCTCGGCCACCTCCCGGCTCACCGGCGACCGTTCGCCTCGAACCAGTCATAGAGCGCGGCCGTGAAGGCGGTGGTCAGCGCAGGGACGTGGCCGCCGTCGGAGATCGTCCAGAGCGCGACCGCGGAGCCGCTGCGGCAGCCCGTCCACGTCGTCGGTGTGAGGTCGCCGCCCTCGACATCTGCGTCCGCGTCCAGCCGGGCGCCCGAACGAGACCTCCCCTGGCATTCATCGACACGGCGCCACATGGCAACGGTCCCCATCGCAGATGTGTACGACCGGCCGTTGATCTCACCTCCGCCGTACCGGATCGTGTCGTCGGCCCTGCCGTGCACCTGCAGCACGCTGACCGGCCGGTCCGGTGTGCAGTCGGCATCCACGTCCAGCGCCCCGGCGACGGACGCGATCGCTGCCACCTGATCGGCGTGCTCGCACGCGAACCGATGGGCCATGAAGCCGCCGTTTGAGTGACCGACCACGTACACGCGCGCCGGGTCGATCTCGTAGTTGGACGCGACCGTCGTGATCACGTGGCTCAGATAGTCGGAGTCATCCACAGCGGAGCCATCGAAATTGCAGCATGCGCGCGACGCGTTCCAGAAGGTATGACCCTCGCGATCAGTCGTGCCCTGCGGAGCGACGACCAGGAAGCCGCGCTGGTCGGCGAGCGGACGCAACCCGAGGAAGTCCATCACGCCGGCCGCGTCGCCGGTGTATCCGTGCAGTGCCATCACCAGGGCAGGGGCGGCGCCGGATGGGTGGATCGCCGGTACATACAGAACCGCCGACCGGTCGCCCACCTGGAGAATCGTGGTCGTCGACCCACCGGAGTTCTGGGGCACGGCGTCGGGAGTGCGCGAGACGTCGCTCACGCAGCCCGCGAACAACACGAGACCGCAGGCGATGGCAGCCACACGCCGACGTGCCGCGGCGGCTCCGCTGATCAGCCTGGCCTCCATCCCACCATGATCAACCTGGCGCGGCGGTTCCGCGAGTGAGCGACTTGGGTAGGGAGGCCACGCTGCCGGCCCGCCCACAGATGATGTGATGAGCGTGGCAGGCTTGTGGCCGGCTAGATGTGATGTCCAGCCAGGTTGTCCAGTCTGGTGATGGGTGCGGCTTTCCC
>DAIPJC010000099.1:0-4309 GCA_036770475.1 Propionicimonas sp. | reverse complement strand
TCAGGGCCGAGGCAGGCGAACAGGTAGACCAAGGCGGGGTTCGACCGCCGCATCGCCTCGAGCACGGTCGCCGCGCCAGAGCTGGACAGGGAGCGGGACCACCGGATCCCCACCGGGAGGTTCCGCAGCAGGTCGAGGATGCCGGGCGATGTCGGATCCTCCACCAGGGCAGAGTCGGACGTGTGCAGGAACTGATGGGTGACCAGATGCAGAGCCTGCTGGCCCCCGGTCGTCACCAGTATCTGGTCGGCGGTGGTCGGCAGGCCGTCCAGGCTGAACCGGGACGCGACGGCCTGGCGCAGCTCGTGCAGGCCGAGCACCGAGTAGCCGTTCGGGCTCTGCAGTGCATCGATGTCCGAATCGGCCAGCGACGCGAGCGCCTCGCGAACCTGCCTGGCGGGCGGCAGGACGGCTGTCGCCAGGTCGATCAGGCTGTCCACATCGGTGAGGGCTGCCCCGCGCAGGCTCTCGACCGACGTCCGACTCGCCGGCATCCGGTCCGCACCAGCGATCCAGCTCCCGCTTCCCTGACGACTCTGGAGAACCCCTTCCCCACGAAGGAGGTCGTAGGCGCCCACGACGGTGCTGCGGCCAACCGCCAACTGCTTGGCGAGCTGCCGCTCGGCCGGCAACAACGTACCGGGCGTCAGATCGCCCCTGAGGACGGCCACCTTGATGGCTGTGGCGAGCCGTCGGTACAGCGGCCCTGGATGGATGGTCCAGTTCCCGAGTGCGTCGAGGGTGTTCATTCACCGCCCCAGCCGATTTGGTGCCAATCTGCGTGCATTGACCCTGCCTGCAGCTCTTCGTTGGGGGCCAAGATTGCTCTCGCTGGAAGTTCAGACGCAAGCCAGATCCACAGGCGCAATCCAATTCGCCTCCATTGGCTGGTTGGCGGGCACCACGATGGAAGGAATGTGACGGATGCAGGTCGGACTCCTGGGGCTCGGGAAGATGGGATCAGGGATGGCCCACCGGCTCGCGAAGGACGGACATCGCGTGCTGGGCGCCGATACCAACGTCGCCGCTCGGGCCCACGCCGAAGCTGACGGGATCCCCACCGTCGAGGGCCCCGGCGAGCTCGTCGCCGGGCTGGAGCCGCCACGGATCGTCTGGGTGATGCTCCCCGCGGGCCCGGCGACTCGCGCCGCCCTCGGCGAACTCGCCGTGCTGCTGGACGCCGGTGACCTCGTCATCGATGGCGGCAACAGCGATTTCAGGGACGCTCCCGCGCACGCGGCGGCCCTCGGGGAGCGAGGCGTCCAGTTCGCAGACGTCGGCGTGAGCGGCGGCCAGTGGGGGCGCGTGAACGGCTACGGGCTGATGGTCGGCGCAGCGCCGGCTGCGTTCGAGCGGATCGAGCCCCTTCTGCGGAGCCTTTCCGGTGAGGGCGACTACTCGCGCGTGGGGGACGTCGGTTCCGGGCACCTGGTCAAAGCCATCCACAACGGGGTGCAGTACGCCGTGCTGCAGGCCTATGCAGAGGGTTATGCGCTGCTGTCGGCCCACCCGGAAGTGGACGCTCTCGCTGCTCTCTCGGCCTGGCAGGGCGGAAGCTCGGTCAGGTCGTGGTTGCTGAGCCAGATCATCGCGGCACTGCAGGACAACCCGACGCTGGAAGGTGTCAGCACCCGCGTCACTGATTCCGGAATGGGCCGATGGACCGCCGAGGAGGCGATCCGGCTCGGGGTGCCGACGCCAGCGCTCACGCTCGCGCTGCACGAGCGCTTCGCCAGTAGGGACGGAGGGCTGGCGAACCGGCTCCTGGTCGCGGCGCGCAGCCAGGTCGGGGGGCAGCGGGCATGACCGACTCGTCCGCCTTCGCCTTCGCACAGTCCAACGTGGACGAACTGAGGGCGCTGATGTCCACCGTTCCTGCCGACGCCGCCGATGAGCTCGTCCAGCGGATCCTCGATGCCCGGAAGGTCTACTTCAGCGGAGCAGGCAGATCGGGACTGATGGCCAAGGCCGTCGCCATGCGACTGATGCACACCGGGCTGCAGTCATTCGCCGTGGGTGAGATCGCGACCCCAGGCATCTCCGCAGGCGACCTGCTCGTCGTGTTCTCCGCGCGCGGCGGCCAGTCCACCATCGCGCAGGCCCGGACGGCACGGTCGGTCGGCGCGGACGTCGCTGCGATCACCGTCCGACCGGACGCCGACCTGGTCGGCCTCGCCGGCACCGTCCTCACCCTGCCGGTGCGCACCGAGGTGCCCACGCAGCAACACGCCGGCTCGTTGTTCGAACAGGGCTGCCTGGTGCTCGGGGACGCGATCTGTCGCGCGGTGCAGGAGAAGCTCGGCGTGCCGACCGCCGAGCTGGACAAGCGGCACGCGAATCTCTCATGAAGTCGACCTGGCTGCTGGCGGCCGCCCATGACGCGACCGACGCGGGGATCCTTGCCCGCGCGGGAGTCGACCGGATCGTCGCCTACCATTCCAGCGTCTATCGCGCCCAGGGCCTGCCTTCGGTGGGAGGGCTGCTGCCCTGGGCGAGCGCGAACGGGCAGACCCTCGACATGCTGCCCGATGTCCGCGCCGGCGCGGGTGGCACACCTGTCCTGGCGACAGTGTGTGCGAGTGACCCGCTGAGACCTGTACCAGAGATGCTCGATCGCCTCGCCGAGGCCGGTGCTGCCGGGGTCGTCAATGCTCCAACGGTCGGACTGCTTACGGGGCCGGTTCGCCACGCCGTCGAAAGCGCCGGACTCGGACTGGACGCGGAGATCGGTCTGCTCCGGCAGGCCAGGGAGCGCGGCCTGGAGGCGTGGGCCTACGTCTTCGATGCCGAGTGGATCCGATCGGCGATCGGTGCCGGTGCGACCGGCCTGATCCTGCACCTCGGCATCACCGGATTCGCCTCCCCGGACGATGTCGCCCGCCAGTTGAGCGACGCGATTCCCGCCGCGGACCCTCACCCGCCGCTGCTGCTGCACGGCGGGCCACTGCGCGTCCCCACCGATCTCGAGCAGCTGTTCGCCACCCAGCCGGTTACCCGAGGCAAGGTGGACGGCTTCTTCGGTGCGTCCGCGTTCTCGCATTCTGTGGACATCACCGCCGACGCCACGAGCTGGCGCGGGATCCTGGAGTTCGGCCGACGGGCCGACCCGATCGCCTGATCAGGGGGACGACATCGACATGGCAGCCGACAACCTCATCAGCCCGAGCGATCTCGCGACGTACTCGGGCCCTCCGCTCTTTCTCTTCGTGGGGATCAGCACGGCCGGCTCGAGCATCCATCGGATGTTCCCGCGCTGGGCGCCCGCCTTCAACCCCGAGGCCCGCGTCCTCGGTGTCGACCTTCCACCCGATGCGCCGGCTGAGGTGTTCCGGCGCCTCGTCGGGGACATGGGGGTGAACCCCGATATCCGTGGCGCCGTCGTCACCAGCCACAAGGTGCGGCTGTTCGCCTCCTGCAGCGATCTCTTCGACTTCACCTCGCCCCTGGTCGACATTGCCCACGAGGTGAACAGCATCAGCTCGAGCGGTGGCCTGCACGCGTTCGCAACCGATCCGATCGCCCTGGATGCCGTGATCGGCGAGGTCCGGCCCCGGGCGGTCGATCCCGCTCCGATCGTCTGCCTCGGATCCGGCGGCTCGGCGGCAGCCCTCGCGCTCACCCACCTGCTCGACATCGAGCAGACGCTGAGCGTGGGGCGCGTCGTGCCGAGGAGAGCCGTGGACGGCGCCCTGACGATCGTCGCTCGTCGGGCGAGCGCACTGCCCGAACTGGAGGAGCTGCTCAGCCGCCTCCCCGAATCGGACCGGATCCAGTTGACCGTGGCAGTCGACTCCCGTGAGCGAACCAGCCTGACGGCGTCCCAACCTGCCGGCAGCCTCGTGATCAACGCCACAGGCCTTGGCAAGACCGAAGCGGGGTCTCCGGTGGACGGCGCGCACGCGTTCCCCGCGGGGGCGGTCGCCTGGGACTTCAACTACCGGGGGCCGCTGACCTTCCTCGAACAGGCTCGCGAGGCAGGTGTGCGCACGGAGGACGGCTGGGACTACTTCCTGGCCGGCTGGTCGACGGCGCTCGCCGCGATCGAGGGCAGGCCCACCGAGGCCGTGCTGGCCGCCGTCCGTGAGGCGTCATCCGGGGTGCGGTCGGTCGGCACGGGAGCCGGAAAACGCGAAGGCACCGATCCATACTGAATCCGACGTTGCGCGTCCGACCATGCTGGCGGGCCGGCCGCATGCCCGTACTGATCCGACACTGTGCAAGGAGGCCACGTGATAGGCGAGTCAGATCTGATCTTGGAGATGAGGAGCATCTCGAAGGATTTTCCGGGCGTGAGGGCTTTGGATGGGGT
>DAIPJC010000045.1:0-25416 GCA_036770475.1 Propionicimonas sp. | reverse complement strand
GGGATGTCGGGGGCGTTGTTCATCGCGATCAGCGCGTTGGTGTTCGCCGGGTTGCCTGTGATCAGGACGCGGACGTCGCTCGCCGCGACCGTGTTGAGGGCCTTGCCCTGCGCGGTGAAGATGGCGCCGTTGGCACTGAGCAGGTCGGCCCGTTCCATGCCTGCGGTACGCGGCCGGGCGCCGACCAGCATGGCCAGGTTCACGCCGTCGAAAACGGTGTTGGCGTCGTCGCCGATCTCCACCTTGCTCAGCAGCGGGAACGCGCAGTCGTCCAGCTCCATCACGACGCCCTCGAGCGCCTTCAGTGCCGGGGTGATCTCCAGCAGACGCAGTTCGACCGGCTGGTCGGGGCCGAGCAGCGAGCCGCTGGCGATGCGGAAAAGCAGGCTGTAGCAGATCTGGCCGGCTGCGCCGGTGACCGCCACCTTGACGGGGGTCTGGCTCACGGTAGTGCTCCTCGATGAGATGTGGCTGGAGAGTCCTCTGGAGACGCTAGCAGTTGGCCGGACCATTGGGGCGCCGCATCCGCGTCCGCCCGCTCGGCCGCGGGAATTGGTGCACGGGGGCGCTCGCGCAGGGAACCGCTGCGCGCTCAGCGGGGCGGCAGCGCAGCCAGGTTCGCCTTCACGATCGCCCGGACGCCGGCCGCTGAGCACGTCGAGAGTCGGTGGGGTCCCGCGGCTCGTCGCAGGGTAGCCCGTTCGGGGACTGTCGGGCGCGGGGGGCGTGTCACTAACCTCCCCAGCGGGGGAATCGCTGCGCCGCAACTTCGGACAACCGGTTCGGCAACGGACTGATCGAGGAGCGACGATGCGATCGCATGCGTGCCGGCGGGTAGCCGCCGTGCTGGGCGCAGCGCTGGTCTGCGCAGGGCTGGTCCCGGCGTCCCCCGCCGCGGCGGCCACCGAGCGCGAATGGCGGACTCCTCTCACCACCAGCAGGGTGCAGACCGACCTCGTGGCGGCGTCCGGCCGCTCGATCCTGGTGTTCGCAGGCGCCGGCTACCGCCTCTCCACGGACTTCGGAGCGACGTGGCGGGTCGTCACGCCCGCGCTCAGCGGCACGTCCGGCGTCGACCACCCCGACTACGTCGCCGACGGTGTCGCAGCGTTCCGCGTGCGGCCTGGCAAGGCGGTGCTGGTCGATCTCGGCACGGGTGAGTCACGGCCGGTTGACCTGTCAGGGACGTCGCTCAGAGCCGCCAGCAACCCGTACGTCGCCCTCACCGACACCCATGCACTACTCCGGGACGGCGACGACGTCGTGCTGAGCCCACTGTCCTCCGAGCTGGTCGCCGGGACGCCGGTTACGCCCGCATGGACCGGCCTGGCCGCCGCGCCGGCACGCACCAGGGCCACTACCGACAGCTGGACGGTCGATGCCGACTTCGCCTACCACGTGCGCTCCTACGGCGCCAAGGGCCCGATCGGCCTTGCGACGGACCTCGACCCGGTGAACCTCGACGGCACAGCCGGCCCCGCCCCGTTCCGGGTCGCCGGGAACCTGCTGTCCTACCGTCCGCTGGACGCAGGCCACCTCGAGTACGTGTCCAGGGACGCCTCCGCCCTGCGGCGCTGCGTCCGCGATCTGGGGACGGGAACGTCCACCTGCCGCACCATCGCCCGGCCGGGCCGGACCGCGCGTGTCCTCGCCGAGCGGATGGGCGGTGCGCTCGTGGTCACGATCGGCGCGCGGGTGCTCACCTGCACGGACGGTCCGGGCTGCCGCCTCGTCAGGGCGCGGCTGCCCAAGGGCGTGACCCCGCAGAGCACCTCCCGCGCGATCGGTGATCCGATCGCGCCGCTGCTGTCGTTGGGGGTCTCCGGCGGCGGTCCGCTCTACTCGATCACCGCATCGGGCGCGCTCGTCAAGCGCTCGGACGCACTGACCGCACCGAAGGTCCCCGCGATGCTGGGACTGGCGGCCACCCGGCTGGTCGGCATGGACGACCGGGCCGGTTCCGGCGTGGGCATGACCGCGTGGCAGCGTCCGCTCTCTGCGGCGGGCATCGGCGCCGAAGCAGTGCTCGGCACTGGCGTCACGGACGTCGCGGCCTCCGCCGCGCGGGTGGCGACCAACGGCCGCGGGGGACTCGCGCTCTACGACGGCGGCCGGAAGTCCGGGCGAGCCCGCACGTCCGGCACGCTGGGGGCACTGAGCGGTCCGTACCCCCTGGTCTCGACCTCCTCTGCCACGTGGGTCGGAGCGCCGCTGGCCTCCCTGAGGCGGCTCGCCGGGACGACCAGGGACAACTTCGGCACCCGGCTCCTGGCCACGTCCGCGGACGGTTCGCGGCTGGTGATCACGGATCTCGCCGACGCGGGCTACCGCAGGGAGCTCGCGCTCCCGTCCGGGTCGCCGGGCAGCCACCTCGTCGACGCGCGGCTGTGGGGCGACTGGGTCGGCGTCACCTACCTCACCGACACGGGCACGGACGGCAGCTCGTTCAGCAGCGCGCTCTCGGCGCGCGTGCTCGATCTCGCCGCGCCCGGCGGCTCGTGGAGCGCCCCGGTACCGGGCGCCCTCACCGACCTGGGTGACGGCCTCGCCGTCGTGTGTGACCTCGGGGCGACGCGCTACTCCGCGAGCGCCTGGAACCTGCGCACCGGCAGGCTCACTCCACTCGAAGGAGCGGTCCGGTACAGCTACCCGGCGGTGGACTCGGGGCGCGTGGCGTACGCGACCGCTTCCGACCTCGTGGTGCGTGAGATCGCGGGCACCGGGACCTCTGCGCCGCGCATGCTGGGCGTCGTGGCCGCGTCTGGGTGCAACGCGCGGCACTGCGCGTGGTCTCCCGCGATCGACGCCACCAAGGGACTCAGGCAGGGGAGCCAGCTGGTGATCCGGGACGCCTCAGGTGCGGAGGCCCGGACGCTGTGGCCGGCGGCCGCACCGGACGGCTCGCTGCGCGGGATCACCTGGGACGGGCGGCTCGGCGACGGCAGCTATGCGCCGGCCGGCCGCTACACCTGGGAGCTGGCCGCAGTAGCGTCCGACGGCACCGGCGCCCTGGTGGGCGTCGACGGACACTCGGTGCCGGGCGGGACGATCACCGTCACCCGGGCAAGCTGAGGCTCCGGACGTCATCCCCGCGCATCCGGGGATCCCCGGCGCGTGCCTGGCGGGTACCGCTCACGACCCGTCCCCTGGTCGGGCGCTCCTCCGGCCACGGGTTAGTCTGGCGGCCATGCGCCTGATTCTCGTCCGCCACGGCAGAACAACGTCCAATGTCGGCTTCCTGCTCGACACGGCCGAGCCGGGCGCCGACCTCGACGAGGAGGGCCTCACCCAGGCGGCGGCGCTGGTCGAGCGGCTCGCCGACCACCCGATCGAGGCGATCTACACCTCGAACCTCGTCCGCACCCAGCAGACCGCGACGCCGCTCGCCCAGGCGCGCGAACTCGAGCTGCGGGTGCTGCCCGGCCTGCGCGAGGTCTCGGCCGGCGACGACGAACTCTCCGCGGACGCCACCCGCTACATCGGCACTCTGCTGAAGTGGCATGCGGGCGAGTTGCTGGCCCGCGTCCCCGGAGGCGAGGACGCGGGTGAGTTCTTCGACCGCTTCGACGCTGCGATCGAGGAGATCGCGGGCGGGGGCCACCAGGTCGCGATGGTCGTCAGCCACGGCGCGGCCCTGCGCACCTGGGCGTCCGCGCGTGTGCCCGGTTTCATGGAGGCGCTCGGCAAGGGCCATCTCGACAACACCGGGATCATCGTCGTGGACGGGTCGCCGGAGACTGGCTGGACCCTGCAGGAACTCCACGGCGTCCGCAGTTACTGGATGCCGGAGGACGCCGAGCAGGGCGACCCGGGCCCCGCGGAGGAGTGAGCCCTCAGCGGAAGATCACCGTCCGCCCGCCGTCCAGCAGGACGCGGTGCTCGGCGAACAGCTTGACCGCCTCGGTGAGCGTCCGGCTCTCCTGTTCCTGGCCCATCGCGACCAGCTGCGAGACGTCCATGGTGTGGTCGACACGACGCACGTTCTGCTCGATGATCGGGCCCTCGTCGAGGTCGGACGTGACGAAGTGCGCGGTGGCGCCGATCAGCTTCACCCCGCGGGCGTGGGCCTGCCGGTAGGGGTTCGCGCCCTTGAAGCCGGGCAGGAACGAGTGGTGGATGTTCACTACCTTGCCGGCCAACGCGTCGCACAGCGCGGGGGAGAGGATCTGCATGTACCGGGCCAGCACGACCAGCTCGATGTCGTGCTCTGCGACCACGTCCAGGATATGCCGCTCGACCTCGTCCCTGGTCTCGGGGGTCACCGGGTGGTGCTCGAACGGGACGCCGTAGAACCTCGCCAGGTCGCCCAGGTCGGGATGGTTCGAGATGATCAACGGGAGGGTGATCGGCAGGTAGCCCGAGCGCTGCCGGAACAGCAGGTCGTTCAGGCAGTGGCCGGCCTTCGACGCGAGGACCAGCGTTCGCCGGCGGCGTCCCACGTAGTCGAGGACCCATTGCGCGCCCAGGCTCTCCGCGATCGCCGCGAAGTCGCGCTCGAAGTGCGACCGGTCGAAACCCGACTGAACCTGCACGCGCATGAAGAAGCGCCCCGACTCGGTGGACGTGAACTGCTGCAGCTCGGTGATGTTGCCGCGGGCCTCGACGATGGCGCCGGTGACCTGGTGCACGATGCCGGGACGGTCGGGGCACGACAGGGTCAGCAGCCAGTGGGTCGAGTCGATCACGGCTGAAAGGGTAGCGTCCTCGCTCCCGTGCTCTCACGGTAAGTTGGCCGCCAGCAAACCGAAGGAGGCGCAGGGTATGGCGAAGATCAAGGTCGTCGGCACGGTCGTTGAGCTGGACGGGGACGAGATGACCCGGATCATCTGGCAGTTCATCAAGGACCGCCTGATCACGGCCTACCTCGACGTGAACCTCGACTACTACGACCTGAGCATCGAGCACCGCGACGCCACCGACGACCAGGTCACCGTGGACGCGGCGAACGCGATCAAGCGTGAGGGCGTCGGCGTGAAGTGCGCCACGATCACCCCGGACGAGGCCCGCGTGGCGGAGTTCGACCTGAAGAAGATGTGGGTGTCCCCGAACGGCACCATCCGCAACATCCTCGGCGGGGTGGTGTTCCGCGAGCCCATCATCATCTCGAACATCCCGCGGCTGGTCCCCGGCTGGACCAAGCCGATCGTGATCGGCCGCCACGCCCACGGCGACCAGTACAAGGCCACCAACTTCAAGGTGCCCGGCGCCGGCCAGCTGACCATCACGTTCACCCCGTCCGACGGCTCCGAGCCGATCCAGCACGTGGTCGCCAACTATGGCGACGACGGCGGCGTCGCGATGGGCATGTACAACTTCAACCAGTCCATCCGCGACTTCGCCCGGGCGTCCTTCAGCTACGGGCTGATGCGGGACTACCCGGTCTACCTGTCCACGAAGAACACCATCCTCAAGGCCTACGACGGGGCGTTCAAGGACCTCTTCGCCGAGGTGTTCGACGCCGAGTTCGCCGCGGAGTTCGCCGCGCGCGGGCTCACCTACGAGCACCGGCTGATCGACGACATGGTCGCGTCCGCGATGAAGTGGGAGGGCGGCTACGTCTGGGCCTGCAAGAACTACGACGGCGACGTGCAGTCCGACACGGTGGCGCAGGGCTTCGGCTCGCTGGGCCTGATGACGTCCGTGCTGATGACGCCGGACGGCAGGACGGTCGAGGCCGAGGCGGCCCACGGCACGGTGACCCGGCACTACCGGCTGCACCAGCAGGGCAAGCCGACGTCCACGAACCCGATCGCGTCGATCTTCGCCTGGACGGGCGGCCTCAAGCACCGCGGCAAGCTCGACGGCACGCCGGACGTGACCGGTTTCGCCGAGGCGCTCGAGCAGGTCTGCGTCGCCACGGTCGAGGAGGGGAAGATGACCAAGGACCTCGCCCTCCTCGTCGGTCCCGACCAGCCCTGGCTGACCACGGAGGAGTTCCTCGCCGCCCTCGACGAGAATCTCGCCGCCCGGCTCGCCTGACTCTCATCCGCCCCGCGGCGGTCGGGCCGGGCACTGGTCGTGGACTAACATCCTGCGAGTGATCGGACGCCTGCTCGACCGCCTCCCGCCCATGCCGTTGCCGGAGCTGTTCGGGGTCTACTGGGCGGCCCGGCGGCCACGCTTCGACGCCGCGAAGATCGACAAGTTGGTCGCGCTCGCGTTCGGCGTCGAGCTGCTGGCCCTGCTCGGCATGGTCGTCGCCGCCGGCTTCGGCGGGGGCACTTCGGTCGCGCTGGCGTGGTGCCTCGCGCTGTGGCTGGTCGCGTCCGTCGTGGACGGGGCCGGAGCGACGGTCGACTCCAGGATCGGACGGATGACCGGCTACGTCGGTGTGAGCGCGCCGCTGCGGGCGCTGGTGCGCGCGCTGTTCGCGATGGCGGCGCTCGCTGCCGCCGGACGCGGGGCCGCTGCGATCGGCTATCTCCTGGTCGTCGCGGTGCTGCACCTGGCCTGGGCGGTCATGGGCACCCTCGCGCGCTGGCTGTCCGGCCTGCAGGCGCCGCTGTGGTACGACCCGAAGGCGCCGCGTCAGGACGCCGACTTCACCGCCTACGCGCGGCTCTACGCCGTGGCCGTGGGCACTCCGCCCGCGTTGATCGCCGCGGAGGCCGTCGCGCTCGCCGGGAGCCTCCTGCCCGGGCTGCTGCCCTTCCTCGTGGCGGGCGCCGTGGTCGTGGTGGCGGCGGCCCTCGGGCTCGCGCTGGTGCGGTTCCGGGCGCTGCGCGCCACGGTGGACGCCGACAGCGACGCGGTGGCGGCCGAACTCGCCCGTCTTCAGCCGAGCTACATCTTCTATCTGGAATCTTCGGTGGGGATGACCCGCTACGTGGTCAACCAGTGGCTGCCTGTGTTCGACCGGGCGCCGCAGGCCGGGTTCGTGATGGTCCGGGTGTCCAGCGAGCTGCCGCTGGTGGTCGCCACTCATCTGCCGATCGTGTACGCGCCCACGCCCCGGCAGGTGGAGCGGCTCACGCTGCCGTCGGTCAGGGCGGCCTTCTACCCTGGCTTCGCGCCGAAGAACGCCCAGTTGATGCGCAACCCCGCGCTCACCCACGTGATGCTCAACCACGGCGACTCGGACAAGGCCAGCAGCTTCAACGCGACCGCTGCCGCCTATGACGAGCTGTGGGTGGCGGGCCGGGCCGCCGTCGACCGCTACGAGGGGGCCGGCATCCACGTGCCGCCGGAGCGGTACGCGCTGATCGGGCGTCCGCAGACCGAGTCGCTCCTCGTGGGCCCGTTGGCCCAGGAGCCGAAGATCATCCTGTACGCCCCCACGTGGGAGGGCTACTACAGCGAGACCGACTACACGTCGCTGGACCGGTTCGGTCCGGAGCTGGTCGCCTGGCTGCTGGAGCACCACCCCGAGGCGCGGATCTGGTTCAAGCCGCACCCTGCGTCCGGCCGGTTCCGGGTGAGCATGCTCGCGGCCCGGCTGAAGGTGAACGCGCTGCTGCGGGAGGCCGGCGCAGGGCACGTGCTGGTCGACGACCTCGGCTACTCGCTGAACGAGGCGATCAACCATGCCGACGTGATGATCACCGACGTGTCCTCGGTGGCTTCGGACTTCCTCGCCACCCGGCGTCCGCTCGTGGTCACCAATCCGGCCGGACTCGACGCGGCCGAGTTCTGCACCCGCTATCCGAGCCTGACCGCCGCCTACCGGGTGGAGCCGGATCTGGCGGGTGCGCAAGCGGTGTTCGGTGAGGTGCTGGGTGACGACCCGCTGGCGGAGGCCCGGCGCGAGGCCGCGGAGTACATCCTCGGCGACCACCCGCAGGGCCCGCAGCACACTTTCAACGAGGCTCTCGCCCGGGTCACCGCCTGAGCGCTCGCGGGTTCAGTCCCGGACGCGCGGAACGGTGTAGTCGCCGTACATCTGCCGCAGGTAGGCGTCCCACTCGTGCGGGACGGGTAGCTGGAGACCTTCGAACGGCAGCCGCTCGACCTCGCTCAGCCAGGCGGCGGGGATCCGCTCGCGGGCCCCGTAGGAGCCGCAGATGTTCTGCACCCACGCTGCTCTGTCCAGCGGCACGAGAGTGGTGAGCCATCGCTGTACCCGGACGAAAAGGGACGCGGGGAACGGCGTCAGCGCCCACTTGATCGGACGGGCCAGCCGGGCGAGCTTCGGCCGGTCGGCGTAGTTCACCGCGATGTCCACCTTCTTGAAGAAGAAGGCGCGGTAGTTGACGTGCGCGATCACCTGGACGAGCCGGGCCAGCAGCGGGTTCGCCGGCGCGCCGGCCACGGGGAAGATGTCGAAGCGCGCCTTGAGCAGGGACACCCCCGCAGCACCGATCCGGGCGAGCAGCTGGTCGTAGTCCGGGTTGTACTCGTGCCAGTGCAGCGTCCACTTGTCGGGGTCCAGCCGGCGTCGCAGCGCGTCCATCAGCCGCGGGTACTCCTCGACGGTGACGATCACGTCCACGTCCAGGTCCCACGGGATGAAGCCCTGGTGGCGCACGGCGCCGAGCAGCGTCCCGTAGGCGAGGTAGTAGCGGATGTCCTCCTCGGTGCAGATCCGGTCGAACTCGGTCAGGATCGCCAGTTCGAGCCCGTGGCCGGACTCCAGGGCCTGCGGGTCAGCCACGGCTCAGGTTCCAGCGATAGGCCGACTGACGCAGCCACTGCGGCACCAGCCGGTAGCCGCCGCGCAGGACGACGTTGCGCAGCCACTGCGTCCGGGTGGTGAAGCCCATCCGCAGGAACTCCCGCTGCAGCGCGAGTTCGGAGCGGAACAGCCGGCGGCCGCCGCGGCGTCCGTACGCCCCGGCGCCGATCCGGTAGCAGACCAGCACCTCGGGGCAGTTGGCCACCGTCGCGCCGGACGCCAGCATGGCGGCCCAGAGCAGGTAGTCCTCCAGCAACGGCAGTTCGCGGTAGCCACCCGCGGCCAGCACCGCGCTGCGGCGGTAGACCACGCTGGGGTGGTTGAACGGCGAGGCCCAGCGGGCGTTCTCCGCGATCCGGGCCGGGTCGGTCTCGACGTGGCGCACCTTCACCCACTCGGCGGGGTCCGACTCGAACTCTGCGATCGCGCTGCTGACCAGGTCGGCGCCGCCGGCGATCACCGGTACCTGGGTGGCGAAGCGCTGCGGAAGGCAGATGTCGTCGGCGTCCGCGCGGGCGACGATCTCGGTGGTGATCCGGGACAGCCCCACGTTGAGCGCGTTGGACAGGCCCCGGTTCTCCGGCAGCTCGACCAGCGTCGTACCCGGCTCCTCCGCGAAGCCCTTCAGGAGCGCAGAAAGCTCAGGACCGACCGGCCCGTCCTGGACGATCAACACGTTCGTGGGCCGGAGGGTCTGGTCGGTCGTCACCGAGCGGTACGCCGCGGCCACGAACTCCGCGCGGTCGCCGTGGTAGACCGGCAGCAGGACGGTGAACTCCGGGCTCGGCGAGGCGGCGTCCCCGAGTGGACCACCCACTGCTACACCCCCGCTGGTTCCGGCTCGGCGCCGCGTCCCCGGCGCCTGCGGCAGTCTATCCCGGAGCCGCGGACGGCCGGCCTCGTCATAGAATCTGCGCGTGGACGACCCTGGCCCTGCGGCGGTGGCGGCATGAGCAGCCCGATCGTCGGCGACATCCTGCTGATCCTGCTCTTCATCGTGATCGGTGGCGTCTTCGCGGCAGCCGAGATGGCCCTGGTCTCGCTGCGGGAATCGCAGGTGAAGCAACTCAGCACCCGCGGCCTGCGCGGCCAGACGGTCGCCCAGCTCACCGCGAACCCGAACCGCTTCCTGTCCGCGGTGCAGATCGGCGTCACCCTGGCCGGCTTCCTCTCTGCGGCCTTCGGCGGCGCGACCCTGGCCGACAGCTTCGCGGTCGTGCTGGTCGGGTGGGGAGTGCCGGACGGCGCGGCCAGCCTGCTGGCCCTGGTGCTGATCACCATCGTCATCTCCTATTTCTCGATCGTCATCGGCGAGTTGACGGCCAAGCGCCTCGCGATGCAGCGGGCGGAGTCGTTCGCGATCGCGCTGGCTCCGATGGTGAACGCCATCGCCCGGCTGGCCACGCCGGTGATCTGGTTCCTGGGCAAGTCGACCGACCTGCTCGTCCGCGTTCTCGGCGGCGATCCCAACGCGTCTCGTGAGGAGGTCACCGACGAGGAGCTGCGCGAGATGGTCGGCAGCTCGACGACGCTCGGCGACGAGGAGCGCCGGATCGTGGACGAGGTGTTCGCGGCCGGCCAGGTGAGCCTGCGCGAAGCCATGATCCCGCGCACGGAGGTGGACTTCCTCGACGGTTCGATGCCGGCCTACAAGGCCGTTCGCGAGGTGCAGGGCGCGTCCCACAGCCGTTATCCGGTGATCGGGGAGGGCCTGGACGACGTGATCGGCTTCGTGCACGTGCGGGACCTGGCCGACCTCGACCCCGCGGAGCGCAACGCGCCCGTCCGCGAGCTCGTGCGTCCGGTGGCCTCGCTGCCGCAGAGCGTGAAGATCCTGCGCGCCCTCACCGAGATGCGGCAGACCAGGCAACACATCGTGATCGTCAGGGACGAGTACGGCGGCACGGCCGGCATCGTCACGATCGAGGACCTGGTGGAGGAGCTGATCGGCGACATCACCGACGAGTTCGACGTCGAGGCCGCGCGCGCGACCGACAACCACGACGAGACCATCGACCTCGACGGCCTCGTCACGCTCGAGGACTTCGGTCAGCAGGTCGGGTTCGTGCTTCCCGAGGGGCCCTACGACACCGTGGCCGGCTTCGTGATGGCCCAGCTCGGCGCGCTTCCCGAGGTGGGGGACGCGTGCACGGTCACCCTGGCCGCGGAGCGCGAGCAGGACCCGCCCCGCCGCTTCGAACTGCGGGTCACCGAGCTGGACGGACGTCGCGCCGCCCGGATCCACCTCACGAACCTGGGGCCGGAGGAAGCTGCCGGCTAGGCAGACACGTCCCAGGTGTCGAAGTATCCTCGTGGGCCGTGTCGAAGTAGTCTGCTCCCAGCCGGCGCCGACAAGGAGGTGAAGTGCCCGCGTCCGATCCCGACGGTTCGGTGCTGCTCACCTCGGATGACGTCGAGCCGCTGCTGGCAGCGGCCGTCCAGCACGCCGGCGGAACCCTCGTCTCCTGGGCGCTCGACCACGTGGACGCCAACCCCGCCCAGTCCACCACCGCGACCTACTCGGCGCTCATCGACTGGCCCTACGGCCGCCGCGAGGAGTTGCTCGGCGTGAGTGCCAGAGCGTCCGGACCGGCCGACACCGACAGCGCGGCGGAGATCTTCGCCGACGGCGAGCGCGAGGTCGCGGTGTGGATCTACCCGCAGGACCCCGATCTGCCTGGCCTGGCCAGGGCTGCCTACGCCGAGTCGATGGCCGAACTCGCGAACAGCCACCACATCTTCGACCACCCGGTCGCACCGGGCGACCTCACGCTGCAGATGATCGGCTACCGGCCCCGCCGGCGCGCGGTCGTGAGAGTGACGGCGGGCCGCCAGGTGGTGTACGTCAAGGTACTACGGGCGCGCCTGTTCGACGACGTGCTGGCCCGGCACCGCCTGCTGGCCGATGCCGGGCTGCCGGTGGCCGAGGTCGCCGCCACGACGGACGACCACCTGCTGGTGCTGCGCGAGCTGGATGGCCAGCCTCTGGCGCGGGCGATCTTCGATGCGGGCGAGCCGTGCACGGCGGAGTCGCTGATCGAACTGCTGGACGCCATGCCGGCCTCGGTCGCGCGGCTGGACCGGCGTCCCCCGTGGTCGGACGCGGTGGCGCACTACGCGCGGATGGTGGCTGCGGCGATGCCGCCGCTCGGGCCACGCCTCGAGCGGCTTGTGGAACTGATCAGCGAGGGGCTCGCGCCGATCGCTCCGGGCAACGAACCCACGCACGGCGACTTCCACGAGGGTCAGGTGCACGTGGCGGCGGGCCGAGTCTGCGGGCTGCTGGATACGGACACGATCGGCCCGGGGCGCCGGGCGGACGACCTCGCCTGCCTGGTCGCGCACCTCTCCACGATCCAGCGGATGAGCGCAACGCAGGAGGCCCGCGTCCACCAGTTGATCCGGCGCTGGGTGCCGGTGTTCGACACCAGGGTGGACCCCACCGAGCTCAGGCTGCGCTCGGCCGCGGTGATCATCTCCCTTGCCACCGGCCCCTTCCGCGGCCAGGAGCCTGACTGGGAGCGGGAGACTGCCACGATGATCGGCTCGGCGGAGGCGTTGGTCCGTCAGGTGGTCTAGCCGCCTAGGCGAGCCGTTCGACCGGTTGGCCGGTCAGGTCCGCGATCAGGTCGAAGTCCTTGTCGAAGTGCAAGACGGTGCGTCCGGTGAGCTCGGCGATCGCGGCGATCAGCCACGGACGGCCAGGCGCATCCGCAGGTGAACGCTGGCGCCGGACCCCACCCCCGCCGGCCGGACGGCCGCCTTCAGCGGGACGAGGTAGTGGCCGTCCTTGGGGAACAGGGAGGTGGTGAACTGCTTCCCGGCCAGCCAGGCCTCGACCGGGATGCAGCCCCAGCCGTAGGTCAGTGCGCCGGCCATGTCGTGGATGGCCTCGCTCTCGGCGTCCGGGACGACCGCGTAGTAGAACGGCGCCGGCCCGCGCCACTCGATCACGACGGTGCTGAACTCGAACTCCATGCGGTCAGTAGAACAAGGCTCGGGAGCCCGGGTCCAGAGCCCGGTCGTCTACCCGGTCGGTCAGCGCGCGGTGCAGGGCCGGGTCGTAGTCGCGGAGCACTTGCGGCGGCAGCTCGCCGGCGCTGGCCTCGCGGGGGCCGGTCAGCGCACCCCACACGGTCGAGACCGCTTCGCCGAACGGGATCCACCACGGGTCGTGCCGCTGCAGCCGAGCGGCGTGGGTCGTCTCGATGAATGCTCGCTGTGTCATGCGACGACCGTAGGATTGATACCGGACGTTATACTTCCGGATTGATCCACGCACTGACTACGCAGGATTAGGCAGACTGATGGCCGACCCCACCACACCGACCGCTCGGGCCCTGCTCGCGCTCGAACTGATCCAGGCGCAGCCGGGGCTCACGGCCGGCCAGCTCGGTGCCGCGCTGGGCGTCACCGAGCGCGCGGCCCGGCGCTACGTCGGCATCCTGCGTGAGGCGGAGATCCCGATCCGATCCGTGCGCGGTGCCCATGGCGGTTTCACCGTCGGACGCGGGGTACGGCTGCCTCCGCTGGTGTTCTCGTCCACCGAAGCCCTCGGCATGGTGATGGCCGTGCTGGACGGGCACCACGACGCGGCCGACACCTCGGACCCGGTCGGCAGCGCGCTGCGCAAGATCATCCGGGCGCTCCCGGAAGCGATCGCCGCGCAGGCCGAGGTGGTGCGTCGCACGGCGCGTCCGGTGCCCGACCGCTACGCCGCACATCCCGATCCGACGATCACTGCCGCGCTGGTGCTGGCCTGCTCGAACCGTCATCTGGTGCGATTGGGCTATCGGACGGAGGCCGGCTCGGAGTGGGAGAGCGAGGTCGAGCCGTGGGCTGTGGTCGTCCGCCACGGACGCTGGTACCTGCTCTGCCGACTGACCTCCCGCGAGGCGATCCGCACCTACCGGCTCGACCGGGTGCGCAGCGTGACCGAACTCGAGGACGGCTTCACGCCCCCCGTAGATCTCGACCCGGTGGCCGCGCTGGAGGAAAACTTCGCGGTCGGCTGGGAGTTCCCGACCGAGGTGCTCGTCGACGGTCCGCTGGAGCTGGTCGAACGGTGCGTGCCCCGCTCGATCGGACGCCTCGACGTTGTCGACGAGCAGCACACGCGCCTGGTCGGCAGCACCAGCGACCCGGCCTGGTACGCAGAGGTCCTGGCCGCGCTGCCGGTGCCGTTCCGGATCATCGAGGGTCCCCCGCTTCGCGACGCCGTCCGGACGCTGGGGGAGCGGCTGCTCGCTGCGACAGCGGACGGCTGAGCACCCCGCATGCTGGCTGAGCTTGACGAAGCCCGCCCTTCGTCAAGCTCAGGGAGCATTTGGTTGGGTAGCAGTACCCGTCCACGATTCGGGACGGGACTTGCGCACCCGTCCCGAATTGGTCGTACCAACCAGGGTCGAGAGTTGGCGGCGATAGGGTGAAGTCATGACCGACACGCCGCTTCTTCTTGCCGGCGACTTCGCTACCCCCACCAGAGAAGACTGGGAGGTTGAGGTTCTCAAAGTCCTCAACCGGCGACGTCCAGAGGGCAAGGAACTGACCATCGAGCAGGCCATGAAACGCCTGCGCACGATCACCGTCGACAACCTGACCATCGAGCCGCTCTACACCGAGACGGACGTCCCGCTGGGTCACCCCGGCGTGATGCCGTTCACGCGCGGCACGATGGTCAAGACCAGCCCGATGACCGGTTGGGACATCCGGCAGCTCCACGAGGACCCCGATGTCGCGTTCACCGCTCGCGAGGTGGTGGCCGACCTCGAGCGCGGCGCCAGTTCGGTGTGGCTGCGCACCGGCTCGGATGCGATCGCCGTGGACGACGTTCCCGCCGTCCTCGCCGACGTGCAGCCCGACCTCGCGCCGGTCTCGATCAGCAGCGCTGAGGACCAGGTCGCGGCGGCGAAGTCGCTCGCCGGCTGGTGGAAGAGCTCCGGAGCGCACCACGCCAGGGGCAACCTGGGCCTGGACGCCCTCGCGCTCGCCGCCCGCACCGGGACGGCCCCCGACCTCAGTGCGCACGCCGAATGGGTGTCCGCTGCCCTGGCCGAACTGCCCGCCGTGCGCGCCCTGACCGTCGACGTGCTGCCCTACGACGACGCCGGAGCCAGTGACGTCGACCAACTCGCGTTCGCCATCGCCACCGGCGTGGCCTACCTCCGCGACCTCGAGGCGGCAGGCATCGCGCCGTCCGCGGCCTTCGGGCAACTCGCGTTCCGGGTCAGCGCCAACACCGACCAGTTCATGACCGTCGCCCGCCTGCGCGCGTTGCGCCGGCTGTGGGCGCGGGTCGGCGAGGTGAGCGGGGTCCCTGCCAACGCGCGGGGTGCCGTCCAGCACGCGGTCACGTCGTATCGCATGATCACCCGCGACGACCCCTGGGTGAACCTGCTGCGCGGCACGATCGCCACTTTCGCCGCCGCCGTCGGTGGCGCAGAGATCATCACCTGCCTGCCGTTCGACGCGGCCTGGGGTCTGCCGGACGAGTTCAGCCGGCGGATGGCCCGCAACACGCAGGCGATCGCGTCCGAGGAGTCGAACATCGGACGGGTCTCCGACCCGGCCGGCGGCTCGTGGTATGTCGAGGAGCTGACCGACGACCTCGCCAGCAAGGCGTGGACGGCGTTCCAGGCGATCGAGGCGGCCGGCGGCATGGTCTCCGCGCTGACCTCCGGCCTGGTGGCCGAGCGGATCGGCGCCGCCAACGACGAGCGGGCCCAGCGCCTCTCGACGCGCAAGGTCCCGCTCACCGGTGTGAGCATGTTCCCCAAGCCAGACGAGGAGCCGGTCCAGGCGAAGCCGCGTCCGGCCGCCCCCGAGCGGCACGGGCTCGCCCCGCACCGCGACTCCGAGGTGTTCGAGGCGCTGCGCGACCGTGCGGCGGCGTCGGATCCCCGGCCGGCGGTGTTCCTGGCCTGCCTGGGCGCCCGGCGCGACTTCGGCGGCCGCGAGACCTTCACCGGCGCCCTGCTCGGGGTCGGTGGCATCGAGCGCCCGTCCAGCGAGGGCGGGACGCCGGAGGAGATCGTCGCCAAGGTGACCGAGGCCGGCGCGAACTTCGTGATCCTGTGCTCTTCGGCCAGGGTGTACGCCGAGCAGGCGGTGCCGGTCGCGAAGGCGCTGAAGGACGCGGGCATCCCGACGGTGTACATCGCTGGACGCAAGACCGAGGCCGCCTCCGAGGAGGTCGACCAGGTGATCGACGGCGAGGTGTTCGACGGCATGGACGTTGTCGGATTCCTCACCGAGGCCATGGACCGGATTGGAGTGGCGAAGTGACCGTCCCGAACTTTTCAGAGGTCGACCTGGGCGCCCCCGGCGTCCCGGACGACAGCCGCGAGCAGTTCCAGGCACTGCTGGAGTCCTCGCCGAGCTACAGCGAGGGCTGGCAGACCCCGGAGCACATCCTGGTGCCGCCGAACTACGACGCGTCCGCGTACGAGGGCCTGGACTTCCTGAAGACCTACCCGGGCATCCCGCCGTTCCTGCGCGGGCCGTACGCCACGATGTACGTCAACCAGCCGTGGACAATCCGGCAGTACGCCGGCTTCTCCACCGCCGAGGAGTCCAACGCCTTCTACCGGCGCAACCTGGCCGCCGGCCAGAAGGGCCTGTCGATCGCGTTCGACCTGGCCACCCACCGCGGCTACGACTCCGACCACCCGCGGGTGACCGGTGACGTCGGCATGGCCGGTGTGGCCGTCGACTCGATCATGGACATGCGGCAGCTGTTCGACGGGATCCCGCTGGACCAGATGTCGGTGTCGATGACCATGAACGGCGCGGTGCTGCCGATCCTGGCGCTCTACGTGGTGGCCGCGGAGGAGCAGGGGGTGAAGCTGGAGCAGCTGCAGGGCACGATCCAGAACGACATCCTCAAGGAGTTCATGGTTCGCAACACCTACATCTACCCGCCCGAGCCGTCGATGCGGATCATCGCCGACATCTTCGCGTTCACCTCGGCGAACATGCCCAAGTTCAACTCGATCTCGATCTCCGGCTACCACATGCAGGAGGCCGGGGCGACCGCCGACATCGAGATGGCCTACACCCTGGCCGACGGCGTGGAGTACATCCGGGCCGGTCAGGCCGTGGGCCTGGACGTGGACAAGTTCGCTCCGCGACTGAGCTTCTTCTGGGCCGTCGGGATGAACTTCTTCATGGAGGTCGCGAAGTTCCGCGCGGCCCGGCTGCTGTGGGCGCGCCTGGTGCGCGACTCCGGGGCGAAGAACCCGAAGTCGATGAGCCTGCGCACGCACTCGCAGACCTCCGGCTGGTCGCTGACCGCGCAGGACGTGTTCAACAACGTGATGCGGACGTGCATGGAGGCGATGGCGGCCACCCAGGGCCACACGCAGTCGCTGCACACCAACGCCCTCGACGAGGCCATCGCGCTGCCGACCGACTTCTCGGCCCGGATCGCCCGCAACACCCAGCTGTTCATCCAGCAGGAGTCGGGCACATGCCGGACGGTCGACCCGTGGGCGGGCTCGGCTTACGTGGAGCGGCTCACCTACGAGCTCGCCCGTAAGGGCTGGGACCTCATCCAGGAGGTCGAGGCGGCCGGCGGCATGGCGAAGGCCATCGAGGCCGGCATCCCGAAGATGCGCATCGAGGAGGCCGCGGCCCGCACCCAGGCCCGGATCGACTCCGGACGCCAGCCGCTGATCGGCGTGAACAAGTACATCGTCGAGAACGACGTGCTGCCGGAGGTGCTGAAGGTCGACAACGCCAAGGTGCGCGAGGAGCAGATCGCCAAGCTGCAGCAGCTGCGCGCCGAGCGCGACCAGGCTGCCACGGACGCGGCGCTGGAGAAGCTCACCTGGGCGGCGTCCAACCCCGACCCGACCGATCCCGAGCGGAACCTGCTCAAGCTGAGCATCGACGCGGCGAGGGCGAAGGCCTCGGTGGGAGAGATCTCGGACGCGCTGGAGAAGGTGTTCGGACGCTACACGGCGAACATCCGTACGATCTCCGGTGTGTACAACTCCGAGTCCGGCTCCACCGAGGCCGTCACGAAGGCCCGCGGCCTGGTCGACGACTTCGAGAAGGCCGAGGGCCGGCGTCCGCGCATCCTGGTGGCCAAGATGGGCCAGGACGGGCACGACCGCGGCCAGAAGGTGATCTCGACGGCGTTCGCCGACCTCGGCTTCACCGTCGACGTCGGTCCGCTGTTCCAGACCCCGGAGGAGACCGCGCGGCAGGCCGTCGAGTCTGACGTGCACGTCGTGGGCGTCTCGTCCCTGGCGGCCGGTCACCTGACCCTGGTGCCTGCGCTGCGGGAGGAACTGGACAAGCTGGGCCGTCCGGACATGATGATCGTCGTCGGTGGCGTGATCCCGCCGCAGGACTTCGACGAGCTGTACGCCAAGGGCGCGGACGCGATCTACCCGCCCGGCACGGTGATCCCGGAGTCGGCGATCGAGCTGCTGACCAAGCTGCGCGAGCGCCTGGACGCCTGAACCCACGACACCGATGATCGAGCCTGTCGAGAACCGTTGAGTGGTCTCGACAGGCTCGACCAGCAATTGAGGACTGCAATGACCGACGAACGCACCCCGCTGTGGGCCGAGTCGAGTCCGGCGCCGGGCCGGCAGTACGGCGACGCGGCCCCGCCCCGGCGTGACCTGGCGACGATGCGGCGGCCGAACCTCGACCCGCGCCTGCTGGCCGACCAGGTTCTGACCGGGTCCCGCGGCGGCATCGCCCGCGCGATCACGCTGGTCGAGTCGAGCAAACCCGCGCACCACGCGGTGGCCGCGGACCTGCTGCGGATCCTGCGCCCGCACACGGGCAGGGCGGTCCGGGTCGGCATCACCGGCGTCCCGGGCGCGGGCAAGTCGACGTTCATCGACGCGTTGGGCCGGCGCCTGATCGAGCAGGGCCACCGGATCGCCGTCCTCGCCGTCGACCCGACCTCGGCGAAGACCGGAGGCTCGATCCTCGGGGACAGGACCCGGATGGGCGAGCTCGCCCAGAGCGAGGCGGCGTTCATCCGTCCTTCGCCGGCGGGCAGCCACCTCGGCGGGGTGGCGCGCACCACCCGGGAGTCGATGCTGGTGCTGGAGGCCGCCGGTTACGACGTGGTGCTGATCGAGACGGTCGGGGTGGGCCAGTCCGAGGTTGCGGTCTCGGGCATGGTCGACACCTTCCTGCTGATCGCGCTGGCGCGGGCCGGCGACCAGTTGCAGGGGATCAAGCGCGGCATCCTCGAGATGGCCGACGTGATCACGGTGAACAAGGCCGACGGCGACAACGAGGGCGAGGCGCGGGTCACCGCGCGTGAGCTGTCGATCGCGATGAAGCTGATCAACTCCGACCCCAAGATGCCGCGGCCCCCGGTGCTGACGTCCAGCGCGCTCACCGGCAAGGGCCTGGACGAGGTGTGGCAGGCGATCGTCGACCACCGGGCCAAGCTGGAGGCGTCCGGGCAGCTGGAGGCGCGGCGCGCCAGGCAGCAGCGGGACTGGCTGTGGGCGCTGGTCCAGGGCGAACTGGATGACGCGCTGCGTACGTCCTCCGCGGTGCAGGCCGTCCGCGGACGGCTGGAGGCCCAGGTCGAGGACGGCGAGCTCAGCGCACTGGAAGCCTCGGACGCGATCCTGGCCGCCTTCGCGTCCGACGTGCCCGAACGCTGGACGCAGCACGCACCGGAGGACTCGGGCTTCGCCGGCTGAAGGCAGCGCTCCCTCGGTGGCGCGACGAGCGCGTACGGGTGACAATCGCTTATGCGCGAGGACCCGGGACGCAGCCTGATCGTGTGCAACTTCGTCACTGTGGACGGACGCTACGAGGACGACGACCATGACATCGCGTCGTTCTTCGAACACCAGCACCCGGACTACGCCGGTGCGGACGACTTCGACCACTACACGACCTCGCTACTGCGCGCGTCCGACGTGCTGCTGCTCTCGGGAAAGCGCTCGGCGCTGGGGAATCTGGGGTACTGGACGTCGGTCGTGGACGACCCGCCGTCAGCGATCCGGGCAGAGTTCGCCGAGCGCTTTCTCGCGACGGAGAAGGTGGTGGTCTCCGATACGATCACCGCCGCTGACGTGGAGCCGTACCCGAACACCCGGATCGTGCGAGTCGCCGAGGCGCGCGCCGAAGTCGCTCGCCTGAAGGCCGAGCCGGGCAGCGGGATTCTGGTACTGCTCGGCCGGCTGCTCTGGAACGACCTGATGCGGGCGGGACTGGTCGATGAGTTGCATCTCGTCACGTTCCCGCTGATTGCCGGGTCCGGCGTCCCGCTCTTCGACACTCGTCCTTCGGTCGCGCTGAAACTGATCGCGACATCCACCTGGCCGGCCTCAGGCAACGTTCTGATGCGCTGGCGGGTGGACCCCGACTGACGGGCCGCGCTGCGGCCCTGGCTCAGCTGGGTGGTCCGGTGTTGTGGTCGGTGTTCCAGAGTGCTTGGTCGTAGGTGGCGAATCGGGGGTTGGTGTACATGCGGTTGGTGCCGTGGGGGGTGACTCGGTAGCGGTTGCCGGCGGGGCTGGTCCACCAGAAGGTGCCGGGTTGGGGTTGGTCGAGGTGCCAGCCGCCATGGGTTTTGCCGCGGTGGGCTGTGCGGGACAGGGGGCCGAGGTTGGAGGCCCGGGTCTGGCCGGGCTGGTAGGGGATGGTGTGGTCGAGGTCCTGGTGTCTGGAGGTGCGGCTGCTGTAGGGGAAGATCTCGTAGGTGTCGCGCAGTTGGACTTGGCGGCGCATCCAGTCGGGGATCTCGTAGCTGTCGACGGCCACGTCGGCGTAGGGCCTGATCACGGGGGTGAGCCGGACCCGGCAGTTGCCGACCAGCAGCTTCAGCATGCTGGCGGCGAGCGGCCCGGCTTGTTCGACCCGGGCGGTGCCGTGTCCGGCCAGGAGGGTTTCTTCGGCGACGTGGACGTACACGGTGGCTTCGGGCAGCAGCCGCGGGTCGGTCGAACGCACACCGGCCGGATCGGCCGTGCCGGTGGCTTCGGTGAGCATGAGCCGGGCTCGTTCGGGGGTGGCGAGGATGCCGACGGCTTTGGCGCGCCGCACATCCTTGGGATCGGTGTCGCCTCGTTGGGCGAGGAGGTCGGCGATCCGGTCGACCATGGCGTCGAAGAAGACCGCATCCGCGGTGTCGACCCGCGCCGACAGGTAGGCCACGGTCGGGTCGTCGGTGGGGAGTTTGCGGCGAACCGGGCCGCCCTGGCCTTCTCGGCCATGGCGATGGTCTTGTCGGCGGCGATCTCGGCGACCAGCCCGCGGGCCAGGGCCAGCACCCGCCGCCACGGCAGCGTCGGCACTTCGGGGGCGAGCCGGGCATCCAGCGCGCGGGCCTGCCCGACCGTGAGGTCGAACCTGGCGACCTCCGCGGCCAACTGGCAGGCCCGCCACATGGGGATCAGGCCTTTGGTGGCCTGGAACCACAACAGTGATGGCGGGCCTTGAGATTCACGATGTCACGGATCAACCACGTCGCCGCCCCGACCGAGATGCCCTTCACCGCGGCCACCTCCAACGGCAAGAACTCATCCACCAACGCCGTGCCGTCGGCCCCGATCCGCACCGGCCTGGCGCCGACCACATCGAAGCAGGCGTCCTCATCCCACGCCTGCTCCGCCGCCAGATCGGCGATCGCCACCGCCTCCTCGACCTCGGCTTGGGTCCGCGCCTGCCCGGCGGCCCGCAACCGCTCCACCGCACTCAGCCCCGCCCCTGCTCCCATGCTCCTATTCCAACAGCCGCCCCTGACTTCTTGCTGGGCGGACCGCCCGGATCGGATCCCGACAGGCTCGACCAGCCGAACCGTCTGCGGCCCTTCGTGACGCCCGTCGCTCGTTCCTCGCGAAGGGCTCCTCAGAGACCCCGTGACGGTCAGGCCGGAATGAGACCCAGCATCCAGCCGCGAGACCCCGGCCCGCCGTGGTCGGCGTAGAATGACTGCCTTCGAGTCCAGACGAGCGAAAGGAGTGGTCATGCGGCGATTCGTCCTGCTCCAGTTGCTGACCATCCCGCTCCTGAAGGACTCGACCCTTGTCATTTCTGAATCTCGGCATCCTCGCGCACGTCGATGCCGGCAAGACCAGCCTCACTGAACGGCTCCTGTTCGACGCCGGCGTCATTGACCGCCTCGGAAGTGTCGATGCTGGCAGCACCACCACGGACACGCTCGAGCTGGAGCGTCGGCGCGGCATCACCATCCGCAGCGCTGTCGCCACGTTCCCCATCGGCGCGCTCACCGTCAATCTGATCGACACCCCGGGCCACCCGGATTTCATCGCCGAGGTGGAACGCGCCTTGCGGGTTCTCGACGGCGCGATCCTGGTCGTCTCAGCGGTGGAAGGCGTACAGGCCCAGACGCGAATCCTGCTGCGGACACTGCGCCGCATGCGGATCCCGTCGCTGGTGTTCGTCAACAAGGTCGACCGGCTGGGTGCGGACGCCGACCGCGCGCTCCGCGACATCCCCGACGCGATCCCGATGTGGGCCGACTACACCGAAGCCCTCGCCGAGCGGGACGAACAGGCATTGGTGTCGTTCGTTGCCGGCCGCCCGGCGCCAGGCGGCACCCTCGAACGCCTGACGGCCGACGCGAAAGTGATGCCGGCCTTCCGTGGCTCGGCGATCACCGGCGAAGGGGTTGCCGAGCTCACCCGCGCCATTGCGGCCCTACTGCCGGCTGCGACTGGGGATCCCGACGGGCCTCTGGATGCGACGGTGCTGAAGATCGAAGCGGACCGGTCCGCACTGCTCCGCGTGCACACCGGAACGATCCGGTTGCGCGACCGAAT
This sequence comes from Propionicimonas sp., assembly GCA_036770475.1. GTDB lineage: Bacteria > Actinomycetota > Actinomycetes > Propionibacteriales > Propionibacteriaceae > Propionicimonas. The sequence goes on along the minus strand of DAIPJC010000045.1, from coordinate 3,033 downwards.
CGGGGCTGACCATGTCACGTCGATCGACGACGGTGGCCGGGCCGCGATTCCTGCCGGCGGCATCGGCAGGGTCCGAGGGCTGCGATCGGCACGGGTCGGCGATCACCTCGGCGGAGATGAGCGTGCGGTCGCCCTCTTCCCGCCGCCCACACATGAGTCCACCATCTGGCCGGTGGATCAGCGACGGCGAAACGACCTGCACGCCGCACTCACCGTCCTCGCCGACCAGGACCCGCTCATCGGCCTCCGCCTGGACCCGGATAGCGGCGAACTGGCCGTCACGCTCTACGGCGAAGTGCAGAAGGAGGTGATCCGCGACACCCTCGCCGACGACTTCGGCATCAACGTCCGTTTCGGCCCGACCATCACGCTCATGCGCGAGAAGCCGGCGGGCTCAGCCCGGGTCGGGGTCGAGATCGGTCAGCCGGGCAATCCGCACCTTGCCGGACTCCACCTCCTCGTCGAACCCGGTCACGGCATCGAGGTGCGTCTCGAAGCGCCGATCGAGCACGTCCCGCAGTACGTCTACCACTCCGGCGCGGCGTTTCGCGAAGCGGTCGACGGCTACGTCCGCAACTCTCTCCTCCGAGGACGGCTGCGCCGCTGGGATGTGGACGACATCCGGATCACCATCACGGACTGCCGCTACGCGGCGCCTGACACCACCGCCGCCGACTTCCGCCACGTCGTCCCGGGCCTCCTCGAACGCGCGCTCACCGACACCGGAACCGTCCTGTGCGAACCCGTGCAGCAGATCGAAATCACCTGCCCTGCGGACGCACTCCCTGCAGTGCTTGGCGCCGCAGCGCGCTACCGCCTCACGCCGGGCGACATCAGGGTCACCGACGGCTCTGCTCTGGTCCACGGCGTCATTCCCGCAGAACGACTGGGCGAACTGGAAGGCGCCCTGCCAGGTCTCACCCGCGGCGAAGCCAGCGTCGAGACGGGGGCTCTCGACTGGCGTCCCGTGAGCTAGGAGCCGGTGTCACGCGTGATCGGGTACGCCTGTGGAGAACGGGATCGGCTCGCCTCCGGGCTCGGCGACGGCGTCGAGAGCTGCGGTGGCTTCGGCGTCGAGTTCCAGGTAGCCGATCGTGAGGTTCTGCTCGGCAGACAACGGACGAGCCGGTCTCGCTGGAGGGGATCGCCCGCGCGGCGGGAGTGGGCATCGGCACGCTGTACCGCCCCTTCCCGACCAGGGACGCGCTCGGCTTGTGGTCGCAGGGTTGCGGACGACGCGCTGAGACCTACACCACGACGAGCTCGAAGCCGCCCTGCTCCCTCAGCACGTCGGCGTAGTGGGCCCGCTGCTCCGCGGTCGGCTCGCGCAGCGGCACCGGGGACGGCCGGACGCCGTGGGCACGGTAGCCGATCACCTTCACCCGCAGGCCCTCCTCGACCGACGCCAGCCAGCGTCCGGTCTCCGCGAGCAGGTCGTCGGCGTCGTTCACGCCGGCCAGCAGGAGCAGCCGCACCTCGTACAGTTTCTGCCGGGAGGCGAGCAGCCGGATCGACTCCAGGACGCGAGCGTTCGACGCACTGGTGATCCGCCGGTGAACAGTGTCATCGAGGCACTTCAGGTCGACCATCGCGGCGTCCATCACCGGGTCGAGGAGGTCCCACGTCGCCAGCTCGGTGTCGCCGTTGCTGTCGACGAAGCAGGTCAGCCTGGGGAAGGCGAACTTCACCGCAGTGAAGAGGGCCCGGACGAACGCCGGCTGCTGGGTCGCTTCTCCGCCGGACACGGTGATGCCGGACAGGAACGGGGCCGCGGGGCGGATCCGCTCCACCAGGTCGGCCACCGCCAGCGTCCGGGCCTTCGGGGTGGAGTCGTACTCGCAGACGTCGATGCAGGTGTCGCCGCCGGTGCAGGTGCCAGCGTCCCAGACCACTTTCCCGGCAACATCAAGGCTCAGCGCGCCGGACGGGCACGCGACCACGCAGTCGCCGCAGTCGATGCAGGGGTTGATCGTGTACGGGTTGTGGCACGCCACGCAGTCGAGGTTGCAGCCCTGGGTGAACACCACGAACCGGTTTCCCGGTCCGTCGACAGCGGAGAACTCGATGGTGTTGTTGACCAGGCCGAGTGGCGATTGAGCTTGACGACGAGCCGCCGAGTGGGCTTCGTCAAGCTCAGCCATCATGGGTCACCGCGGGCTCAGCTCGGCCGCGATGACCCGCTTGATGGCGCGCGTGGTGACCGTGTGGTTGATCTCTGCCGTGGCGGCGAGGTAGTCCGACGAGTGCCGGGCGCCGTGCTCGTCGATGCCGATCAGGTCGGACTTGCGGACGAGATAACCGGTGATCCGGATGAACTCGTTCGAGTCGAGGTTGAAGGTGAAGTCCCGCATGCCGACCTCGAAGGCGCCGCGGATCACGTCCACCATCGCCTGCGGGTTGGCCCTGACGGTCTCGTCCACGTGGAAGATGTCCGAGATGCCGGCGGCGAACAGCGCGTGGTGCGGCGCGCAGGCCGCGATGTGCTCGCGCAGGTCCGGCTCGTCCCCGATCGGGATCCGGGTGCCTGCGGTCGTGTCCAGGTCGAGGTCGATACCACTCTGGGAGTGCAGGTACGCGAACCCCGCGCCGCCGCCGCAGTAGGGCAGCGGACGGGCGGCGACCAGCTCGGCGATCCGCCGGGTGATCGCATAGGACGCCGCGTTGGCGCGCTCATCGTGGCCGTAGCGGACGTCCAGACCCTCGCGGGCCATCAGCTCGTTCACGCACTCGGCCAGCCCGTAGATGCCGAACATCAGCGAGAAGCGATCGAGATCGACCAGCCCCTCGGCAGCCAGGAAGTTCGACTCGAAGAAGCCCTGCACCTCGACGAGCGACCGGATCCGGGCCTCACCCAGCTCCGCGGTCAGTTCCACCCAGTGCGGCAGCGCCTCGGCGCAGAAGGAGTCCACACCACCGACGTGCCTGGCCACGGCCTCCTTGAGGTTCAGCCGCACCAGGCTGTGCGCGCCGCCGCGCACCTTCAGCGAGTTGTAGCAGCTCACCACCGCGTAGTCCTCGCCGTGGTCGGCGACC
>DAIPJC010000098.1:0-4406 GCA_036770475.1 Propionicimonas sp. | reverse complement strand
CGGTCGAGTGCGTGAAGCTGGTCGAGTACGCCGAGGACCTCGGACTCACCGTGGTGGCCGCTGGCAAGGGGAAGAACAACCCGAACCGGCATACCGACGTGCCTGAGGACGTCGCGGAGGAGGCCGCCCGCAAGAACATGAACCCGCGCATGCTGTGTGAGTTCACCGACGGCACCAAGACGCAGCTCGAGATGTGCGCGCTGTCGAATGCCACCGGCATCCCGGTGAACGTGGCCGGCATGCATGGCCCGTCCTGCTCCGTCGACGAGCTGGCCACCAAGCTGATTCCGGCCGAGGACGGGGGCATCCTGACCAGCACGCCCGCGGTGGAGTACACGGTCGAGGGCGATGTGGCCCCGGGAATCTTCGTCGTGGTGCGCTCGGAGGATCCGGTCGTCACCCACGAGCTGGACTACCTGAAGTTCGGCACCGGTCCGTACTACGCGGTCTACCGGCCGCACCACCTGGCCTCGATCGAGGCGCACCTGTCGATCAGCGAGGCCGTGCTGAACCGCTCGGCCGACTTCCAGACAAAGACCTGGCGTTCGGAGGTCACCGCGAAGGCGAAGTTCCCGCTGAAGGCAGGGACGGTGCTGGAGGGCATGGGCGGCCACCACGTGCACGGCTGGACCCTGGACGCCGACGACGCCCGCGCATTGAACGCCATCCCGATCGGCCTGGTGCAGGGCTGCGTGCTGAAGCGTGATCTCGAGGCCGGGGAAACCCTGACCTATGACGACGTCGAGGTCGACGAGACCCGTCCGCTGGTGGCCATGCGTCGGCTGCAGGATGCCCTGCTCGCCAGCCACGTGCTCTGAGCGATCCCCGGCTCCTCTCTTCCGCCGCCGGCGCCACCGCGTGGTGGCGCCGGCGGCGACATGTAGGGCGGGTGTCGCGGAGGCGACGGTCGGTCCCCTCGTGACCCGGTATCCTGCTCACGATCCAGAGGAGGAATAGATGCCAGCCCCGCGTCGCGCCGACGTGCTGGTCAAGGCCGCGCGTCTGTACTACATCGAGGACAGGTCGCAGGGGGAGATTGCCAGGGAACTCGGCCTGTCCCGCTCGAGTGTCTCCCGGATCCTGACCGCTGCTCGTGAGCAGGGTGTGGTCGAGGTGCGGATCCACGATCCCTCCGCGCTCGCACGAGTCCCAGAGCTCGAGGCGATGCTGGTCGCAGCCTTCGGGATCGGGAGCGCGATCGTCGTTCCCCGCCGCCGTGGCGAATCCCCGGTCGATGTCGTGGCGCAGGCCACCGCGAGGCTGTTCGAGGAGCGGGTCGCGGGGCTGCGCTCCCTCGGCTTGAGTTGGGGCATCACTGTGGATCGCTTCGTTGAGCAGATCGATCTGGAGCCGATCGCCCGAGGGCTGGTGATCTGTCCATTGGTCGGTGGCCTCCCCTCGGAGGCCGGCCCGGCGGGCAACACCTCGCTGGAGGTCCTGGCCGCGAAGTGCGGGGCCACGTCCTTTCGCTTCGAATCGCCCGCGGTGGTCGAATCGCACCAGACATGGGCGGCGATGAACCACGAGTCGTCCATTCAGAGGGCCGTAGAGCGCGCGGCCGGCGTCGAGATCGCCTTCGTGGGCATCGGATCCTACGGCCTGCACAACTCCCGCAGGGTGATCGCCGCCATGCACCTGTCCCAGGAGGAGACCGCCCGGCTGAGCAAGCAGCAGCCCGTCGGCGACATCTGTGGTCGCTACTACGACCTGTCCGGGCGTCCGCTGGGCCTGCCCAGCTCGGAGCGGGTGATCGGGATCAGCTTCGCGCAGCTCCGCGACGTCCCCGAGGTGATCGGCCTGGCCGGCGGGGTGGAGAAGGCTCCGGGGGTCGTCGGCGCGCTGCGAACCGGAGTGCTGAACGGCGTGATCCTGGACGAGGACCTCGCGCGCGCAGCCCTCAATCTCGCCGGCAGCGAGTGAGGGCGTCCGGGCCGTCGCGGAACCCGCCCGCTATTCGCCCATGACCAGGATCTGGCAGCGGCGCGGCCGCGGTCTGCTGCGGTCGAAGTCGACGAAGTAGATGTAGCCGGTGACGCCCACCGCGAGGGCGCCGTCCTCGACGGCGAATACCTGGCTGGATCCGAGCAGGGTCGAGCGCAGGTGCGCCTCAGCGTTGAGCAGTTGCGCACGATCGCCGTCGGGGATGTAGACCGCGACGTCCGGCCAGGTCTCCACCTCCGCGTAGTGCTTCGGCCCTGGGTAGCGGTAGCCACCCTCGGGCTGCGGCGCGGTCTGGTCAGGGAAGATCCGGGCAAGGCCGTCGTCGAGGTCTGCCTGCAGGTACTCGCTTCCGTCGGGGAGGGTGTCGTGCACGAACTCCTCGAAGAAGACCGAGCAGGTCGTGTGCGGGGAGATCACGGTGCACGAGCCCGTGGTGATCCCGCTGCGCGCGATGGCACCCTTCACCTCCGCGGTCACGTTCAGGTAGCTCGGCGTGCCGCCGTGTGACATCAGGGCGATGGTCTCGAGATGGACGCTCATGGATCGTGTCTCCTTCCGCGTCAGGCCTGGCCGGCCAGGGTACGGATGAATGCGGTGACGTCTCGCTGCGCCCCGGCGGTCGCCGCAGCGGCGACCTTGCTGAACAGGATGACCTCCGGGTTGGCGGCCTCTGCGCGAGCCGCGTCGAGGGCTGCCTTGGCTGCGTAGGTGTAGTAGTTGATCTTCCGCACTCCGTGCGCGATGGACTGCCGGTACTCGTCGGCGCTCAGGCCGGAGCCTCCGTGCATCACCAGCGGGACGCCGCTCGCGGCGCGCAGTTCGTCGATCAGCGGGTAGTTGATGTGGGGTTCGCGGTGGTAGACGCCGTGAACCGTTCCGAAGGAAGCGGCCAGCGCCGTGACGCCGGTGCGGGCTACGAAGTCCCGGGCCTGTTCGGGATCGGTGTACAGGTTTGCGTCCGCGACCCCCTGGGACGGGTCGCCGTTCTCGTTCCCGGTCATCACACCCAGCTCGCCCTCGACTCCGAACCCCAGCTCACGGGCCCTCGCCACCACCTCCGCCGTCACCGCCACGTTCTCCTCGTAGGGCCGGCGGGAGCCATCGATCATCGCGGAGTTGAAGCCGACCGCGAACCCGCGTTCGATGTAGTCGAGGTCCTCGCCGTGGTCGACGTGCAGGACGAAGGGGGAGTCGCTGCGACGGGCCAGCGCGACCATCGCCGGTCCGATGTCCTCGATGGCCATCTCGCCCTCGTGCACCTGCGCGTGCTGCAGGATGACCGGGACGCCGCTCGCCTCTGCGGCGCGGATCGTGGCGACCAGCGCCTCGAAGAAGGGGGTGTTCACGGCAGCGATCGCGATGCCGTGCTGCTGCCCGTAGGCGAGTGCCTCGCCCAGTCCGATGATCATTTCGCTCCTGCTCGATGGTGGTCTGAGGTCTGGAAGTTCTTGAGCGCGGACATCATGTCGACGAGGACCGCCCGCCAGTCGGGTGCTGACACGATGCCGCTGGTTCCGCCCGATCCGTCCGCGCCCTGCTCGAGGACGCGGGTGATGTCGGCGCCGGTCGAGACCCCCGCAGCCTGGATGACCAGGATCGAGGGGTCGATCTCCTTGACCGCCCTGGTGGAGCGGACGATGTAGTCGCCGGTATCCATGGCGCCCGTGCCGATGTTGGCCGTCGGCTCGCAGATCATCACCTTCGGCTCGAGTTGCGCGACGGCACGGCACTGCCGCACGGAGTCCGCACAGACGATCGTGGTCAGGCCGACGTCGTCCGCGCGCCGCATCGTGGCGTCCAGCTCGGCGAGTGTGATCGGGTGTTCGGCGTGATTCAGCACCACGGCTGTGGCCCCGGCCTCGGCCAGCGACTCGGGCAGGGTGAGGCCCATCCCGCGCCCCGGCACGATCGGGTCCATGTGCTGGGCGCAGATCATCAGGTGCGTGGTGCGGCGGGCGATTTCGACGATGTAGGCCTGCTGCGAGGTGAAGATGACGTCCAGGTCGAACTCCTGGGCGAGCTCGTTGGTGAGCAGGGCGAGGCGCAGGGTATCTGCACCGCCGAGGTAGGCCTTGGGATTGACGATCAGAAATGGCGTCCGAAGTGTCGGCTGTGCCGGCATCAGAACACCCCCTTTGAGGCTACTTTGCACAATAGTGCATTATGGAGCGGATGAATGTGCGTATAGCATAACCCATGGGCGGGCAGGTTTCGCCATCAGGGGCGGAGTCAGGCCGCCTATTGCGCATGAAAATGCGTGATAGGCGCAGAGGGATGCGAGAACTTGCGTTATGGCGCTAACCTGAGCCTCATGACTGTGGTGTCGGACAAGGAACAGGCCAAGGGCGTCCTGCGGGACATGTGGCGGATCCGCCTCTTCGAGGAGGCGGTCGAGGATCTCTACGGCCGGGGCATGATGCACGGCACCATGCACCTGTCGATCGGGCAGGAGGCGGTGCCGGTGG
>DAIPJC010000044.1:0-26176 GCA_036770475.1 Propionicimonas sp. | reverse complement strand
GACACCCACGAGACGAGTCTCCCGAAATGGCCGATCAGCCCGCGGGGGTGGGGCAAGGTCAGGATAACTCCGCCTGTCAATGGGACCGGTGCTGCGGCGCTGGCTCGACCACCGTGCAGATCCGCGATGCGAGCGCACAGCATCACGATGGACGACTCAGGGACGGGTCCAACCCGCGCCCAGCAGTGGTTGGTCGTCAGAAGTAACCCATATTGGTATTCTTCTGACATGACCGAGGTTCTGACCTATCTGGAGCGACTCCGCGAGATCGCACTGGACCAGCACGGCTTCGTCACGACCTCACAAGCCGTCGCCGACGGCATTCCGAAGACCGAGTTGCCCAAGCTCGCCAGTCGCGGCCGCATTGAGCGCGTCGCGCATGGGGTGTACCGGATCCCCCAGGTCCCGACGACTCCGCACGACAACTGGGCGCTGGCGGTGCTGTGGACCGGCGTGGCAGAGGCCTGCCTGTCGCACGAGACGGCGCTGGCCGCGTGGGACGTGAGCGACGTGAACCCCGACCGGGTCCACCTCACCGTCGGCAAGCACCGACGACTACGACGCGCCGGTGGTGAGCGGTACGTCATCCACCAGCGCGACGTCGATCCTGGCCTGCGCACCTGGTGGGAGGGCATCCCCATTACCAACTTGCCCACGACCATCGCCGACTGCATCGACACCGGCACTCCCAGCTACCTCATCCGACAGGCAATCGAACGAGGCGGACGCACCAGCCTGCTGCCCGCGTCCGACCGCGACCGGCTGATCCGACTCCTTGAGGAACGTGATGGACGCGCCTGAGTCGGTGAACCTCGCCGCAGCCCTGGCCGGCCTTCGCCCGAAGGAGAAGGCACCAAACTCAGCGCGGGTACTGGACGGCTGGATCGCGCAAGCCGAGCGACAACTCGGCTCCGACGGAGGTCGTCTCGGCTGGCTCGTCGCATCCACCGTGGTTGCTGCTGCCCTCCAGCAAGCGCTGGACGAACAGGGAGAGCCATTGTTCTTGCTCAAGGGTGGCACGCTGCTGCAGCACCGCCTGCCACGGCTATCGCGGGCGACCACTGACCTCGACGGCCTCATCCGCGGCGACCTCGACCGGTTCATCGAGGCGCTCGACGTGGTGCTCGCCCAGCCGTGGGGTCCGTGCGTCCTGCGCCGCGACCCCACCGAGGTGATCCAGGTGCCCAACCGCGTCGTCAAGCCGAGACGGTTCGCCCTCGTTGTGCAGGTCAACGGCGTGACCTGGCGTCGCATCCAGGTCGAGATCTCCCCCGACGAGGGCTCGGCTGGAACTCATGGCGAACCGGTACCCGCGCCATCACTGGCCGGCTTCGGCCTACCCACACCCGACCACCTGACCGGGCTGGCGATGCGCTACCAAATCGCGCAGAAGGTGCACGCGGTGTCTGACCCCCACGACCCACCGGACTTCCAGAACGACCGCGCCCGAGATGTCGTCGACCTGCTCCTGCTGCGCGACCTCATCCGCGAGACCGGAAGCCCAACCCATCCCGAGGTCAAAGCGGCCATCCTCGACATCTTCGACACCCGGGCCCGCGACGCCTCCACCCTCGGCTACCCCGAACGAACCTGGCCCGCCCGCATCACGCCCTACCCCCACTGGACCGCCAGCTTCGAACGCGCCGCCCAGTCCGCGGCAGTCGCGGACACACTCGAGCAGGCCGCCGCACAAGCGAACGCCTGGCTCGACGAACTCGACGCCAGCTGAGGCGAACTCGTGATACTTGCGTGATACTGCCGCCCCCGTACCGGCATGCGCCGGGGTGCTCCCGGACGTAGGTTGCGCAGCCTCCGCCACGCTCCAGAAGCGCTCAAACGCACTGGAGTGCACTCGCCTGAAGCACCTGAAGCATGAGTTCAAGTCCTCTCTCGGACACGAGTTCCGGCCCTAGTCAACGCCATGTTGCTAGGGGCTGCACTGGTATCGTGCCATCCACGTGCTATCCGATCAGGTCGCCAGATCCTCGGCACCGGCGTCAGAGATGCCCAACGACTCCATCGCTAGCGTTGCTAACCTTGCCGAGCGGATGACCACAGGTTCCGGTGTTGTCGCGACACTCTCCGTAGAGGAACTGTCGGCCCGGCCGCCTAGCCTTAAGGTGTTGGCACAGAGAGGAGGAGGCGAGATGGGCACTGCGACTGCACGACGGCTCGACCATAGTGATGTTGCTGCTGAGCGAGACGCAATCCTCGATGGGTTGGGAATGAGCGAGGCAGAACTCCACGATCGGGCCAACAACTATCTCTTGACAGAGGACGAGGCCGCCGCGTGGCGCCGTCTGGAGGCACTCGCCTGGCTTTCAGGTGAGCGAAGCTGACTGTGACCCCCTACTGAGCAAGGCTCAGGAGTTCGCGCAAGACCTGTCGTCCACGATCGCTGCCTTCACAGGCAAAGACTGCGAGTTCACTGCTCTCGTCAGTGAGGACTTGGTCCAGATCTCCGAGTCGAGCGGTCATGGGATTGCACTGTCGGTCGACGAAGTCACTCACCTCACACTCATCGTGGCGATGCAGTGTAGGTGGGACTCCGCCGGCAGATATCTGGCGGTTGAGATGTCGTCGTTTGCGGTCTATCCCGGCACGCGAACAAACAAGGAACCGCTCTTCCGGTATGACTACGTCCGTGAACCACACGCACCAATCCCTTGTGCGCACCTGCAGGTTCACGCGCACCGCGATGCGTTTACGCACGCTCTCAGCTCAGCCGGGCGCAACAGCAGGCGGGGCCAAAGGATGAGCCGAAGGACCCCAAGCGACCATCCGCAGCTTTCCGACTTTCATTTCCCGCTTGGCGGACCACGGTTCCGCCCTTGCGTTGAGGACCTGCTAGCAGCTCTCCAGGACGAGTTTGGGCTCGACGCCGGTGCCGGGTGGCAGTCTGCGCTTGCGAAAGGCAGAGCTGAGTGGAGACGGCAGCAGGTGGGTGCCGCTGTCCGAGACGCTCCCGCAGAGGCAGTGCGGGTTCTGAGGGAGATGGGATACACGGTGGAGGGTGCCGAGGCCGCCGAGCGTTTCGAGCGGCTCGCACAACTCTAGGAGACCCCTACTAGCAGCGATCTCCTTTCGCCAGCGAGTACCGACTCGACACGCCAGTAGCTCAGCCGTCGATGACCGCGACGAGTTCGTCCAGGAAGGCCGCCAGGTCGGTGCCCTTGTGGACGAGCCGCTGGACGCTGTCGCGCTCGCTGAACACCTCGACCAGTTGCTCGAACACCGTCTGGAACGCCGCTCGGTCGCTCTCCGAGAACGCGACCATGACGACCACCTGCACGCGGGACTCTCCCCAGGGGATGGGCCGGTCCGCCATGCCGACGGCGATGGCCGTCCTGGTCGCCGTCATACTCAAGGCGTGCGGCACCGCCAGCGATTCGGTGAACGCCGTGGACGACATCCGCTCCCGTTCGATGCTCCGCTCCACATAGCTCTCGTCGATCACGCCCTCTGCGATGAGGAGCGACCCGAGCCGGCGGATGATGGCCTCCTCGCCCGCGTCCGGGTCGAGGTCCCGCACGAACGACCGCGGCGCGAAGTACTTCTCCAGCTCCGCGCGCAACCGGCCCAGCCGCCGGGTCCTCCGGACGCGCATCGCCGCGGCATGCACCCGCTCCACGTCCGCGTCGGTCAGGAACAGCGGGATCGTGACGATCCGATCGCTGCGCTGCGGCGGGGCGATCGTCGTGAGGATCAGGTCCGAATCCATCGACGCCCAGTCCGGATCCGACCGGGTCTCCACCCTCACGACCTCGATCGCCCGGCCGAGCGAACGGTCCACGCTGGAGCGCAGCAGGCTGTGCAGGTCGTGGTAGCCCGGGCACACGATCGTCGCGGTCGGCGGCGCGTCGTCGGTGCGGTTGCGTTCCAGCCTCGCGCCCACATGGATCGCGATGTAGGCGATCTCCTCGTCCACCAGCGGAATGCCGAGCCGTTCCTGCAGCCGGTTGGCGATGTAGACCGCGACCTCGAAGATCATCGGATAGGACGCCTTCAGCGTGCGGGTCAGCGGGTTGCGCGACCACGCGGCTCCCGCAGCCCGCTCCACGAGGTTCTGGACGTGCAGGATCAGGCGCCAGGTGAAGTCCTCGCCCGAGAGATCCACGAGGAACTCGGTGGACGCGGCGGCACAGGCGTCGAGGACGGCCTGCTCCACGGCCGGCGCCACCCGCTGCCTGGCCAACTCCTGGACGGAGTCCAGCCGCGGGGCCACCACCCGGCTCAGCACCACCGTGGTGAGGAACTCCCGATCGCCGCCGTCGAACCGGATGCCGAAGTGGCGCAGCGCCAACTGGTCGAGCACCTCGCCGACGGCCCGCTCGTCGTCACGGAGGCTGTCGCTACCCGTGGCCAGCAGCCGGCCCCGCGAGATCCGGTCGGCAGCGATCGCCACATGCATCAGGACGTCGGCCATGGCGTACTCGTTGACGAAGTAGCCCAAGCCGCCGAGTGCGTCTACCAGGTCGGCCTTGAACCGCGCATAGGCCTCGGCGCCGACCGACCCCTCGCCGAGCACCCGCATCAGCGCAGGGAAGTCCAGCGACTCCATCTCGGTCTGCTCGTGCACCAGCCGGCTGAGCAGCCGACGCTGGGCCATCTCCGTCCCCTGCAGCCAGACCTGGGAGCCCTGCCGCTCCAGCGTGAGGCCGCTTCCGCTGAGGAAGCTACGTACCCGCGCGAGGTCGCCCTCGACGGTGGCAGAGCTGACGTAGATCTCGTCCGCGGTGTCGTGGACGTCCAGCGGCTGCTCCGACTCGAGCAACCGACGAACCAGTTGGTGGAAGCGGTCCTGCGGAGTGCCGGGCTCGACGGTCCCCTCGCGCAAGGCGGCCCGCGCGTCGGGCCCGGCACGATAGCCCTGGGCTCCTGACTCCACGACGACGCCGTCCGGAACCCGCGTGTTCAGCGCAGCCACATAGCTGCGGACGGACCGAGGGGTCACTCCGAGGTAGTCGGACAAGGACGCAGCGGTCACCCAGTCCTCGACTCTCACCAAGTGGGTGAGAAGCCGGTTCTGCCGAGACCTCGACAACGTTCACACCTCCCGCACGCATGCCCTCGGACGTCAACGCGGCCCTGCGCGCACCACAGTCAAGCATGTCAGCATCTGGACAGACAGCCACGGCGATCCGACACATTGCGCATTCTTGCGGTTCCACACGACGCGTCGCTTCCGTACCCCGGCGCCGGCCCCAGCATTCCTTCCTCCCCCGCGGAAACAGCTGTGGTTGAGCCGCCCCGCCACGGCTGACCATCATTGGGCCCAGGAGGCGTCGATGAGGATCCTGGTTGTGTGCGGCGCGGGAGCGTCGAGCACGTTTGTCGCACAGCGCATCAACAGCGCGGCACGGACGCGGAATCTCGCCTACTCCGCCACAGCGACAAACGAGGGGGCGCTGGCGGAGAGCGTGGAGTCCAGTGACCTGGTCCTCCTCGGCCCTCACCTCGCTGCTCGTTTCGAGCAGATCAAGGAGCTGGCGGCCCCGCACGGCGTCAAGGTCGTTCTCCTGGACGCCGACGTCTTCTCGGACCTCGACGGCACCAGGACGCTGGGCCGAATCGAAGCAGCGGTCCACGGCGGACCCGCCTGACCCCCGTCCACAACCACCAATCGACAACTGGCGCCGGGACGCACCGACGCGGCCCGGGTTTTGCACCAAACGAGAGGAATCACTATGACCGCAGTCAACACATCGACGCCTGCGACGGGAGGCGCACGCGTAGCGGTGCAGAAGTTCGGCACCTTCTTGTCTGGGATGATCATGCCGAACATTCCCGCGTTGATCGCGTGGGGTATTTTCACGATGTTCTTCATTTCGGCGGGGTTCACGCCGAACGCGGATCTGTCGACGATCGTGGGTCCGTTCATTCATTACCTGCTGCCGATCCTGATCGCCTACACCGGTGGTCACATGGTGTACGGGGTGCGGGGTGCGGTGGTGGCGGCGATCGGCACGTTCGGTGCGATCGCCGGGTCCGACCTGCTGATCGCGAAGTTCAACGAAACCCAGCCGGCCGACAACCAACTCGGCCAGGTACACATGTTCATCGGCGCCATGATCATGGCTCCCCTCGCCGCTTACACCATGAAGTGGCTGGACAGCCTGTGGGAGAACAAGATCAAGGCCGGCCTGGAGATGCTGGTGAACATGTTCTCCGCCGGCATCTGGGGCTTTGTCATGGCGATTGTCGGGTTCTACCCGCTCGCGTGGATTGTGAACGGCATCATGAATGTGCTGAGCACGGGTGTGAACTGGTTGGTTGCGCATGATCTGTTGCCGTTGACGAGCATCATCATCGAGCCGGCGAAGGTGTTCTTCCTGAACAACGCCATCAACCACGGCGTGCTGACCCCGCTGGGGCTGACCCAGGCCGCATCGGCGGCGTATGGGAACCGGTCGATCCTGTTCCTGCTCGAGGCGAACCCCGGCCCCGGCGTCGGACTCCTGCTCGCGTTCACGGTATTCGGGATTGGTGCGGCGAAGGCGTCGGCTCCGGGTGCGGCGTTCATTCAGTTCATCGGCGGTATTCACGAGGTGTACTTCCCGTACGCGCTGATGAAGCCGATCCTGATCCTGGCGTTGATCGCGGGCGGCATGACCGGTGTCACGACGAACATGCTGCTGGGTGGAGCGTTGCGGGCACCGGCTGCTCCGGGCAGCATCCTGGCGGTGGTCGCTCAGATCGCTCCAGGAGCGTATGTGCCGGTGTTGTTGTCGGTCGTGTTGTCGGCGGCAGTCACCTTTGTGATCGCGGGGATCATCCTGCGGGCCTCGCGCAAGCGGGACCTGGCGGCTGAGGCGGAAGGTGCCGACAAGTTCGAGGCTGCGATCAGCCAGACCGAGGCGAACAAGGGCAAGGGCTCCGACGCCCTCGCCGGGCTCCGCACCGGCGCAACCGTGGCCACGGCCGGAGCGATCAAGACGATCGTGTTCGCCTGCGATGCCGGTATGGGCTCCTCGGCGATGGGCGCCTCCGTCCTCCGCAAGAAGATCCAGACCGCGGGCTTCCCCGACGTGAAGGTCGTCAACCAGGCCATCGCCAACCTCGACCCGAGCGCTGACCTGGTGATCACCCAGGCCCAGCTCACCGATCGGGCCCGCCAGAAGGTACCGGACGCGATCCACGTCTCGGTGGACAACTTCATGGCGTCCCCGAAGTACGACGAGGTTGTCGAGATGGTCAAGGAGGCACAGGCAGCCGACAGGCCGTGACCCCTTGGGCGGCAGGGCGCGAGCAGCGCCCTGCCGCCACCCCCAATCTCGAGAAAGGCCATGCAACACATGGAGACCAACAACGTCATGTCACCGCAGATGGTGCGCATCCACGCCGGATCGGCCACCCGCGACCAGGCGATGCAGGAGGCCACGGACCTCCTTGTCGCGGCGGGCGCGGTGACACCCGCCTACTACGAAGCAATGCAGGATCGCGAGCGGACAGTGTCGACGTTCATGGGGAACGGACTGGCGATCCCCCACGGCACCAACGACGCCAAGGACACCGTGCTCGGCTCGGCGCTCACCTTCGTCCGCTACGACGGTGGCGTCGACTGGGACGGCCAGCGCGCGACCTTCGTGGTCGGCATCGCGGGCAAGGGCGGCGAGCACCTGGAGATCCTCTCCCAGATCGCCATCCTCTTCTCAGACGACGCCGAAGTGGAGAAGCTCAAGGCAGCCAGCACCCCGGAGGAACTGTTCTCGCTGGTCGTGGCCGCGAGTCCAGCCTGATTTCCGTCCAGGCCGCCGCCCGGCGTCCCGGACAGCCCAAACTGCGCGAGGACCGGATCACCGCTCCTCGCGCAGTTTGCCGTTCCTGGCGAGCCCGGTCGGTGCAGGACGACAGGTCGAAACAGCAGAGCCGCCGCTGCCAGGATCCAGCTTCGAGATGCTCAACGCGAGCCGACGCCGGCACGTCCGGCTCCGGTCACTTTCCGGCATCGCTCATCCCGTGGCGGATTCTTCGTCCTGCACGAACAGCAGGTACAGTCGAATCCCGCTGCCTGGTTGCTGGCGACCGAAACCGGACAAGGCGGCAGGAAGTGGATGGATGCTCAAGGAAGCAGCCGACGCCACCAGAGAGTTGGCCGTCGTCAATTATGAGAACTGGAAGCGCACCTACGGCATGGCCCAGGTCGCGCTCACAAAGCGCTACAGCGGATCGGCCCTCGGCGTCGCCTGGGCGGTGATCCGCCCGGCCATCTACATCACCGCGTACTGGTTCGCCGTCTCGATCGGCTTGAAGGGCGGTCATGCCCAGGGCATGGGCGGCGCGCCGTACATCATCTGGCTGGTGCCGGGCAACATCGCCTGGTTCTTCATGTCCGACTGCCTGCGCGAGGCCGGCCAGGCCATTCGGCGGAACTCCCAGTTCGTCACCAAGATGAGCTATCCCGTCGCGACCCTCCCGGTGTCAGAGGTCCTGTCACACTTCCTGGTCCACCTGGTGATGGTCTGCCTCACGCTGGTCCTGTTGCTGGTGAGCGGGTTCGGTCTCACGCTCACCGCACTGCAGCTGCCCTACTACATGCTGTGCGGCCTGGCGCTGAGCGTCGTCGTCTCCACCCTGTTCTCTGCGCTCACGGCGATCAGCGCCGACCTCGGCCAGCTGATCAAGTCGGTGCTGTCCCTGCTGTTCTGGGTGACCCCCGTGCTGTGGTCGGCGAGCACGCTGAGCGCCCCGTTCCGCTACCTCATCATGGCCAATCCACTGACCTATGTGATCTCCGGTTACCGCGACTCCCTCGTCATGCACAACTGGATCACCGGATCCCTGAACTACACCGCCTACTTCTGGGGCCTGCTCGCCGTGCTGACCCTCGTCAGCAGCTACGTGTTCACCAAGCTGGCCCCCGAGTTCGCGGACGTCCTGTAGGAGAATGGCGATGACAGAACTGATCGCACCGGAAGCGGCCGTCCTCGACGAGCCCGCGGGCACCCCGGCCATCGAAGTGAAGAACCTCACCAAGGTCTACCGGACCTACTCCAGCTCACTGGCGCGCGCCGTGGCGCCGTTCCGCAAGACGCAGTCCGGCGGGCGCTTCAAGGCGCTCGACCGCGTCACCGCGACCTTCGGGCGCGGGGACGTCGTCGCGATCCTCGGCCGCAACGGCTCCGGCAAGTCCACGCTGTCGAAGATCATCGCCGGCGTCACCACGCCCACGAGCGGCGAGGTGAAGGTCAACGGACGGGTCTCCGCCATGCTGGAGCTGACCAGCGGGTTCGACCCCCAACTGACCGGCCTCGAGAACATCTACCTCCGCGCCCTGGCCATGGGCATCTCCCGCGACGAAGCCGATGCCCGGCGGCAGGAGATCATCGACTTCGCGGACATCGGCGACTACATCAACCAACCGGTTCGCACCTACTCCTCGGGCATGAAGGCCCGCCTCGGGTTCGCCGTGTCGACCAGCATCGAGCCTGACATCCTGATCGTGGACGAGGTGCTCTCCGTCGGCGACGACATCTTCAGGCTCAAGTGCATCGAGAAGATGGGCCGCATCCGGGAGAGCGGGAGCACCATCCTGTTCGTCAGCCACTCGCTCGGCACCGTCAAGGCTTTCTGCACCAAGGCCATCTGGATCAACCGCGGTGTCCTGCAGGCCGAAGGGGAGGTGGGCCCGATCGTCCAGCGGTACGAGGAGTTCCTGCGCACCGAACGGGCCGCCCTCCGCCGCACCCAGCGCGAGGACGCCACGGAGGACCTCATGCTGGAGAAGGCGGACTTGCTGGCGGTGAAGGGAGCCCGCCTCACCGACTCCGAGGGTGAGCCGACGACCTTCTTCGAACACGGCGAGGACATCTTCCTGGAGTTCACCTACATCGTGAAGCGGGCCCTGCCGAGACTCACCTTCACGTACACGATCCACAACTCCGAGAACGTCGAGATCTTCGCGTCCGACCGACAGAGCCCCGGACTGGCGCTCGACACCAGCATCGGGACGCACACGGCGCGCGCCCGCCTGATCAGTCCCCCGCTGCTCGGCGGCGCCTACAAGCTGAGCGGCGAGTTGTGGAACAACCATTCGGGGTTCTTCGTCAACCACTCCCGTGAGCGCGCCTTCACCGTCGAGCAGGACGAGTTCCTCGGCACGGGGATCGCCGCCGTCGAATGCGAGCTGATCAATGACTGAGGTAGTGGCAGGAGACACCGACGCAACTCCCCCGATCGGGGCGGGCGTCGCGAAGCGCAGCATCCTGTCGCACCTGCGCCGGTTCGGACCGGTGTTCGGGATCATCGTCGGGGTCATCGCTGCCCTCGTCGCGGGCTTCACCTGGCTGATGATCTGGACCGACCACGAGTGGTATGCCAGCGTGGGCGAGGACGCCGTCTTCTGGACGCAGTACGCCTCGCAGGCGACGGTCTGGGCCGTGTTCACCGCCCTCAACTTCGTGGCGCTCGTCCTGGCCGGCCGCAGTGCCTGGGGCGCGGTCGGCGCCCGCGGCCGGTTCCGCGCCGTGACCATCGTGGGCGCGTTCGCCATCGCCGCGGCGATGGGCTACGCGATGTCGGGCCAGTGGATGGTCTACCGCCTCGCGGTCGACCAGTCGCCGTTCGGCATCGTCGACCCCCAGTTCGGGCTGGACGTCGGCTTCTTCGTCTTCACGCTGCCTGCCCTCGAGGCGCTCCTGGCCTGGGGCTTCCAGCTCGTGCTGCTGACCATGGCCGTCTACATCACGATCGTGTTCATCTCCAGCCGGCTGGACTACACCGGACGCATCCACGCCGACTGGTGGCGCGTCCGGCGGGTCTTCTGGCGGCTCGCGGCCGTGCTGATGGTGGTCACGGCGGTGAGCTTCGGCCTGCGGATCTGGCAGCTGAGCTACTCCACCACCCAGACCGCGTTCGTGGGGGCGTCCTTCACCGACGTCCACGCGATCCTGCCTGGGCTGTGGGTGATGATCGTGGTGAGCCTGGGAATCGCCGCCCTGCTCGTCGTCACGTCCTTCCAGCGCAACGTCAAGCCGGTCCTCTGGGCTGGCGTCGGCATGATCGTGATGGCACTCCTCACCAGCACGATCGCGCCGTACGTGGTGCAGCGCTTCCTGGTGCGTCCCAACGAGGCGACCGCGGAGAAGCCCTACCTGAGCCGTAACGTCGAGATGACCCGGCTGGCCTACCAGCTCGACCAGGTAGGCGCGCAAGACTACGCGGGGGCAGCGACCGTCCCCACCGCGGCGACCGACCAGGTGCGCCAGGAGCTGTCTTCGGTCCCGGTCTGGAGCGCCACCACGGTGGCGCAGGCCTTCAACCAGCTGCAGACGATCCGTCCCTACTACAAGCTGTCCGCGATCAGCACCGACCGCTACGAGGTGGACGGGAAGCTCCAGCAGGTGCTCGTGGCCGCGCGTGAGATCTCGTCGGCGAACCTGCCCTCGGCGGGCAACACCTGGGTGAACCGGCGCCTCGTGTACACGCACGGCTACGGCATGGCGATCAGCTCGACCAGCGGCACGACGAAGGACGGCTTCCCGCAGTTCCTCGTCGGGGACGTGCCCGCGACCACCAGTTCGTCCGTGCAGGACGCATCGAGCCTGCAGATCACCCAGCCACGGGTCTACTTCGGTCCCGACCAGTCCGACTGGGTCGTGGTGAACACGGGACTGGACGAGTTCGACTACCCCAAGGGCAAGACGAACGCCACCAATCGGTACACCGGCGGGGATGGCGTCACGATCGGAGGCCCGTTCAACCGGCTGGCGTGGGCGCTGCGGCTGCGGTCGATCGACCTGCTCGCGTCCAGCTACGTCCACGCCGACAGCAAACTGCTGCTGAACCGCAGCGTGGTGGCGCGCGCCCAGAAGATCGCTCCCTGGCTCACCTACGACACGCCCTACCCCGCCGTGGTGGACGGTCGGATCACCTGGATCATCGACGCCTACACCACCAGCGACCACTTCCCCTATTCGCAGACCCTGCCGAACAACTCTCCGTTCCCGAACGGCACCAACTATGTGCGCAACTCGGTGAAGGTGACCGTGGACGCGGAGACCGGCCGGACGACCTTCTACGCCGTCGGCAGCGACCCGATCCGGGACGCCTGGGAACGGATCTTCCCGACCGTGATCAGCTCCGACCCGATCCCGGCGGCACTGGCCGCCCACCTGCGGGTGCCGATGAAGCTGTTCACCGCCCAGACCCAGGTGTTCGCGAAGTACCACGTCAGCGACCCGACTGTGTTCTACAACCAGGAGGACACCTGGCGGATCCCCACCGACGCCTCGGGGAACAAGGTGGGTTCGCAGTACGTCCTGCTCAACCCGCCCGCCGGGACCGGGATCGGGCTCTACCTCGTGCAGCCCTACGTCCTGCCCAACCGGGACGACCTGGTCGGCTGGCTGACCGGTTCATCGGAGCCGTCCAGCTACGGGGAGAAGACGGTCTACACCCTGCCGAAGAGCCGGGTGATCCTCGGCGCGGCGCAGGTCAGCGCCCGGATCAACCAGGACCCGGCCATCGCCCAGCAGCTGACGCTGTGGAACCAGCCGGGCAGCAAGGTGACCTTCGGCTCGATGCTGGTCCTGCCCGTCCAGACCAGCACCGTGTACCTGCAACCGGTGTTCCTGCAGGCCCAGAGCAAATCGATCACCGAGTTGGCCGGCGTGATCGTCGTCCACGGCAGCCAGGTCACCCTCGGCAAGGACCTGCCCGACGCCCTGGCGAAGGCCTTCCCGGGCGGGGCGTTGGCCTCAGCGCACTGAGCGCTGGCGCGATCGACGCTCAGAGCGTCGCGTACGCCCTCGCGATCTCAGCCCCCAGCCGGGCGTTGTTCTTCACGAGGACGATGTTGGCGCGCAGCGACTCGCCGCCGGAGAGCTCGACGATCCGGCCGAGCAGGTAGGGCGTGATCGCTGCGCCGCTGATGCCCAGCTGGTCGGCCTCAGCGACGGCGCGCTCGATCAGGACGCTGATCTCCGCCTCGGGGATCTCGTCCTCGACCGGGATCGGGTTCGCCACCACCAGGCCGCCGGCCAGCCCCAGACCCCACTTCGCCTTCATCGCGCGCGCGACCTCGTCCGCCCCGTCCAGCCGCAGCGGCGAACGGAACCCGCTCGAGCGGGAGTAGAAGGACGGGAAGTCGTCCGAGCCCACGGTGATCACGGGCACTCCGAGGGTCTCCAGCACCTCCAGCGTGCGGCCGATGTCGAGCAGTGACTTCACCCCCGCGCTCACCACGGCCACGTCGGTGAGGCTCAGCTCGGTGAGGTCGGCCGAGATGTCCATCGAGTGCTCGGCGCCACGGTGGACGCCACCGAGACCGCCGGTGACGAACACCCGGATACCGGCCAGCGCGGCCAGCCGCATCGTGGACGCCACGGTCGTCGCGCCGTGCTCGCCCCGCGCGACCACGTACGGCAGGTCGCGGATGCTCACCTTGCGCACGTGCTCGTCCGAGCCGAGCAGATCGAGCTCTGCGTCGTCCAGGCCGATCCGGGGCACCCCGTGCAGCACGGCGATCGTTGCGGGCACCGCGCCGCCGTCGCGGATGATCTGCTCGACCTCACGCGCGGTCTGGACGTTCTTCGGGTACGGCATGCCGTGGCTGATGATCGTCGACTCCAGCGCCACCACCGGGCGCCCGGACGCGAGCGCATCGCGCACCTCTTCTGCGACGGCGAGCATCGGGTGTGGTTCGGTCATGGTCGGGCTCCTTCGGTTTCGGCGAGCGCCGCGGCGAAGGCGACGCCCAGGTCTGGTCTGACAGTGTGGCCACTGGCCACGGTGAGGGCGGCGGCGAGGTGTCCGTGGCGGGCGGCGGCGGCGGGGTCCTCGCCCCCCAGCAGGCCGCGGACGAAGCCGGCGGTCATCGCATCCCCCGCGCCGGTGACATCTGAGACTGCCGCGGCAACGGCTGCGATCCGCTCGACCCCATCGGGACTCACCAACAGGCTGCCCGCCGCGCCCCGGCTCACCCAGACGTGGCTGACGCCACGATCGTGCAGCACGGTGGCAGCCGCCGCGATGTCGGCCTCGTCGTCGGCCACCGGACGACCGGCCAGAGCGGCGAGTTCGTCCACGTTCGGCGTCACGGCGAACACGGGGCGATCGGACGCGAGCAACGGCGCCATCCTGGCCGCCTTGGCCACGCTCACCGGCTCCAGCACCACCCGGACGGTTCCGCCCGCGGCGACCCCCAGCACCCAGCACGCGACCTCGACCGGGATGTTCGCGTCGATCACGACGACGCCAGCGCGGGTGATCAACTCCTGCGCGCGGCTCACCTGTGCGACCTCCATCGCGTCGACGGCGGCGAAGTCCGAGAGCCCGATCACCAACTCGCCGTCCGCGTCGAGAGCGGCGAGGTAGCTGCCGGTCGGATGCGGACTGCTGGCCACCTGGTCGATGTAGACACCCGCCTCGGCCGTGCGGGCCAGCAGCTCCCGACCGGCGGCGTCCGCACCGACCGCTGCGACCAGGTGGACGCGGCCACCCAGCCGGGCGATGCCCTCGGCGATGTTGCGGCCCACCCCACCGGGCGTCCGGCTGACCACGCTGGGGTTCGATGTGTGCAGGCGCGCGGGCGCCAGGCTGCGGGCCTTGACGTCCCAGGCCGCTCCGCCGACGACGACCGCCCACGGCTCGTCGCGCAGGACGTAGCCGCGTCCTACGATCTCACCCTTCTGGCTGAGCGACGACAGCGCCACCGCAATGGCGCCCTTGCTGGTGCCCAGTGTGCGGGCGAGGCCGGCCGCATCGAGCAGCGGCTGCGCGCGAAGCAGCGCGAGGATCTCCCGCTCGCGAGGGCTCAAGGTCATATTCAGAACAATAAGTGATACTTGATTCTCTTAGCAACGCGCCGTGAGTGTGTCCCAGAGCCGACGCTGCGACCTCAGGACGTGTCGGCCTGGGTTCTTCGGACGCGGTCGCGCCACGCCCGGTAGGCGATGGCTGCGGCGGCCACGCCGAGGCCGAGCAGCGCCGGCCAGCCGGTGAGCCAGAGCAGGGCGCACACGCAGGCGAACGAGAATCCGGCCACGACCTTGGCGCCGGTTCCGGGCAGGAGCCGCACCGCCGCCGCCGTCCCGATCACGTAGACGAGCGTGAGCCCGCCGGTGACCAGCAACAACAGCGTGTGCAGTTCGATCGGCAGCAGGGCTCCCGCCACGGCCGCGAGCACGACGAACACCAGCGAACGTCGATTCGAGCCGAACACCCGGTACGGCAGCGCGCCCTCCCGCGCCAACGCGGCGCCGAGTCGTGACGCACCCGCCATGTACGCGTTCACCGCGCCGACCGTGAGCAGCACGGCCACCACCGCCACCACCGGACGTACCGGGCCCCCGACCCCCACCGCGAGCAGATCGGCAAGTGGAGCCTGGCTCTCCGCCAGGGCCGGACCGAGCACGAGTACGCTCGCCACGGCGACTGACAGGTACAGGACTCCGACGACCACGACGGCCAGCATGGTCGCCTTCGGCACGTCGCGGCGCGGGTTGGCGTACTCCGGCGACAGCGAGGAGACCGCTTCCCAGCCCGCGAAGGCCCAGACCAGCAGCGCGGCGGCGGAACCGACCGCCAGCCAGCCGGCCGGCGCGAACGGCACCAGGTTCGTCGGACGGGCGTGTGGCAGCGCCGCCAGCACCGTCACCAGGAGCAGGGTGGCCAACGCCGCGGCCAGCACCAGTTGCATCCGTCCCGAGATGTGCAGGCCCAGCCAGTTCATGCCGAAGACGACGGCGACGATGCCGAGGAAGGTCAGGAACCGCGTCACGCGTCCGCCGCCCAGCACGTCGGCGACGTAGCCGCCGGCGAACGACGAGGCCACCGGCGCACCCACGGGCACCGCGAAGTAGAAGATCCAGCCGACCGCATCGGCCGCCCGCGTGCCGAACGCGCGGCGCACGTACGCGGAGACACCCCCGCCGTCGGGGAACCGCGCGCCGAGTTCGCCGAACGTCCATGCCAGCGGGGCGGACAGCAGCACCAGGGCGAGCCAGGCGACCAGCGAGGCCGGGCCGGCCACCGCGTCCGCCAGGGCAGGCATCGAGATGATGCCGGTGCCGAGCACGGCTCCGGCGCTCAGCGCCGTCCCCTGGGCGACCGTCAGCTTGCGCACCGGGTCACCCTAACCGCTGCGTCCGACAACAACCCGCTGCCGCCGGGCGTTCGCGTCCGACGCGCGGGCGTGCGCGCTTGCGCCCGTCCCGCAGCCACGCTTAGGTCGAGCTATGGCCACGCCCTCCGTCCAGTTCCGGCCCGCGGAACGGCTCGTGTTCTTCACCGACGCGGTCGTTGCGATCGCCATGACCCTGTTGATCCTGCCGCTGCTCGAGTCAGTGACCGACGCGGCGAAGGACGGTCTGGACACGGCGGGCTATTTGCGCGAGCACGACGGGCAATTGTTCGCGTTCGCCCTGAGCTTCCTCATCATCGCGGCCTTCTGGCGCAGCCACGACCGCCTGTTCGTGCATGTCGAGCGGCAGGACCCGGTGCTGCTGTGGCTCAACGTCGGCTGGATGTTCACGATCGTGTGGCTGCCGGTCGCCACGGCCCTGGTCGGCGCCATGGAGACCGAGCCCACCCAGTTGGCGATCTACATCGGCACGATGCTGGCCACGAGCCTGCTCACCCTCGCGCTCCAGGTCTGGCTGCGTCGCCACCCGCACCTCATGGACGTCGACAATCCCGCGCCGGCGGAGGCCACCAGCTCGATGGTGGTGGCGTGCGGCCTCTTCGCCCTCGCCCTGCTGCTGGCCCTCGTTGTGCCCGGCCTGGGGTACTGGGCGCTGCTGGCGCTCCTGCTGAACCCACTGCTGGATCGAGTCCTCGCGCGGCGCGTCAGGGACTGAGGGTCTTCCCGGATGTCGGAGGGGCGGTCTAGTCTGCCCGGAACACCCCACAAAGCGGTCCGCCACCCGCTTCGATGACGAAGGAGCGTCGAATGCGTCGACCCCTGCTCAGCCTCATCCTCGCCGGAGCCCTCGGCTCGGGCCTCCTCACCGCCGGCGCGCCTCCCGCACGAGCCGCCACCGATTCCGTGACGCTGGCCGGCTCGCTGCAGAGCGAACTCGGCTGCCCCGCCGACTGGCAGGCCGGCTGCGCAGCCACTCATCTCGCCCGCGTGGCCGGCACCACCACGTGGCAGGGCACCTTCCACGTGCCCGCGGGAAGCTGGGAGTTCAAGATCGCCGTCAACGACAGCTGGGACGTCAACTACGGCGCTGACGGAGTGGCCGGCGGTGCCAACGTCCCGCTGAGCCTGGTCGGGGCGGCCGACCTCGTGTTCAGCTTCGACGCCGACACCCACCGGATCGGCGTCCAGCCCGCCAGACTGAGCGGGGCCACCACTCCCGCGGATCGCAAGCTGGCCGGGAACTCGCTGCGGGCGCCCACGGCGGACGAGCGGTTCTACTTCCTGATGGCCGACCGCTTCGCGAACGGCGATCCGTCCAATGACACCGGCGGCCTGACCGGTTCCCGGTTGGTGACCGGGTTCGACCCCACGGACAAGGGGTTCTACCACGGCGGTGATCTCAAGGGCGTGCTCGGCAAGCTCGACTACATCAAGGGCCTGGGCACCACGGCGATCTGGCTCACCCCGTCGTTCGTCAACAAGCCCGTGCAGGGCACGACCGGAAACGAGAGCGCCGGCTACCACGGCTACTGGATCACCGACTTCACCAGGATCGACCCGCACCTGGGCACGAACGAGGACATGAAGCGGCTGATCCGGGCCGCGCACGCGAAGGGCATGAAGGTGTTCTTCGACATCATCACGAACCACACCGCGGACGTGATCGACTACGCGGAGAAGCAGTACACCTACATTCCGACCTCGGTGAAGAAGTACACCGACGCCGCGGGCAAGGAGTTCGACCCGGTCGCACTGGCGAACTCATCCGGCTTCCCCGCGCTCGACGTCAACACCTCCTTCCCCTACCATCCGGTCTTCGACAACCCCACTGATGCGACGGCCAAGACCCCGGCCTGGCTGAACGACCGGACGCTCTACCACAACCGGGGCGACTCCACGTATGCCGGCGAGTCCACCGAGTGGGGCGACTTCTCGGGGCTGGACGACCTGTTCACCGAGAACCCGAAGGTCGTCGACGGCATGATCGACATCTACAAGGCATGGGTCGACTTCGGCGTCGACGGCTTCCGGATCGACACCGTCAAGCACGTGGACGTGCCGTTCTGGCAGAAGTTCTCCCCGGCCATGCTCGCGGAGGCGAAGCGGGTCCGGAACCCCGACTTCTTCATGTTCGGTGAGGTCTACGACGCCCGTCCGTCGTTCATGAGCACCTACACGACCACGGCGAAGCTGCCCGCCACGCTGGACTTCGGCTTCCAGGCGCAGGCCCAGGCGTTCGCGCTCGGCAAGGCCACCACGGGTCTGCGGGATCTGTACGCAGACGACGACTACTACACCGACGCCGACTCCAACGCCTATCAACTGCCCACCTTCCTCGGAAACCACGACATGGGTCGGCTCAGCTACCTGCTGAAGAACGGCGGGATCAGCGACGACGCCGACCTGATGAAGCGGGTGCAGTTGGCGGACGCCCTGATGTACCTCACCCGAGGGCAGCCGGTCACCTACTACGGCGACGAGCAGGGTTTCATCGGCTCGGGCGGCGACAAGGACGCCCGCCAGGACATGTTCGCTACGAAGACCGCGCAGTACGCGACCGAGGACGTCCTCGGCGGCAGTTCGGGCGCGAAGAACCGGTTTGACACCTCCGCCCCGCTGTATCGGTTCATCCGCTCCCTGGAGAGGCTGCGCCAGGCGAACCCTGCGCTCGCCGACGGCGTGCAGATCCATCGCTACGCGTCGTCGAAGGCAGGCATCTACGCGTTCTCCCGCGTCGATCGGAAGACCGGTCGCGAATATGTGGTGGCGCTGAACAACGCGACCACGGCGAAATCCGCCACGTTCGACACCTTCAACGCGTCCGACCGGTTCACGCCGGTCTATGGAGCGACCCGCGCGCTGCGAACCGATCGGGACGCCCGGATCACGGTCACCGTGCCCGCCCTGTCGGCAGTCGTCTATCGGGCGAGCAGCCGCGTCGACGCGAGCCGGCGTCCGACCGCGGTCACGGTCAGCGCGCCGGCGCCCGGCGGCGTCGTCGGTGGCCGGGCCGAGATCTCCGCAGAGCTCAACACGAACACGTTCGCGCAGGCGAGCTTCTGGTTCCGTCCGGTCGGCACCACGAAGTGGCAGCTGCTCGGCACCGACGACAACGCCCCCTACCGGGTCTTCCACGACGTCTCGGGCTACCCCACCGGAACGCTGCTGGAGTACCGGGTGGTCGTGAAGGACGCGGCCGGACGAGTTTCCGCGTCCGCCTCGTACGGTGTGGTCGGCACACCGGCGGCGTCCGGCGGTGACGTCGGCGACGTCGGACCGGTCACCCAGCCGGACGCGGTCAGCGTCCCCGGCGACCTCAACACCGAGATGGGCTGTGACGCCGACTGGGCACCGGCCTGCGACCAGGCGCAGCTCACCTTGTCGATGACCGATCAGGTCTGGAAGGGCAGCTACACACTCCCGGCCGGTTCGTACTCGTACAAGGTGGCGATCAACAAGACCTGGGACGAGAACTACGGGGCGAACGCCGTGAAGAACGGCTCCAACATCCCGCTCTCCCTGTCGGGGTCAAGGGTCACCTTCTACTACGACCACCGCACCCACTACGTCACGACGGACGCGGAGGGACCGATCATCACCGCCCCGGGCAGCTGGAACTCCGAACTCGGCTGCAGCGCGGACTGGGCGCCCGACTGCATGCGTCCGTGGCTGGAGGATCCCGACGGTGACGGTACCTACACCTGGGCGACCAGTGAGCTGCCTGCCGGCACATACCAGTTCAAGGTGGCCCACAACCTGGGTTGGGATACCTCCTACCCCGCGGACAATGTCACGGTTGATGTGCCCAAGGCCGGGCTGATCGTGCGGGTGAACTACAACATCACCACGCACACTGTGGCGACGTCGGTCACCCGGCCCGTCACCGAACCGAGCCTTGATGACGTTCGCGGTGTGTGGGTCTCTCGCGGGCTCATCGCCTGGCCGGCCGACGCGCTCACCGTCGACCCGTCACGGCTGGAGTTCCGCCTGCACTGGGGCCGCGCCGGCGCGCTCGCCGTGGACGCGGAGGACATCACGGGTGGTCAGTCGGCGGTGTTGCACGACGACCCGCGCGGCCTGCCGGCGAGCGTCCTGACCGCGCATCCGGAGCTGACCGGGTACCTCGCGCTGCGGGTGGAACCGGGTACGTCGCGGCTGCTTCCCGGGCTTGCCTCGGGTGAGGTGGCGATCGGCGCCTACTCGGGCGGCCGGTTGGTGGACGCCGGCCGCGTCGACACAGCCGCAGTGCGGTAGCGGCAACGCAGAGGCGGACGGGCCGCTCGGCCCGTCCGCCTCACTACGTTCGCTGCGATCAGGTAATCCTCAGGTCAGTCGCTACCAGCCGAACGGCCTCGCAACAGCTAGCGGCTGCTCCCCCCCTGCACGGCCCATCGTAGGGACGGGACGGCTCCGGTGTCTGTCCCCCCGACGGGGGACACGGACGTCAACGGCTACTCCTCCGGCTGCCCGGGAGACGGCTGGCTCCCCGGCGTCGGGCCGGGGCCCGCCCCAGTGGACCGGCCCTTGCGGACACGGTGGAGCCGGCGGCGCCACAACAGCAACGGCACCAGTACGACCGCGGCGACCGCGGCGAACGGCAACACGGCGCCGACCACGGTCATCAGGACCTTGCTGCTCGCGAGTAGTGCGTTCCAGCCCGCCACCAACCCACCGAGGAAGCCGGTCGTCTCGAGTTCGCTGGCCTGCACGGGCGTGCGGAGCGTGACCGTGATCGGCGACTGGGCGACCCGTCCGGCCAACGCGCGCTGCTGGGCGAGCAGGGAGTCCCGTTCCGAGATCCGATCGGTCAACTGGGCTTCGAGATCCGTGAGCTCGCGGATGCTGCCGGCCTTCTTCGACAACTCGCGCAGCCGCTCGATCGACGCTTCGAGCGTCTTGACCCGGGAGTCCACGTCCGCGACCTGGGTCGTCACGTCCTCAGACGAGATCACCCGGTTGGTGATGGTGCCGACCGACTTCAGCTGGTCGAGGGTGGAGTCGAGGCGGTCCGCCGGGACGGAGAGCACGATCGTCGAGACCGGGCCGTCCTTCTCTTCAGCGTCGGGACGGGCGACCAGGTTCTCCGCCGTGACCTGGCCGTTCATCGCCGCCGCCAGGTCGCGCAGCTGGGCGGCGGCTGCCTCGACGTCGGTGACGGTCAGACTCACCTGCGCCGTGCGCGCCACTTTCTGGGTCAGCGTGCTGCCCGGCTCCCCTGCCGGTTGTCCTCCCCCCGCGCCGTCACTGCCATAGTCCTCAGACGTACCGTCCGCCGGCTGGCCCGCGGCCGTGGCTGCCTCCGGAAGCGAGGCCGACCGCGCACCGGAACTGGAGCAGCCGACCAACAGGGCGAGGGCGGCGATCGTCGCCGCGGTGCTGAGTGCGCGGAGTGTCTTCATGTCCGTTCCACGCACAGGGCGAGCTGCTCGTTGCGCGATCATGCCCATGCGGGTGAGACTGTTGCCGAATCGTGACCTGTACCAGACTGGCTGAATGACAGCTGAGATCTATGACGTGGTGGTGATCGGAGCCGGTCCGGCCGGCGAGAACGTGGCGGACTACGCCATTCGCGGCTCGAACCGGACGGCCCTGCTCGTCGAGCGCGAACTGGTCGGCGGCGAGTGCTCCTACTATGCGTGCATGCCGAGCAAGGCGTTGCTGCGGCCCCTGGACGTCAAGGGGGCCGCCGAGCACCTCGGTGGCCTGCCCGACCGGGTGCGCCTCGACGTGCCGGCGCTACTGGCCCGGCGGGACAGCTGGGTCTCCCGCTACGACGACTCCGGCCAGGTGAAGTGGGCCGAAGGCGCCGGCATCGAGGTCGTCCGCGGAACCGCGCGGCTCACAGGCGAACGCCGGGTCGCGGTCAGCACGTCCTCCGGCGACCGTGAGGTCGAGGCCAGGCAGGCGGTCGTCCTGGCCACCGGGAGCGCACCGGTGATCCCGTCCGTCTACGCCGGGATTCACCCGTGGACCTCCCGGGACGCCACCGGCATCACCGAGGTGCCTGCGTCGATCGCCGTCGTCGGTGGTGGCGTGGTCGCGGTGGAGGCCGCCACCTGGCTGGCCGCCCTCGGCGCGAAGGTCACCCTGCTCGTTCGGGGCGCCAGCCTGCTGGGTCGGTTCGAGCCGTTCGTCTCCGAGCTGGTGGGCGATGGCCTGCGCCGCGCCGGCGTGGACGTGAGGTTCGGCGTACAGGTGGACTCAGCCGCCCGGCTGGACGGGGCCGACACCGGGCTCGGCCGTGTCCATGGCGGTCCGGTCCGGCTCGAAGTCGACGGCACCCCCCACGAGTTCACCGAGGTGCTCGTCGCCACGGGCCGGCGTCCCGCTACCGGACACCTCGGCCTGGAGGCGGTCGAGCTCACGCCCGACCAGTTCGCCCGTCCGGATCAGCGACCCGCCTGGCTCTACGCCGTCGGCGACGTCAGCGGAGACGCTCCGCTCACGCACTGGGGCAAGTACGCCGCACGGCTCGCCGGCGAGCAGATCGCCGCGCGCGCGGAGGGACGTTCCGATCCAGAGGTGCCCGCTGACGTACCCGTCCCCCAGGTGGTGTTCACCGATCCGCAGGTGGCGACCGCCGGCTCCACCGAGGCGGCCGCCCGCGAGCGTGGTCTCCAGGTGGAGACCGTGGAGGTCGACCTGACCAGCGCATCGGGGGTCGGTCTGCTGCGCGACGACGCCTCCGGCCGCGCGAAGCTGGTCTTCGAGGCCGGGACGGGACGGCTGCTCGGCGCCACCTTCGCAGGGACGGAGGTGGCCGAACTCGTGCACGCCGCCACGGTGGCGATCGTCGGCCGGATGACCGCCGATCAGCTCTGGCACGCCGTGCCGTCCTACCCCACGGCGAGCGAGGTGTGGCTGCGCCTGCTGGAGACCTACCGCTCACGATGATCCGCCTTCGTCGGCAGCCGCCATTCGCCGACCGCGTTCTGCGCCAGGAAGCCGCGCTCGGCCAGCTGATCGAGCAGCGCGAGGCATCGGGGCACCGGGATACCCGCTCGCAACGCCAGTTCGCCCGCCGGCAGGCTGCCCCGGCCCGGCACCGCCTCGAAGACCCGGAGTTCGTCCGCGTCCAGTTCGTCGGTAGCCCGCCGCTCGCCAGGCATCCGAGGATTGGCGCGACCGAGGGGTGACAGCAGTTCCAGGACGTCCGCGGCCCGCGTGACCAGCACAGCCTCAGCCTCACGGATCAACCGGTGCGGTGTGACCGAAGTGGCGCTCGTCACCGGACCGGGTACCGCCATCACCACCCTGCCAAGCGAGTTCGCCCACGTCACCGTGTTCCGCGCGCCCGACCTCGCCGCCGCCTCCACCAGGACAGTCCCCGGAGCCAGTGCGGCGATGAGCCGGTTCCTGGCCAGGAAGCGCACCCTCGTGGGGTGCTCGCCGGGCGCCAGCTCACTGACGAGCACCCCCTTCTCCGCGATTCGTTCGAAGAGCGGACGGTGCCCACCCGGGTACGGCGCGTCGAGACCGCCGGCCAGAACGCACACCGTCGGGGTTCGACCGGCCAGACAACCCCGGTGCGCGGCGGCGTCGATGCCGTAAGCACCCCCGGAGACGATGCAGCGCCCGGCTTCGGAGAGCTCCGCGGCCAGATCCGCGGCGACTGTGTCACCATAGGCGGTCGATGCCCGCGAGCCGACGATCGCGACCGCGGCGGCAGCGAGCGGAGCGAGGTCTCCGCCGCCCGTCAGCCATAGCCCCAGCGGCTCGCCAGAAAGCTCGTTCACCGACTCGCACCCGGCCAGATCGGCCAGCCCGCCCGGCCAGTCGGCGTCCCCCGGGATCAGGAATCGCAGCCGTTCGGCCTTCGTCCGCGCCACCAGCTCACCTGGCCGTAGCCGGCGGGCGCGCTCGGCCAGCGGCAGCTCGCCGCCAGCGCCCAGCAGCGTCGCCCACACCTCGTCCGCGCCGTAGCCGGCGACTGCTTCGGCCACTGCGGGGTGGCCTGGCTCGACAACGGCAGCCAGGCACATCCGCGCCGTCCGCTCGTCCATCACGCCGCCTCCGTTCCGCTGTCGCCCCGCCGCATGGCGAGAGCTGTGTGCAGTTGCTCCCGGCTGGGTCGCCCGAGGCCGGCCAGGTCGGCGATCGTCCAGGCGAGCCGCAGCACTTTGTCGACGCCACGGGCCGACAACCGGCCGCGCGCGACCGCCACGTCCAGCAGGTCGGCACCGTCCGGGAGCGGCAAGCGCTTGCGTAGGGCGGGGCCGGGAACCTCACCGTTCGTCCGCCACCCGCTGGCCTCCAGCCGGTGCCGCTGCCGATCTCGTGCGGCCAGCACGCGCTCAGCCACTACCTGGGTGCTCTCGCCCGGTGCCAGCCTCCGGTCAAGGAACGCAGCCCGCACCGGACGCAACTCCTGGCTGATATCGATCCTGTCCAGGATCGGCCCCGACACCCGGGACGCGTAGCGCCGCACGGCCATCGGTGGGCAGCGGCAGCCGCCGCCCGGAGTACCCGCCATTCCGCACGGACACGGGTTCGCCGCAAGCACGAGCTGGAAGCTCGCCGGGTAGGTCGCGGTCGCCACCGCCCGTCCCAGCACGATCCGTCCGGACTCCAGTGGCACCCGCAGCGCCTCCATGACGCGCGGAGAGAACTCAGGGGCCTCGTCCAGGAAGAGCACTCCGCGATGGGCGCGCGAGACGGCTCCCGGCATCGCGATTCGTGCTCCCCCGCCCACCAGGCTCGCGATCGAGGCCGAGTGGTGCGGGTCGGCGTACGGCGGACGTCGCACCAGGCCACCGTCCAGGTTGATGCCGGCGAGCGAGTGGATCGCGGACACCTCCAGTGCCTCCGACAGCTCCAGGTCCGGCAGCAGGCCGGGCAACCGCTCCGCCAGCAGTGTCTTGCCGACGCCGGGCGGGCCGTGCAGGTACAGGTGGTGCCGCCCGGCGGCCGCGACTTCCAGCGCCCACTTGGCCTCCACCTGACCGGCGATGTCAGCAAGGTCCAGCGGCGGCCGCGCAGGCTCCTCGGCACGCGCGGGAGGCGGCTCGGTCGCCCCGGGCCCACCGGTGAGGACGTCGAAGAGATCGTCCAGGTCGGCTGCTCCGGCGATCGACAGCCCGCTGACCAGCCCGGCCTCGCGTAGCTGGGCCGCCGGCACCACCACCCGGTCGAACCCCTGGCCGGAGGCTGCGAGGAGCGCAGGCAGCAGCCCACGGACGCCCCGCACGCGCCCGTCGAGGCCGAGTTCGCCGAACAGGGCCAGCCCCTCCAGCGCCTCGGGGTCGAACTTCCGTCCGGCCGCGGCGACCGCAGCGGCGATCGCCAGGTCGTAGTGCGACCCTGCCTTGGGCAGCGTGGCTGGGGACAGGTTGATCGTGACCGGGTCGGACGGCCAGCCGAAGCCCGCGGACGCCATCGCGGCGCGGCACCGGTCCCTCGCCTCGTAGAGCGCGGCGTCCGGGAGCCCGACCATCGTGGTTCGAGGCAGGCCGCTGCTGATCGCGGCCTCCACCTCGACCATCGCGCCCTCGATGCCCACCAGCGCGACCGACCAGGCCCGCGCCTGGCTCACCGGCCGATCCCCGGCACGTGCGTGATCACCGGCGGGGCGTTCCTGGCCAGCAGCACGCCCACGCCGTCGAAGCGGATGTGCGGCACCGGACCGGGCTGGGCGCGCAGCCAGTGCAAGGCGACCTCGCGCAGCTTGGCGACCTTGTGGGCGGTGATCCCCTCCAGCGGCGGGCCGAAGCCCAGGCCGCTGCGGCACTTCACCTCGCAGAACACCACCACCGGCTCCGGGCCCGGCTCCAGCGCCACGATGTCGAGTTCGCCCACCGGGCAGCGCCAGTTCCGCTCCAGGATCCGCCAGCCCAGCCGTTCCAGGTGGGCCACCGCCAGGTCCTCCCCGACGTGCCAGACCTCAGCCCTTCCCACAGCGACCACCTCCTGATGGTCACTATCGGCAACAGCGGCGCAGACAGGTCAGCCAATTTGCGAGTTGTGGATAACTCCGGCGTTATCCACAGGGCGCCTGCGATGTGGGAGGCTTCGTCAAGCTCAGCCATCACGGACGGTTCAGGCTTCGTCAAGCTCAGCCATCACGGACGGTTCAGGCTTCGTCAAGCTCAGCCA
>DAIPJC010000005.1:0-126427 GCA_036770475.1 Propionicimonas sp. | reverse complement strand
TGGGCGAGGTGGAGGTGACGCCGGAGGAGGTGATCGTCTCCGAGCGTCCGCGCGAAGGCTGGTCCGTGGTGAACGAGCAGGGCGAGACCGTCGCGCTCGACCTCGAGCTGACCCCGACGCTGGTGCAGGCCGGTCTCGCCCGGGAGTTCATCCGGGCCGTGCAGGAGGCGCGCAAGACGTCCGGCTTCGAGGTGTCCGACCGGATCCGGCTCGCCTGGTCGGCCACGGACGCCGACACCGAGGCTGCGCTGCGGGCCAACGCCGCGTTGATCGCCGCAGAGGTGCTCGCCGTGGACGTGGTCGAGGGTGAGCCCGCTGCCGACTGGTTGACCGACGAGGACCTGGGCTTCCGGTTCGGTGTCACCCGGATCGAGCAGGCGTGATGGACGCCCCCAAGCGTCCCCCGGCGGTCGTCTTCCTGCACTCCGCCGGCCTCACGCCGCAGATGTGGCAGGCCCAGGTGGAGGCGGTCGCCCTTCGTCAGGCTCAGGCAGCAGAGGGAGCGGCTCAGGCAGCAGAGGGAGCGGCTCAGGCAGCAGAGGGAGCTCAGGCGGAGGAGACGCAGGTCATCGCGCCGTGGCTGGCGGGCCTGCGTCCGGGCCGCCCGGGCGAGCTGTCGCTCAGTCTCGCGGCGGCCGAGGTCACCAGCACGCTGGACCGGTACGGCATCGAGCGCGCCCGGCTCGTCGGCCACCAGTTGGGCGCGATGGTCGCCCTGCAGGTGGCGGCGAGCGAACCGGACCGGGTGGCGGCCCTGGTGCTCTCCGGGGCTTTCGCCACGCCCGGGAAGCTGGCGCTGCGGCTGCAGAAGTCGCTGATCCGCGTGATGCCGAACAAGGCCCTGGCCGACAGCGGCGCCACCAAGGAGGACCTCGTCCGCGCCCTCGACCTGATGGCCACCGCCGACTTCGGCGCCCGGCTGAAGGAGATCACCGTCCCCGTGCTCGTCGTGGCGGGTGCGTCCGACCCCGGCCTGCCCGCCGCCCAGCAGTTGGTCGCGCAATTGCCACAGGCCCGACTGGAGGTGCTGCCCGACGCCGGAGCCAACCCCAGCCTCGAGGCCCCGGACGCCTACAACCACCTGCTGGTCGACTTCCTCACCCAGACACAGTCCTGAGTTGGCGCGGCCCCCCGAACCACGGGGACGGTTCTCCCGGTTCGAGGGGACGGTTCTCCCGGTTCGAGGGGACGGTTCTCCCGGTTCAAGGGGACGGTTCCCCCGGTTCGAGGGGACGGTTCCCCCGGTTCACGATCGGCTCGTATTCAACCAAAGGGTTGACGAGTGCGGGCAACCGGGCTACATTTAATCAACCGATCGGTTGAAGAAGGTGCCCATGGCTGACCAGCTCTCCGCCGTCTTCGCGGCCCTGGCGGACCCCACCCGCCGCGACCTCGTGGCACGCCTCACCCTTGCGGACGCAACGGTGAACGAGCTGGCCGAGCCGTACGACATCACCGTCCAGGCCGTCTCCAAGCACCTGAAAGTGCTCGAGGAGGCGGGCCTGGTCAGCAAAGGACGCCGGGCGCAGACGCGTCCGGTGCATCTGGAGGCGGAGGTGTTCGACCTGATGACCGCATGGATCGAGCGCTACCGCAGGCAGGCGGAGGAACGCTACCGGCGCTTGGACGCCGTCCTCGCCGAGCTGAACGAACCCGAGATCGCGAAGGACACAGCATCATGACCATCGATACCACCCAGGCCCAGATCGTCGCCGACACCAACGTGCCGGTCATCCGGATCACCCGCGACTTCCACGCCACACCGGCCCAACTCATGCGGGCCCACACCGATCCCGACCTGTACGCCCGCTGGTCCGGCCCGAACGACCTCACCACGCGCATCGACTACTGGGACGCGCAGCGCGGCGGACGCTGGCGCTTCACCCAGTCCAGGGGCGAAGAGGAGTTCAGCTTCTACGGCAGCTTCCACGAGATCACCGATGACCGGATCGTGCAGACCTTCACCTGGGAGGGCATGCCGGACGGGGTCTCGCTGGAGACCGTCCGTTTCGAGGACCTCGGGGACGGCCGCACCCGCCTGCACGCCCAGTCGCTGGTGGACAGCTTCGAGAGCAGGGACGCGTGGCTCGCCATGGGCATGGAGACCGGCGTCCAGGAGGGCTACGCCAAGCTGGACACCCTGCTCGCCGACGGCGAGGTCTGACACACGTAGGGACGGTTCCTGAGGACGTTCGCGAGGAACGAGCGAACGCGTCACGAAGGGCCGCCGCCGTTGAGGTTGTTGTGACGGGCGCCCTTCGTGACGCCGCCGGGCTCGTTCCTCGCCCGGCGGCTCCTCAGGGAGCGCCGATCAGGACGTCCATGAGGAGCGAGCGCTGACTCCACTCAACGGTCCCTGAGGAGCGAGCGCTAGCGAGCGTCACGAAGGGCCGCCGTCCGCCACGGTCTCGACAGGCTCGGCAAGCGGAACGGCGCGCGGACGCGGGCATAAGGTAACCGGGTGCCAGATCAGGAGCGCTCTCCCCTCGACCATAAGGGGCTGCTGTTCGCGTTCCTGGCCTACCTGCTGTGGGGGGCGTTCCCGCTGTACTTCGAGGCGCTCGCCCCGGCCAGCGCCTTCGAGATCATCGGCCACCGGGTGCTGTGGACGTTCATCTTCTGCATCGTCGGCGTGCTGGTCTGGCATGAGTGGGGCCATCTCCGCGAGATCGTGGCGAATCGGAAGCTCTTCTGGGGCCTGACCGGGGCAGGCGTCCTGGTCACGGCAAACTGGTCGATCTACGTCTGGGGCGTGCTGAACGACCACATCGTCGACGCGGCCCTGGGCTACTTCATCAATCCGCTGGTCACCGTCACCCTGGCCGTCCTGGTACTGCACGAGCGGCTCAGGACAGCGCAGAAGGTGGCCGTCGGCGTCGGAGCCGTGGCGGTCGTGGTGATCGCAATGGGCTACGGACAGGTGCCGTGGGTGGCGCTGTCCCTCGCGATCACGTTCGCGCTGTACGGCCTGGTGAAGAAGCAGGTCGGCGGTCTCGTGTCACCGCTGGTCGGGCTGACGATCGAGACCGCGCTGCTGACTCCGGTCGCCCTGGCCTTCCTCGTCTGGCTGCAGGCGAGCGGCTCGGGGCACTACGTCTCCCAGGGACCGGGGCTCACCATCGGGCTCACCCTGGCCGGTGTGGTCACGGCGATCCCGCTGCTGCTGTTCGCCGCCGCGTCCAGCCGGATCCCGCTGAGCATGATGGGACTGATCCAGTACCTGACCCCGGTGATCCAGTTCGGCATCGGCGTCTGGATCAACCACGAGGTGATGCCCGCGCCGCGCTGGATCGGCTTCGGACTGGTCTGGGTGGCTCTGGTGGTGCTCACCATTGACAGCCTGCGCGCAGCGCGAAGCCGCGACCTGGTGATCGAGCCGGAGATCATGGACTGATTACCTCCGTGGTGGCTGAGCCTGACGAAGCCCCCCGGACGGGCCCTTCGTCAAGCTCAGGGAACAAAATGCTGCTCAGCGAACAATGTTGGCTGAGCCTGACGAAGCCCGCGTCCGCAAGAAGCCCCAGCCGACCAGCGCGGCGGCTACAGCGGTGAGCGTGAGGCTCGCGATCGTGGCCGCCGCCCGGAACTCAGCAGTCTGGGCGGCGCTCCAGTGCGAGGTGGCGATGTCACCGGTGAACAGCGCGGCGAGGATCGTCCCTACGACCGCGATGCCGACGGCCGACGTGACCTCGCTGGCCGTGTCGGTGAGCGCGGCGCCGATCGTCGTCCGGTTCTCGGGCAGCCCGCGCAGCACATTGGTGCCGGCCACGACGCCGACCACGCGCAGGCCGGCAGCCACCAGGACGAGCGCGACGGCGACCCATGCGTAACCGAGCCTGCCCAGCAGCGCGTAGACAGCGAGCCCGATGACGACGGCGGTGGCACTGAGCCACGCCGCACGCTCGAAGCCGACGCGATTCAGGAACGGATTGACGAACGCGCCGCCCGCGATCAGGACGACGACCTGCGGCAGCATCCCGATCGCGGCGAGGGCCGGCGTCCACCCCCAGTCGAGCTGCAGCTGCAGCGTGACCAGGTAGCCCATGCCGGCGGTCGCCATGCCGGCCGCAGCCTTGAACGCCAACCCGCTGGACACCAGTGGATGGGCGACGAGCGTGAGGTCGAGCAGTGGGTGTCGGGCCGAGCGCTCCCGGAGGACGAACGACACGGCACCCACGACGGCAGCCACCGCCGTCGCCCAGGCGGTCCACGACCGGATGCCCTCTTCGACGAAGAGGGTGGGCGCGACCAGGGCGAGCACGATCGTCGCCGTGCCCAACACGGCGCCGGGGACGTCCACAGGGTTGCGATGGAGGTCGGCGGCAGTATCCGCGGCGACACCGACGCGGATGCCAATGATGGCCAGCAGGGCGACCGGCACGTTCACCAGGAGCAGGACCTGCCAGGGCGCGATCGCGAGCACGAGGCCGCCGACGGTCGGGCCGATCGCCAGCCCGACCAGTCCGACGGTCGAGATCACGGTGATCGCGCTGACCCGCAGCCGGTCGTCGTCGAACAGCCGGAAGGCCAGCGCCATCGACCCGGGCGTGGTCATCGCGGCCGCGACGCCCATCACCACGCGGACGGCGATCAGCTGCTCGGCGGCGGCGACGAACGCGGTCGCCAGGCTCGCCACGCCGAGCAGGGCGAGCCCGATCAGCATGACCCGGCGCCGCCCGAAGCGGTCCGCGATCGCCCCGAATGCCAGCATCAGGCCACCGAAGACGACCGCGTAGGCACCAGTCACCCACTGCAGTGCCGTAGTGGACGCGTGGAGCTCGCGGCCGATCGTCGGCAGTGCGACGTTCAGGATCGAGTTGTCGAGCATCTCGAAGAGGAACACAGCGGACAGCCCGGTGAGGGCCACCCAGGCCTCGCGCAACGACCGTGGTGCGGCGGAAGTCCGGACGGTGGGGTCGGTCTCGGCGAGAATGTCGGTGGTCGGTTCGGAGGACATGCCAGTAGATTAACTGACTAAGTTTAGTTACACAAGTAAGTGAGGGACGAATGCCCAGGAGCGCAGCGCGCGGCGGACCCGAGACGCGCCGGAGGATCTCGGGGATCGCGAGCAGGCTGTTCCTCGAGCGGGGATTCGACGCGGTGACGGTCGCGGAGGTCGC
The DNA here is from genome assembly GCA_036770475.1 of Propionicimonas sp. Lineage (GTDB taxonomy): Bacteria > Actinomycetota > Actinomycetes > Propionibacteriales > Propionibacteriaceae > Propionicimonas. Next base: position 121,307 of record DAIPJC010000005.1, on the reverse strand, counting down.
CAAGGCGGCCGGGGTGTCCAGCGTGACGGTCTTCAACCACTTCCCGCGCAAGGAGGACCTCTTCCTCGACCGTGCGTCCGATGCGGCCGAACTGCTGCGCGAGGCCGTGCGCGATCGCGCGCCGGGCGTGGACGTTGTGGAGTCGCTGCGCGCGACCACCCTCCGGCTCGTCGAGTCCAGGCAGGCGTTCTCAGGCCTCGACGAGCGATCCGTCCCCTTCTTTCGGACGGTGGCGGACTCACCCGCCCTGGTGGCGCGGGCACGGGAGATCGCGGCTGAACTCCAGCAGACGCTCGCCGACGAACTCGAGCGCGACCCTGCCTTCGACGGGGACGGGACGCTGCTCGCCGCCTTCTTCATCGCCGGCTACGCCAGCGTGTTCGTGGGGACCGCCCGCCGCCTCCTCGCCGGGGAGTCCGTCTCCGTGGACGCCCAGCGCGAACGCTTCGAGGCGCTGTTCGACGCCCTCAGGGACGGGCTCGTCCGCGACGCGTGAGGCTTGTGCTCAGCCCTGCTGCCCGGAGATGTTGAACATCCACTCCAGCCCGAACTTGTCCTTGACCAGGCCGTACGTGTCGCCCCACACCTGCTTCTCGAGCGGCATTCCCACCGAGCCCTCCGCGGCGATGGTGTCGAACCAGCCCTTCAGCGTGCCCTCGTCATCGCCCATGAACGCGAGGTAGATCCGGGTGCCGCCCCAGGTGTTCTCCGCGCCGGGCATGGCGTCCGACGCCATGATCGTGAAGGCGTCGGTGACGAGCTGGGAGTGCATGACGCCGTCCGCGGGCGCCCCCTCCATGCCGAAATCACCGAAGCTCGAGATGTCCAGCTTCCCGCCGAACACCTGCTGGTAGTAGGTCATGGCCTCCCGGGTCTGTCCCTGCGGGAAGTTCAGGTACGGGGTGAGTGAGACGGACATCCGCGCTCCTTCGTGTCGACTCGTTCCATTCGGCTCTCGCCACGCTACGCCGAGCCCCTGACAGTCCCGAGGGGCCTACGTGGAGTTACCACCATGCGCCGGATTCACGGGCGAGGGTGCGTCTCGACACGCTCGACGAGCCGGTCAGTGAGTGGGTTCGGCGGGTCAGGGTTCAGCGGCCGAGTTGGCTGAGCACTTCGGCCATCACCTGCTGGACGGCCAGGGTGTCGTCCAGCGGCAGCACCGGACTCTCGGTGAGCCCCGCAGCCAGGCATTCGTCCACGTGAATGAGTTCATGGCAATAGCCGGACCCGGTCTTGGGGAGCACCAGGTCCTCTGCGGGTTCGCCGAGCACGTGCACGGACAGCTGTTCCGCGCGATGGAACCTCGGCTTCACCTCCACCCAGCCCTTCGTCCCCGCCACCACTTGGCGTCCCGGCCCGGGCGCGGTGAACCCGATCGCCTGGGTGGAGTAGCGGCCGTCCGGCCAGCCGAGCAGGATGCCGGCCTCTCCCTCCACGCCATTGGGATACAGCCCGCCGACCGCGTGCACCACCTCGGGCGTGCCGAGGAACTGCTGGGCGAACGAGATCACATACACGCCGAGGTCGAGGACGGCCCCACCACCCAGCGCAGGGTTGAACAGACGATCGGACGGCTCGAACTCGCGAAAGGCCAGCAGGTCACCGTAGACGGCGCGCACCTCGCCGAGCTTCCCGGACGCGACGAGTTCCCGCAGGTACGTGACCGCGGGCAGGAATCGCGTCCACATCGCCTCCATGCAGAACACGCCCCGACTCCGGGCGGCGTCGATGATCGCGGCGGTGTCGTCCACGGACGTCGTGAACGACTTCTCGACCAGCAGGGCCTTGCCTGCCTCGATCGCCTGCAACGCCAGGGCGGTGTGCTGGGCGTGCGGGGTGGCGAGGTACACCGCGTCCACATCGGACGCGAACAGCTCCGCATAGCTGCCGAACGCCTCCGGAATGCCGAACCGGCCGGCGAACTCCGAGGCCCGCTCCGGCGAGCGGGACCCGACCGCCACCAGTTCGGCGTCCGGGACGTGGGCGAACTCCGCCGCCACCGTCGCGGCGATCCGTCCCGGCCCGGCGATCCCCCAGCGCACGCTCATCGCAGGTCCCTCCCGTCGTCCGCCTGCGGAGGCGGCGGGGGCAACGCCCGCCGTCGGCTGCGCAGGTGGCCCCTGATGTTGCCCAGCACCGTACTGGCGATGAGCGCGAAGATGATCGCGGGCCAGAACCCGATGTGCGTGAAGATGGCCAGCAGGATCATCACCGGCCAGACCACGCCGGCGAGGCTGCCCACCACCGTCTCGGCCACGGACGGCGGCGGCACGACGGGTCTCGGCACGACGACCTGCGACGGGAACGGGAAGTCGTTCCCGCTCGGGGCAGGGTCGGGCTGCTGCGGAAAGGACGGCTGCTGGAACGGCGGCTGCTGCCACTCCCGCTCAGGCTCGCCGACCGGCGGCGTACTGGTCACTGATTCATCGTAGGCCCGGGTCCGCACGGAGCCCACGGACGCCTGCTCAGCGCAGCGTGGACGCCACCATCAGCCGCTGGCGCCGCAGTTCGTGCAACCGTCGCCGCACGATGCCACCCACGACCAGCGGGACGATCAGCAGTGGAACCCAGGTGTGTGCAGCAAGGCACAGGATGAGCGCCAGCGGCCAGATCAGGGCTCGCAGCACGCCGAGACGACGCTCCTCGACACTCGGCGGCGGCACGTCGATCCGGGTTGCGGGGAGCAGCACGGGGCCACCGGCGAACTGGCCGGTGTAGCCGGCCGCGTACTGGCCGGCCCACGGGGACTCGAAGTCCTGCGGCTCGGCCCAGGCCTGCGGGGGATTCTCGACGCTCTGCGGCCCGAACCGCGGCTGTTCCCAGTGCGGTTGGTTCTGCTCCTCGACGGGCCCGTTGATGGTCATGTCACCCACCGTACGTCGCACGATTCGGGCAGCCCATCCGGTGATCCCACGAGAAGCCCCTGACCTCTCCCGTCCCGCCCAGCCCGTGAGTCCCCTCCGGTACCCGGGCCGGTTTCTGGCAGAGTGGAACGGTGCGGGTGGTTCAGAAGTTCGGTGGGTCGTCGGTGGCGGACGCCGAGAGCATCAAGCGGGTGGCTGGACGGATCGTCGCCACCCAGGCCGCGGGCAACGAGGTGGTCGTGGTGATCTCGGCCATGGGCGACACGACCGACGAGTTGATGGACCTCGCGCTGCAGGTGTCGCCGGAGCCCCGTCCGCGTGAGCTCGACATGCTGCTCACCGCCGGCGAGCGGATGAGCGCCGCGTTGCTCGCGATGGCGATCAACGACCTCGGTGCGACCGCGCGCTCGTTCACCGGCTCGCAGGCCGGGGTGATCACCACCGGCACCCACGGGGACGCGCGGATCATCGACATCACCCCGGGACGGATCGTGTCTGCCCTCGCTGAGGGCGACATCGTGATCGTCGCGGGCTTCCAGGGTGTCTCCCAGACCACCAAGGACGTGACCACGCTCGGGCGCGGCGCGTCCGACACGACGGCGGTGGCGCTCGCCGCGGCCCTCGACGCGGCCTACTGCGAGATCTACTCCGACGTGGACGGGGTGTTCACCGCCGACCCGCGGATCGTCCCTGGCGCGAGGCAGATCCCCCAGATCGGCTACGAGGACATGCTGGAACTGGCCGCGAACGGCGCCAAGATCCTGCACCTGCGCTGCGTCGAGTACGCGCGAAGGGAGCACGTGCCCGTGCACGTCCGCTCGTCCTTCAGTGAACTACCCGGCACCTGGGTCAAGAACATCGACTACGAGGAGAGTGGCATGGAGCAGCCGCTGATCGAGGGCATCGCGCACGACCGCAGCGAAGCGAAGATCACGATCGTCGGCGTGCCCGACCGGGTGGGCGAGGCCGCCGACATCTTCACCGTGATCGCGGACGCGGACGTGAACATCGACATGATCGTGCAGAACGTCTCCCGCGAGCACGAGGAGGCCACCGACATCTCCTTCACCCTCGCCCAGAACGACGGGACGAAGGCCATCGCCGCCCTCCGCGCCGCCCAGGAGCGGATCGGTTTCGTCGACGTCATCTACGACGACAAGGTCGGCAAGGTGTCGGTGGTCGGTGTCGGGATGCGTTCGCACCCGGGGGTGACCGCCCGATTCTTCCGCGCGCTCGCCGGTGCCGGGGTGAACATCGGCATGATCTCCACCTCCGAGATCCGGATCTCCGTCGTGGTGGACATCGACGACGTCGACAAGGCCGTCCGCGCCGGCCACACCGCATTCGGCCTCGACTCCGATGGCGAGGCCATCGTCTACGCCGGGACGGGACGCTAGCCGTCCCCGGGCGTTCGAAAACAACGGTCCCCCTGAGGAGCGCCCGGGTGAGGAACGAGCCCGAGCGCGTCACGAAGGGTCGCCGTCACGGTTCCTCAGGGAGCGGCCGGCCGGTCACCTAGACTCGACCCTGTGATCTTCAAGCGCGTTGGTGACTCCCGTCCGTACCCTGAGCACGGTTACGTGCAGAAGCAGTGGGCGGCGATCGCCCCGCAGCAGGTGCGGCTGGACGAACTGGTCACCACCAAGCGCAACCTCGACCTCGAGGCCCTGCTCGAGGAGGATTCGACCTTCTACGGCGACCTGTTCGCCCATGTCGTGAAGTACGAGGGCGAGCTCTACCTGGAGGACGGCCTGCACCGCGCGCTGCGTGCGGCGCTGCAGCAGCGCCAGACCATGCACGCCCGCATTCTGGAACTCAAGTAGGCTGGTGCGGTCCGCCGACCGAACGCGAGGAGAAAGAGGGTGTAGGTGCGAAAGGTGATCCGGGTGCTCAAGACTCCGGTGACACTGCTCCTGCTGCTGGCCATCCTCGGCTACGGCGCTTACTGGGGCTACCACCAGGTGACGCTGGACACGAGCCGTCCAGAGACACCTTGCGTGCCTCAGGACGTCGGTACCCAGCTCACCTCCGACAAGGTCAGCGTCCGCGTGCTAAACGGTGGCGAGCAGGCGTTGGCCGCGAACCACACCCGCTTCATCTTGTTGAGCTGGCACTACCACATCGTTTCCTGGAACAACTCCGACCGCCAGGTGGACAAGGTCACTGTGATCGGGAACTCCGCCGACGACCCCGAGGTGCAGTTGGTGGCGAAGGCGTTCAAGAGTGAGGTCGTCACCGAAGGGGACGGGAGGGCTGACCACGTCGTCGACGTGATCCTGCCGACGAAGTTCGAGATGCTCGAAACCCCGCCGACCAGCATCCCCGTGGACGGCCCGGTCTGCCTTCCGGTGATCGCGAAGGCGACGGACTCGGCCAGCCCGTCGACGAGTGCCAGCGCGTCCAGCACGCCGACGTCGACGGCGACCAAGAAGAAGTAGGCCTCACTCCTCCGGTGCCCAGCGGGCCAGCCGTCCGCCCTGGGAGATGCTGCGCAGCCGGCTCTCCACCGTCCGCCGGTCATTGCCGTTGGTGACGATCAGCAGGTCGTCGCCCACCCGGACGATCTGGTCGGGCTTGGGTGTGAACGGCTCGTTGTCCCGGACGATCAGCGACACCACCGAGTTCTTCGGCAGGCGGAGCTCACGGATCGTCACCCCGTGCAGCCGCGACCCCTCCTGAACGCGCACCTGCATCATGTCGGCCTTGATCGTGTCGAGCGGGGCGAACTCGATCTCGACATCGGTGGGGTCCTCGCCGGACGAGACTCCGAGCAGGCGCGCGATCCAGGGCAGTGGCGGCGCCTGAATGAAGGTGAAGAAGACCACGAACGCGAACACCACGTCGAACAGCTGGGTCGCCCCCGGCACACCCGCAGCGAGCGGCACGGTCGCCAGGATGATCGGCACAGCCCCGCGGAGGCCCGCCCAGGACACGAACGCCTGCTCCCGCCATGGCACCTTGAACCAGGCAAGACAAGCGACGACCGAGACCGGACGAGCGATCAGCGTGAGGAACGCCCCGATCAACAAGCCCAGCCCGATCCCGCCCAAGGACACGTTGAGCGGGTCGGCCAGCATGCCCAGCATCACGAACAGGCCGATCTGGGCGATCCAGCCGATGCCCTCTGCGAAGGACCGGGTGGCGTTGCGGTGGGGCAGCTGACCGTTGCCGAGGATCAGCGCGGCGACGTAGACCGAGGCGAAACCCGACAGGTGGAGCGACGACCCGGCGCCATAGGCCAGGACCGCCCAGCCCAGCGCCGCCAGGGGGTAGAGCCCGGACGCCGGGAGCGCCACCCTGCGCAGGAGCTGGACGCCGAACCAGCCCAGGATCGCACCCACCAGCACGCCGCCCGCCAGTTCCAGCAGGATCAGGCCGGTGATGATCAGCGGGCCCTCCTCGGGAGTTCCGCTCAGCGCCCAACTCGTTGCGGTGGCCACCAACAGCACGATCGGGGCGTCGTTGAGGCCCGACTCGGCTTCCATGACGGCCCGCAACCGGGGTGGCAGCGGCACCTTGCGGAGCACGGAGAAGACGGCCGCTGCGTCCGTCGGTGAGATGATCGCGCCCAGCAGGACGGCCGTGGCCCACTCAACGCCGAGCGCGTAGTGGGCGAAGAAGGCCACCAGGAACACGGACAGCGCCACCCCGACCGTGGCCAACAGCAGTGCCATCGGCATCGCGCCGCGGATCTCCTGCCAGCGGGTGGTGAAACCGCCCTCGGCAAGGATCAGCACCAGGGCGGCGAAGCCCAGCGAGTGAGCCAGGTCGGCGTCGTTGAACGGCAGACCGAACTCGGCCACCAGCACGCCGAGGCCAAGGAAGATCAACAGGGACGGCAGCCCCAGCCGCACGCCCACCCGGGCGGCCAGCACGGAGACGAGCAGGACGACCGAACCGAGCAACAACACTTGGTCCAGTCCCACGCGGCCTCCCCCTTTTCCCGGAGTCTAGTGAAAGAAGGCGTCCCTCCGGCGGAGTCCCGAAGGCTTCCCTCCTCAGCACGGGGCTTCTCAGGCTCCGCCACCACATGCTCCCTGAGCCTGACGAAGGGCGACCAACTCCAGCCGCGTGAACCGTGGGGACGGTTCTGCCGGTTCACGAGCCAGGTCGCACAACTCCTGCCGGCCCGCGAAGCGCTGTCGGCTGTACCGGAGGGTGAGAGGTCAGCTGTACAGTTCGCGAGCCCTGCCGGCGGCGACGACCGCGTCCAGGTCCCCGCCCACCTGGGCGGTCACCGCGGCGGCCACCGCGCCCTCCACGAGCGGGCCGTCGGAGAACCTCACGTGCGCCGACTCGTCTTCGTCGAGGAAATCGAGCACCGACTCGACGGTCATGGTCGCCGAGCCCAGGTCGCTGAGGATCGCGACGTCGTGACCGGCTGCGCGCAGCTCGGTCACGGCGTCGAACACCCTGTCGAACGAGGTGCCAATGCGTCCGTCGTCGGTGCCGCCGGCCGCCCGGAGGGCGACATCCTTCGCCATCTGGGCGGCCAGCTCCACCACCCCCTCGGCGAGCTTCTCCGAGTGGGACACGATCACGAGCGCTACGCTCACACCGCCTCCGCTGCGTCGGCGGCCGCGCCCAGGATGTACGCGGTCGAGGTCGCCCCCGGGTCCTGGTGACCGATCGAACGCTCACCCAGGTAGGACGCGCGGCCCTTGGTGGCCTGCAGCGGGATGGTGGCCTCGGCGCCCTTGGCCGCCGCGTCCGCAGCCGCCCGGAGCGTCGCCGTCGGCGTGGCCCCGCTCTCGGCCGCGGCCCGCGCCGCTTCCAGAGCCGGGGTCCAGGCGTCCACCATGGTCTTCTCGCCCGTGGTCGCCTTGCCGCGGGAGACGATGCCGTCCAGGGCGCCCTCGATCAGCGCGACCACCCCACTGCTGTCCACGTCACCGTCGCACGCCTTCGCCGCCCGCAGGAACGCCGTCCCGTAGAGCGGGCCGGCCGCGCCGCCGACCTTGGACATCAGGGTGGACGCCACCACCTTGAGCACACCCTGGACATCGGCGATGCCGCCCTCGTCCAGCTTGGCCACCACGGCCTTGAAACCGCGGTCCATGTTCTCGCCGTGGTCGCCGTCACCGATCGCCCGGTCGAGGTCGATCAGCTCCATGCGATGCTCGGCGAGGACGGCCTGGGCATCGCGAATCCATGCCTCAGCCCAGGCGAAGGACAGTGTGTCGCTCACGTGCCGCTACCTCACAGGCCCCGACGGAGCGCCGGGGTCAGCACCGGGGCGTCCCACAGGGCGGTCAGCTCGTCGTCCAGCTTGAGGACGGTGATCGAGCAGCCCTGCATCTCCAGCGAGGTGATGTAGTTGCCGACCAGCGAGCGGGCGACCTCCAGCCCGGCGTCCTCCAGCACCTTGCGGGCGTGGTTGTAGACGATGTAGAGCTCGGCCTCCGGCGTGCCGCCCATGCCGTTGACGAACAGCAGCACCTTGCTGCCGGCCTCAGGCTTCATGTCCTCGAGGATCGGGGCGACCAGCATGTCGGTGATCTCGTCGGCCGTGGCCATCGGGACACGATGCCGGCCCGGCTCGCCGTGGATGCCGATGCCGATCTCGATCTCGTCCTCACCCAGGTCGAACGACGGCTTGCCGGCGTGCGGGACGGTGCAGGCGGTCAGCGCCATGCCCATCGAGCGGACGTTGTCGTTCACCCGCGTCGCGATCGCCAGGACGGCGTCCAGGTCGTCGCCGCGCTCGGCTGCGGCGCCGGCGATCTTCTCGACCATGACCGTGCCGCCGACGCCACGGCGTCCGGCGGTCCAGGTGGAGTTCTCGACGGCCACGTCGTCGTTCACGACGATCGCCTTGACCTTGATGTCCTCCATCTCGGCCATCTCGGCTGCGGTCTCGAAGTTCAGCACGTCACCGGTGTAGTTCTTCACGATGTGCAGAACGCCCGCGCCGCCGTCGACGGCCTTGGTGGCGTCGAGGATCGGATCGGGAGTCGGCGAGGTGAACACGGCGCCCGGGACAGCAGCGTCGAGCATGCCCTTGCCCACGTAGCCCGCGTGCAGCGGTTCGTGGCCCGAGCCGCCGCCGGAGACCAGTCCGACCTTGCCCTTGACCGGTGCGTCCGCGCGAACGACGTAGTCAGGATCGAAGTGGACAGTGACCAGATCGGCGTGTGCTGCCTGGAAGCCAGCCAGGGTTTCGGCCACGACATTGGCCGGGTCGTTGATCAGTTTCTTCACAGGGGCTCTCCTTTGAGGCGCGTTGTGGGTGGGCACTGCCAACTCTGCCGCGTCCGTGGGCCCCGGGAAAGGGGCGCCGCCTCGCACTTTCGTGCACCGACCGTGTGGGCGGATGAACGAGTGTCAGCGCCAACTTCGTAGTCGGGACCGATTCCCCACGGTTCACCGACCGGCCACAGAGACAGAAACCGGCGAACCCCCGTCCCGGGAATTCGCCGGTTCTCGATGCCGGAAGACATCGCCTGGCGGTGGCGGAGGGATTTGAACCCTCGGAGGGTTGCCCCTCACGCGCTTTCGAGGCGCGCTCTTTAGGCCGCTCAGACACGCCACCGCGGAGGAGTGTACCGATGCAGGGACGGGACGGGCCAATCCGGCGGCGGAACGATCCCTGAGCCTGACGAAGGGAGCCTGACGAAGGGAGCCTGGCGATGGGCTTCGTCAAGCTCAGCCAGCACCCAGGCTCAGCGAAGACCAGCCGGGGCCAGCCACCACCCGGCCCTCGGCTGTTCGAGCCTGTCGAGATCCCCTGCCGGTTTCGACGAGCTCAACCAGCCGACGGTGAGCTCAGCGGTGCTGGGCGAAGAACTCCTGCAGGAGGGCGCCACACTCGTCCGCGGAGATGCCGCCGACGACTTCGGGACGATGGTTCAGGCGCGGGTCCCGCACCACGTCCCACAGGGACGCGACCGCACCCGCCTTCGGGTCGTAGGCGCCGAACACCAGCCGGTGCACCCGGGAGAGCACCAGGGCACCGGCGCACATCGTGCACGGCTCGAGCGTGACGACCAGCGTGTGCTCCTCCAGCCGCCACGAGCCGATCGTGTCCGCCGCCCGGCGCAGCGCGAGCACCTCGGCGTGCGCGGTCGGGTCGCCGCGCAGTTCCCGCTCGTTGTGGGCCCGCGCCACCACCTGTCCCGAGGCGTCCAGCACCAGTGCACCGATCGGCACGTCCCCATGGACGGACGCGAGCCGGGCCTCGGCCAGCGCCTCGGCCATGGCCGGCTGCCAGCGGTTCACTCGAAGGACGCGAGCGCCTTGGCGAACTCGGGACCGAACTTGATCCGGTTGGCGATCCGCTCCACCAGCACCGCAGTGTCCTCGTCGTAGTCCTCGGCCATCGCCTCGAGCTCGAAGTCGTGCAGGCCGGCGTCCGCGAGGATGTCGAGGTCACCGGCGGACGTGGACTCGTCGTCGTCCTCGGGCACGTCCATGCCGAGGTAGTCCACGACGTCCCTCGCCAGCGGCCAGTCGTTCGCCGCGACCGCGTCCGAGCAGAACGCCTGCACGCGCTTGCCGCGCACCCGCACCACCATGAACACCTCGGACGCGATCGACACCAGGGCCGCCGCACCACCGTCCCCCGGGATCCGCCGCAGCTGATCGATCAGGGCGTCGAGGTCATTGGCCAGGTTGTAGTCGAGCGGCAGCGCCACCGCCTGCCCGTCCTCGCGGTAGAGGGCGATGATCAGGTCGACGTCGTCCTCGGTGGCATCCTCGGGGTAGTCGTCGTCCTCTTCGTCGTCATCCGCGTCATCGTCGTCGGCCTCGTCGAGTTCTTCACCCGTGACCAGGTCGTCGAGGTCGTCGAGTCCCGGGCGATCGTCGCCACGGTTGGGCATCTCGAACTCCTCTTCGTCCGATGTGCTCATCGCCGCCTCCTCACCCAGCCCACCTCCCCATCGTGGCAGATGACGGCTGTTGAGCACAGTCCGGTCGAAGCATTCGGCGGGCGGCCAGGTGTGGGAACCTATCGGTCGTGGAACTACGCGTCATCGAGCATCCCCTGGTAGCTCACAAGATCAGCCTGCTGCGGGATGAGAACACCGCCAGCGCCATCTTCCGCCAGCTCGTCGAGGAGCTGGTCACCCTGCTCGCCTATGAGGCGACGCGGGAGGTGCGGGTGGAGCCGGTACAGGTGAAGACCCCGATCACCACCACTGTGGGGGTGGAGTTGAGTCGGCCTCGTCCGCTGGTCGTGCCGATCCTGCGCGCCGGCCTCGGCATGCTCGAGGGCATGATGCGGCTGATGCCCACCGCCGAGGTGGGTTTCGTGGGCATGGTGCGGGACGAGACCACGCTGCAGCCGTTCACCTACGCCGAACGCCTGCCCAAGGACCTCTCCGGACGCCAGTGCTACGTGCTCGACCCGATGCTGGCCACCGGCGGCTCGCTCGGGGGCACCGTCCAGTTCCTCGTGGACCGCGGCGCCGACCACATCACCTGCATCTGCCTGATCGCCGCGCCTGAGGGCGTCCAGAGGATGCGCGAGTTGGTCGACCCGATCGGCGTCCCATGCACCCTGGTCTGCGCGGCGCTGGACGAGCGCCTCAACGAGGTCGGCTACATCGTGCCCGGCCTCGGGGACGCCGGCGACCGGCTCTACGGCCTCGCCCAGTAGAGCGACGTCGACGCGTGACGTTTCCTATCGTGTTCGACACGAAACGTCACCCGTTGTCCGCTGAGGAGCCGAGATGAACCTGACCGACGCCTTTCCGCCGTTCGGACTGCGCATTGAGGCCGGGCCGCTGGTGCTGCGTCCGATCACGGACGACGTGCTGCCCGAGCTGATCGAGCTGGCTCTGGCAGGCGTCCACGAGCCGGAGTCGATGCCGTTCTACGTGCCCTGGACGGACGCGCCGGCCGCCGAACTGCCGTTGAACTACGTCCAGTACCACTGGGGCGTGCGGGCGAACTGGAAGCGGACGCACTGGAACCTCGAATTCGCCGTCGAACACGAGGGACGGATCGTCGGCTGCCAGGGCTTCGTCGCCGACGACTACCTGATCACCCGCACCGGCGAGACCGGTTCGTGGCTGGGCCAGGCCTACCAGGGACGGGGAATCGGCACGGCCATGCGGAAGGCGATCTGCGCGTTCGTCTTCGACTACCTGGACGCGGACGAGATCACGTCAGCCGCCTACACCGACAACCCGGCGTCCAATGCGGTGAGCCAGAAGGTCGGCTACCGGCCGAACGGCATCCTGCGGAAGACACGGCGGCCCGGAGAATGGCACGCGAACCAGCAGTGGCTGCTGACCCCGGAGACCTTCGTCCGCGGCGTACCGATCACGGTCACCGGCGCAGCCGCGTTCCGTGCCTTCATCGGCCTCGACTGAACCTGCGTCGAACCCGTCCGCCGACAAACACACCGAGCAGGGCAGCCACCGCCTGCACCAGCAGCGTGATGATCAGAGACGGCTCGCTGAATGTCGCCACGATGTCGCCCCGCAAAAGGGCGACCTCGAGCAGCAAGGCCACCGCGAACGCGAGCCCCGTCCAGGCCAGGACCCGATTGCGACAGCGAGCGGCCAGAAGCCATCCGCCCGCGAAGAACCAGATCGCCGACAGGAGCACTGCCGGCCACCCGGAACGGACGACGAGCGGAAGCCCCAGCAGCGGCGAGCGGGTCAGCATGTTGAGCGCGTACCACGCCGCGCCGGTTCCGACGGAGAACCAGAGTTCGGTCGCCGGCATGGGACGAGGTTGCGCAGCCACGGCAGCACGTTAGCGATGTTCAGCGACTCGTGCCGCACTGACGCTGGATCCGACGATCACGTCTAGCCCAAGGCTTGAAGCTGACGTTACGTCAGGTTCTAGAGTCACTCGCATGTCACATGATGAGAGCCGGGACGCGTCGAACCCTGGCGAGATCTGGCGGATCGGCGCACTGGCGCGGGCAACCGGGCTCACCGTCCGGACCCTGCATCACTACGACCAGCTGGGGCTGTTGTCGCCTCAGTCGCGCACCGAGGGCGGGCACCGCTGCTACACGGAGGACGACGTCCGCCGCCTGCAGCGGATCGTCGCGTTGCGCAGCCTGGGCATCCCGCTGGACGACGTCCGGACGTTGCTCGACGGCAAGCCGGACCCGACGGATCTGTTGCGCCGCCAGCTCGCCGCAGTGGAAGAGCGCCTCCGCAAGCTCTCCGACCTGCGGGCCCGGCTGACGCGCATCCTGGACCATCTCTCGCGGGACAGCGAGCCGTCCACCCGGCAACTCCTGCAGCTCGTTGAGGACACGGTGGCACTGGACGAACCGCTGACGCCGGATCAGTTCGCGGAACTCAAGGAACACCTCAGGCGCCGGACGGACGAGTGGGGCGAGGCAGATGTCGCCGCGCTGATCCGGAAGAAGAAGGAGACGTGGAACGCGTTGAACCCTGCCGGACAGGAGCGGATGGTGGAGCGTCGCCGCCGGCTGATCCCCTCCGGGAGCAGCATGGTGGGGGAACGGCCATGACGTCCGGCATCACCGGCGTCGTGGCCCGCGCCGAGGTCTCTCGAGACGCACTTCCTCGCCGGCGGAGTGCTCCACGCCCGTGCCGTGCGCACCGAAAAGGGTTGGCGGCTCAGCGAAACGTCGCTGCGGAACGTCTGGCGGACGGGAAGCGGCTACGCCGCCATGCTGGCAACCGGACGCTGATCGCTGTCTCAACGCCTCGGGCTCCGGGGCGCCACGAAGGGCCAAGTCCAACCAGGACAGGCGCCCTTCGTGACGCTCGCTAGCGCTCGCTCCTCAGGGACCGTGAACGGACCGGTCAGCTGGCGTCGCGGGCGAGGTCGTCCACGCGCTCGGCGGTGGGGAGGTTCAGCAGGTCGGCGCCGCCGAGCAGGAGCTTGGCGCCCCGGATGCCTGCGCCGATGCAGACGAGGTCGGTGTCGGCGACGGCACCGTCCACCCAGACGGGCCAGTCGGCGGGCAGGCCGACCGGGGTGATCCCGCCGTACTCCATGCCGGATGCCTCGACCGCGTGGTCCATCGGCGCGAAGGACGCCTTGCGCACGTCCAGTCTGCGCCGCACGACATTGTTCACGTCCACCCTGCGATGGGCGAGGGTCATACAGCAGGCGTACCTGTCCTCACCGCCCCGGCGGCCCAGCACGAGCACCGCGTTGGCCATCACGTCCATGGGCAGGTCGTAGACGCGGCAGAGCGTCTCGGTATCGGCGTGCGCGGGATCGACAGGGAAGACCTGGGCGGTCGGCACGTGGTCACGGACGGCCGCGTACACCAACGCCGGCAGCAGGTCGGGACGGTCCAGGGCAGGGACGGGATTCAGCTTGCCGAACATGGTCGGAGTCTAGGCAGAACGCGCGCACCAGCCAGATAAAGGTTTGCTGGTTGAGCGTCCGGGCACTGCCCCCACCCTGTCCGACGCCCAACCAGCAGAACGGCTCAGCCAGCACCCCCCACAAGCCCGGCGTGAGTCGCGGTCCATGAAACTCAGGTTCCCCTCCCCGGATCTCAGGATAGAGCGACCATAAGGCGCCGGGACGGGAGCCACCAGAGCGCATATGTGCGCAGTCCCGGTCATCTTCTCCGCGGCGGGCGGAGGGCTAGTAGTAGTAGGGGAACTTCGACCAATCCGGGGAACGCTTCTCCAGGAAGGCGTCCCTGCCCTCGACGGCCTCGTCGGTCATGTAGGCCAGCCGGGTGGTCTCACCGGCGAATACCTGCTGGCCGACCAGTCCGTCGTCGATGGCGTTGAACGCGAACTTCAGCATCCGCTGGGCGGTGGGCGACTTCGCGCAGATCTTCGCTGCCCACTCCAGGCCGACCGTCTCCAGGTCGGCGTGCGGGACGACACGGTTCACCGTCCCCATCTCGTAGGCGCGCTGCGCGTCGTAGGTCTCGCCGAGGAAGAAGATCTCCCGCGCCACCTTCTGCCCCACCTGCCGGGCCAGGTAGGCCGAGCCGAAGCCGGCGTCGAACGAGCCGACATCGGCGTCCGTCTGCTTGAACCGGGCGTGCTCGGCGGACGCAAGGGTGAGGTCGCAGATCACGTGCAGCGAGTGTCCGCCACCAGCCGCCCAACCGTTGACAAGGGCGATCACCACCTTGGGCATGAACCGGATCAACCGCTGCACCTCGAGGATGTGGAGCCGGCCCAGCCTCGCCGCGTCACTGGTGTTGGCTGAGCCTGACGAAGTCCTGGCTGAGTCACCAGTGCTGGCTGAGCTTGACGAAGCCCTGGCTGAGTCACCAGTGCTGGCTGAGCTTGACGAAGCCCTGGCTGAGCCTGACGAAGCCCCGTCGTACTCATAGCCCGCCCGGCCCCGGATCCGCTGGTCGCCTCCAGAGCAGAAGGCCCACCCACCGTCCTTCGGCGACGGCCCGTTGCCGGTCAGCAGGACGCAACCGACGTCCGAACTCATCCGGGCGTGGTCGAGCGCGGTGTAGAGCTCGTCGACGGTGTGTGGACGGAACGCGTTCCGCACCTCGGGACGGTTGAACGCGATCCGGACGGCCGGCACCCCGATCGCCCGGTGATAGGTGATGTCGGTGAAGTCGAAGCCGTCCACGGATTGCCAGCGCTCAGGCTGCCACGGGTTGGTCATGCGCTCAGGTTAACCGAGCGCGACAGGTATCCACGGCGGACGAAAAGGCCCGTCGCCCGACAGTGGAACAGTCGTTCCGCAACTCCCGCACGATGAGGGCAGGCGATTCATGGGATACTCGGAACGTCGGAGAGCAGAAGGCAAGTAGACAGAGGTTGCGCTGAATGAGACGTCCCTACCTGCCTCTTCGCAGCAGGCTGCAGCGGCGGGCGACCGCTGTCGGCAGGGACCTTCCTCTGGGACTGCGCAGGAAGGTGCGGCGTACCGCCGAGGGCTGGGGCCTCACCAGTTCCACCTCCCGACCTCACGCGACCCCCACCCCGGCCGACGCGGAAGTGGTCGCGGAGTTCGATGCCTGGAACGCGATCGCCGAGCTTGCCGCCGAACTGCGTGCCACGCTCGTGGCCGCGCAGGTTGAGGTCGTCCACCTCGAGTCGAACGGGCAGATCATCCTGGTCGTCCCGCGCGAACAGCGGACGTCGGCTCTCGACGCGGTCCGCGAGGCCGCGGCATCAGCCCGCTGGTGGGCCGTCGACAGGGACAATCGGTGCGTCCGGCTCGGCAGCCCCGAGGGGCTGGACGTGGTGGGCGACAACCTGGCGATCTTCCGGCCACTCGCTTCATCGGACGGACTGCCTGTGGCCGGCACCGAGCTCTCGGTCCGGCTCCAGTTCTGGCAAACCGTGACCCGGCCGACACCGCGGCCCGACGGCGGCAACCACCCGGTCGGCACCCGCTTGGCTCCGCAACGGAACCGGGTGGCCCCCTACCTGGCGCCTACCCAGTGGCAGAAGGCCCAGGCTCACCCGGAGCGTCGCCTCGAACTCCGGAAGCCGCATCTGTTGGAGCTGCACGAGCCGGTCGACATCGTCTACACCTGGGTGGACGGCAGCGATCCGGCCTGGCAGGCCCGTCGACGCGCGGTCCGTCCTGCGTCCGAGACGCTCGCCGTGGACGCGCTCGATCCGGCCCGCACGACCGACCGGGACGAGCTGCGCTACTCGCTGCGGTCCGTGTTCGCCTACGCGAACTGGGTGCGACACATCTGGCTGGTCACGGACGGCCAGATTCCCGACTGGCTCATCGAGGACCACCCACGACTGACCGTGGTCAGCCACCCCGAGATCTTCACCGACCGGTCCGCGCTTCCGACGTTCAACTCGCACGCGATCGAGTCCCAGCTGCATCACATCGACGGGCTGGCCGAACACTTCCTCTACCTCAACGACGACGTCTTCTTCGGCCGCCCGGTGCGTCCTGAACTCTTCTTCCACGGAAACGGACTCGCGAAATTCGCGGTGTCGCTCGTCACGGTCGACGCCGAACCCACGCCGGGGAAACTCAACGGCGCAATGCTCGCCGCACGACAGGGCCGAACGCTGATCGAACGGGACTTCGGACGTACCGTGACCCACCGCATGCAGCACATCCCTCACGCGCATCTCCGCAGTTCGCTTGCCGACTTCGAAGCCGCCTACCCGGAACTGGTCGACCAGGTGGCTCACTCGCGATTCCGCAGCAGGGAGGACGTCTCTATCGCCGCGGATCTCGGCCACTACTTCGCCTACGCGCAAGGCCGAGCGGTCTCGGCGCACGTCGACTTCCGCTACGTCGACATCGGCTCGCCTCTCGCTGTCGAGCAACTCGACAGCCTGCTCGCCCTGCGCGATCAGGACTGCTTCTGCCTGAACGACGTCGGGGATTACCCCACGCCGGTCGACCACGTCCAGCTGATGACGTTCCTCACCCGCTACTTCCCTGTCCCCAGCCCGTTCGAACGCCCGGATCGCTGAGATGCCAGCAAAGAGGTCAATGCGGACCGCGGCGCGAAAGGCCTATGTCACGGCAGCGCGGGGTGACCGACGCCTGCGATCGTGGTCACGGCGTGCGTTCCCCCACGGCTTGCGAGCGCCGCACGAAGTCGTCGAAGCCTTCGACAGCTGGGCGTATCTCGCCGATCTCACCGAACAGGTCTCCCAGCTGCTGGACGACCACCACGTCGAGCACCTGCTGCTCACCGAGCGCCTTCTGCCTCAGCCACGCGTCGTCGTCCGGCGTGGCCAGGCCGATCTGGTTCGGCACATCCTGCGCACGGACCCGCGGGCCGCGACGTGGTGGCTGGCCCCCTCCCGCGACGGTCTCACCGGAAGGGCCGCACCGGCCCGTCGCCTGATCAGACCAGCTCTCGGAGCCACCGGGCTCGTGGTGAGCCGGAACCTGCTCTCCCCGAACGGCATCCCCCTCACCCATTCCGAACTCGGCGTCCTGGTCGACTTCTGGCGCGAGCTGGACGGCCCGGAGTCGACGTCGGCGGGTGGCGAGCTTCCGTCCGGAACCCTGACCGACTCCCGGCACAACGGCGTCCTCGACTACCTGGGCCCGGAGTTGTGGGGGCTCGCCCAGGTCAACGGGCACCGCCTCCCGAACGCACGACCGCACCTTCTGGTCGTGAACGAGCCCGTGGACCTCGTCTACACGTGGGTCGACGGCGACGATCCGGCGTGGCAGGCACGCAAGGCCGCAGCGCTCGGCGGCGACCCGGTCGACAGGTACAGTTCGGACGCGGCCATCACGGCGCGCTTCGAGAGCAGGGACGAGCTGCGCTACTCGCTGCGCTCGGTCGAGATGTTCGCCAGCTGGGTGCGGCACATCTGGATCGTCACCGACCAGCAGGCGCCGGTCTGGCTCCGTCAGGACGACCGGCTCACGCTCGTCGACCACACGGAGATCTTCTCCGACCCGGCGGCACTGCCTGTCTTCAACTCTCACGCGATTGAATCCCAGCTGCACCACATCCCGGGCCTCGCCGAGCGCTACCTCTACCTGAACGACGACATGCTGTTCGGTTCGATCGTCCGTCCTGAGGACTTCTTCCACGGAAACGGCGTCTCGAAGTTCTTCACGTCGCCCGCGCTCATCGACGTGGGCGGACACCTCAGTGACGACCTCGCCGTGACGGCGGCCGCCAAGAACAACCGTGACCTGATCGAGAGCCAGTTCGGGCGCACGGTCAGCAACAAGCTGCGGCACACCCCGCAACCTCAGCGCCGATCGGTGATCGAGCAGTTCGAAGCCGACCACCCCGAGTTGTTCGACCGGGTGATGCGTTCGAAGTTCCGGCAGGCGTCCGATCACTCGCTGCCCAGCTCGCTGAGTCAGTACTACGCATTCGCCAGGGGAAAGGCCGTCACCGGTCGCATCGAGCACAACTACGTCGACCTCGCCTCCCCCGGGCTGGAGGTCGCGCTGGACCGATGGCTGCGGCGCCAGGATCTGCAGTGCTTCTGCGTGAACGACTCAGGTGGTGGCACCCCGGCTGACGCAGCGTCGAGAGAGCGTCTGCTCCGGGAGTTCTTCGAGACCTATTTCCCGCTGCCCAGCCGCTGGGAGTTGCGGCCGGGTCACTGAAGCAGGATCTGCCGGCCTGCGCTACTTCTCTTTCCAGACCTTGACCCAGTCCACGGCCATGGTCGCAGGCATCTCGTCGGGGACCACCCGCTTCAGTTCCCAATCGGAGGCCAGCATGCTCAGGATGATGAACTCCTGTCCCTTCGAGATCCCGGACCGGGTACGGAGGGTCTCCACGCCGTCAACCCTGAAGACGTACTCGTCCTTCGTCCATTCGACCGAGAACACGTGGTACTGGTTCCACCAGGCTTCATTCTTGACCTCAGGCAGCGACTTCACGTAGCCGCCCTCCATCACCGACTTGCCGTTCTCGTCGTAGTGCACTTTGTGCTGGATGCCGTACTTGAGCCCGAAGGTCTCGATGAAGTCGATCTCGGCACCCTTGGGATCGGCCCGCTGCAACCACACCGAGCCGTGCACGCCGGGCTGGGTCGGGAACTTCGCGCGCACCGCCACCACGCCGTAGCGGAACGTGTACTTGCCCTCGGTGCTCACCATCGCGGCGTCCCACACGCCGTTGGGGCACGCCTCTGACGCCGGGACGCCCATCTGCCGAGCCGCGTTGGCCGTCACCGTCTGAGTGCGCGCTGCATCTGCCTTCCGCACGCTCACGAGCAGCGATCCGTCGTTCAGCGCCAGATTGGACGGATAGGTCGCCGAACAGAGGCGCGAACCGAAGTAGTAACCGGTCTGACGCGGGCTCCAGTACTCGGAGTTCAGCGAGTTCCCGTCAAAGCCCTCGCTGAAGTCCAGCTTCCACTGATCGGCTTCGCTCTGCTTCGTCGTCGCCACAGCGACATGTGTGCCATCCGCGGAAGCCTGGGCCACGGCCCGGTAGTCCCCATCGCCGTACGGAGCGAGGAACTCGACCCGCCCGTTCGTGTCCTCGTTGGCGGAGGCAGCAACCTCCCAGCCCGTACCGGTACGGTGCTGGAGTTCGACCCGGCGTCCCTGGATCGGCTCGCTGAACGTGGCCACGACGACGCGCCGGTTCCCGTAGTCGACCGGATTCAGCGCCAGGGTCGACTTCTCGTCGACAGGCACGTTGTCCTGGAGCGTGCCGCTCTGCCACGAGTCGTTCGCCGCGGGGAGAGTCGTGGGCCCGCCGCTCACGCAGCCAACGAGGAGTACAGCTGCAGCCACGGCAAGGACAGCGGGTCGTACGACAAACATCTTCCTCCAGAACCGAGGGGCAGCGTCGGCACGCGGTCGACTCTGCGAGTGTAGCGGGCGACCCGACGCCGGTTAGGCGGCCTTCTCCCAGTAGCTCACCCAGTCGACGAGCATGGTGCTGGGCAGACTGGTCTTCTTCACGCCCTTCGCACCCTTGCCCGGCTTGGTCAGCAGGGGGAGTTCCCAGTCGGAGCTGAGCAGGCTGAGGACCAGCACGTAGTCCTGCGCGGCCAGCTTCTTGTTGATGGTTCTGGTCACCTTGCCGTCGATCCGGAAGACGACTCGGGTGGTGTCGAACTCGACCGAGAACACGTGGTACTTGGACCACCAGGAGGACTTCTTCACATCGGACTTCAGGACGTAACCGTCAGCGGCTTTGCTGGGGTACTTCTTGAGCGACCCCTTCTCGGGAACGTGGATGACGCTGGCGATTCCCTTGCCGTAGCCGAAGCTCTCGATGAAGTCGATCTCCTGGCCGGTCGGCGACTGCAGCCATGCCGAGCCGTGCATGCCCTGGCCCTTGGGGAACTTGATCCTGGCAGCCACGATGCCCTGCTTGACGCTGACCTCTCCCGAGGTGCCCACCATGGCGTTCGTGTAGGCGCGCTTCGGACAGCCCACGATCTTCATCGCCTTGGCCTTCTTGAGCGCAGCGTTGGCCTTCTTGAGCGCAGCGTCAGCCTTCTTCTTGGCCGCCTTGGTCTTCGCGGCCGCCAGCTGGGCCTTCGCCTTGTCGACAGCGGTCTGTGCTGCCTTGATCGCGGCGTCCTTCTCCGCCTGCTGGGCGGTCTTGGCCGACTGGACGATCTGGCCTTCCAACGAGCCCGTGGCCTTGTCCATGGTCAGCGCGAGTGCCCCACCCGCTATCGTGGCGTTCTCGGGGCGCGGCATGGAGCACTGCCGAGATCCGGCTGAAACGCCATCGGACCTCGTCGCCCAACTCGTGCTGTCGAAGGTGTTGAAGTCGTCATTGAACGACTGAGCCCACTGGCTGCCAGCCACCACGGTCTGGGTGCTTGCGAGGCTCTGCCACTTCTTCTTGTACTTGAACTTCTCGGTGACGGCCCGGTACGTGTAGGTGTCGTACGGAGAGGTCGCGCTCTTGGTGAGCCGGAACTCGACGCTACCGGCCGAGTCCATCTTGGCGGCCTTGACTTCCTTCCAGCCCACACCGTCTTGACGCTGCAGCGACACCACGCGGTTCTTGTAGGCGTAGGGCTTGGCGAAGGTGGCGACAATCACCACCGTGTTGTCGTAGACGGGCGGGTGCACGGTCAGGGTCGACTTGGGATCGACGGGCAGCGACGTCGACAGCGCGTCCTTGCTCGCGGCGACGGCCGGGCTTGCCGCACTACCCAGCAGCCCTGACGAGGCCACCAGCGCTCCCACCATTGTCGCTACGAGTGCCAATGACCAACGTCGACGCATCACATCTCCAGGTTTCTGACCGTGTGGTGCCGGGCACCGCGGGGGATCCCGACCAGATGGCCGAGATCCTATCGGCTGAGAAAGGCCAGGGCCGAACCGGTCACGCGATCCCGTCCGACAACCTCGAGTGAGGATCAAGTCTTCAGCCCCCGGCGTGACGGGGTGGCCGATCAGCTATGGTCGGCCGCATGACCACGCGTGCACCCGGCGCAGCTGCCGCGACGCCGGGCAAGGTTCTGGTCACCGGTGGAGCCGGTTTCATTGGCTCCACCATCGCGTCGGCCTGCGCTGACGCGGGGATCCAGCCAGTCATCCTCGATGACCTCTCCACCGGCCTGAGGGCGTTCGCCGACAGGTTCACTTTCTACGAGGGTGACTACGGCGACCGCGAACTCGTCGCTCGCGTTCTCGCCGAGCATCCCGACATCGACGCCGTGGTGCACTGCGCAGCGAGCATCGTGGTGCCCGAGTCGGTCACGGAGCCGCTGCGGTACTACGACAACAACGTCGCGAAGCTGACGGGCTTCCTGGCCGAACTGCTCCAGAGCGGGTGCCGTCGACTCGTGTTCAGTTCGACCGCTGCGATGTACGACGCGGGGCCCAGCCTGGTGGTGGACGAGACCTCGCCGCTGAATCCGCTCAGCCCGTACGCCGCCTCGAAATGGATGGTCGAACGGATCCTCGCCGATGTCGCCGCCGCCACCGAACTCCGCGCGATCTCACTGCGGTACTTCAATCCGATCGGGGCGGACCCGCTCCGCCGGACCGGCCTGCAGCTGGAGCACCCGTCCCATGCGTTGGGCAAGCTGCTCGAGGCCGGCGCGAGCGGGGCCCCCTTCACGGTGACCGGTACGGACTGGCCGACCCGGGACGGTTCGGGAATCCGCGACTACATCCACGTCTGGGATCTCGCGCAGGCCCACGTCGCGGCGCTCCGGCGGTTCGACGACGTGCACGCCGGCAGCACCACGAGCCCCGGCTACGAGGTCATCAACCTCGGCACGGGCAACGGAACCACGGTGTTCGAGCTCGTCGAGGCCTTCCGGGAGGTCACCGGAACCGACCTGCCGGTCGTGACCGGCCCGCCGCGTCCCGGCGACGTCATCGGCTGCTACACCTCGGCGGCCAAGGCCGAGCGCGTACTCGGCTGGCGGACCCAGCTGGACCTGAAGGACGGTATCGCCGACGCGCTGGCGTGGCTGGCCCTTCTGCCCGGGGTGCTCCGTGGCTGAGTCAGCCGAGGTCGACCTGATCAGGGCCATCCGGCCCCGGCTGGGGGCCCTTCGCCAAGCCGCCACCGGGGCCGCCGTGAACGCCCTGCCAGGACACGGGGAAGGCTTCACCTCGCCCGGCGTCCGCTGGCGGGAGGTCGCAGGCTGGATGCCGGCGGACGTCTACGCAGACAACTTCCGTCGCGTGGCCAACGCGCTGGACGCCGTCGCGATCGAATGGTGGGTGGTATCCGGGCTGGACCCGGGCCGCCACGTGATCGGGGTGGCGGACTCGGACCGGGCCCTGGTGATGCGCGCCATCACCACTCAGCCGTCGACCGCCGACTGCTACGTCCGCGATCCGCGGCGGCCCGAGCTGTGGGTCCGGGCCCGCCGGGCGAACGCGGCCGCGCTGGGGAAGGCCCCCGTCCTGCAGGTGGGGGTTCCGACCCGCTGCGCGGGCCTCGACTACGACCTGGACTACGGGTGTGACGTGGAGTTCTGGTCGATCGGGTCGGGCCAGTTCGTCGGCCCGCGGGAGAACCGCGCTGCCAGGGTGCTCACCGCGGCCGAGATGACGATGGTCGGGATCGAGGTGGCCGGCCGCGACGCGCGGACGCCCGAAGTGTTCACCCGGCGCATGGTGGACGACATCACGTTCGACATCGACGTCGTCTACACTTGGGTCGACGGCAGCGACCCCGACTGGCGCGAGGCCAGAGAGCGAACGAGGGCCGAGCAGGCCGGGCTCCAGTTCCACCCGGGAGCCACCGCCGAAGCCCGCTTCCATTCGCGGGACGAACTGCGCTACTCGCTCCGCTCGGTCGCCATGTACGCACCGTGGGTGCGCCGCATCCACGTCGTCACGAGCGGCCAGGTGCCGACGTGGCTGGACACGAGTCACCCACGGATCGAGGTCGTGCCCCACAGCGCCATCTACGACGACCCGGCCCAGCTGCCCACCTTCAACAGCAACTCGATCATCTCCCGGCTCCACCACGTTCCCGGCCTGAGCGAGCACTACCTCTACCTCAACGACGACGTGTTCTTCGGCAGTGCGGTGACCCCGGCGGACTTCTTCACGCCCAGCGGGCTGGCCAAAGTGTTCCCTTCCCGCAACCGGCGTCCGTTCGGCACCCCGAGCCCGGAGGTTCCGACGCACCTGAACCTCACGCACAACATCCGCAGGCTGTTGGAGGAGGAGCTCGGGGTGACGGTGTCCAGAGCCGTCTGGCACACCCCGCACGCCCAGCTGCGCAGCGTGCACGAGGAACTCGAGCAGCGCTTCGCGGCCGCATATGCGATCACCTGGGGGCACCCGTTCCGGCACCACACCGACATCGTGGCCGACCAGCTCCACCACTACTACACCCAGATCGTCGGACGGGCCGTGGTCGGCCCACTGCGCTACGCCTATCTCGGGCTGGACGACCCGAGCACCTTCGCCGCCATGGACCGGCTCATTCGCGCCCGCGACCAACAGGTGTTCTGCCTCAACGACGCCCCCACAGCCGGCGCCACCCCGATCCCCGACGAACACGTGGAGCAATGGCTCGCCCGCTACTTCCCCGTCCGCAGCGAATTCGAGAAGCACTAAGCTGAGCGGAGCCCGTCCCCCGGCCTGAGGCCTGTACCGAATGGAGTCACGTGCCGCTCGTCTCCGTGATCCTGCCGGTCCACAACGGCGAGCGGCATCTCCAGCAGTGCCTGCAGAGCATCCTGCGGCAGACGCTGACCGACATCGAAGTGATCGCCGTGGACGACGGCTCGACGGACGGCTCCGCCGGCATCCTGGCCGAAGCCGCAGCCTCTGACGCGCGGCTCTCGGTCATTCCGGGGCCTGCCGTCGGCAGCGCGGGCGCGGCTCGCAACGCCGGTCTCGCCCAGGCTCGCGGCGAGTATCTGTCCTTCCTCGATGCCGACGACTTCTTCGTCCCCACGATGCTCGAGGAGCTGCACCGACGGGCGGCCAAGGACAACGCCGACGTCGCCGCGTGCAAGTTCCGGATCTACCACGACCTGACCCGCGAAGCGACGCCGGCGGACTGGGTGCTGCGGCTGGAGTACCTGCCGCGGAAGCGTCCATT
This sequence comes from Propionicimonas sp., assembly GCA_036770475.1. Lineage (GTDB taxonomy): Bacteria > Actinomycetota > Actinomycetes > Propionibacteriales > Propionibacteriaceae > Propionicimonas. Next base: position 96,593 of record DAIPJC010000005.1, on the reverse strand, counting down.
CGCTCCCGACCAGGTTGGCGACCACCTCTTCTTCGCGTTCAACCCGGCGGCCTGGAACAAGCTCTTCCGGGCTGACTTCATCCGCGCAAAGGGCCTGGAGTTCCAGCAGCTCCGCCGCACCAACGACGCGTACTTCACGTTCATGGCGCTGGCGCTGGCCGAGCGGATCACCTACCTCGATCGCTATCTCGTCAACTACCGGACGGCGAACAGCGAGAGCCTGCAGGGCACGATGGACGAGACCCCGCTGGACTTCGTCGACGCCCTGGAGGCGATGCGCACGACGCTGAAGGCCGAGGGACGCTGGGGGAAGCTGGAGCGGGCGTTCGTCAACCAGGCGCTCGTGCTCTGCCTCACGAACCTCAAGCGGCCGAAGACCACCCAGGGGTTCCTCGCGATCCACACCGCGCTGCGCACCGAGATCTTCGACAGGTTCGGCATCCTCGGCCGACCGAAGGAGTACTTCCTGCGCACCAGCCTCGCCCGAGACCTGGCGCAGGTGCTCAACTGGACGCCGGAGGAATACCTGTTCAGCCGTATGCGCGAGGCCACGGCGGATGCGGAGAACGCCAAGGCCGAAGCCACGCGCGCGGTCCGGGAGGCCGGCCGTCCGCTCCACGCGCGTCCCGCCGTCTCCGCGTCCAGCGAAACCGAGAGTTCCGACCGCGCCGAGGTTGTCCGCACCGACGGCCCTCGTCCCGACGTGTCGGTGATCATTCCCGTGTACAACACCCTGGCCTACCTGGACGATTGCGTGGCGAGCGTCCAGCGGCAGTCCGGTTGCTCGACCGAGATCATCTGCGTCGACGACGGCTCGACCGACGGAAGCGAGGAAGCGCTCGACCTGGCGAGCGCCGCAGATCCCCGGATCCGGGTCATCCACCAGCCGAATGCCGGTCTGTCCGCGGCGCGGAACGCCGGCCTGGCGCAGGCCACCGGCCGGTACGTCTGCTTCCTCGACAGCGACGACTACTGGCAGGCGGACGAGCTCTCCAGCCTGGTCCGCCAGGCGGACGAAGCGGAACTCGATGCGCTGCTGTTCGACGCCACCTCCCTGCGCGAGGCCGGTGTCAGCGACAAGGTCTGGCGCGAGTACCAGACCTACTACGCGCGGAAGCCCTACGCCGGAGTCCACACCGGGCCGCAACTGCTGGCGGCCATGAATGTCGCCCGCGAGTACCGGGCGAGCGCCTGCCTGTATCTGGCCCGGCGGGAGCTGGTGGCCGACCATGCGCTGCGCTTCTACCCGGGCATCGCCCACGAGGACAACCTGTTCACCTTCGAACTCCTGCTCTACGCGAACCGGGTGAGCCACACTCAGGTCCCCCTCTACGCTCGCCGAATCCGGCCCGGCTCGATCGTCACCACGGGCGTCCGGGCAGCCGCCGCCCGCGGCTACTTTGTGACCTGCGTGGAGATGTTCCGGCTGCTCGCAGGGCGGGACTTCGGTGATCCGACCGTGTCCGCCGAACTCGGCGACCTCGCGTACGGCACCTTCCGGGCGGCCCGCAACAACGCCGTCGACCTGCCCGAGGACATCGTCCAGGGCCTGAGTGACCTCGACCCCGCGCCCGACGCACAGGCGATCTTCTTCCTGTTGCGGCGGGCCTGGCGGGAGGAGCGGTCCCGGCGGCTGCTCGACAAGCGGCTGAACAACGCGATCCTCAGGAACCAGAGCTGGCGGAACCACCCGGTCGTGGTGCGGATCAAACCAGCGGTCAAGAAGCTCCTCGGACGGGGATGACCCACATGGCGACTCTCACCGACCAGCCCCGCATCGGGGTGATGGGCTGCAAGCCCTCCATGCCGGACGAGTTCCCCCTCGACATGCGGGAGAATTCGGGGAACATGATCCACGGCAGGGCGCCGTTCGAGCTCTTCCCGGACACGTTGTTCTACACCGACCGTCGGTTCGGTCCGGGAACGCGGAACTTCCACGAGTACCTGAACAGCGAGTGCAGCCACATCGTGATCACCCTCGCGAACACGTTGAGGGTGGGCAGGCCCGACGGGTTGGCGTACTCCCGACTCCGGCAGTTCCTCGAGAAGTGCCACGTGCCGATCGTCATCTTCGGGCTCGGTGCGCAGGCCAAGCAGCAGGAGTTCCCCGCTGACGGCTTGCCACCGGAGGCCATCGACCTGTTGAAGTACCTCGGGGACCGTACCGAGCTGATCGGGGTGAGGGGCGAGTACACCGCGGCCGTAATCGAGCACTACGCGGGGGTGAAGAACACCTTCGTCACGGGCTGCCCCTCCTTCTTCTCCCGGCCGTTCGCCTTCGACGACCTGGCCGCCTCTCTCGAGGCCAACCGTGGCGGTCGTCCCGCCTTCAACTCGACCCGCCTGAACGACCCGATCGAGCAGCGCCTGATCCGCACGGCGGTCCGGGAGGACCTGCACTGGATCGAGGCCTCGAGCGCCGGGCTCACCGCGTACGCGAACAAGCTGCGACGAGGCGTCCCGCACCCGGCCGTACCGCCTGCGATTCGTTGGCTGCTGACCGACCGCGCGGTCTCCCGGGCGGGCCTGGAGAGGTACTTCACCCAGCGGTTCCAGCTCTTCAGGGAGACGACCTCCTGGTACCGGTTCAACGTGGACTGTGTGGGGTTCACCTTCGGCACCCGGTTCCACGGGAACATGGCGTCACTGCTCAGCGGCGTACCGGCGCTGTGGGTGACTCATGACAGCCGCACGGAGGAGTTCACCGACTACCTCAAGCTGCCCGCGATCAAGAAGGAGGATGCGGCTGAGCTCAGCGTGGACGACCTGCGCCTGCTCGTCGACTACTCCGCCATGTACGAGGCGCTGCCAGAGCTGTTCAGCCGGTTCAACCACTACCTGACCGTCCACGGACTCCCTGCCGCCCCGCTGCCGAAGGCGGCGAGCCAGCCGCCCACCGCCACGTCCCTGCAGAAGCTGCCCCCGCAGCCGAGCCTGGTCGAGCGCGCCGCCCGCCGGGTCCGGAACGTCGGACGGAACCGCTCCCGCTAACCGAGGTACTTCTCGACCCGCGCCAGCAGCGCGGCCTCCCCGAAGCGTTCCTGCACGGTGCGGACTGCCCGGGCACTCTGCGCGGTGTACGCCTCCGGGTCGGCCCAGAGTTCATCGATCACGCGGGCCACGTCCGCCGGTTCGGCGTAGATCGCGCCGTCCCCGAAGGTGGCCTCCATGAACGGCGGCAAGACGACGGCCAGGCCGGCGGCCATCGCCTCCACCGTCGCCATGCCGAAGGACTCGTACAGGTCGGGCCCGTGGAAGTACACCCAGAAGTCCAGCTCGGCGAGGAACTCGGCTGCGGGCCTCGACCCGAACGGATACACCGTCCAGGCGCCGTCGACCGACTTCCCGAGCCGCTGCTGGGCGAAGTCGGCGCCACCGAGGATACGGACGTCGCGGGAGCCGTCGATCGGGTACACCAGCCTGAGCACGTCGGCCGTGGGCCACTTCCCCAAGTGATCTCGCGAGTGGCGTCCGATCACGGGCGGGCGCGACGGGGCGGCCTGCCGAGGCTCTCGTGGGCTGAGCGGGACGGTGCCGTTCCAGTCCTCGTCCGCGAGCAGCGCGGGGTCGATTCGGCCGTCCAGCAGGCTCCGCATCAGTCCGGACTCGGGCACGACGACCGGGGCTCGGCCGAAGGCCGCCTCGCAGTTGGCGACGACCGTCTGGATGTCGTACACGGCACCCTTGCGATCCGGGTTGACCGGCGCATGGTTGACGATGAGGACGACCTGGGCCGCGGTCACCGGCAGACGCGCGGGCTGAATGAACTGCAGCACGGTCGGGTGCCGGATGATGGTCAGGCGCGCCGCCGCGCTGTCAAACGTGGTCAGGACCTGGGCGTTCGGGTGCTTCGCAAGCTCGAACACCCGCGGGTGGAGCTTGGCGTAGGTGCTGACGACCGGCGAGTCGAGCTGCAACATCCCCACGGTGAAGCCGTGGGCGAGGAGTACCTCGATCTCAATGCAGGACAGGGTCGAGTTGCCGCCGGGAAATCGGTAGTCGGTGACGTAGAGGACGTCCACTTCGGTGGGACGCGGCTTCATCCGAGGCCCCAGCATGTCCACCGGGGCCGGGAACGGCCGGGATGAACTGTCGTCAGGCGCAACGTACAGGCTGTCGCGGTTGGCTACGGTCTGCTCATGCCAATGCCGATGGGCCATCGTGTACCACCGGCGCCGCGGGTCGACGTACCCCCGATAGATCTCGCCGTGGCTGAGAGAGTCCAGCCTGACTCGCGGCATCGATAGCGGTGCCCGGCCAACCACAAGAATCTGATCACCCCACCAGGCAGCGATACGGTCACGCAACTCACCATCCGCAGCCCGGTTGACGAGATCCCAGTACCCCAGCTTCGCCATGACGGAACGGCGGATCATGAGCGAGGAGTAGTTGCCAGTCACAAACCTCGGCTCCGCCGTTCTCCGATCCAGCCAAAGGTTGGCGGTCGCCCTTACCGCGGGCGACATATTGGCGGGCAGGTCGGGCTCGGCCGCGAGTTGGGCGAGCTGCAATTCGATCTTGCGAGGATGCGACCAGTCGTCGTCGTCGTGCACCGTGATGTAGTCGCCGCGAGCGTATTGGGACAAGGCGACATTCCGCGCGTAATAGGTGCCACGGTTCTGCGGAAGGTTGACGACGGTGATGCGGGCATCCCGCCCCTCCCACTGATGGAGGGCACGGCCAAGGTCGGGCCTGGAGCCGTCGTCCATGACGAGGATCTGGAGTGGACGGTACGACTGGTTGAGCAGGCTTTCCAGCGCCGTCCTCAGGGCTGGGCCGGGATCGTGCGTGGGGACGATGACGGTCACCAACGGCCCGTCCTCGACCCGGCTCGACGGTGCGCACATGATGCGGTCCAGCGGCGGTTCGGTGCCCGGCGCGAGGTCGATGGGCTCGAGGCCGTCCCGCGCGTACACCCGGTTGATCAGCTCCAGCCAGGACTCGACCCCCTCAGACTGCCGGTCCTCCTCACCGGTTCTGAAGGGGTGCACGGCATTCGCCCGCAGCAGGCCGAGCTGGACGGCGTCCGTGCGTTCGAGCCTGAAGCCCGCGATGTAGTGATCGAGGTCGTCTCGCCTGCCCTGCGCCGAGAGCAGGTCGAGCAGTGTCATCTTGTCGTCAACGTCCAGCGCGTCGCGCACGCCGTGGGCGGCGATCGCTTCGAGCACCGCCGTGGCATCGGCCACTCCGTTGGGACGTTGCGGCTGGTTCGCCAGCAGCAACACCAAGCGACGGAAGGAGTCGGAACGAAGGCTCTGCAGCAACGCAGACAGCTCGGCACCGTCGCCAGCTGTCGCGAGTCGTTTGACCAGGGAGATGAGTTCTTCCGCCGAGTAGCGTCCCTGAGAGGCTGCGCGGGCGAGAATGTCGTCCACCGTCGTCAGGCCGTTGGCGACGGCGAAGCGGTAGAGCCCCCACAAGCGGCCCTCATACTCACGCTGGACGGCGAGTCGGCCAGGCGTGATCACGAGGCGGATCCGGCCGTCCCCTGCTGCGACTGGAGTTGCGCGAGCACGTCCTGGTGCTGGGCGGAGACCGTCGCCTCGATCTGCTGCAGGAAGGTGTCGAGCTGCTCGGCGATGTCGAGGTGCCTGCGCGCCAGCCAGTCGAAGCGAGCCGCGGTCTCGGCGATCTGGCGTTCCTCGCTGCCCTCGAGCATCCGCGGCGAACCCGTGACCGTGTCCTCCAGCCGCGGGATTCCCTCGGCCAGCTGTGCGACGTGGTCGAGCTTCGCGACAACGCGCCTGAGCTGCGCAGACTGGGCCACCTGCTTCTGGTGGATCGCGAGGGCCAGACCGATCCCGACACCTCCGACCAGTGCGATGAGCAGCAGTTCGTAGCGAGCCTGGGCCACTGACATAACCGCCAAACCGAGCAGCGCCAGTACCCCCACCGCCGCCAGTGCGATGAGCCTGCTCGACAGCTTCCTCATGATCTCCAGCCCTCCCGATACGCGCCCGACGCGCAGGCCAAAGCCTACGCACCGGCCGCCGCTTCGGCTGCTTTACCGCTCGGGTGGAATTCGGCCGCAACACCAGCACCGCCGGAACACGGCCCGCAGGCTAGAATCCGAATGCAGTTTGCCGGGAGACGTGATGCGAGATTGCCGGCTCACGAGCCGCATTCGTCGAAGAGAGGGATACCCACGTCACGCTTTGCAGGTATCGAGCCCCGGCGGGCGTACGCCCCAGCGCCCACCGCTCTTCAGTACTGGGAAGCGCGTGGTGAGCCCGCTCGCTACGGGACGTGGCGGGGGCTGGCCTGGTCTGTGTTCATCGCGCTGTCATTCTTCGAACTGACGAACCCCACACATCTGGTCCCCAATTTCCCGGGCGCCATGGGCGTGCTGGCGGCGATCACGGGAGTCGTGCTGATCCTCGATCACCGCAATGTTCGGCTGCCGCGAATCCCCTGGACTGTCGTGGCGTATCTCGCGCTGTGCGCCGCCTCGGTCTTCTGGTCGATCAACCGCTCTGACACCGTCCACATGACGATCCTCTACTCGTGGATCGCGCTCTTCGCATGCGTTTGCGTCGCCCAGACCGATACCCAGACCCTGCTTCGGGGGGTCGCGTGGGGCGGCGTGCTCGTGGTGGCCGTCACTCTGCTGTCCGTCGTCGTGAATCCGAAACGGTTCGGCGGCGGGCTTCTGTTCCCGGGTGAAGGGCCCGGCGTGCACGGGACGAAGGGCATCGTCGCGTACTCAGTCGTTCTCGCAACTACAGCGGCGCTGGTGCGCCGGCCCGTGAGCAGACGGTCCTGGATCGACTTCTGCCTGACCGTGGTCATCAACGCGGTGGGCGTTGTCATCGCCAGTGCATCGACGGGCCGCATCGGAGCTGCGGCCGTGCTCGCCACTTGGGCAGCCCTGCTACTCCTGCGACGACTGCGCGGACGAAGGTCAGGCCTCGGTTGGGTTGCCCTGGCCGCTTTGGCGGCAGTGACAACCACCGTGGCGATCCTCAATCGGGACCGGATAACCTCCTTTCTCGGCGAGAGATCCGATCTCAACGGCAGATTCGAGATCTGGCGAGCCGTCATCGGCGGCTGGCTCGAAGCGCCCATCGTGGGTCATGGCTTCGGTGCGGTCTGGTACTACGGCTGGTGGCGACTGGGCGGCTCACCTGTCCTCGACCGCATGAACAAGGCGGCGAACGTCAAGTTCTTCCACGGACACAACATCTTCATGGACATCCTCCCGCAACTCGGTGCGGTGGGATTCGCCGCAGCGCTGCTCATCCTCATCGTCCTTGCGGCCCGGGGAGTCAGAAACATGTCCAGCCACGCCTCGGCGTCTGGGTGGGCACTGTTGGTGCTCGTCGCCGTGCTCGTAATGGGAGTCGCCGAGCCGATGCTCTCGGTGCCCATTGGGTGGTTCTCAGTCGTCGCCGCAATGGCGGCAGCACGTCCTGAGGAGAACACCAGGAGGAGTCTGGCACCCAGCGGTGCGCCGGGTCGCCGGTCTGGGCAAGCTACACTGCGGGCCGCAGGCCGCACCGCGGCTCCCGATGTGAGAAGGCAATCATGAACCTCCGCGACTACTTGTCCATCGTGCGGGATTACTGGAAGAGCATCCTTGTCGTGACGATTGCTGGAGTTCTGGCTGCGATTGGGGTCGTCTGGTTCACAGGTCAGTCAGGGTCGTACGTCACGAGGGCCTCAGTCTTCCTCACAGTAAGCCGAGGCAACACCGCGACTGAGGTCGTCGGCGGCGCCGACTACGCGAATACCCAGGCAGCGGCATTTGCACAGATGGCCAAGATGCAGATCGTGCTCACACCAGTAATCGAGAAGCTCGGCCTTCCGATCACGACTCAAGAACTCGAGCCGTCGGTGACTACATGGAACGACGGGCCAATCGTCCAGGTCCAGGTTTCCTACGCCGACGAGAAGCTGAGCACGAGCATCGCCCAAGCGATCGCAGAGCAGTCGGTGAAGACCGTGGAGCAGCTTTCGCCAGTCGACGAGAGCAGTCATCCGGTCCTGGTCGCGCAGGTAGTGAGCCCGGCCGGTCCGCCGTTGCTCACGGAGAACCGTCCGTCCACAAAGTCCGTTCTCGCGCTGGGTCTGCTTGGTGGATTCGTGGTCGCGCTCACTCAGGCTGCGCTTCGGAAGGTGCTCGCCCTTTCGACGGCCAACGAGCACTGATCCGGCTCACCAGACGATGACGCAGCAGTCGGTTCGACCGGAGTCGTTCTGGGACCGGGTCCTCGTTGTCATTCCTACGATGTCCGGGAGCCAGGCCGCCAACGTCATGGCTTTGGACGAGCAGTTCTCCTCTGTGGGAGCCCAGGTTGTCGTTGTTGCGAACGGCCGCTCCGCCCTGACTGCTCTGGACGCACACAGAACAGCAGTCGTGACGCTTCACCGCAATCTGGGCTTCGCTGCTGCGGTCAACCGCGGTCGGGAAAGCCGAACTGCCGATTTCGATTGGGTTCTGCTCGTCAATGACGACGTTGCCATCACCTCACTGGAGCCATTCGAGATGTTGGCCGATTATGCGTCGCGGGCCGCAATAGTCACCTTTGGTCCCGAGCCGAGCCGCCCGATTCCTGGAGTGGGTGGGACCTTCGCCGCGCTCGCGATGATCCCGCTCGGCAGAGTCCGCTCGCGTGACGCGATCGGTACACCGTTTCCGCTGCCTGCTGGCCGCTATACCCCCTTCAGCATCGCCGCAATTCAGAGGAAGTTGTGGGATGACCTCGATGGACTGGACGAACGGTTCCCGTTCATGTACGAGGACGCCGATTTTGCGCGCAGAGCCGAGCTCACGGGTGCCACTCGGATTGCGGTCCATCTGCCCGACAACGTGAGCCATTCCCGCGGCGTTTCCGGCAGGAGCAACGTTCGGGCGGTCTTCCCGACTGTTACGTGGAGCGCGTTCCAGTATCTGCAGAAGTGGGGGCTGAAGGCGCCTCTCGCGCGACTGGTGTGCACCGTCGCGCTGCTGCTCAGAATCCCGTTGCTGCCGTTCTCCCGCGTGCCCGTGCGCGAGCACTTCCTCGCGCTCATTTCCGCGATTGGGGTCGCCGTGGGAATCCGTCACGCCTCCCTACCAAGGTTCGAGGACGCATGAACGGAACCGAACTCACTGGTACGGAGTCATCGATCGTCCACGCCGCGGACAATCGGCATTCAGATCATGGCTCTGTCCAGCGAGGGCTCGCGGCGCTCACTGTGGCGCTGTTGCCGCTGGGCAACCTCTGGACGGTCGAGGCGATGGGCCGCAACTTCCCCATCCCGCTCGCCTGGGTACCCGCCAGCCTGCTGGTGATCCACTTCGCCCTCACCTCCCTCTCCGGCATACCAGACAGGTGGGCAGATCGTCGCGAATGGCCGCCGATCTTCTCGGGACTCCTCGCCGTTGCTCTGGTTCTCTCGCTGTCGCTGGTGTTGTCAGCCACGTTCTGGTCGGGGGTGGCTGCGTACCTGAACTTCATCTTCGGCGCTTTCGGTGGGGCCGCCGTCGGCTGGACCTGGGCCACCGCACGACGCAACACGCTCGGCGTGATCGACATCGGGCTCCTATTCTTCCTCGCGGTCAGCGCCCTACAGGTGCTCATCAGCAGCCTCGCCCTCCAGGACGGCCAGCGCATAGCCATCCAGTGGGGTGGGTCGAACTTCGTTGCCGCGGTTCTCGTCACCGGAAGCCTGCTCATAGTTGCCCGCCTGCGGCAGTCGGAGCCGGTCGGATGGTTGTGGTACGCCGTCCCACTGGTCGCGATAGCCGCCGCGATGAGCACGCTGTCGCGCGGTGCGGCCGTCGCTCTGGCGGCCGGCGGCGTCGTCCTGCTGTGGAATCTCGGCTCGACTCGCCGGGCCAGGCTGGTTCTCCGCTCAGTCTGCACGGTTGTCCCGATGCTTGCCATCGGCGTGGTCGGCGTTTTTACCTACCGGCGGACACTTGTCAACCAGCAGGCACTGGTGAACATCACGGCCCGATTCGACCTGATTGCGCTGGCTTGGGATGAGTTCCTGAAGAACCCTGCGTTCGGAACCGGCTGGGCCTCTCTCCGAGCGACCACCTCGGGGCTGGGGGCTGAGACAACCTTCGCGCACAACTTCGTGCTTTCCTTCATGCAGTTGGGGGGCATCTCGGGCCTGATCTTCGTCACGCTGTTGTGCATACTCCTCGCGCGAGTGCTGAGAGTCGGTGGCCTCCTGGCGGCACCCGTGGTCTCCGCGATGGCCACCGCATTGTTCGATCCATTTCTCGAGTCGTTCATCGGCGGCCTCTTGACCTTCGCTTGCGCCGTCTTCGTCTTGGCCGAACGGCGGAACGCCTCGCTGGCCGGTAGTCTCTGATGGCCGCCGAGAAGATCGTCGCGGTGATTAGCTGCTTCCGGCCCGGGCGCGAGTTCGCCACGAACGTTGGACTGGCATCGGGCCAGTCAGATGAAGTCATCATCGTGGATGACGACAGTGGCCCCTCATGGGCGCACGTCCTTGACGAACTCGATTCTCGGCCACGCACGAGTGTGCTGAGGCATGCAGAGAACTCCGGCATCGCGAAGACTCTCAATGATGGTGTTGACCTCGCGGACAGGCGGGGCGCCAGCCATATCCTGTTCCTCGATCAGGATTCAGTACTTCCGGACGGCTTCGTCGCCTCACTGCACTCCCTGCTCTGCGATGCGTCCTCGGCTGGCCTTCCCGTCGGCGTTGTCGCCCCATGGAAGGTCAACGACTACGAGTCGAAGAAGCCCGGGGCCGTGCTGCGAGGTTTCCAGCTTCGCGACGAGCCGATCCAGTCGGGGCAGCTCATGCCCATCGAGACCTGGCGCACCGTCGGCCGGTTCAGGGAGGACTTCTTCATCGACGCGGTCGACACCGAGTACTTCTTGCGCATGCAGGACAAGGGCTTCGTGGCAGTCTTCCATCGCGCGCTCAACCTCCCCCATTCTTTGGGTGCGGCGGTCGACGCGACGATCTTCGGACGACCACTGCGAATGGGCGGCCGTCCGTTGTCGATCCGGGTTCATCCCCCTCTGCGCACCTACTACATCTATCGCAATGGCGTTCTACTCGCGCGTGAACGGCTTCGCGCACGCCCTCGATTCGTTGCGCGATGGATGGTCGGAATGATGAAGCGTTCGATTATCTCGATCGGGCTGGGCCCAGGAAAGCGAGAGCAACTCCGCGCTGCCTTCCTCGGCACGGTTGACGGGCTCATGGGGCGTTCAGGCAAGGCGACTCGCATCCTCTCGCCGGGTGTGACCTCCAGGAAAGAGTGAACATGGAGCGACTACCCGTGCGCCGAGTCGCGGCTTTCGGATTCCTCCCCGTTCTCGCTGGAATTGCGCCCGTCCTCGTGATTCCGGCAATCGCGGCTCAGCTCGGCGAACAAGGCTGGTCCGCCATCGCGGTTGGACAGTCCGTTGGTCAGGTAGGCGCCATCCTCAGCGCCTTCGCCTGGCCGGTGATAGGCCCAGCCCTCGTGGCAGGCAGACCACCAGAAGCGCAGTGGCGCGAGTTCTCGCGCAGCATGCGTGTGCGTACTCTTCTCTTCGTCATCTCGGTCATTCCGCTCTGGTGGATCGCGACGACCCTCTCGCCGGGCGTCCACAGTGACGCAGCAGGGCTTTCGGCAATCGCCTTCTGCGCCTACGGCCTCGGGCCTGGTTGGTACTTCGTCGGAGTCGGACAGGCCGGTGGAGTCGCCGCGTTCGAGACGATCCCCCGGCTTCTTTCGACACTCGTCGCCATTGCGATCCTCATCCTCACGGGGAGCCAGCTCGCCTATCCCGCCTGTGTTCTGGCCGGCTCGCTCCTCGGCTCGATTGCGGCTGCCTGGCATCTGCGCCGTCGACGAGGAACCGCTGACAGCCCCGAGTTGACCTCCAAACTACCCAAACCTCGCTCGCTCTGGACGCAGGTGTCCCTCACGGCCTCAGGTCTGGTCACCTCCGGCTACACCGTCGCCAGTACCGCCATCGTGTCGGCTGTTGCCCCTGGGGTCTCGATCGTCGCAGCCTTCGCGGCCGTGTTCCGCGTTCAGGCGATGGCCCGGATTCCGCCACAGACTCTGGCGACCTCGCTTCAGGGGTGGGTTGCCGAGGGCCGTTCACCGTCCCAGCGAATGAAAGCAGCGCTCGCATGGATGATCGCCCTGGGGCTCTTCGGCGGAGCGTGCGTCGCGCTTCTGCTTCCACTGATCCTGCGGATCCTGTTCCTCGGGACTGTGAGCACGACACCATTTGTCTCGTTGGTCTGTGGCCTTCTCGTGTTGGCGTATTCAACCTCGCTGTCCACATCGGTGCATGTCCTGATCCCCACAGGTCGCGCTCATCTGGTCGCCGTGGCGACCGTGCTCGCGAGTTGCGTCGGGGTTCCACTCCTGCTCTGGCTGACACCTGCCTATGGAGTGGAGGGGGCGATGCTGGCCCTACTGATCGCAGAAGCTCTGGTCGTCGCAATCGAACTACCGGCGACAGTCAGGATCATCACCAGAGTGGCAGCTGAAGAAGCCAGCGAGCACTAGGCTTCCGCGCCAAGTGGCGTTCACCGAACCAAGAGGAGAGTCAATGCAGATCGCGGTCCCGGACTACGTGACGCCCTTCTCGGGGATCGGCGTCATCCAGAATGAGCTCTACCCGCGGCTTCAGGCCAAGGGTTTCGGAGTCCGTACCTACCTGGATCGCCAGCCCGAGTCGTCAGGGGCGCTCGCCGGTGCGATGGCCGTCCTCAATGCGCTTGCTCGCCCGTTGCCGCCCGATGCAGACGTGTTCTTCGGCCTGACGAGCCCCTTCCCGTTCCGAGTGAGGGTGCCGAGCGTGGGCGTGGTGCATGACCTTCGCTGGATGCGTACCAGGTCAACCCTTGGTCGCCTTTATCGCGGCTGGGACCTAAGGCGCACGGTCGCGCACAGCGACGTCCTCGTGACCGTCAGTCAGCGGTCCGCCAGTGACATCCGGGAGCATCTACCGCACGCCGAGCCGCGCGTGGTCTACCCCGGTCCCGGTCAGTACGAAGGTCCAGCACTGTCGGCGCGAGGAAGCGAGGACGCCCAGCTTGGGCGGGATGTGCTGCTGATCGGATCGGCGCATCACAAGCGCAACGAACTCGCCGCACGTGTACTCGACTTGCTCCCGAGCGACTGGTACGGATCAGTTCGGTGTATCAACGTGAGTTCGGAGACCCAGAGGCTTCTCACCGAGAACACAGACCGTTGCGAGTTCTACACGAACGTGTCCCGCAGCGAGCTGAGCGAGCTCTACCGAAAGTCGGGGTTCTCGATCCAGTTGAGCGTCGAGGAAGGCTTCGGTCTGCCGTACATCGAAGCGATGAGCGCGGGGTGCATCGTTGTTGCCGTCGATCAGCCGCTCACCCAGGAACTGCTGGGAGACGCCGCTGTGCTGGTGCAGGACGGCGGACCGCAGGAGATCGCCGAGCAGGTACTCTCACATACCCACCTTCCCAGCTGGGAGGCGCGGTCCACTCGGGCGGCTCAGTACTCCTGGGACGCTTTCGCCGAAGGCATCGTGCAAGCGCTGGAGGACGCCATCGTCAACTCGGACAGGTAGGGCGATCACAACCTCATCGACGCGGACGATCTCGGCAGGAAGTACTTGAGGTCGTAGACGACTCCCCCGGACGGCCGCAGTAGCCCCTGCAGGTCAGCCTCGGTGAGGTCTGCGAACTGGTGGTGGGCAACGGCCAGCACGACTGCGTCGTACACGCCCTGAGCCGGTTCCGGCAGAAGGTCGACGCCATAGTGCTCGCGCGCTTCGTCAGCATCCGCCCACGGGTCGTAGACGTCAGTGACCGCCCCGTAGTCAGCAAGCTCGGCGAGAATGTCCACAACCCGGGTATTGCGGAGGTCCGGAGTGTTCTCCTTGAAGGTCAGACCCAGCACGAGGATGCGGGCGCCGCGCACCTGCATGCCCTTCTTGGTCATTCGCTTGACGAGCTGGGATGCGACGTAAGCCCCCATGGAGTCGTTGAGCCGACGCCCGGCGAGGATGATCTCCGGGTGGTAGCCGACCTCCTGAGCCTTGTACGTCAGGTAATAGGGATCCACCCCGATGCAGTGGCCGCCGACCAGTCCTGGCCGGAAGTTGAGGAAGTTCCACTTCGTGCCAGCTGCGGCCAGTACGTCCTCGGTATCGATACCGAGCCTGTTGAACAGCACGGCGAGTTCGTTGATCAACGCGATGTTCACGTCCCGTTGAGTGTTCTCAATGACCTTGGCCGCCTCGGCCACGCGAATGGACGGCGCCCTGTGCGTACCCGCAGTCACGATGCTGGAGTACAGGGCATCAACGAGCTCCGCGGTCTCTGCGTTGGAACCTGAGGTGACCTTGACGATGTTCGTCACGCGATGCCGCTTGTCGCCTGGGTTGATGCGCTCGGGGCTGTATCCCACGAAGAAGTCCTCGTTGAACTTCAGTCCGGACCGCTCCTCGAGAACAGGGACACAGCGTTCCTCGGTAGCGCCGGGATAGACCGTCGACTCGTAGATGACGACATCGCCGGGGCGTAGGGCGTCACCGATCGTTGCGGATGCGGAGAGTAGCGGGGACAGGTCAGGCTGCCTGTGCTCGTCGACTGGTGTCGGAGTCGTGACGATGTAGATGTCCGCGGCCACCAGTTCAGCAGGGTTCGTCGTCACGTGAAGACGGTCTGCTGCGGCGAGCTCGGCTTCGGACACTTCCAGGGTGGCGTCGCGGCCTGCCTGAAGCTCAGCAACCCGACGTTGGTTGATGTCGAAGCCGATGACGTCTTGCCGGCGTCCGAACTCGACCGCCAACGGCAGGCCGACATAGCCCAGCCCGATGACCGCGATCGTCTTTTCGGAAAGGTCGGTCACGGGCGCGGTCCTTCCTCGGTGAACTGCTGGCGGAACCACGCTATCGTCGCGGCGACTCCCGCACTGAGCGATGTGGGTTCGACATCGGGAAAGAGCTCCCGAAGGCGGGATGCATCCGCCTGCGACGCTCGGACATCGCCTACTCGCGGCGCGACGAACCGCCGCTCGATCGGGCGGCCGAGCTGCGTCTCCAGTTCACTGAGGAGCTCCAACATCGTGGTGTTTGTACCGAAGGCCAGGTTCACCGGATCGGTGCTGTGGACGGTGCGGAGCAACGCGTCCTGAATCACCGCACAGACGGTCTCCACGAAGGTGAAATCGCGGGATTGCAGCCCGTCGCCGTGCACCTCCGCGGGCTCACCGCGCAGGGCGGCGTCCAGGAATTTCGGGATCACGGCGGCGTAGGCATGTCCTGGTGCCTGACCGGGGCCGAAGACGTTGAAGAATCTGAACGCGAGCGTCTTGAGGCCGTAGGAGAATTGGTAGGCGAGCGCATAGCCTTCGGTAGCGAGTTTGCTCACCGCGTATGGGCTCATTGGCCTCGTCCAGTCGTACTCGCTCTTCGGCAGTCTCGGATTCGACCCGTAGACCGAACTGGACGATGCCACGATCACCTGTTCGACACCCAGTTGACGGGCAGCTTCGAGCACGTTCAGCGTTCCTGTGGCGTTCGCTTCGTGCGAAGCTCGTGGGTTTGCGATCGATCGCGGCACGCTAGGGATTGCCGCCAGGTGGACGATCGCGTCCACCCCGTCCGCGGCGGCAAGCAGGGCGTCATCGTCGAGGATGCTGCCCTCGGTGACGCCGGCGTCGACCCCGTCGAGATTGTGCCGATAGCCCGTGCTGAAGTCGTCGAGCACCCGCACCTCACCCACCGAACCCCCCGAGAGAAGGTAGCGCGCGAGGTTGGAGCCGATGAAGCCGGCACCTCCTGTGATCAGAACACCCACTTTGTCCTCCAACAACGAACCACTGCCTAGATCCGCCGCACCAGCGTCGGATCAACGTCTCCTGCGAGGATCCCGTTCAACCCGCGCCAGAACCGCTCCTGCGCATAACTGTTCACCGCGCGTTCTCTGGCCGCACGCCCGAGTTGGCTGAGCCGATCTGGGTCCGACACCAACGCATTGACAGCGTCCACGAGCGCGCGGTGGTCGTCAACGTCAATGAGAACTCCGGTCTGTCCGTCGATGACAGACTCCACTGCCCCCGTTGCCCTGCTCACTATCGCTGGGATCCCCGCCGCCGCTGACTCAAGCACCACAGTCGGAAGCCCCTCCCTCCGCGAAGGCAGGCACAGCACATCCATGGCCGGTAGAAGTCCCCAGACGTCGTCCACCCAACGCAGCCATACGGCGCGGCCGCCGAGCCTCTCAATAGGCTCCTCCAGTTCGGGCTCCTCCAGTGGCCCGATCAACAACAGTCGAGCGCGCGAGTCCAGACGATGGTCAAGAAATGCCCGTATCAAGGTATCGACACCCTTGTCGGTGACGATTCTCCCTACAAAGCCGACGACAAAGCCGTCCGGAGGCAGACCGAGCGACGCCCGCAACGACCCGGGATCGACTTCAGAAACGCGACGAGCAACGCCCTCTGAATCTATCCCGTTGCTGCTTCCCTCACCAATGAGCCAGGCAGCACCAGGCTTGATGAGCCTGCGCCGGTGCGCCTCCTCGGCAAGCGACCTGCTCACGAAGACAACATCCGATGCCAGCAGGATGCTGAGTCTTTCCATCGCCCACAGCAGACCGGCGAGCAGACCGCGCGCACCCTCGAGACGCAGCCCCCGGACGATGTAGACCCGGCGCCGGACCCGTGTCAGCCAGGCGGCCACATGACCGAGAAGGCCGGCCTTGGGAGTACTCGCGTTGATCACGTCCGGTTTGGTCTGCCGGAGGAAGGTAATCCACTGCCGCAACGACTTCAAGTCTGCGAACGGAGAAATCCTGCGTGACATCGAGATGCCGTGGAATCCCACGCCTTCGCGCTCAGCCGTCTTCTTCGCGGCTTCGTCCGGGGTGGCCACGAGGGTGACGTCCCACCCTTGCTCTTTCAGCCATGCCAGTTGGCCGCGCAACAGCGTGAACGCGCTGCTCCCCACCGTCACCCCGTAGACGATGCTTCTTGAGCGGACAGGGGACGCCCCGATCATGTGGGTACCTTCGGTTCACGGCGGAAGACATCCTCGAGCGCCCGGGGCGTCGGCGGCTGGCTCTCGCCGAGCGTCGAGCCCAACTGACCCTGCCCGAACCACATCAGTTCGACGCGGCGAACGAGTCCAGCAATCTCGGGGACGAGCCGACCGGCAGCACGGCCGATGAAGATGATCGTTCTGCACAGGGCGGCCGGGAGCCGACGTGGCTTGCGTCCTCCCGCGAGCTGCAGGACGTCGCTGACCGACAAGCCCTCCCATGGCTGCAACATGATGGCTGGCAGCTCGTCTGTGCTGCTGCCGACCTTTGCGACGAAGTCGACCAGTCCCGACAGGCTGCTGACGACGGTCGGCTGGGTTCCCGGCGCCGCCACCGTGGCCATTGGCGATCGGGCGACCCGGCGAAGGCTGTCGGTGGTGGGACGGCCGCGTCCCTGCACCGAGGTGGCGCGGATCGTGACCATGTCGAGATTCGGGAGAACCCCAGCGCTTGCGGCCAGAGCGCGTTCACCCAACGCCTTCGAGCGTGAGTAGGGGGAGAACGGAGACGCATCGATCGTCTCGTCGAGAACCGGCCTGCGACCTTGCACCGCGGCTGAGCTGAGCTGGACCATCCGCGTGACTCCCGCCGCAGCGGCAGCGTGCGCAACGACGGCCGGGAGCAGTGCATTGGCTCCGTACAAGTCGGCGGTCGCGCCGCTGTCGGGAGCCGCGAGGCCCGCAGCGTTGACAACGACATCGACGCCCCTGAAGGCGTCAGTGAGATCGGGGACGTACTCATCAGTGCCCGCCTGGGCGGCAACCTCTGCACCGTCGGTTGATGCGGGATCGAGCTGAAGCCTGGGTGCGGGCAGGTCGAGCACCTCGTATCCACACTCGTGGAGGTGCGATGCCACCGCGCTTCCGATGAAGCCCGAGGCCCCAAGGACAGCCCATCGCCGTGGCGCGAAGCCCGGCCGCGCGGGGATCCTCTGGGGAGCTGGGACCGGCGCCAGCGGCGCATTGCTCGGCGGAGGCAGTGCGTTGCCGCGCGAGCGAGGCAGCAGCAGGTAGCCGGCCGACAGTACGACCAGGCAGCCGAACGCCGGCAGGGCATTCAGTCCCGACGTCAGGGTCAGAACGCCCACCAGGGCGGAGACCACGGTCAGGCCGGAGACGATCATCGCCACGGCGATATGCGACAGCCCGGTGTCCGTGAGCCGCTGGTAGGCGTGGGTTCGGTGCGCCGACAGGATGGGCTCGCCACGGGCCGAACGCCGGACGAGGGTGGCGAGCGTATCCGCCAGATAGACGCTGAGAGGCGCGATCACAGCGACAACCGGAATGCCGGCGAACATGGCTGCGAGCGCCGTTGCCGCGACCGAACCGCCCAGCAAGTAGCTGCCCACGTCGCCGAGGAAGACTCCGGGCGGAACCAGGTTCCAGGGCAGGAAGGTTCCGAAGGCGACAGCGATCAGCAGGCCGCTGATCACGAGCCAGTGGTATCCAGCGATCACGCCCATGCTCGCGAACGCCAAGCCCACAATCAGGCCGTGCAGGGACGAGATCGCGTTGATCCCGTCCATGAAGTTCGCCATGTTCACATAGGCCGCGAAGCCAACCAGGCCGAGCACGACCGCCCACCAGGGGGATCCGAAGTGAAGGCCAAGTGCCACGCTGACCAGCGCTCCGATGAGGAGTTGCAGCCCGGCCCGCATCCACACCGTCTGGCGCTCCGGCCGCAGGTCGTCCGAAAGGCCCACCGCCGCCGCAGCAAGGGCACCCAGCGCAATGACCAACTCCGTGCGACCGTCGGCACCCAACCCGACGGCACCAACCCCGAGCGCGAAGCCCGCAGCCAGCGCCACAGCGGAACCGGCGCCGCCACCGCGCAGCGTCGGCCGGTCATGCGAGGACCTGTGGTTCGGCACATCCAGCACACCGGCATGCCGCAGCACGGGGCCGAGCGCGAACAGCCCAGTGAGACCGATCAACGTCGCCAGCGCAATGCCCAGCCACTCAAGAGGGCCGACCGGTAAAGGCTCGATCATGCTCGGTGGGTCAATGGCAGCGGCTCAACCGGAGCCAGGGCCCCGTCCGAGTCTCGTCCGTCGACCGCCACGAACGACCTCGGCACCCCTGGGTAGATCGTGGCGAGCCAACTCGCGTGATCGAGTTCCGTCTTGGCCAGGGGTGGAACCTGGGAATGGGAGATCTTGGGGTGGATCGGACGGGCGTCCTGCTCGCCTTCGGTAACCAGCACCTCGTGGAGCTTCTCGCCCTCACGCAGACCCGTGAACACGATCTCGATGCGCTTGCCCGACATTTCGATCATGCGTTTCGCGACATCGAGAATCTTGACCGGCTCGCCCATGTCGAGAATCAGCACCTCACCGGGCTTTCCGATGCCTCCGGCCTGCACAACGAGCTGACAGGCCTCGGGGATCGTCATGAAGTAGCGCGTGACCTCCGGGTGCGTGACCGTGAGTGGGCCGCCACTCTCGATCATCTGGGTGAAAAGCGGGAGCATCGAGCCCCGGCTGCCGATCACATTGCCGAAGCGCACCGAGAGGTACGGCCTCGAAGTCTGCGTGCCCATCCATGCCGTCAGACGCTCGGCGAGGCGCTTGGAGTAGCCCAGCACGCTCGTCGGATCGGCAGCCTTGTCGGTCGACACATTGACAAATGTCAGCACATCCACCGAGCGGGCCGCCTCGAGCACGTTGAGTGTGCCCAGGACGTTGGTCTTCCACGCCTCCTCCGGATACTGCTGGAGCATCGGCAGGTGCTTGAGCGCGGCGGCGTGGAACACCACCTCTGGACGGCGCTCTTTGAAGATCTGGCCAAGCGTCGGGACGTCGCGAATGTCGGCGAGCACAACGTCCGGGGTGTTCAGCAGGCCATGGCCGGCCACGGACAACTGGGCTGCCTGCAGTCCCGTCTCGTCACGGTCGAGCATGATGAGTTCTGCGGGAGCGAACTTGTGGATCTGACGGCACAACTCGACGCCGATCGACCCACCGGCGCCGGTGACCAGCACGCGCTTTCCGGTGAGGTAGCTCGCGATCGTCTCGACGTTGGTGTTCACCGGCTGACGTCCGATCAGGTCCTCGATGGAGAGATCCCGGACGTCACCCGCCCCCGCCACGCCGCCGAGCACCTGGTCGAGTGGCGGGACCACCTTGGTATCGAGCCCGCACCGACGCGCGACATCGTCGACGCGGCGGATCAGGCTGGCATCCGCCTTTGCGATCGTCACGATCAGCGTGGTGGCTCCGGTGCGCTGCGCGACATCCGGTAGATCGTCGAGCGTGCCCAGCACGCTGAGATTCCGAATCCTGATGCGCTGCTTCTGCGGGTCGTCGTCGATCAGTGCGACCGGCCGGTAGGCGGTATTCACGTCGGTGAGCAACCGGTGCACAACCACGCGTCCTACGTAGCCGGCGCCATAGAGAATGGTGGGTTCGGCCGACTCACCGGGCCTCAACTGCGTTTCGAGAGCCAGCCGAAGGGCGTATCGCACCAGAAACATGAGGAGCAGCGCCATCGGAAGAGCGATCAGCACCGTGCTGCGCGGGATGCCGACCTTGTTTCCGTAGAGGACGACAGGGACGGCAATCAGGGCGGCGGTGCCGACGGCGGCGATACCGACCGCACGAACCTCTTCGAAAGAGCCGTAGGCGTAGCGACGCTGGAACAGGCCCAACGGCCACCCCCAGGCCAGGTGGGTGAGCACGAGCACGACGATCAGACCGAACGTCGATACCCACGTGATGCGTCCCACGTTGAACTCGTAGCGAAGAATGAGGCCCCCGACGACCGCGACGGCCCAGCACGCCGCATCCAGGGCGTACTGACCGGGTGCGCCGATGCCGTGGATAAGTCTTGCCATCCGGGGCTGGCGAGGGGTTACGCCCTGGTGCGCGCGAGATTCGTGGGTCATGCCTTCTTCCCCATCCACCAGTACGCGAGCTACTCCGCGGGGCAGCCTATCCCACCGCGTCCGGTGCGGTGTGGGAGCGGCCATTCCGTTCAGTCGCGGCCGTAGATGTCCCGGGTGTAGATCTTCTCGGCCACGTCCGCCAACTCGGGCGCCCGGCGGTTGCTCACGATGACGTCCGAGCGCCGCTTGAACTCGTCCAGGTCGCGAACCACCTCGGAGTGGAAGAAGGAATCATCGTTCAGCGCCGGCTCGTAGACGATGACCTCCACACCCTTGGCCTTGATCCGCTTCATCACACCCTGCACCGACGAGGACCGGAAGTTGTCCGAACCGGTCTTCATGACCAGTCGATAGACCCCGACTACCCGTGGGTTGCGGGCCAGGACATCGGCTGCGATGAAGTCCTTGCGGGTGGTGTTGGCGTCCACGACCGCGCCAATCAGGTTCTGCGGCACGTTCGAGTAGTTGGCCAGCAGCTGCTTGGTGTCCTTGGGCAGGCAGTAGCCGCCGTATCCGAAGGACGGATTGTTGTAGTAGAGGCCGATCCGCGGGTCCAGGCCGACCCCTTCGATGATCCGCGCGGAGTTCAGGCCGTGGATCGCCGCGTACGTGTCGAGTTCGTTGAAGTAGGCCACGCGCAACGCGAGATAAGTGTTGGCGAACAGCTTGATCGCCTCGGCCTCCGTCGAGGGCATCAGCAGCACGGGCACATCGTCGGCCAGCGCCCCCTCGACCATCAGCGCGGCGAACGTCCGGCCGGCCTCACCCTCGTCCCCCACGACCACGCGCGACGGGTAGCGGTTGTCCTCCAGCGCGTGCCCCTCACGCAGGAACTCCGGCGAGAACAGGATCTTCGCTCCCGGATGGCGATCACGCATCGCTCGGGTGAATCCCACCGGCACCGTGGACTTGATCACGATCACCGAGTCCGGCCGCGCCGCCAGGGCGTCCCCGATCACGGTCTCCACCGAACTGGTGTCGAAAACGTTGGAGCGCGCGTCGTAGTCGGTCGGTGTGGCGACCACCACCAGTTCCGCGTCCGCGTAGGCCACCGCCGGGTTGGTGGTCGCCCGGAGCATCAGGTTCCCCGAGGCGAGCGCCTCCTCGACGTCGGAGTCCGCGATCGGGGCGATCCCCCGGCAGATCAGCTCGACCTTCGCCTCGTCGACCTCGAGCAGCACGACCTCGTTGTGAGCCGCGAGCAGCAGGGCGTTCGACAACCCCACATAGCCGGCTCCGACCACGGTGATCTGCACAGCACCTCCCCCGTCCGGACAGTCGGATCCTAGTGTCCCTGATCAGCCCCGGGTTCGTCTGTCCCCTGTCCGTCCCGCAGTTCCAGCGCCAGCCGCGGGGTGTCGGTGAACACCGCGTCCACCCCGGCCTTCACCATGCGGGTGAGGTTCCGCCGTCCGTTCACCACCCACGGACGCACCGCCAGGCCAGCCGCGTGAGCCTTGCGGACGTAGCGCTTTCCGTACATGTACCGCGCCGGTGGGTGGAGCGCAGCCACACCGAGCTTCGCCGCGTAGCGCCACGGCCGGTACAGCGGGTCGGTGTAGAGCATGCCCAGCGGGCTCGGCGCGCCCAGGTGCTGCAGCCGCTTCAGCGAGTAGTGGTTGAACGACGACAGCACAACCTGCCCGGCGATGCCGCGTGCCTCGATCGCGTCGAGCACCTTCTCCTCCAGACCGGGGTAGTCCTGGACGGAGTTCTTCAGCTCGATGTTCAGCACCATCCCGGACGGCACCAGCAGGTCCAGCACTTCGTCCAGGGTCGGGATCCGGACGTCCGTGAACCCCTCGAAGCCGGCGGAGGCGTCCAGCCCCCGCAGTTGCTCGAACGCGAACCCGACCACCGCACCCTTCCCGTCCGTGGTGCGGTCGACGGTCTCGTCGTGGATGACGACCGGGACGCCGTCCGAGGTGAGCTGGACGTCGAACTCCATCCCGTCCACCCCCAGCCCGAGGGCGAACTCGAACGCGGGCAGCGTGTTCTCGGGCGCTTCGCGCCGAGCCCCCCGGTGGGCCCAGATCTGGGTCATCACCCTCCTCACGGATAGTGTCGAGCCTGTGACTGTACGCCAAGCAACGGCCGTCGACGCGATCGCGGACGCCTACACGAACCGGCTCGCCGAACTGGATCCACTCTCCGCCACGGAGATGGGCATCCCCGGCCACGACCACCAGATGACCGAGCTCTCCCCCGACGGCTACGCCGAGCGCGCCCGGCTCGACCGCGAGACGCTGGCTGAGCTGGCGAAGGCCGAGCCGGCCGACGAGGTCGATCGGGTGACCGTCGCCGCCATGCAGGACCGGCTCACCCTTGCGATCGAGCTGGACGAGTCCGGCGAGCTGCTGGCCTCGCTGAACGTGATCGCCTCGCCTCTGCAGCTCTTGCGCGACGTGCTTGACGTCATGCCCACGGCCACCACGGACGACTGGGCGAACATCGCCTCCCGCGTGAGCCGGGTGCCCGACGCCGTGCACGGCTACATCGAGTCGCTTCGGGTCGCGGCCAGGCGTGGCCTGGTGGCCGCGACACTCCAGGTCGAGGAGGGCATCAAGCAGGCGTCCGAGCTCGCCGACCCCCAGTCGTCCTTCTTCGTCACGTTCACCAGCGGCGCGAGCCCGGACGGCGCTCCCCCGTCCGGCGCGCTCGCGAACGACCTGGCCATGGCCGGACGCAAGGCTGCCGCGGCCTACGGCGAACTGGTGGCCTTCCTCGAGGACGAACTGGCTGGCCAGGCACCGGAGGACGACGCCGTCGGTCGTGACCGTTATGCCCTGTGGTCACGCGGCTTCGTGGGCGCGACGGTCGACCTCGACGAGACGTACGAGTGGGGCCTGGAGGAGCTCGCCCGGATGGCGGCCGAGCAGGATGCGATCGTCGAGCAGATCGCCGGCCCGGGCGCGTCCATCGACGACGCGATCGCGAAGCTGGAGACCGACCCGTCCCGTGTCCTGCATGGCAAGGAGGCACTGCAACGCTGGATGCAGCAGACCGCGGACGAGGCCATCACCGCGCTCGACGGCGTGCACTTCGACATCCCGGGGCCGATGCGGACCATCGAGTGCATGATCGCGCCCACCGAGAACGGCGGCATCTACTACACCGGGCCGAGCGACGACTTCTCCCGTCCGGGACGGATGTGGTGGTCGGTGCCTCCGGGCGTGACCGAGTTCAGCACCTGGCGCGAGAAGACCACCGTCTACCACGAGGGCGTCCCTGGACACCACCTGCAGATCGCGCAGGCCGTGCTGAACCGCGAACAGCTCAACCTGTGGCGCCGGCTGGTCAGCTGGAGCTCCGGACACGGGGAAGGCTGGGCGCTGTACGCCGAGCGGCTGATGCAGGAGTTCGGGTTCATGGATGACCTGGGCGATCGGCTCGGGCTCGTCGACGGGCAGCGGATGCGGGCCACCCGCGTGGTGGTCGACATCGGCGTCCACCTGCGCAAGCCGGCGCCCGAACGCTGGGGCGGCGGTACCTGGGACGCCGCCAAGGCCTGGGAGTGCCTCAAGGCCAACGTGAACATGGACGAGGCCTTCCTGCGCTTCGAGCTGAACCGCTACCTCGGCTGGCCGGGACAGGCGCCGTCCTACAAGATCGGCCAGCGACTCTGGGAGACCTACCGATCGGACGCCGAGTCCCGCGCTCGGCCGGCCGGCGAGGACTTCAGCCTCAAGGACTTCCACACCCGCGCGCTCAACCTGGGCTCGGTGCCCCTGTCCGTCTTGCCGATGGCGCTGGGACTGCCTGCCTAGCGGTCCAGGCTGGTCGAGCTTGTCGAGACCCCAAGACGGTCCCTGAGGAGCTTCCGGGTGAGGAACGAACCCGAAAGCGTCACGAAGGGCCGCGGACACGATCGTGACGGGCGCCCTTCGTGACACTCGCTGGCGCTCGCTCCTCAGGGAGCGCTGAAGCAACGCCCGGGTACTGAACGGCTGGTTGAGCTTGTCGAAACCAGCTCTCAGGTCTCGACAGGCTCGACCAGCCGGGGTGTGGGCCGACCAGCCGGGGTGCCGCCTCGGCTTCAGCGCTCGCCCTGGGCGGCGGACATGAAGCGGCGCTGGTAGCTCACCACCTGGCTGGCGGACGCCCACTTGGCGAGGTAGCCGGGCTCGGCGGTGACCACCACGCGTCCGGCCATGTCGGCGAACTCGGGCTCGGTGAGCAGGTTGTCGATGTCGGCGTACACGTCCCCGTCGAGAGAGCAGATGATCAGCCTTGTGTCCGGCAGGTTGGCCTGGCGCAGTACCCGCAGGTTGTGGCGGGCGCAGTCCAGGCCGTCCGCTCCCTCGGGCGAATGCAGCCGGTGGTAGTCGACCAACCGCTGGGCGATCCGGCGGGCATCCTGAGGCGGGCACTCGACGTCCGCTCCGGACAACACGTCGATGCTGACCAGGTAGTCGCGCAACTCGACGAGGACCGCCTCGTCTTCCCGACTGCGCTCCAGCAGCTCAGCCATCCGCTTCGTCTGGGCGAACCGGTTGCGGACGAAGCTGTTGATGTACGCCGGACGCGCCTGCAGCGCCAGCTGGGCCTGGTACGGCTCGAACATCAGCGTGAAGTTCACCCGGAAGCCGTGCTCGCGCAGCCGCAGCGCCAGCCGGTGCCCTGCGAACGACTCCTCGACGGACGCCGAGTCCCAGCGCCGGTCGAGCCGCTTCGCGCCGGTGAGGAGTTGTTCCACGTTGCCGGCGTGCACCGGCCCGGTGTGCGGCACCTTGATCACTGTCCGCCACTCGCCCAGGATCGAGCGGATGTGCTCGCACTCGGCGAGGATCTTCCCGAAATCGGGCTCGAACGGATTGTTCAGCTCGATCGAGATGTCACAGCCCGGGCCGAGGATGCGGCCGATCTCTACCATCACCTCGTCGCGGGTGGAGAACCGGTGGCCGACGTTCGCGTCCGGGTTGTTGATGAACAGGTCGTAGATGATGCCCGGGTTGCAGGTGAGGTTCGCGATCAGCGGCGCCACCGGCTCCAGCTCGTACGGGTTGGCGGTGTCGGCGGAGAACAGCACCCTGGTCGGGCGCGGCAGCCCGTCCGCGTCCATGCCGATGTCGCGGACGAAATCGGCGGCGAGCAGGCCGTCCGCCGCCAGCCGCCAGGTGATCCGGAACCCGGCCGGCAGGTGTCCGGGCGCGATGTGGAAGTCGTCGATCACCCGGATGAAACCGTCGGTGACACCGAGTTGTCGGCCATAGCGGATGGCGGTCGTGAAGGTGTCCTCGCTGAGTGGCAGTCGGGACAACCGGGCGACGTACTCCTCGTGGCCCGGCCGCGGCGGCAGGCCCAGGGAGTCGACAGAGAAACTGATGCCGCACGGGGTGGGCATTCCGAGATCCTTTCGACGCTGATCGAACCCCGGGTCTTCGGACGGGTCGGCTGGCTGAGCTTGTCGAAACCTCAGCAGATGGTCTCGACAAGCTCGACCAGCCGGTCATCCGGCAGGGGTCGGTCAGAACACGTGGTTCACGATGGACGCCGGAGCTTCGAGGAGCGCCTCGATCTCGTCGTCCAACTTCACGAGGGTGAGTGACGCACCGGCCATCTCGAGGCTGGTGCAGTACTCGCCGACGTAGCTCTTCACGACGTTGATGCCCTGGTCGGCCAGCTTCTGCGCGGCGATGCCGTAGAGCAGGTAGAGCTCGCTGATCGGGGTGCCACCGAGGCCGTTGATCATCAGCGCCACGCGGTCGCCGCTCTGATAGGGCAGGTCGGGGACGACCGCGCCGAGCAGTTCGTCCACGATCTCGTTGGCGCTGACCAGCTTGGCGCGGCGGCGTCCGGGCTCGCCGTGGATGCCCACGCCGACCTCCATCTCGTCCTCGCCCAGCTCGAACAGCGGGCTGCCCTTCGCCGGCGGGGTGCAGGCGGTGAGCGCGATACCCATCGTCCGGGTCACCGAGTTCACCTTCTCGCCGATCGCCTTGACCTCTTCGAGCGACGCGCCCTGGGCCGCCTTCGCGCCCACGGCCTTGATCACGAAGAAGTTGCCGGCCACGCCGCGGCGGCCCACCGTCCAGGTCGAGTCCTGCACGGCCACGTCGTCGTTGATGAACAGGGTGGCGACCTTGAGACCCTCGGCCTCGGCCAGCTCGGACGCCATCTCGAACGCCATCCGGTCACCGGTGTAGTTGTTCACCAGCAGCAGCACGCCCTTGTCGGACGCGACGAGCTTCGCGGTCTGGTACACGTAGTCGGACGGCGGTGCGGCGAACACGTCGCCCGGGCAGGCGGCATCGAGCATGCCGGGTCCGACCACCATCACGTGCGCCGGCTCGTGTCCCGAGCCCGAGCCCTGGACGATGCTGACCTTGTCGTTGTCAGGGGCATCGGCCCGCATGATCAGGTTGTACTCCGGCACGTACTTGATCGTGTCGGGGTTCGCCAGGGCGATGCCCTTGAGCATCTCGGGAACGAACTGCTTCGGATCGTTGACGAACTTCTTCATGTGGTTTCCCTTCCTTGGGTTGCCGGGCTGTGTGGATGTGTAGTGGTCGTTCATGCTCCCTGAGCCTGACGAAGGGCCAGGTCGGGGGGCTTCGTCAGGCTCAGCCAGCGTTGTCAGGCTCAGCCAGCGTTGTCAGGCTCAGCCAGCGTTGTCAGGCTCAGCCAGCGTCAGGAGGCCAGGCGTCGGCCAGGGACGCCAGGAGGACGGCGACCGCCTTCGCGCCGGCGTCGACCGACCCGATACTGCGTTCCCCGGTGTAGGCCGCGCGGCCACGCATGGCCTGCATGGTCTTGGTGTTCTCCGCGGCGTCCTCCGCGGTCGCTGCCATCGCCTGGAGCGTCTCCTTGGCGCTGTGGCCGGCGGCCAGTTCCGCCTCGAGGGTGTCGACGGCGGGAACGAGCGCGTCCAGCAGGGTCTTGTCGCCGACGTCGGCCTGGCCGCGGGTCTTGATGCCCTCGATGGACGCCCGCAGCGCGCGCACCACGTCCGCGCCCTCGATCTCGGGGTGCTCCTTCAGCTGCACCCCTGCCCGCAACATCGCGGTGCCCCAGATCGGGCCGGACGTGCCGCCGATCCGGGCCGAGGTGGCCGCGGCGATCTTCGTGAGGAACACCCCGGGGTCGCTGCGGTCGAAGTCGTCCCACTGGTCGAGGGCGATCTCGAAGCCGCGGGCCAGCGAGTATCCGAAGTCACCGTCGCCGACTACTGCGTCCAGTTCCCCGAAGTACTTCTCGTTGGCGACGATGTTCTCGGCGAGGTTCCGCATCACGAACTCGACGTCGGTGATGGATCCGCTCATCTGACCTCCTTCTGGTTGGTTGCGAGCAGCTGCTCGAGGGTTTGCACCGTGACCATCCCGTCCGGGCGGACGCCGGCCGGCGCGGCGATCACGGTGCTCGGCTGGCCGGGTTCGCCCAGGTCGCTGAGGACGAGGGCGGCGCCGGTGAAGTCGTCGCCGGTGGTGAACGAACTCACCGTGACGATCGTGGTCAGCCCGGCCCCGGTGCTCGCCTGCACACCGATGCCGGAGTCCTCCACGACCAGGCAGTCGGCCGGGTCGAGGTGGAGGTCGGAGAGCACCTTCAGGTAGATGTCCGGGGCCGGCTTCTTCCTCGGCACGATGTCGCCG
Source organism: Propionicimonas sp. (assembly GCA_036770475.1). Taxonomy (GTDB): domain Bacteria; phylum Actinomycetota; class Actinomycetes; order Propionibacteriales; family Propionibacteriaceae; genus Propionicimonas. Next base: position 68,118 of record DAIPJC010000005.1, on the reverse strand, counting down.
GCGAACACGTGGCACTCGGCGGCCAGGTCGGCGCCGACGGCGTGTTCCAGCACCGCATGCACCGACGGCTCGGCCGACGTGGACGCGACCGCGACCGTCCAGCCACGTCCGAGCACATCCGCGATCAGCCGGTGGATGCCCGGGCGGCCGGGCAGCAGGCCGTCCGCCACCCGGTCGGTGAACAGCTGGGTCTTGCGGGCGTGCAGCTGCTTGATCAGGTCGGTGGCCTCGACCCTTCGTGACGCCGGCTCGTTCCTCGCCGGCTCCTCAGGGGAACCTGGCTCGACCGTCGGTTGAGGGAACTCGGAGGCGATCCGTTCCTTGCCTCCGCCGATCTTCAGCTTCTCGGCGTAGGTGGGCTCGTCCCAGCGGATCGGCAGGCCGAACTCCTCGAAGGCTGCGTTGAACGCGGGCAGATGGCCGTCCCGTTCGGTGTCGGCGAGCACGCCGTCGCAGTCGAAGATCAGCGCGGGCATGTCAGGCCTTGCCTGCGCTGCCGAAGACCTCTGCGAAGTGCCTGGTCATCTCGCGGACGTCGGCGGCGACGTGGCTGAACAGGGACGGCGGATCCCACTTGTTCGTGGCCTCCGCGTCCTTCAGGAAGGCGAGATTCGACTGCATGTAGGTCTCTTTGAGCGCGGTGGAGATGTTCACCTTTGCGCACCCGCGTCCGATGCAGTCGTGGAACTGGGCGTCGCTCAGGCCGCTGCCGCCGTGCAGGGCGATCGGGACGGGGTGCGCGGCGACGATGTCGGAGACCCGCTGGAAATCGAGCACCGGCGCCCGCTTGTAGGTGCCGTGGGCGTTGCCGATGGCGGGGGCGAAGACGTCGACGTTGGTCGCCTCGAGGTAGCGCAGCGTGACCTCCAGGGTCTGCCGCCGGGACTCCTCGTCCGAGCCCACGCCGTCCTCCTGGCCGGTGATCGACTCGATCTCGCCCTCGACGTCCGCGTTGTAGCGGCGGGCCTCGGCGACCACCTCGACGGTCTGGCGCTGGTTCTCCTCCACGGGCAGCTGAGAGGCGTCGAACAGCACGGAATTCCAGCCGGCGGCCAGGCAGTCGCTGATCACCTGCCGGTCGGGACAGTGGTCGAGGTGCAGCGCGCACGGAACCTCGATGCCGGCGGTCATCGCCGTCCACATCGCGTAGAGGGTGTGCACGCCGATCGACCGGACGGTCTTCACCGACGTCTGCAGGATGACCGGTGATCGGGCCTCGACGGCGCCGGCCAGGACGTTCTCGATGGTGAGGTCATTGACGATGTTGATGGCGGGCACGCCGTAGCGCTGCTCGAAGGCTGGCTTGAGGATTTCGGAAAGACGTTCGACGGCCACCCTCGGCTCCTCTCGACGGTGAGTTCACCCCTCACGCTAGGTTTCGTCCCCGTCCGCCGCCATGGGGTGTTCCCCCCAGCCGGTATGGGGGACGCTAGTGGGGGCGCCCCTCCGGCCGGCCCGCCCTGGCCCGTCCCACGCGTCCCACCCGCCGCAAACGCTCCCGAAACTCGCAGAAGCCACCGAAATTTCGGGAGCTTCTGCGAATTTCGGCAGCGTCTGTGGGGTCAGACGCGGGCGAGGAGCTCGGTCCGCGAGCGGACGCCGCCCTTGCGCAGGATCGCGCTGACGTGCTTCTCCACGGTCTTCACCGAGATGCCGAGACGGGAGGCGATCTGCTTGTCCGCCAGGCCCTGGTCGATCAGCCGGCGCACCTCGAGTTCGCGTCCGGTGAGCCGCTCGGCATCCACCGCGGGCAGGCCGCCGAGCTGGGCGAGTACCTCCCCGAATACCAGGACGTCGCCGCGCGCGACCCCGACCACCACCCGGCCGAGCGTGGTCGCGTCCACATCGGCCTGGACGAACCCACGGACGCCCGAGGACGCCCACTCGCGCAACTCCGCCTCCGGCGTCCCGGGATCGATCACGCCGACCACTCCCACCGAAGCGGACGCGTCCCGCAGCCCCGTGACCAGGTCTGCGCCGGACGCTCCCGGGACGCGGGTGCCGGCCAGCACGACGTCCGGACGCAGCAACCGGACGGCTTCCACCGCCGGTCCGAACTCGCCCACCTCCGCGACCACCTGGACGCCCGGCTCACTGATGTCGAGCAGCCGGACGAGGCCGGTACGCATCGCGGGCAGTTGGTGCACGACCACCACGCGCAGCCGGGGTGCGCCGGAATGCGCGTCGGGCATCTCCTTGTACGGCAGGTCCGCGCGGATCCGCGTGCCCCAGCCCGGCGTCGAGTCGATCCGCACCCGTCCGCCTACCTGGGCCGCCCGCGCGACCAGCCCGGACAGCCCCACGCCCTGCCCGGCCACGCTCTCCGGGTCGAACCCGCAGCCGTCGTCCTCGACGATCACGGCGAGCCCGTCGGACCCGTAGACCAGCCCGACCCGCGCCATGGACGCCCGGGCGTGCTGCACCACGTTCGTGAGCGACTCCTGGACGATCCGCAGCACCTGGGTCTCCACATTGCGCGACAACGACTGTGGATCGCCGAAGACACGGAAGGTCGGCGTGAGTTCGGAGATCGCCTGCACCCACTCCAGTTCCAGGCCGATGCTCTCCTCGATCGGACGCCCGGCCATCCCGGCGGGCCCGAGTCCCCAGACGGCTCGGCGACCCTCGTTCATCGTCTCCTGGGACGCGAGTTGTGCCTCGGTGAGCGCGGGCAGCGGATCCTCGCCGCGGCTGACGGCGGCATGGGCGTCCGCGATGTGCAGCGCGATTGTCGCGAGCCCGCGGCCCAGGCTGTCGTGCATCTCGAGCATCGCCCGCTCGCGCTCGGCGGCGACGGCCGCGGCCTTCGCTCGTTCGGACGCCTCCGCGTGCAGCCGGGAGTTCGCGATGGCGATCGCCGCGTGGGTGGCGAAACGCTGCAGCAACTGGGCGTCCGCTGCGTCGAAGCGCCGCTCATCGGTCGCGGCGAACACGATGCAGGCGCCGATCAGATTCGTCCGCAGCATGATCGGGACGCCGATCACCGCGCGGTGGTAGCGCGGCTCGCCCGGCCGGATGTGGCCCTTGCCGACCAGCGAGTACCGCTCGAAGATCACCGGCTTGGCCGCCCGCGCGACGGCACCCGTGCAGCCCTCGTCCAGGGGGAACACCATGCCGGTCTGGCAGCCCTCGTCGAGGTCGATCTCCTTGCGGTAGGTGTGGCTGATCTGGTCGATCAGGCACAGCGAGCCGCTGCGGCAGCCGAGCAGCTCGACCGCGCTGCGCAGGATGCGTTCCAGGAGTGGCTGCAGCCGGAACTCCCCGGCCAGGTCGTTGGCGACAGCAGCCAGCGCATCGTCCACCGATACCCGGTTCCGGGCGTCCGCCTGCGTCATCGCTGCCCCCTGCCTGTGGCCAGCTTAGGTTCCGTCCCGCCCGTCCGACAGCCCCGGACGGTCACCTCACCGGGCGAGTACAGGGATCTCGTTCGCGGCGCATGGACCAGGCTCAGGGCAGGTGGGTGCGCGGAGCCAGCCGGGGGCCGCGCCGAGGGACGCCGACGCCGGCCATCGTGACGAGGCGCTGGACGCGGAGCCGGTGCGGACGGTACGGCTCGAGCAACTCGGCGAGACCGGCGTCGTCCAGCGGTTCGCCGACCAGAGCCCAGCCGATGTCGCGGGGAACGTGGTAGTCGCCGAAGCTCACCGCGTCCGCGTCGCCCAGGGCCCGGGCGCGCACTTCTGCGCTCGTCCAGACGCCGATGCCGGGCAGGCTGCGCAGCCGGGCGTCCGCGCGATCGGGCTCGGCGGACAGGACGCGTTCGAGGGTCGTGGCCACGGTCGCTGCCTGGACGAGCGTCCGGGAGCGAGCGGGGTCGATGTGCATCGCCAGCCATTCCCAGGACGGGATCCGCCGGACGGTGTCGGGCAGCGGAAACGTCCGCAGACCCAGCGCGGCGCCCGGGCCCGGCGCCGGCTCGCCGTGGCGCGCCAGCAACGCGCGGATCCCGAAGGTGGCCTCCTGCCCAGTCACCTTCTGCTCGATCACGACCGGCACCAGCGCGTCCCAGACGGACGCCGTGCGGGCCAGCCGCCAGTGCGGCCGCCGCCGGTGCAGCTCGGCGACGAGCGGATGCAGCGGCCGGAAGTCGGACGGGTCGTCCGCCGCGCCCAGCAGGACGGGGAACCACTCGGCCGTCCATTCCGCGCCAGGACCCCACGCCTCGGCGTGGATCACCCCGGAGCTGTCGAGCGGCCGGACCGCGAGTGTCGCCGGGCCGTCCGGGGTGTTCAGCGCGCGCCAGTGGCGTCCGCCCTGCACCCGATACGTGGGGTCGGCCACCCCGCGCTTGGCGTGCCCCCAGACTTCGCCGACCGGACACGGCCAGTCCGGTCGCCAGTCGCGGGAGCAGTAGTCGGGCACCGGGACACGGTAACCGCAAACCGGTCCCTGAGGAGCTTCGCGGTGAGCTTGCGAACCGCGAAGGGTCACGAAGGGCCGCCGCCAGGAATGGTTCCGTCCGCCGCCCTTCGTGACGGCTCGCTCGTACCTCACGAGCCTCCTCAGGGAGCGCGTGACGGCTCGCTCGTACCTCACGAGCCTCCTCAGGGAGCGTTTGTGACGGCAGTGATCTCAGGGACCGTCAGAGGCATGAGGAATAGTTGGTTCATGCTGTTCGACCAGGTGGTGCAGGCGTCGGCCCGGGTGGCCGCGACCAGTTCCCGGACGGCCAAGGTCGCCGTGCTCGCGGAGACGCTGGCGGCCGCGGCACCGGAGGAGCTCGAGATCGTCGCGCACTACCTGTCCGGGTCGCTGCGACAGCGGCGGACGGGCGTGGGCTGGCGATCGCTGCTGGACCGGCCGGCCGCGGCGTCCGAGCCGATCCTGACGGTCACCGCCGTCGACGCGGCCTTCGCCGAGCTGGCCCTGCTCTCCGGGACCGGCTCGCAGTCGTCCCGCCAGGGTCTCCTGGCCGAGTTGCTCGGTGCCGCCACCGGTCAGGAGCAGGCCTTCCTCGCAGGGCTGATCACCGGCGAGACGAGGCAGGGTGCGCTGGAAGGACTGCTGCTGCCGGCGATCGCTTCCGCCTTCTCCGTGCCGCTGGACGCCGTCCGCAGGGCCGCGATGTTCGCCGGCTCGATCCCGGTGGTCGCGGTGGCCGCGCAGGCGGGCGGCGAGCAGGCACTGGCTGCGATCACGCTGCAGGTCGGCCGGCCGGTACTGCCGATGCTCGCGTCCAGTGCGTCCACGGTCGCCGACGCGCTGGCCGGCTTCGGCGTCGGCACGCCGGTGGCGGTGGAGACCAAGCTGGACGGCATCCGCATCCAGGTGCACCGCGACGGCGACGACATCGCGGTCTACAGCCGCAGCCTCGACGACATCACCGCGCGCCTTCCCGCAGTGGTCGAAGCCGTGGCCGACCTGCCCGCGCGCCGGCTGGTGCTGGACGGGGAGGCGCTCGCCCTGCGTCCCGACGGGCGGCCGATGCTGTTCCAGGACACCGCGTCCGCGCAGTCCCTTCTCACCCCGTTCTTCTTCGACCTGCTGCACCTCGACGACCTCGACCTGGTGGACGAGCCCACGTCCGTCCGCTGTGACCGGCTCGCGGCCCTCGTGCCGCCTCACCTGCGCGTCGAACGCCTGATCACCGCCGACCCGGAGGAGGCCGAAGCCTTCTCGAAACAAGCGCTGGCCGCCGGCCACGAAGGCGTGGTGATCAAGTCGCTGGACGGGGGCTATGCGGCGGGGCGGCGCGGCTCGAACTGGGTGAAGGTGAAGCCCGTCCACACCCTCGACCTGGTGGTGCTCGCGGTCGAGTGGGGCAGCGGACGCAGGCACGGCTGGCTGTCGAACATCCATCTCGGCGCGCGGGACGAAGCCACCGGCGGTTTCGTGATGCTGGGCAAGACGTTCAAGGGCATGACGGACGAGATGCTGGCCTGGCAGACCGAGCGCTTCCTCGGCCTGGAGACCCGCCGCGAGGCGCACGTCGTGCACGTCCGTCCCGAGCAGGTGGTGGAGGTCGCGTTCGACGGCATCCAGCGGTCCACGCGGTACCCGGGCGGGATGGCGTTGCGGTTCGCCCGCGTCCTGCGTTACCGCGACGACAAGCGCGCAGAGGAGGCCGACACCGTCGCGACCGTCCGGGCGCTGGCGCGGTAACGCACCGGGCCGAGACGCAGGAAGCCGACGAGCAGGGCAGCATTTCCTCTCCTCCCGGACCTCACCGGCCGGCCCTAGAGTCGGGGACGGCACTCCGCCACCAGCACAGGAGGACCAGTGCCCAAGCTGCTTCGCGTCGGGCCACCCTTCGTCGTGGCCGCGGTCCTCCTCGCCGGTTGTTCTGCGGCGCCGCCCGGCGTCGCCACCCCCACAGCGACGACGGAGTCGGCACAGCCCCAGTCCCAGACGGAGGCCTGTTTCGCCCTCCTCACCGCGCTGGGGCCGAGCGCACTGGGCGATCTCACGTCCGTCCTCGGGGACCTGAGCTCCGACCCTGCGAAGGCCCTGAAGCCGCTGAAGTCGTTCGCCGAGAACCTCAAGTCCGCGGCCGCGACGGTGACGAACGCGAAGGTGAAGAGCCAGGCCAACAAGCTGTCGGCGTCGTTGAAAGACCTGATCGCCCAGGTGCAGAAGGCGATCAAGAACCCGAAGAAGGCCACCCGCCTCGGCGATGACGTCCAGTCGGTGCGGGCCTCACTCACCACGCTGGGCACGCTCTGTACGGGCTTGTAGCTCCGGTTTCCCGGTGCGCGGACGGCGATTCCCCTAGAGTCGACATTGCCAGTCCACACGCGCTTCACAGGAGAACACCGTGCCCATTCCCGTCCGAGTCAGACTCGCCGCGGTCGCCGGCCTCGTGCTGCTCGCCGGCTGCTCCGGCCCGTCCACCGCCCCGACCTCCGCACCGGCCGCGTCCGCACCCGCAGCGTCGGCACCAGCCGGATCGTCCGACCAGTCGCTGCTGGACGCCTGTACGACACTCTCCGCGAGCATGAACGACGCCACCGCGACGATGAACTCGGCTCTGGCCGACATCGGGAAGGACCCTGACAAGGCCGTCAAGGCACTGCGGGCGTTCCAGGACACCTTCGACCAGTCGGTCGCCAAGGTGACCAATCCCGAGCTGAGGGCTCAGGCCGACAAGGCACTGGCAGCCACCAAGGGCATGGTCTCGGCGCTCGAGGCCATCACCAAGGATCCGACGAAGCTCGCGGGCTTCTCGGACACGATGGCCAAGTTCGAGGACGAAATGACCAAGATCGGCACGGTCTGCGCCGGCTGATCGCTCCCCTCGAGTTCACGGACTGCTGCGCAGGTTCAGCAGCAGCCCGACGGCCACGGACGCCATGATCGCGGCCACACAGAGGTCGAAGACCCGCCAGGCCGCCGGCTTCGCGAACAACGGACGCAGCGCCCGCGCGCCGAAGCCGAGGCCGCAGAACCAGAGCGTGCTCGCCACCATGGCCCCCGCGGCGAAGGCCCACGGCGAGGGGTAGGTGGAGGCGACCGAGCCGAGCAGCACGACGGTGTCGAGGTAGACGTGGGGGTTCAGCCACGTCAGTGCGGCCGCGGTGAGCGCGACGGGCACCAGCCGTCCGGCTTCGCCTGTCCCGTCCGCGACGAGGGCCTGCGGCCTGAGGGCGCGGCGCAGGGCGGTGACCGCGTACCAGCCGAGCACCGCGCAGCCGAGCAGGGTGACCGCCACCAGGACGCCACGGCGCGCGGCGATGACCGCGCCGGCGCCCGCCGTCCCCAGGCTGATCAGCATGACGTCGCCGAGCACGCAGATCGCCACCACGACACCGATGTGCTCCCGGCGCAGCCCCTGCCGCATCACGTAGGCGTTCTGCGCGCCGATCGCGACGATGAGGCTCAAGCCGAAGCCGAGGCCGGAGAACGCGGTGGTGAGCACGGCTTCGACGGTATGAGACGTGCGCGGTGAAGTCCAGCGAATGTTTCTACGCCTTCCTTAGCGCTGCTTAAGATGGCGCCATGGACTGGGACCTCCTCCAACTGCGCGCCCTCGCCGCCGTGGTCGACCACGGGACGCTGGAAGCCGCGGCGACAGCGCTGCACCTGACCCCGTCCGCGGTCAGCCAGCGGCTGAAGGCGCTCGAACGGTCGGTGGGGGCGGTGTTGCTGCGGCGCAGCCGTCCGGTGGTACCGACGGAGGCTGGACGTCCCGTCCTGCGGCTGGCTCGGCAGGTGGCCGCGCTGGCGGCGGACGCGGACGCGAGCTTGGCGTCCGGCGAACACCTGCCCGAGGTGCGCCTGGCGGTGAACGCGGACTCGCTGGCGACCTGGACGCTGCCCGCGCTCGCGCCGGTGGCCGACCAGGTGCGGATCACCTTTCTGCGCGAGGATCAGGACCACACGACCGAACTGCTGCGCGACGGGACGGCGATGGCCGCGATCACCAGCCAGCGCACGCCGGTGCAGGGATGCACGGTGGAGGCGCTCGGAGCGATGCGGTACCGTCCGATGGCTTCGAACGGGTTCGTGGCGCGCTGGTTCGCCGACGGAGTGACGCCCGAGGCGCTGGGGAAGGCGCCGGTCGTGGTGTTCGACTCCCGCGACCATCTGCAGACCGATCGGCTCACCGAGGCCGGGGTCGCGGCGGACGCGCCGCCGGCGCACACGGTGCCCGCCAGCACCCAGTTCTCGGAGGCCGTCCAGCACGGCTACGGCTGGGGCATGCTGCCCGATCTGGAGCATCGCACCTGGTCAGGGGTCGATCTGGCGTCCGTCCCCGGCTCAGTGCTGCGGCCGTTCGACGTGGCGTTGTTCTGGCAGCAGTGGGCGCTGCACACGTCCAGCCTGGACGCGGTCGCCGCCGCCGTCCGCGCGGGAGCCGCCGCGTCGTTGCTGCGGTGACCGGGACGCCCCACCCCGGCCGGTCGAGCCCATCGAGACCCCCCGAACGCCCCACCCGGCTGGTCGAGCCCGTCGAGACCCGAGAACGCCCCACCCCGGCTGGTCGAGCCCGTCGAGACCCCGAACGCCCCACCCCGACTGGTCGAGCCCGTCGAGCCCCCCCCCGAACGGTCCCTGAGGAGCGAGCGCCAGCGAGCGTCACGAAGGGCCGCCGTCCCTCGCAGCGACAGAGCTACGGATTCACGGCACGCCACCGGTCGGGTATAGCTGGAACCATGACGAAGGGCTACGTGGAACCGGAGTTCACGCGCGACACGAAGTACATTCCCGACCGCATCACCAGGGACGCACGGGATGGCTGGCCGGTGGAGCCGGGACGCTACCGGCTGGTGGCGGCGCGGGCGTGCCCGTGGGCGAGCCGGGCGATCATGGTGCGCCGATTGCTGGGGCTGGAGGACGCGATCAGCCTCGGCCTGTGCGGCCCGACGCACGACCAGCGCTCGTGGACGTTCGACCTCGACCCGGGCGGAGTGGATCCGGTGCTGGGCATCGAGCGGCTGCAGCAGGTGTACTTCCAGCGGTTCCCGGACTACCCGAAGGGCATCACCGTCCCGGCGATCGTGGACGTGCCCTCAGGCGAGGTCGTCACCAACGACTTCCCGTGGATCACGATCGACTTCGAACTGGAGTGGACGCAGTACCAGCGCGAGGGTGCGCCCGAGTTGTACCCGGAGCGACTGCGTGACGAGATCGACGAGGTGAACTCGTGGGTCTACACGGAGGTGAACAACGGGGTGTACCGATGCGGGTTCGCCGGGCAGCAGGGCTCGTACGACGAGGCGTACGACCGGCTCTTCGCCGCCCTCGACCGGCTGGAGGATCGGCTGTCGACGAGGCGCTACCTGGTCGGCGACCAGATCACGGAGGCGGACGTGAGGCTGTTCACGACGCTGGTGAGGTTCGACCCGGTCTACCACGGGCACTTCAAGTGCAATCGGAACAAGCTCACCGAGATGCCGGCGCTGTGGGCCTACGCGCGGGACCTGTTCCAGACGCCCGGCTTCGGCGACACGGTGGACTTCGGCCAGATCAAGAAGCATTACTACGTGGTGCACCATGACATCAATCCGACCGGGATCGTGCCGAAGGGTCCGGATCTCTCCGGCTGGCTGACGCCGCACGGACGCGAAGCACTGGGCGGCCGTCCGTTCGGTGAAGGGACGCCGCCCGGCCCGGTCCGCCCCGGCGAGGAGGTCCCGCCCATTCCGTAGCTCGTTGGTCGAGCCTGTCGAGACCCCTCACAGATCGTTGGTCGAGCCTGTCGAGACCCTCAACGGCCCCTGAGGAGGTCGCTCTGCGACCGTCACGAAGGGCCGCCGCCACCCCCTTCACGCTCCCTGAGGAGCGAGCGCCAGCGAGTGTCACGAAGGGCCGCCGCCACGGACGCAATAGCGTTTCGACATGGACAGATCCACCCGCTGGGAGAAGGCCATGGAATGGCCGCTCACCCTCATCGCCCTGGTGTTCCTGGTCGCCTATGCGCTGCCGATCGCACTACCCGACGTCCCGGCGTCCGTCTCCGCGGGCTGTGACGTCGTGGTCTGGACTGCCTGGGCCGTCTTTGCCGCTGACTACGTGATTCGCTTCGTGATGGCGTCCGGGAAGTGGAAGTTCGTGAAGTCGAACCTGCTCGACCTGGCGGTGGTGGCGCTGCCGTTACTGCGTCCGCTGCGACTGATCCGGCTGCTGGCGCTGCTGTCGATCCTGCACCGGACGGGCACGCAGGAGCTGCGCGGCAAGGTGGTGGTCTACGCGGTGGGCGGGACGGCGCTGCTGATCACGGTGGGTGCCCTGGCGATCACGGAGGCGGAACGCGGTGCGTCCGGGGCGACGATCACGAGCCTGGGCGTGGGCTTCTGGTGGGCGCTGTCGACGATCGCCACGGTGGGCTACGGGGACGCGTACCCGGTGACGGTTGAGGGACGGTTCATCGCGGCGGCCCTGATGGTGGGCGGGATCGCGCTGCTGGGCGTGGTGACAGCAACGATCGCGTCCTGGCTGGTGCAGCGGGTGAGTGAGGTCACCGAGACGGAGGAGTCGGCGACGCGGGCGCAGGTGGATCTGCTGACGAGTGAGGTGGCGGCGCTGCGAGCGGAACTGCGAGCGAGGTCAGAACAGCCGGACGAGGTCAGCGCGACAGGCTGACGCACAGCCCCGGCTGGACGAGGAGCGAGGAGTCAGCTTCGCCGGAGCCGGTCGCGGAGCCGCATGAGCTCGCGGCGCTGGGCGTCCGTCAGGCTCTGGATGCCGTGGTCGTTGATCTGGTCGAGCAGGGCGTCCAGCTGCTCGCGGTCGGACATCCGGCGCATCTCCTGGCGCGTCTGGGTACGGGGGGCGTGCCTCGTTCGGGCCGGGGCGGACTGGGGGCGAGGGCGTCCGGGGATCCAGTCGTAGGCGCCGAGGAGGCCGAAACGGCGGGCCATGATGGAGACGAGGCAGAGGCTGAAGACGAGGCTGAGCAGCGAGCCAAAGTCGCGGTAGGCGATGAAGCTGAGGACCTGGACGGCGACGATGGCCATGCCGAAGATCCAGGCGGGGATGCCGAAGAAGAAGGGTCGGTTGGGGTATTCGGCGATCCAGAGGAGCAGGACGGCGAGCTGGATGAGGCCGAGACCCGCGAGGACGGAGCCGCTGAGCGCGGGGATGAGCGTGACGAGGGTGGACGCGATGGTCAGGCTGGCCCAGGAGCCGATGATGAGCCAGAGCATGCGGACGCGTCCGATGAGGCGCTCGAGATCACGTCCGAAGTACCACAGCATGAGGGAAGCGAAGATGACGCCGATGGTGTTGGCGAGGGGCCAGGTGACGATGCGCCAGGCCTGACCGTCGACGACAGCGCCCGGCCAGTAGGCGAGCCAGTACATGAGGTTGGTGTCGAAGACCCACGCCACGCCGGAGATCAGCCCGATCAGTGCGACGAGGACCGAGGTGGACACCTCAAGCCGGCCGACGCTGAACCACGGCTCCTCTGGGGACGCGAAGTGACGACTCACAGGGTCAAGGTTGCCAGAAGCTGCCGACAGTAGGGAGCGCCGATGTGTTCCGATCAGCCCTTGGGGCTGAGGTTGACGAGGTCTCGGACCCAGGGCTCGACGGCCCTGGGATACAGAGGCAGGGACTCGCCACGGTCGTCCAGTGGACGCCAGACGACCGGGACCGTGGTTCCGTCGATCTCGGTCAGGGTTGCGCCCGTGGCTGCCGGGACGGGGTCGAGCCGCCCGGTGTAGAGGAACACGATCTCGTGACCGAGGACGCCGTCGATGTGGAAGATGTTCTCGAGGGTGGTGAGGAAGGTGAGGTCGTGGATCGTCGCGCCGAGTTCCTCGTCCACTTCGCGCACGATGTCGTCCCGGTGCGTCTCGCCCAGTTCAACCGATCCGCCGATCAGGCGGTGGTAGCCGTCCGGGTTCTCGGTGGTCGGGGCATTGACGCTCACCGCGTGGGCGGTGCAATCGGCGTTCGGGGCGATGAGCATCGCCTTCACCCGGATGACGGAACGATCGATAGTCACGCTTGGTGAATCTAGCCCTGTGACGTCCACGGACGAGGCCCTTCGGCAGTGCGGCATGCCGAGTGTCTGAAGGGAATATGCGCCCGCGGTGACGGCGACGGGCCAGGTCAACGCAGGGCTCAGTGTCGCTTGAGTGGGGCGGGGCAGGTCGCCTCCCTCGCTCTCGGTAAGAGCGGGCTCAGCCCCGCGAGCGGGGACGGTGTCTCGGCTGCCTGCCTGATCGGCAACTAGTGGGCTCACCTCTGCGCAGGCGGAGACGGCTCGCAGTCCGGGGTCTCGATGGCTTCCTTGCCGGACTCACCCCCGCGCAGGCCGCGACGGCCCTACGCCTCGCATTTGCGCCGGGCCGCGATCCTGGGCTCACCCCCGCGCAGGCGGGGACGACCCACCGTCCAGAGGGAAGAACACTTCGGCGATGGGCTCACCCCCGCGCAGGCGGGGACGGCTTGGACAGCAGTTGCTGGCTGGCCCAGTTCGCGGCCCCCCCGCAGGCGGGAACGGCGAGGCGACGTTGGCGCCCCACAGGGTGCCCATGGGTTCACCCCCGCGCAGGCGGGGACGGCCACTCGCCGGCCTTCCCGACTCCGAAGGGCGGGGGCTCACCCCCGCGCAGGCGGGGACGGCGTGGCGAACATCTCCGCAGCCGGGAATGCCAGCGGCTCACCCCCGCGCAGGCGGGGACGGCGCCAGGATCGTGCCGGACGTGCCGTCGCGGAAGGGCTCACCCCCGCGCAGGCGGGGACGGCTTGGCCTTGACGCGGATGGTGGTGCGGAGCGGGGGCTCACCCCCGCGCAGGCGGGGACGGCATTGCTGCGAAGGTCGTCGTGGCGATTGTCAAGGGCTCACCCCCGCGCAGGCGGGGACGGCACCGGTGGCCTCCTCGCTGGTGGATTCTGGCGGGGCTCACCCCCGCGCAGGCGGGGACGGCTCCCAGATCAGGCCGTCCATCGCGATGTCAGGGGGCTCACCCCCGCGCAGGCGGGGACGGCGACCAGCAGCCGGCGGCCGAGCTCCTCGGCATGGGCTCACCCCCGCGCAGGCGGGGACGGCTCGGTCTCCTGGGCGGCGTCGGTGAGGAACGGGGGCTCACCCCCGCGCAGGCGGGGACGGCGACGTGATGGCAGCTACGAGGGATCGGCTTCGGGGCTCACCCCCGCGCAGGCGGGGACGGCGACGTGATGGCAGCTACGAGGGATCGGCTTCGGGGCTCACCCCCGCGCAGGCGGGGACGGCTCCAGCACTGCCACAGCATCTGGGCCTGCCCCGGGCTCACCCCCGCGCAGGCGGGGACGGCACGTGGCAGTCGACCATGGTGCAGCCGACGGCGGGCTCACCCCCGCGCAGGCGGGGACGGCCATCCTGACCGCGGGTCTGAGCTCATGGCACGGGGCTCACCCCCGCGCAGGCGGGGACGGCCACGACCCCGCCACGTTCACCGTGGGGGCGGTGGGCTCACCCCCGCGCAGGCGGGGACGGCACATAGCCGGAGCTGATGTGCCAGCCGGGCTCGGGCTCACCCCCGCGCAGGCGGGGACGGCTCGCTGACAGGGGCATCCACCGCCAACTGCTCGGGCTCACCCCCGCGCAGGCGGGGACGGCAGTTCGGCGTCGGGGTCTTTGAAGAAGTAGTTGGGCTCACCCCCGCGCAGGCGGGGACGGCCGCCGCGCCGACTTGGGCGAACATGGGGCCGAGGGCTCACCCCCGCGCAGGCGGGGACGGCGTCACAGAGTCGCCTCCGGTGTACTGGAGGATGGGCTCACCCCCGCGCAGGCGGGGACGGCCCGGGGGTCGGATCCGGGGACGCGCTGCGGTCGGGCTCACCCCCGCGCAGGCGGGGACGGCCGCCGCGGCAGATCCCTGCTGGGCGGATGTGAGGGCTCACCCCCGCGCAGGCGGGGACGGCCACCGCGACGACCGTCAAGGCATTCGTGGGCGAGGCTCACCCCCGCGCAGGCGGGGACGGCCCGAGCGCGTCCATCAGTGGCTTGAGTTTCGCGGGCTCACCCCCGCGCAGGCGGGGACGGCGAACTGTGCCGGAATGTCACGAAGTTGATCGCGGGCTCACCCCCGCGCAGGCGGGGACGGCCGACGCATCACACCTGCGGCGCGCGCAGGTGGAGGCTCACCCCCGCGCAGGCGGGGACGGCGTGCCGTTGGCGGTGGGCCAGGACTGGCCCGTGGGCTCACCCCCGCGCAGGCGGGGACGGCGAGAACAGCTACGCCCAGCAGACCCACCAGTCGGGCTCACCCCCGCGCAGGCGGGGACGGCCGTGGGCGATCGCCTCGCGGTGGGCGCGCTCTAGGCTCACCCCCGCGCAGGCGGGGACGGCCACAAGGCCCGCCAGGCCGCCACCCGGGAACGGGGCTCACCCCCGCGCAGGCGGGGACGGCCACATACCTCGGAGCCATGACCCCGGACGGCCGGGCTCACCCCCGCGCAGGCGGGGACGGCCTCGCGTAACGGAGCGTGCCGTCCGGTTTCACGGGCTCACCCCCGCGCAGGCGGGGACGGCCGCCGACCTGTTCGGAGAACCGCCGGCGTTCAGGGCTCACCCCCGCGCAGGCGGGGACGGCCCCCAGATCCCGCAGACCGTGTCCTTGTCGAGGGCTCACCCCCGCGCAGGCGGGGACGGCTCTTCGGGCCATTCAGGCCGCCTCCTTCAGTCGGGCTCACCCCCGCGCAGGCGGGGACGGCCCACGTGCAGAGTCACGTCGTCCGCCGGCCAGAGGCTCACCCCCGCGCAGGCGGGGACGGCGACACCCCGGCCCACCGGCCGGTCCGCATCCGGGGCTCACCCCCGCGCAGGCGGGGACGGCAACATGCCGTTCTCGGTCATGCCGCGCCTGGCGGGCTCACCCCCGCGCAGGCGGGGACGGCCAGGCGACCGCGACAGCGGCGACCTGGACCAGGGCTCACCCCGCGCAGGCGGGGACGGCGCCGAGCTGTGGCGCTGACGGCGCCCGGGCGGGGGCTCACCCCCGCGCAGGCGGGGACGGCGTAATCAAGTCGATTCCGCCCGTTCCCAGCAAGGGCTCACCCCCGCGCAGGCGGGGACGGCTTGGGTCCGCGGACGGCGTCGATCTGGCCGGCGGGCTCACCCCCGCGCAGGCGGGGACGGCTTCCGCACCAACGTGCGGGCGTCGGTGTATCTGGGCTCACCCCCGCGCAGGCGGGGACGGCGTCGTCCAGCTCGGGGCCGTAGTCCTCGACCTGGGCTCACCCCCGCGCAGGCGGGGACGGCTCCAGCGTCCACGTCACCACCGACGTGGAGGAGGGCTCACCCCCGCGCAGGCGGGGACGGCCTCGACCTGTTCGAGCGCGAGTACTGCTGCAAGGGCTCACCCCCGCGCAGGCGGGGACGGCGCCGAACTTGCCTGGCCACACCAGGTCGTAGTCGGGCTCACCCCCGCGCAGGCGGGGACGGCGCATTTGCGGAATGGGTGCGCGCTGCCTATCCGGGCTCACCCCCGCGCAGGCGGGGACGGCCTCCCGCAGTACTCGGACGACTTCGCGTTCGGAGGCTCACCCCCGCGCAGGCGGGGACGGCGGAACCCTCAAGATCGCGGACCAGCTCGACCCGGGCTCACCCCCGCGCAGGCGGGGACGGCCGCTCCCCGGTGGGGTTTCCATCAGCTCGCGGGGGCTCACCCCCGCGCAGGCGGGGACGGCCCCGGCACCCCACCCGAGGAAGGAGAGTCCGGGGGCTCACCCCCGCGCAGGCGGGGACGGCCGCTCCCCGGTGGGGTTTCCATCAGCTCGCGGGGGCTCACCCCCGCGCAGGCGGGGACGGCGTCAGGGTGCCTTCCTCGAAGCCCAGCATGGCGGGCTCACCCCCGCGCAGGCGGGGACGGCTGGACGGCCCGCCGCGAGCGCGTGCTGTCCGTGGGCTCACCCCCGCGCAGGCGGGGACGGCTTGCGATCGGTGGCCTTGGGCGCGAGGTTGGTGGGCTCACCCCCGCGCAGGCGGGGACGGCGATGAGTGAGGGGCGCCAGCTTCCTGCGGGCTGGGCTCACTCCCGCGCAGGCGGGGACGGCCCTGGCCAGCTGGCGTACAACCAGGGCAACGCGGGCTCACCCCCGCGCAGGCGGGGACGGCCACCGGCTCGACCATGGCAGGCTCCGTCGCCACGGCTCACCCCCGCGCAGGCGGGGACGGCGCCGCGGACGGCTGGCCGTGTTCGTTCAGCTCGGGCTCACCCCCGCGCAGGCGGGGACGGCTCCCGCACCGGCCACTCGTGCCTTGGTGCCGAGGGCTCACCCCCGCGCAGGCGGGGACGGCTTCCCGATGTCCGGGTCGTAGGGTGGCAATGCGGGCTCACCCCCGCGCAGGCGGGGACGGCAAGTCGGCGCTGGATCAGCTCGAGCTCGAGCTGGGCTCACCCCCGCGCAGGCGGGGACGGCTGATCCGTTCCGTCGGCGCAGCTCGCGGGCTCGGGCTCACCCCCGCGCAGGCGGGGACGGCGCTGAGTTGCTGATGGCGGAGGGCAGGGGCACGGGCTCACCCCCGCGCAGGCGGGGACGGCCGGGATGATCGGGGCGGGGATCAGCGCGTCCTGGGCTCACCCCCGCGCAGGCGGGGACAGCCCGGCCGCCTTTGGCTGAGTAGATCCACAGCTGGGCTCACCCCCGCGCAGGCGGGGACGGCTGAGATGGCCACCTACCTGGCCGGCATGCTGAGGGCTCACCCCCGCGCAGGCGGGGACGGCTGGCCGGTCAGCGGCAGCACCGTCGCGGTCGGGGGCTCACCCCCGCGCAGGCGGGGACGGCTGGTTGATGATCGTCGCTGCCCCGTACGGGTCGGGCTCACCCCCGCGCAGGCGGGGACGGCTCGTGATCGTGGTGCTGGCGCTGGCTGGGCTGGGGCTCACCCCCGCGCAGGCGGGGACGGCAGGATCCGGGCCGGGCTGGAGGTGGGCAGGCTGGGCTCACCCCCGCGCAAGCGGGGACGGCGAGCTGGCTTCGGCGGGCACGGCGTCGCCGTCGGGCTCACCCCCGCGCAGGCGGGGACGGCCCATCCGGGTTACGCCAGATGAGCCCGTGCGGGGGCTCACCCCCGCGCAGGCGGGGACGGCCGTGCTCCTCGCTCGCAGTCGACGGGGGCGCAGGGCT
Source organism: Propionicimonas sp. (assembly GCA_036770475.1). Classification (GTDB taxonomy): domain Bacteria; phylum Actinomycetota; class Actinomycetes; order Propionibacteriales; family Propionibacteriaceae; genus Propionicimonas. The sequence continues at coordinate 50,618 of DAIPJC010000005.1, read as the reverse complement.
CACCCCCGCGCAGGCGGGGACGGCCCAGCACGACATGCGTCATCGCCGGGCTCGCAGGGCTCACCCCCGCGCAGGCGGGGACGGCTAGACCGGCACCCGGTCCCAGCGGCTGCTTGGGGGCTCACCCCCGCGCAGGCGGGGACGGCGGTTCCGCTTTGGACAAGGGCTTGAGAGCCCTGGGCTCACCCCCGCGCAGGCGGGGACGGCGATCGACGGTCGTTCTAGAACAGTGTGGGGGAGGGCTCACCCCCGCGCAGGCGGGGACGGCTCTGGGACTGTGAACGCGATCAATTTCGTGACGGGCTCACCCCCGCGCAGGCGGGGACGGCACGACCCGGACAGCCACGAACTGGAGGGCCGCGGGCTCACCCCCGCGCAGGCGGGGACGGCTCGGTCCACGGCTGCACCGGTGCACCGATCGCGGGCTCACCCCCGCGCAGGCGGGGACGGCGGCACCGCCTACGAGCGGATCATCGTCCCCGGGGGCTCACCCCCGCGCAGGCGGGGACGGCTTCGAGGCCGCCCGGCGCGAGTCCGGCACCGCGGGCTCACCCCCGCGCAGGCGGGGACGGCTGGCCTGAGGTGATGGGTTGCGCAGGGGTCAGGGGCTCACCCCCGCGCAGGCGGGGACGGCGATCGCATCTACCGCGACTTCAGCAACACCGAGGGCTCACCCCCGCGCAGGCGGGGACGGCCTTGGAGGTGTTCATGCTGCGGGGTGCTCCTTGGGCTCACCCCCGCGCAGGCGGGGACGGCTTGAACAGCGGGAGGTAGCGCCGCTCGTAGTCGGGCTCACCCCCGCGCAGGCGGGGACGGCGGCATCCTGTCCCTCGCTGCGACCGGGAACGCGGGCTCACCCCCGCGCAGGCGGGGACGGCGACACCGGCTGGCTCATGCTCACCGTCACCGGGGGCTCACCCCCGCGCAGGCGGGGACGGCCTGCGGCCCCTGCCCCGCCAGGTGACCGCGGCGGGCTCACCCCCGCGCAGGCGGGGACGGCAGCGTCGCGGTCTGCACCGACCGGTACGGCCAGGGCTCACCCCCGCGCAGGCGGGGACGGCCGTAGTGGCTCGCAGGGCGCTGGTAGGTGAACGGGCTCACCCCCGCGCAGGCGGGGACGGCTGGAAAGGCAGGTCGGCGACGGCGTCCGACGCGGGCTCACCCCCGCGCAGGCGGGGACGGCGCGAAGACCAGACCCACTGGTATCGACCCGACGGGCTCACCCCCGCGCAGGCGGGGACGGCGTCGCGGCCAGGCAGGACATGAAGACGGGCGCGGGCTCACCCCCGCGCAGGCGGGGACGGCGGCACCTATGTCGCCGGGGCGTGGCGGTGGCGGGGCTCACCCCCGCGCAGGCGGGGACGGCGGGTCTTCGCCAATGGGTACGGCGGGATCACGGGGCTCACCCCCGCGCAGGCGGGGACGGCGTCCCGACCGATCTGAAGACGTCATGCGACCAGGGCTCACCCCCGCGCAGGCGGGGACGGCGTCGGGGTGGCCTCGCGGCCGGTGATCGTGGCGGGCTCACCCCCGCGCAGGCGGGGACGGCTTCAGGTGGACGGACCGGCTCCGACCGCCACGGGGCTCACCCCCGCGCAGGCGGGGACGGCTGCGATGGGTCGGCGTCCGGCCGGCCACCACTGGGCTCACCCCCGCGCAGGCGGGGACGGCGTCGGGGCGTCGTAGACGGCCAGGGCCTTGGCGGGCTCACCCCCGCGCAGGCGGGGACGGCGTCGACGGGTCGAACCACAGGGCGCGGATCGAGGGCTCACCCCCGCGCAGGCGGGGACGGCGCAAACGGGGCCGCAAGCGCGCCCACGATTGGGGGCTCACCCCCGCGCAGGCGGGGACGGCCCAAGGCCAACCGCTACTGCCGCACCAACCCCGGGCTCACCCCCGCGCAGGCGGGGACGGCCGGCGGCGGGTGCCGCCCGGGTCCAGCGAGGCGGGCTCACCCCCGCGCAGGCGGGGACGGCCGATGGCGCGCACGACCTCAAGATTGGGCAGCGGGCTCACCCCCGCGCAGGCGGGGACGGCCGCGGAGCCTGGCCGCCACGAGGGCTCACCCCCGCGCAGGCGGGGACGGCAGGCCTGAGCCGATCAGGCGATCCCCGGCTGCGGGCTCACCCCCGCGCAGGCGGGGACGGCACTACGCCGGTGAGGACATCACGGTCGACGACGGGCTCACCCCCGCGCAGGCGGGGACGGCGCGTCCCAGAAGCCGTGTGCCTTGGCGTTGGCGGGCTCACCCCCGCGCAGGCGGGGACGGCGAGCGGACCTTGCTCGGACGGGTCGGCTCGGAGGGCTCACCCCCGCGCAGGCGGGGACGGCCAGCCAGTGGGGACCAACAGCAGTGACGCCGCGGGCTCACCCCCGCGCAGGCGGGGACGGCGCCATCTGGGAGAGGCCCTCCATCTGGTTGCCGGGGCTCACCCCCGCGCAGGCGGGGACGGCCAGGCCGGGTTCATCGTGCTGCGCATGCGCTGGGGCTCACCCCCGCGCAGGCGGGGACGGCTCGGTGCGCATGTACGCAGACTTGTCGATCTGGTAGGCTCACCCCCGCGCAGGCGGGGACGGCGGTCAGGGTGTCGGTGTTCTCGGGCATGACGGGGGCTCACCCCCGCGCAGGCGGGGACGGCCTTGGCGTCGGCCTGGACCTTGTCGAAGGCCTGGGCTCACCCCCGCGCAGGCGGGGACGGCGTGGCCCATCCCGGATTCCCAGCTGGTGGCCCGGGCTCACCCCCGCGCAGGCGGGGACGGCATCAGTGCGACCAGGAGGGACTTGCCCGAGCCGGGCTCACCCCCGCGCAGGCGGGGACGGCCGGCCGAGCGAGGGTCGCTGGGCTGGCTACGTGGGCTCACCCCCGCGCAGGCGGGGACGGCGCCTGCCGCACGGCCGCCACCGTACAGTAGCCGGGCTCACCCCCGCGCAGGCGGGGACGGCGAACACATTCACCACTACGTCGGCATTTGCCGGGGCTCACCCCCGCGCAGGCGGGGACGGCCACCACGACGTGGAGGATCACGTCTGGGCTCTGGGCTCACCCCCGCGCAGGCGGGGACGGCGCCAACCCCCGGGAGGGTCGATACGCCGTCGTGGGCTCACCCCCGCGCAGGCGGGGACGGCTGCCCTTCATCCCAGCCACGAGCCAATAGCTCGGGCTCACCCCCGCGCAGGCGGGGACGGCCCGCTCGACATCTCGGGCAAGGGCTCTGAGGAGGGCTCACCCCCGCGCAGGCGGGGACGGCCGCCGGTACCTGAGGGAGCGTCTGCGGCGCGAGGGCTCACCCCCGCGCAGGCGGGGACGGCTCGGCGGCGTCGTGCAGCAGGGCCCACAGCGCGGGCTCACCCCCGCGCAGGCGGGGACGGCTAGCCGGCGTAGTGGATGAGTTCCTTGTGCCGGGGCTCACCCCCGCGCAGGCGGGGACGGCATGAGGTGGTCCGGCCGCACGCAGCCGGGGTTGTTGGCTCACCCCCGCGCAGGCGGGGACGGCGTGATCTGTTCACGCCACGACTGCGACGCCGCGGGCTCACCCCCGCGCAGGCGGGGACGGCTTGTCCGGTCGTGCGGCCGCGCACCCGGTCAGGGGCTCACCCCCGCGCAGGCGGGGACGGCCGCATCGGGGAACAGGTCTGATGCTGCCGCCAGGGCTCACCCCCGCGCAGGCGGGGACGGCCGCGTACCACGCCAGCCGAAACACACCGAAGCTGGGCTCACCCCCGCGCAGGCGGGGACGGCACGGTCAAGGACGGTCACAGACCATGTCACCCGGGCTCACCCCCGCGCAGGCGGGGACGGCTGCTGCTCGCGCCCCTTCACCGCCTGGATCATGGGCTCACCCCCGCGCAGGCGGGGACGGCCCCTGGAAGCTGGTGGTGGCCACGGACCCGGCGGGCTCACCCCCGCGCAGGCGGGGACGGCGTGTTGGGGGTGTCGAAGAGGTCGTGCCAGCGGGGCTCACCCCCGCGCAGGCGGGGACGGCCGAGCAGTGACTGTGTTACGGGCCTCCGACACGGGCTCACCCCCGCGCAGGCGGGGACGGCAGATGCGCGAGAATCGCATCGGTCTTCGCGTCGGGCTCACCCCCGCGCAGGCGGGGACGGCGTGGATTCATGCTCTTCGGCGCTTGGGCGTTGGGGCTCACCCCCGCGCAGGCGGGGACGGCTCAGTTCGGCATCGAAACGGATGCCGAGCCGGGGGCTCACCCCCGCGCAGGCGGGGACGGCACGGCCATCGGGGTGTCGCTGCGGTCTGCTGAGGGCTCACCCCCGCGCAGGCGGGGACGGCGTAGGGCCACTGCTCGTCGTCGTCGGTCACGAGGGCTCACCCCCGCGCAGGCGGGGACGGCATCGCCGACAACGTCCGCCTGACCTGCATCGAGGGCTCACCCCCGCGCAGGCGGGGACGGCCATGTCGTGGAGCTGCCAGTGGAACAGCCGCCGGGCTCACCCCCGCGCAGGCGGGGACGGCCATGATTCACGCCCAACCAGCCATCTGGGACTAGGCTCACCCCCGCGCAGGCGGGGACGGCATCGACAGACTCGAAATATTCGGACGTCATCGGGGCTCACCCCCGCGCAGGCGGGGACGGCCTCTACGCGGTTCAAAGCTGTATCTGCGGAGAGGGCTCACCCCCGCGCAGGCGGGGACGGCCGCCTTGACAAATTCTCTGGTGACGTGAAGTTGGGCTCACCCCCGCGCAGGCGGGGACGGCATTAGTTGTTTTCCTTTCGAGCGGTATGGATGGGGCTCACCCCCGCGCAGGCGGGGACGGCAGCATGGCGTTGATTGCGATCAAGTCATTCTTGGGCTCACCCCCGCGCAGGCGGGGACGGCCCACGACTGATCGACTCAGCGCCGCAGCAAAGGGGCTCACCCCCGCGCAGGCGGGGACGGCTGGGCCGAGCCGGTCTACATACCAAGTATGAAGGGCTCACCCCCGCGCAGGCGGGGACGGCTTGAGCGCTGAATCAACGATTCCTGCACCCCAGGGCTCACCCCCGCGCAGGCGGGGACGGCTTTCCCGGGGTGGCCCGCCGCCTTTGAGGCGCGGGCTCACCCCCGCGCAGGCGGGGACGGCGCGCGTGCCTGGTGGCAGGACTGCTGCTGGGCGGGCTCACCCCCGCGCAGGCGGGGACGGCTTGAGCATTTACACGGACTACTGCCCTCAATGTGGGGCTCACCCCCGCGCAGGCGGGGACGGCGGACAACACCTATACGTGTACGCACTGTGGTTCGGCTCACCCCCGCGCAGGCGGGGACGGCTCGGTCCAGGGCTGCATCGGTGCGCCGAGAGCGGGCTCACCCCCGCGCAGGCGGGGACGGCCGCACCCTCACCATGGCCGGCACCTGGTTGCCGGGCTCACCCCCGCGCAGGCGGGGACGGCCGTCGGTGCAGCGATCGCAGTGGCATCCGCTGCGGGCTCACCCCCGCGCAGGCGGGGACGGCGGATCCGGCACATTCCACCGGACGCCCGCTGCGGGCTCACCCCCGCGCAGGCGGGGACGGCCTGGTGTCGATCACGCCAGTGAGGCCTGGCTGGGGCTCACCCCCGCGCAGGCGGGGACGGCTCAGCCTGCGGATACGTCGCGTGGCTCTCGACGGGCTCACCCCCGCGCAGGCGGGGACGGCGTCGAGTGGGTCCGCAACGGTGTCGAGTGCGCGGGCTCACCCCCGCGCAGGCGGGGACGGCGCCGTGGACCCGGACAGGATCGCGACTTCCGCGGGCTCACCCCCGCGCAGGCGGGGACGGCCAGTCGCCAACTCCTGCCGGTACTGCTGCAGCGGGCTCACCCCCGCGCAGGCGGGGACGGCGGGTGTGGACTTAAAGTTGTACATCTGTACAAGGGCTCACCCCCGCGCAGGCGGGGACGGCGCCCATCCCTGAAAACGCGGCCACGTTTGGCCGGGCTCACCCCCGCGCAGGCGGGGACGGCTCTTTCATGTCCAGTGCGCCCAAGCCGATATTGGGCTCACCCCCGCGCAGGCGGGGACGGCCTGACCCGTACGGCACCTCGTACGACCCGAGTGGGCTCACCCCCGCGCAGGCGGGGACGGCCATCGTCGCGGCATAGGCCTCTCTTGCTGCGGGGGCTCACCCCCGCGCAGGCGGGGACGGCGTGCTGGATCTCATGGAGGACCACGCAGCGACGGGCTCACCCCCGCGCAGGCGGGGACGGCGCTCTGCCAGACGTACTCGATGGCATTGACGAGGGCTCACCCCCGCGCAGGCGGGGACGGCGGAGTTCGCGGTGTTCGAGTCGACGGAGGTTCGGGCTCACCCCCGCGCAGGCGGGGACGGCGGCTTGGCGGGGACACCAGCCGTAAGGCTGGTGGGCTCACCCCCGCGCAGGCGGGGACGGCGCCGCTGGTGTGGCGGTCGCGGCGGGTATCGGGGGCTCACCCCCGCGCAGGCGGGGACGGCTGGCTGCTCACCAACGAGGGTAAGAAGGCGGTGGGCTCACCCCCGCGCAGGCGGGGACGGCGGGCCTTGGGTGATGACGAGACCGCCGGACCCGGGCTCACCCCCGCGCAGGCGGGGACGGCGTCACCGAGTCCTACGCCCGGCTGAGCGACACGGGCTCACCCCCGCGCAGGCGGGGACGGCGTTCAGGGTGAGATGCCAGCCGTGCCAAGTCTGTGGCTCACCCCCGCGCAGGCGGGGACGGCGGTCACGCTGCCGTTGCGGTAGATCGTGTCTAGGGCTCACCCCCGCGCAGGCGGGGACGGCGCCAACCCCGCCCGCGTGCTCGTCCGCGACACGGGCTCACCCCCGCGCAGGCGGGGACGGCGCCGACAAGGCCGCCAGCGACCTCGAACGCGAGGGCTCACCCCCGCGCAGGCGGGGACGGCGACATGGCCCGCGGCGGCATCGACAAGGGCGTGGGCTCACCCCCGCGCAGGCGGGGACGGCCCGGCGTGGGTCGGCGGGTGGACGGAGCAGATGGGCTCACCCCCGCGCAGGCGGGGACGGCCAGCAGCACAGGCTTCCCAGAGTGCTGGACGACGGGCTCACCCCCGCGCAGGCGGGGACGGCGTGGCCCTCCCGGTGCGCGACAGGTCCGCATCGGGCTCACCCCCGCGCAGGCGGGGACGGCAGGAACGCCGGGCCTGCCGCCGCGTCGTAGCGGGGCTCACCCCCGCGCAGGCGGGGACGGCCTCGCCCACCAGCAGCAGGTCGCCCAGGCACAGGGCTCACCCCCGCGCAGGCGGGGACGGCAGCGTCACGCTCCGCGAGGAGGGCACCCTCGCGGGCTCACCCCCGCGCAGGCGGGGACGGCCGATTGTCGGATGCCCATGGATTCCTGCCTGTGGGCTCACCCCCGCGCAGGCGGGGACGGCGAGCAGGTCAGTGGTCACCGGCGTGCCTCCTCGGGCTCACCCCCGCGCAGGCGGGGACGGCCCCAGCCCTGCTGTTCGGTGAGGTAGTCGCTCATGGCTCACCCCCGCGCAGGCGGGGACGGCCGCATCGTGGCTACAACGGCCAGGAGCGGCTGGGGCTCACCCCCGCGCAGGCGGGGACGGCCCGATCGTCCGGTTCTGCCAAACGCGGCGCGAGGGCTCACCCCCGCGCAGGCGGGGACGGCGATTCGACCCAACTGGCGGCCATCGCGGAAGCGGGCTCACCCCCGCGCAGGCGGGGACGGCCGAAACCGGCGGGGGCTGGTCGTGTGGACCATGGGCTCACCCCCGCGCAGGCGGGGACGGCGCTGCCGTGACTCCGCGAGCAGCAGGGAAAGGGGGCTCACCCCCGCGCAGGCGGGGACGGCCACGTCGCGCTGGCGGCCGTGGGGCCCTCGGAGGGCTCACCCCCGCGCAGGCGGGGACGGCGATACCCCGGGGGATGCCGTGCTTGATCCTGCGGGCTCACCCCCGCGCAGGCGGGGACGGCTCCACTCCGAGTCTACGTAGCTGCGTGACTGCGGGCTCACCCCCGCGCAGGCGGGGACGGCGCATTTGCGGAATGGGTGCGCGTTGCCTATCCGGGCTCACCCCCGCGCAGGCGGGGACGGCGTGCTGGTCGCCAGCCCGGCCGTCACCGTGACGGGCTCACCCCCGCGCAGGCGGGGACGGCATGAGCCCGAGGGCCACGGGCTACACGTGCACAGGCTCACCCCCGCGCAGGCGGGGACGGCGGGATCAGACCGTCCGCTCACGGGCTCACCTGAGGCTCACCCCCGCGCAGGCGGGGACGGCTTGGACACGTCGAGGCCGTCGATGGTGTAGCCGGGCTCACCCCCGCGCAGGCGGGGACGGCGCTGAGACTCCTGACCCCAGGCCTGCGCGACTCGGGCTCACCCCCGCGCAGGCGGGGACGGCCATCTCCTCGACATCGAGCACTACGCCCGCGAGGGGCTCACCCCCGCGCAGGCGGGGACGGCCGACGCCCTGGAGTTCATGAGCCGCGTGCCGATGGCTCACCCCCGCGCAGGCGGGGACGGCGCACCACTCGGGCAGGAACGCCGAACCGACGAGGGCTCACCCCCGCGCAGGCGGGGACGGCGGTGAGCCGGCTCAGGTCCATGTCGGCGCGGAGGGGCTCACCCCCGCGCAGGCGGGGACGGCCTCCAGTGCAGGCGACGATTCGCGCGTACTCAGGGCTCACCCCCGCGCAGGCGGGGACGGCTCAGCGACCGAGCCAACGATGAGCTGGGCCCAGGGCTCACCCCCGCGCAGGCGGGGACGGCTCGCTGTACTTGACGGTGAGTGCGCCGTCGTTGGGCTCACCCCCGCGCAGGCGGGGACGGCCTCGCCGGAGTCACCCGCCAGCGTGCGCGTCAGGGCTCACCCCCGCGCAGGCGGGGACGGCTCTCTGGTGGCGGCTATGCCCGTCAGGCCATTGGGCTCACCCCCGCGCAGGCGGGGACGGCGGCCCCCGTAATCCGCTCATCGAGCGCGGCGAGGGCTCACCCCCGCGCAGGCGGGGACGGCGTCGTCCATCTGAGCCTTGCTGAGCCTGTCCATGGCTCACCCCCGCGCAGGCGGGGACGGCCGCTGGACGCCTGCCATGAGCCGATGAGCACCGGGCTCACCCCCGCGCAGGCGGGGACGGCACAGGACCAGCGGTGTGGGCGGATCAACGGTCGGGCTCACCCCCGCGCAGGCGGGGACGGCCAAGACCGACCAGTGGACCGCATTCCCGGACGGGGCTCACCCCCGCGCAGGCGGGGACGGCCGACCGCCATTTACTGTGAGTAGGCCGGGGACGGGCTCACCCCCGCGCAGGCGGGGACGGCCGGCGGAGCCTGGCCGCACCCTCCACGCGAACGGGCTCACCCCCGCGCAGGCGGGGACGGCATGCGGTTGTCCCGCCAGATCCGCTGCGCCAGCGGCTCACCCCCGCGCAGGCGGGGACGGCGTCGATAGGCATCTGAACGGCCGCCGAAATGCGGGCTCACCCCCGCGCAGGCGGGGACGGCGCATCCCCCTGAAGGGACCGGGCGGCGATGTCGGGCTCACCCCCGCGCAGGCGGGGACGGCCGAATCGTCGCCGTGTTTTCCATCCCCGGTGTGGGCTCACCCCCGCGCAGGCGGGGACGGCGACCCGGCCCGCCTGCTGTTCTGGCTGGCCGCAGGCTCACCCCCGCGCAGGCGGGGACGGCATCGAGATCAAGAGTCGCCTGTCCCGAATCCAGGGCTCACCCCCGCGCAGGCGGGGACGGCCAAGGTCCCGGACGCGATCACGAGGGCCATGGCGGCTCACCCCCGCGCAGGCGGGGACGGCGTCGACGCCATCCGGGTCGAGGAAGCACAGGCGGGCTCACCCCCGCGCAGGCGGGGACGGCGTCGGGGTCGGCGGGGTCGCCTGTGGCTGGGAGGGCTCACCCCCGCGCAGGCGGGGACGGCCCATGTCGCTTGAGTCGCGGTTCTGGGCCAAGGGGCTCACCCCCGCGCAGGCGGGGACGGCCTCGGAGCGGTGTTGACGCACCCTCCGGGGACGGGCTCACCCCCGCGCAGGCGGGGACGGCAGGTAGGGGCCGCTGTCGGCGGTGAGGCTGGAGGGCTCACCCCCGCGCAGGCGGGGACGGCTCGGCGATCTGCACCTTCGACCCGGCGAGCCGGGGCTCACCCCCGCGCAGGCGGGGACGGCTGGACCGACGAGAACGTCGTCGAGGTGTCCGCAGGCTCACCCCCGCGCAGGCGGGGACGGCTGCGGCTTCGTAGTCGGCCATGTCCTGCCGCTGGGCTCACCCCCGCGCAGGCGGGGACGGCGCTGCCATCTCGTCACGCATCTGCTTCTTGATGGGCTCACCCCCGCGCAGGCGGGGACGGCCGACACCGACGTCTCCGTGGTGTCGTCGGGATGGGCTCACCCCCGCGCAGGCGGGGACGGCCTGAGATCCGCTTCACGCCGGCCACGCAGTCCGGGGCTCACCCCCGCGCAGGCGGGGACGGCGATCGTGTCGGTAAGTACCTCGCGAAAGCCGTGGGCTCACCCCCGCGCAGGCGGGGACGGCTACCGGCAGGCCTACCTGACCGGCGTCCGGTCGGGCTCACCCCCGCGCAGGCGGGGACGGCACCACCGAACGCGACGTCGCCCACCCATAGGCGGGCTCACCCCCGCGCAGGCGGGGACGGCGACCCTGGAATCCGCGACTTCATCTGGCCGCAGGGCTCACCCCCGCGCAGGCGGGGACGGCTTGCTGGAGGTGTATGGCACGACCCAGCGCTGGGGCTCACCCCCGCGCAGGCGGGGACGGCCCATAGATCGCGTCGGCCGGCTTGGCCTTGGCGGGCTCACCCCCGCGCAGGCGGGGACGGCACATCGATCTGCGCGTCGTCGATCGCCTTCATGGGCTCACCCCCGCGCAGGCGGGGACGGCGTCCCGAACGCTGGCAGCACGGCGGCCACCTACGGCTCACCCCCGCGCAGGCGGGGACGGCTCCTGGGGTGTGGAGTTTCGACCGGCCAGGCTGGGCTCACCCCCGCGCAGGCGGGGACGGCCTCAACCAGCGAAGCCCACGCGGATGCGGCCGGGGCTCACCCCCGCGCAGGCGGGGACGGCCCTGTATCTGTGCGCGAACCCGGTGTCGGCGCGGGCTCACCCCCGCGCAGGCGGGGACGGCTTGTGTAGTTGCCCGCCGCGCCGGTAAATCGTGTGGCTCACCCCCGCGCAGGCGGGGACGGCGTGTTGATTCGAACGGGTACATCACTCGTCGAGGGCTCACCCCCGCGCAGGCGGGGACGGCCCCGTGCTGGCTCTACCGCCAGCCGCGGAACCGGGCTCACCCCCGCGCAGGCGGGGACGGCGCAATGAGTCGTATCGACAGCACCATTGAGTGGGGCTCACCCCCGCGCAGGCGGGGACGGCTCAATACCGGTGGCTGGGGTGGCCAGCGCGAGGGGCTCACCCCCGCGCAGGCGGGGACGGCATCGGCTCGTCTCTCTGGCTGAGGTGGCCCGAGGGCTCACCCCCGCGCAGGCGGGGACGGCGCCCGTCGTCGTGGGCCGTCGACGGGGGCGCCGGGCTCACCCCCGCGCAGGCGGGGACGGCTTGCTCATGGGAGTCCTCTTTCGGCACGTAGGGGGCTCACCCCCGCGCAGGCGGGGACGGCTTGCGGTTGAGCTTGCAGATTGCTTGATCCGTGGGCTCACCCCCGCGCAGGCGGGGACGGCTAAGACCACTGGATGCTACTTGGCAACCAACCGGGCTCACCCCCGCGCAGGCGGGGACGGCACCGCCGGTTTCATCTTGCAAATGCCGAATGTAGGCTCACCCCCGCGCAGGCGGGGACGGCGCCAGCACAAAGTCCGCGAGTGCCGCGTCCAAGGGCTCACCCCCGCGCAGGCGGGGACGGCCTGATCGGTCGGATACACACCCATTCCTTACCGGGCTCACCCCCGCGCAGGCGGGGACGGCGCATTGTCCCACCTAGGCCGGGCGCGGTGTTCGGGCTCACCCCCGCGCAGGCGGGGACGGCCGCTCTCCATGGGATGGGCCACGGCTGGCTGAGGGCTCACCCCCGCGCAGGCGGGGACGGCGGGCTTCCTGGCTCTCGACCCCAGACCTGCGCGGGCTCACCCCCGCGCAGGCGGGGACGGCAAGCTTCCGCCGCCATCACCGGCGGCCAGCTCGGGCTCACCCCCGCGCAGGCGGGGACGGCCGCATGAGCCGCTTGTTTGTGGCAAGGGACGTAGGCTCACCCCCGCGCAGGCGGGGACGGCGTTACCTTCATAACTAAGTACGCGCACCTTGTGGGCTCACCCCCGCGCAGGCGGGGACGGCTGCAGGACGGTGGTGCACCTCGCGCCCCCATGGGGCTCACCCCCGCGCAGGCGGGGACGGCCAGTGACCGCAAGGGATCCGGCGGTCCTGTGCCGGGCTCACCCCCGCGCAGGCGGGGACGGCCCGCTGAGAAAGGAGACCTGAGAGATGAGCACGGGCTCACCCCCGCGCAGGCGGGGACGGCGATCCGATGGAGAACTCGGCGGCCCAGCAGGCGGGCTCACCCCCGCGCAGGCGGGGACGGCTGCTAACCCCTTATCCAAGCGGAACCTCCTCTGGGCTCACCCCCGCGCAGGCGGGGACGGCGCCTCCGCCTTCGAGCAACGCATGTCGATGGTGGGCTCACCCCCGCGCAGGCGGGGACGGCTGGCACACCGCAAGAGGGGCGACGATGAGCGCGGGGCTCACCCCCGCGCAGGCGGGGACGGCAAGGTCTCCAGCTTGATCGCGGTCCAGTCGTCGGGCTCACCCCCGCGCAGGCGGGGACGGCCCTCATCATCAATGCCGCCCGCGGCGGCACCGGGGCTCACCCCCGCGCAGGCGGGGACGGCCATCCAGTGGCCGACGAACTCGATCAACCGAATGGGCTCACCCCCGCGCAGGCGGGGACGGCAAATTCGATGAAGGGAGGAAGTTCTAATGGGTGGGCTCACCCCCGCGCAGGCGGGGACGGCTTGCGCGACCAGTGCACGGCCGCCGGCATCCCGGGCTCACCCCCGCGCAGGCGGGGACGGCGCGAGTGCTTCCGGCCGCAAGGTACCCCGAGCGGGCTCACCCCCGCGCAGGCGGGGACGGCCGACCGTCCGGGTACTTCGCCCACGGGTCCGGGGGCTCACCCCCGCGCAGGCGGGGACGGCCATGGTATACGCGCTGCCGAAACTCGCGGCCAGTGGCTCACCCCCGCGCAGGCGGGGACGGCGCCTCGACGTGTGGGGCACCGGATGGCATGAGGGGCTCACCCCCGCGCAGGCGGGGACGGCCCGTCGAGGCTGTGGTGGACGACGAGCCAGCCGGGCTCACCCCCGCGCAGGCGGGGACGGCGCGGAGCGGACCAGCGTCGGGACGCAGTCGCAGGGCTCACCCCCGCGCAGGCGGGGACGGCGGCGCCCGCTGGCATTCGAGGGGGGCCGATGAGGGCTCACCCCCGCGCAGGCGGGGACGGCGGACGATCCGGCTGGACGTCGACCCGGGAACGGGGGCTCACCCCCGCGCAGGCGGGGACGGCGTGCTGACTGATGCTCATTGCTGTCTCCTTCGAGGCTCACCCCCGCGCAGGCGGGGACGGCCAGTAGTCATCGCTTCTCCTCTCGCCGCCAGCAGGCTCACCCCCGCGCAGGCGGGGACGGCAGGGTGGCCCTTTGGGCAGTGAGTCTTGGCTGCGGGCTCACCCCCGCGCAGGCGGGGACGGCGGCGCCCGCTGGCATTCGAGGGGGGCCGATGAGGGCTCACCCCCGCGCAGGCGGGGACGGCTCACAATGCCGCGAATGGCGATGGCGCATACCGGGCTCACCCCCGCGCAGGCGGGGACGGCTCACTCCGCAGACGATTGTGGACTATCATCCGGGGCTCACCCCCGCGCAGGCGGGGACGGCGGAATCATCATGGCGCGAATCGCCACCAGCCAGGGCTCACCCCCGCGCAGGCGGGGACGGCATGCATTGACAATGCGCGCCATCGGTCCGTGAGGGCTCACCCCCGCGCAGGCGGGGACGGCATCAACAAGAAGCTGCTCGACACCAAGACCCTGGGCTCACCCCCGCGCAGGCGGGGACGGCCGCTCCCCATGGGATGGGCCACGGCTGGCTGAGGGCTCACCCCCGCGCAGGCGGGGACGGCGCCTGACATGCTCCACCGGAAGATCGCCAGCGCGGCTCACCCCCGCGCAGGCGGGGACGGCGCGCTGAACACGACCTCCAGCGGCAACACGCTGGGCTCACCCCCGCGCAGGCGGGGACGGCGCCGCTCAAGACCTCATCGAGGCGGCGCGTGAGGGCTCACCCCCGCGCAGGCGGGGACGGCGGGCACCCAAGCATCGAAGGAGAAAGCAAATGGGGCTCACCCCCGCGCAGGCGGGGACGGCGCACTCGGAGTTCAGCGGCCAGCCATTTCCGGGGGCTCACCCCCGCGCAGGCGGGGACGGCCTCAAGTCCGGACTCGCCGCCCTGATGCAGCGGGGCTCACCCCCGCGCAGGCGGGGACGGCGCGCTGGAAGCCAACGTCGACGCCCTCCGGCGGGGCTCACCCCCGCGCAGGCGGGGACGGCCCCCGAACCACGGCTGCCGAGTGCGGGTAACCGGGCTCACCCCCGCGCAGGCGGGGACGGCCCGAACGCGCTTATGTTCGAATGGGCTTCACCCGGCTCACCCCCGCGCAGGCGGGGACGGCACTTCCTGACAAGCAGGTTTGCCAAAAGCCAGAGCGAGCTTAGTTCACTTTTCTCGCGCGCCGGCGTCGGCTGGCAGCACTCCAGCCTGGACGCATGGACGGCTGCGGCTCGGTGGCCTCAGGACGTCGCATCAGCGTGACGCCGTCGAAGTCCGCCGTTTCCCAGTCGTGGCGATGTACCCGGAAATCGAGTCCCTGATCACCACGCCGGGAGAACACCATCAGGGCTCGCCCATCTTTGGCCATCTCGACGATGCGCAGCCAAATCTGATCCCGCACCTTCGACGAGACCTTCCCGCAGAACACCCCCGGCGCGATTTCCAGAAGCCACCGGGTGAGATGGCCCCGCAGGCCTGCGGGGCAGGCGGTGAGGATCACCACTACCACGGCAGATCGTCGTCCTCGGCATAGTTCTGGCCGCCCGCGACGCGCGACCGCGTGTCCCATAGTTCAATGACATCGCAGGTGAAGTCGGATTCCTGATCGCCTTCTGAGCCCAGCAGCCTATGCACGTCCTCGGTGCATCGGCCCATCAACCTCGCGCCGTGCATTGCGTCCCGCATCGCACGTCGGACATCGCCTCCGACATCCTCGCTTCCCTTCGCAACCACGCTGAATGCCGTGGGGACTGCGATTTCCATCTTGTAGAGGTCCGCGACATCGAACACGAACGACCGGTCGTGCCCTGTGTGCACGAAGCCCAGCCCCGGTGAGCAGCCAAGGGCGGCGATCACGGCATGGACGACCCCGTACAGACATGCCGTCGCTGCCGACAAGGCCTGGTTGAGGTCGTCGCCACCTTCGAAGTCGTCGGGACGGTACGTCCGCGACTTCCACACAACCCCGTATTCCTCGGCATACTCCCGATAGAGGCGCCGTACCCTCGCACCCTCCCGGCCGCGAAGCTGCTGCATGGTCAGGACGCTGGTGTCCTCGCCCGGAAACCGCATTGCGTACATCTGTCGGGCCACTTTCAGCCGGCTTGACTGATTGGACACCAGCGCCGCCTGCGCATCCAACAACCGACTGGTTCGCGCCAGCGGGCGGCCATTCGCGTAGTAGCGAACGCCCTGCTCACCGATCCACACCACGGACGCACCGCTGTCGGCCAGCAGCATCATCGCCTGATGGCTGATCGTCGTGCCTGGCCCGACCATCAGCGACCCGATCGTTGCCGCGGGCACGTGGACGACGCCGCGCTCATCCCTCACCGTGATGGCATTGCTGTCCCGGTGCACGATCGCATGCTCCAGGTACACGAAGGTGATCCGGTCGGTGATCCTCGACAACTCGCCGACCGACGCGGGTGGCGTCCCGGGGATGGGTTTCATCTCGGTGGTGCGAGAGTCATGAGCCCGCAGCCGTAACCCTTCGCGGATCCCACACCGGCGACGAGAGTCCTTCGCATCGCATCCACGTCACAGATTTCCAGCATTCCGTCATATTGCGCGCTCTGCAGGGTGACCGGACGTGATTCGCTTCCACTTCGGCGTTCAAAGCGATTCCGCTGACTGCGGGTGACCCTCAGGTTCTGCCCACCAGAGGCTCCAGGGAGCAGTGCGAAACCGAGCCCGCCACTGCGCGAGGCCAACCATTCTCGCTGGTCCGGCTCCTTGACCAGGGGAACACGCCGACCGCGATCCAGCCGCTCTCTGCCGGCCGATCCCTCGCCATCTGTCCGCACGCTGCGAACCGGATTGGCGAGCAGGCGAAAAACCCAGCGCTGGCCCACCTCCAACCGTCCCAGGAAGCGGTCGTAGTCGGCCGTTCTCCAAGCCGGATTGGACGTCCAGCCAGCCTGCTCGACAAGAGCGTCGAAAGATGGCACCTCCGAACTGACGACGTACAGGTTCAGTTCATGCGTACCGTCGGCGTCCAGCCTCCACAGCACCCTGCCTCGCTGGGATACGCCAGGCAGAAATCCGGAGAGAACGGCAGCGTGAAGCCGCTGCGGAGATCCGATCAAGTCTCGAGTCGAGCGTCGTTGAGGGTTCAGAGGCATCTGTGAGAGGTACATCAGGCTCCCTCCACCGCACCGAGCCAGTCAGGCGCGCCCGTGGCCCTCGGTCGGAGTCCCATCGGGTTCTCTTTGATGACCGGCAGGCGGTGCGCCACCTCTCGCCAGCCGTACTCACGACGTTCCGGGCTGTAGCTCTGCGGGACGTCCCGACGGGTCTCCATCGGGTCGCTGTCGTCGGGCAGGGCATCGACAACGAGTTCCAGTTCGACCTCCGGCCCCTGCTTGCGGCGGTACCACGTGGACGCCTCCCAATCCGCGTCACGGAGGGCGTCCTCCAAAGGAATGTCCCTTACGCCTAGTGAGACCTTGCCCGAGGTCGGGCACGAGCGACGGCCCAGATACAGCGGGAACACCGGGTGTTCCAGCGCCTCGGCCAGCGCGCCTACCAGCGTCGCATCGCCTTCCACTCCCGCGACAAAGACGGCGTCGGCGAGGTAATACCGATACGACAAAGGCATCGGCTTCCCGGTCTCCAGATTGATCGCCGTCTGGAAATCCCTTTGAAGCGCGCCGGGCTGGTCTACGCGGACGCCGAAACGCAAGCCGGCCAGATCCTCGATCTCATCCGTCCGGCGTCGGCCTTCCGCGGCTGCCAACAGGCCGAGAACCCCACTCTTCGTTGGGTAACGACCGGTGTCCCGGCGCGTGAACCGACTGGCGTCCCCCCACGCTTGCAGGGGGCCCGCCAGCCTGAGGAGCAGGACGGTCACGCCGGCTCCGCCGTGGCGGCGCGGACCAGTTCGCCGACCTTGGCCACCAGTGCGTCAAGGTTCACTCGTTCGCCGCCGAGGGCGTCCAGCGCCGCGGTCTGATCCCCCACGCGCGTCGTCCACAACGCACCGGGCGTGCTGGCGTACGCCGCGTCCACCTCTCGCGCGTAGTCGGCCAGGTGCCGGCAGGAACCTTTCACGAACCCGCCGTCGCGATCCGTGACCGCGTCCTCAAAGGCGCCGACGAGGTTGACTGCCCGCCCCTCCCGAGCCATGACCACCACAGCCTCGGGCAGGGTGCCGTTGGCGAAGGTGTTCTGCTTGCCAGACGGCATCGACTGAACAAAGGACCTGATGAACGCCTCGACAGCACGACCCGTCGCTTCGGAATGGCCCAGGTTCTCCTGAAGGGCGGCGACGTTCACCGTCGCGTATCGGTACAGGGTCGCGGAGTTGAACTCGACCGTGCCGATCATTCCAGCGCCGGTCTCTTCCTCCGGGTTCTCGTCATCGACTGCGGTGTAGTAGTCGAACTCGTTCGTTACGGCGTGGGTGCTCAACGCGTGCGCCACCTGACAGGCCGCGTCGACGTTGAGGTCGGCGTCGTTGGCCACCATCCGTCCGAACAAGGCGAGGTCGAAGCTGTTGCCGCCCTTGAGCACGTCCTTCGCAGCCCTCGGAGGCACCGCCTCATCGCCGGCCTCCACCGCCAGCTGCGCGAGCTTGTCGAGCTGCAGGTTGCTGAAGAACACCAGGTATTCGGTGAGTTCAGGAGCGCCGTCTGCCGCCTTGCGTGCCGCCTTGGTCTTGAGCCCGGCCGCCTCCAGCGTTGTTTTCGCCTTTGCCAGTGCGACATCCTTCTCGATGCCCGGCTGAAGTGCCTCGATCCGGTCACCCAGCAGTTCCATCGCGCGCTTTGTGCGAACTCCGAACTCAGACGCGTCGAGATAATGCTCGAAGTCGCGCCGGGTTGCTCGCTTCCACGCCTGGCTGCTCACCCGGGCCCGTCGCACACCGCCGTAAACCGCCGTTTTCGGGCTTCCCGCATCATCGCGATTGAGGTTGCTCGGCGGCACGGACTGGATCACGTGGACGTCGATGTTGAGGGTCATTCGGTTTCTCCTGTCGTGGTGTCGTGGGGACGGCTGTGCAAGTCGCGACCCCACTTGGCCACGACGCTGTCGCTCTTGTGCTTGGGGTCGAACAATCGATACAGGTCGGACGCGAGCAGTCCGTAGTCGAGTGGAACTGGCTCGGACTCACTACGGAGGAGCGTGACCAGCCCGCGCAGGTGGTAGAGACGGCCGGAAGGGTCAGTGGCCAGAGCGACCTGGTGCAACCTGCGGATGGAGGACTCGTCCGGTGCGCCCTCGCGACCTCGGACGTCGGCCAACCTCTGCACCGCGCGACCCAACCCCATCTTCGCCTGGTGCACGGGCATGGTGTTGGACTGCTGGTGAATGGCGTACAGGACCAGTGCCGCGTGGATGGCGCGCTCCGCAGGACTGATCTCGTCGTCGTTGCCCGCAAGAGCCTCCGGCAGTCCGCCGATGGTGACCTGCCACACCGCAGGATCGATGCCCGGTTCGTCTGGGGCACATCGACGGAGTCGGGCGAGAGTGGCCACCGCTTCCGCGTTGTCTGCCAGGTAAGCGCGCTGGAGGCTACCCACCCGCTTGCGAGCTTCGTCCTCGACAAGGTCCGCCCGCCGAGGAGTTCGAACGGGTTCTGTCATCACGCGACCTCCTGCTGCGCTGTCATGGTCCTGCTGACCAGGGCCTTGGAGACGGCGGCACGGAACCAGATCTCCGCCAGTGCAGCGTCGAGGCGCTGCATCTCGTCCGTCCCTCGCTTGGGCACGTCACGGCCGATCACGGCCTCGGGTCCTGCATCAGCGATCAATGAAGAGCCGGCGTCCAGGAGGATTCTGGACGCCCGTCGGCCCCATTCGTCCAGGCTCTCAGCGGAGGATTCCAGATCGTCGAGGTCGGCCAGCCAGTTCTGATACGGCTTGTCGAGCAGGCTGTAGCCGAGTTCGAAGGTCCGCGCTCGCGGCCGCTCGGCATCGCCGCCTGCCGCGAGTGCGAGGTTGCTGGCGAGGTTCACGAGTGCGACCACCCCTCTGCTCGCCCGTTCAGCGGCATCCACAGCGACCTGCGCCAGGGCGAGATCGGTGATCGCGGCGACGTGCACCTGCAGACTGTCGTCGACCACGCCCACGATGGACGAAGCCTGAGCCCCGTACTCCACACCGATCGCCCGCAGACGGGTGCGGTAGTGCCGCGACAGCACCTCCTTGCGGCGCAACGAGTCAAGCCATTCCAACGCGGGCGCGCGGAGGGACACTCGCTCCACGGGGAGGAGCAGTGCCCCGAGTCCCTGCCAGATCCGCCGCTCAGGCGAATGGCCGACGGGCATGTAAACGTCGGTACCGCCCTTGGACTGGTTCTGGCTCTTCCGCCACGACGACATCGGCTCGTTGACCTGCTGGTTCTGTGGTCCGAGCCGGTCGCCGTTCGAGATCTGCACATCGACCACCCGCCCGTCCCGGACGTGCAGACGGATACGCCGCGACGGCCACGTGAACGCGTCAGCGGGTCCGCGGGGTGCGGGATGGTCCTCAGCGACGCCTGCCTTGAGGGGTGGACGCTCCCACACCGGCACATCCTCGGGCCGGCCCATCGGGAGCGGAAGGTTGAGCATCAGGGTCTCAAAGAGGGTGCCTCCCTCGACGAGGACCAGACCGAGGTTGCCCCCCCAGGCTGGATAGCCCATCGAGTAGCCCTTGCCATTCTTGACTCGCCTGTCGTCGGCCGCCCCGGTCTTGATTCCGGCACAGTCGAAGGCGTGGCAGTGCACGAGCCACCGCGCGGCCTCTGCGTAGGAGAGTGAGTCGAGTTCGCGCCCCGCGCGAGTGGTGAAGTACTGATGACCGTCCGGGACGTCCGCAATCAGCTTGACCAGACCGGATGCCTTTCCGCTGTCCGTATGCAGCTCGGCGACCTGCAGGAATGGCGCCGCAGGGTGCAGCAGATCGAAGCGCTCGCGGTGCGCCTCGAGGTAGTCACCAACGAGCGCAGGGAAACGACCCGCGTTCCACCAGCGCTCCCAGAGATCGAGACTCGCGTCTTCATTACGTTGCCGCGGTGGACGGGTGGCGCCCAGCAGAACCGCTTCCAGCAGCCGGAGCATGGCCGCGTCCTGGGTGGGAAGCTCGCCAGCGAGTCCGCGCAACTCGGCCGCCTTCTCGAAGACGTCCAGCAGAGACAATTCGTGCACGGCACCGGAAAGCGTGCGGACCTTGACCCATGGCTGGTCCAGCAGGCTGAATGCGCCCTGATCGCTCATCATTGATGCGACTCCTTGGGGTGGGTGACTCGAAGCCCCTGCTCCGGATCGTAGGACAGCGTGAAGCCCGCCACATGGCAAACGCCGGATTCGTCAAAAACAACCGCCAGCTGTCCCGAGATCCAGCGCGAGGTCTGCCAGCCCGAGTAGTCGGCCATGCCTTCAAGGTCGGCGATCACACGATCGACCACCCGTTCGTAGCACAGGGACGCGGGCAGCCGAAGAGTGCACTTTGCCATCTCACGGGCGAGTTCCTCATCCGCTCGTGTCCCCCACTGCTGCTCCTCCGGGACAATGTGGCCGGCAAAATTGGACGGGCAATCCGGAAGCCGGAGGCGACCGTCGCCCCCACGCCACAGCGCGATCACCTCCAAGCCCTCGTCGCTGTCCCGCACCTGGGACTTGCCCTGCTCCTCCCGCTTGTCGGGGTCGCCACTGTCGACGTCGACCAGACCAGCGAGATCGCTGCGCTCCCACGGTGTTCGCATCAGATAGGTCTGCGCTCGCGCGATCGCGCACTGTCGTTCGATGAACTCTCGGTCCTCCCCCGCCTGCCACGCGGCTTCCCAACCCAGGGGCGGGGCCAACTCCGGTTCATAGGCGAGGCGGACGAGCCGTGGGATGTCAGACGGCAGCCGTACGGCTTCGACCCCCTGCAACACCGCGGCGGCGCGCAGCAGGCGTTGCGTGCCGTAGACCGCACGAGAGCCCCGCACTGCCGTGGGCGGGACGGCTGCCCAGTCGTCGACCCCGCGAAGCCAGAGCCTGGGAGTGGCCACCCGCTGGGGGCGACCCCGACGATCGTGGCGATGCAGCCTGCCGGCTCGCTGCAGCAGCAGGTCGGCAGGAGCCAGATCGGTCACCATCGTGTCGAAATCGACGTCGAGGGACTGCTCAAGTACCTGGGTGCCGACTACCACCAATCGGTGCGGACGATGCGCGGAACCCGGCCCGAGCAGCCGGACGAGTTCGGCCTCGCGACGCGCGCGATCGGGCGCGATGAATCGGCTGTGAGCCAGCGTCGCGTCCGGGCCGAACACGTCCCGAAGGGCCGAATAGGCGTCCTGCGCACGCGACACCGTGTTGCAGATCACGGCTACGCAGCCGCCATCGGAGAGCACTTCAGTGAGGACGTCGGTGAGTGATGAGAGATCGTCCGACATCCTGGACACGGTGATGTCGAGGTTGCGCTCGTCCGGCGGCACGAACAGTTCTCGAACACGGTTGTCGACGACGGTGATCCGCGGGTACTCGTCGGTGCGTGAGGTCGGGCCGATTTCGACATCAGGGTCGAGGCCGCTCGCATACGCAGCCGCCAGTTCGTCGCGCTGCCCGGGCGGGAGCGTGGCAGACATGAGGATCGCCGGCGTCCGATACGCCCCTAACCAGGCCAGCAGCCGCTTGAGGTACTCGCGCATGTAGTCGTCGGCCGCGTGCACCTCGTCGATGATCACGACCTTTCCTGCGAGCCCGAGGTGCCTCAGCACGACGTGCTTGGCCTTCAGCGCGGCGAACAGGCTCTGGTCGATCGTCCCGATCACGAAGTCGGCCAACCCACTGCGCTTCCGGCCGCGCAACCACTCGTTCACCAGAACGGCCGCGTGCTCCCGGTCCGCATCATCGCCGCTGTCGTCGTACACGTCACCGCGCCACCTGTGCTGGATGAGGTCGGTGTAATGGTCGTTGAGCGCGGCCTTCCCGTGGACGAGAGCGATGCTGGCGTCCTGCGCACCGAGCGCTGCCCGTGCCCACTGGCTGACTCGGTCGAACATCGGATTGGCCGTCGCCATCGTCGGCAGGCCGACGAAGACTCCGCCCAAACCGAAACGCTCGGCAAGCACCTCGGCGGCCAGCAGCGCGGACTCTGTCTTGCCCACTCCCATCGGTCCTTCGACGATGAAGAGGGCGGGCTGCGCGACGGCTCGCGCTGCAGCGACAAGGCCCTCCTGTAGGGGACGCGCCACCTGACCGTTCAGGGCCGGAAACCTGCTCGTCAGGAACCCGGTACAGCTGGTGACCGGGGTGCTTGGCTCCCACGGCGGTGGCAGCCGGAGTGAGTCGACGGCTCGGCGAAGCCGTTCATCCGTGGCCTCCCCGGTCGAGTACGGGAAGAAGTCGGTGTTAGACGCAATCCAATCCGCCATGATGACCACACCGGTGAGGAGGACCTGCGCCGGAACGGGGATGCGCTGCTGCAGCCAGCTGGAAAGATGCTCGCCCGCCCGGGTTGATGTCGCCATCGCGTCAAGGATCTCGTCGCGTACCTCCTTCCAGCAGCCCGTGCCGAGTTGCGCAGGACGCGCCTCGGCGCCCTCGAGTGCCGAGTCCGAAGGAGTTGTGCCGTGGTGGCCGCCGACGACGCAGGCATACGTGATGCGGGCTCGCTTGGTCGATCCCGGGTAGCGGCGAGCGAGCCAGTCCTCGAGAACGATCTGACCTGCGGTGGCGTGGGGGACGTGCCGGTCCTCCGGGGTCTGCCGCGCATCGAGACCGTGATCCCGCATGGTGTCCAGGACGGACGGCATCACTGCACCGGCCTTGGCGGCAAAGGCCGGCGTAACTTTCGCGATGTCATGGATTGCTGCGAACCAGACCACCATCGCCCGAGCCTGCTCGGGAGAGATCGCAAGCAACTCACAGATGTACTGGCGGACCGCTGCGGGGAGGAACTCGTCCCACAGGTAACCAGCGACCGCTCCTGCATCCTGAAGGTGGACGACCAGGGGCATCCAGCCGCCACCTTTCGGGTCAAGCTTTCCCCACACCGACCATGCTGCTGACGACCAGTTCATCTCGCACCTCAACGTCAGCGACAAGTGTCATGCTCCGTCGCCTGACTTGCTGACCTATGCATCGTAGCCACGAGTCGTGCTGACAGCAAGCATGCCTTCCCATCTTCCTCATGCGTGCCTTTCCATGTTGCCATCAGACCTTGAGCCCTCTCCTCAACCCCGCGCGGCGGGGACGGGCACCTAGCGGGCCTACCCATCGGCTCACCTCCGCATCGGCGGAGCCATCGACGCCAGCCTTGAAAGCCGAAGAGCCTGAGCGTTTAGCTCAGGCTCTTCGTTGCGTCGGCGCGCCTGGAGGGACTCGAACCCCCAACCTTCTGATCCGTAGTCAGATGCTCTATCCATTGAGCCACAGGCGCCGAAAGCGTCCTCAACCCTACTCGAACGGGCTGGGAGGCGTCCAACTGGCTCAGAGTGAGCGTCCGGTGGGTTTTGGGGAAGGGCGTTGGCAACCCTTCGTGACGCTTCACAGGGACCAGGAGCGGGCTTCGTCAAGCTCAGCCACCATCGGCTCGAACAGCCGTTGCCCGGTGGGGTCTCGACAAGCTCGACCAGCGTGGGGGTTCGACCAGCGGGGGGCTCGACCAGCAGTTCCGGGCGCGGGCGGTCGCGCACCAAGCGATCGGGGGAACGAAATGCACCGAAGGTGCCGGCCAGCTCCCCTGTGGCACCCCTCTACGGCACTCCGCAGTGCACTTCGTTGCAGCCAGATCCGACTGCTGTCGGCGGCATACCCCTCGTTTCGCACCTTAACACTGTTTGCTGAACGACGTTAATGAACGCCTTCGACCGCTGCCAGGCCGGCAGTTGCCGCGCCAGCCGGGCGGCCACGTAAGATAGCGGCTTCACGCTCGACCGGGGAACCTACCCGCGACAGATTGCACGAATGACCATCGACGTGCCACGACACGTTCACAGATGCGAGATTGGCTCAAGACCCAGCCGTAGCGACGAGCGACCGCCTAGGAGAACCAGTGGCCCTGTTACCAGCGACCATCGCTTCCACCGCCCCAGCCAACGCCCCCGAAGAGCTTCTCAGTTGGGTCGCCGGCGTCGCCGACCTCACCCAACCGGACGCCATCCAGTGGTGCGACGGCTCAGAGGCAGAGAGCGCCCGCCTCTATGAGCAGATGGTCGCCGCCGGCACCATGGTCAAGCTGAACGAGCAGCTGCGTCCCAACTCCTACCTCGCCCGCTCGTCCGCGTCGGACGTAGCCCGCGTCGAAGCCCGCACCTTCATCTGCTCCGAGCGTGAGGAGGACGCCGGCCCCACCAACAACTGGATGGCACCCGCAAAGATGAAGAGGACGCTTGCCGGCCTCTTCCACGGCTCAATGCGCGGCCGCACCATGTACGTCATCCCCTTCTCCATGGGTCCGCTCGGCGGTGACCTCACCCGGCTCGGCGTCGAGATCACCGACTCCCCCTACGTCGTCACCAGCATGCGCATCATGACCCGGATGGGCCCCGAGGTTCTCGACCGCATCGCCGCCGGCGACTTCTGGGTGCCCGCCGTCCACTCCGTCGGCTACCCTCTCGTGGACGCCGAAGGCGACCGCCGCCGCGACATCCCCTGGCCCTGCAGCGACACCAAATACATCACCCACTTCCCCGAGACCCGTGAGATCTGGTCCTACGGCTCCGGCTACGGCGGCAACGCCCTCCTCGGCAAGAAGTGCTACGCCCTGCGGATCGCCTCCGTCCTCGCCCGGGACGAGGGCTGGATGGCCGAGCACATGCTCATCCTCAAGATCACCGGACCGGACGGACGGGTCTTCCACCTCACCGCTGCCTTCCCGTCCGCCTGCGGCAAGACCAACCTCGCGATGCTGCGTCCGACCATCCCCGGCTGGAAGGTCGAGACCGTCGGCGACGACATCGCCTGGATGCGTCCCGGCCCGAACGGACGGCTCTACGCCATCAACCCCGAAGCCGGCTTCTTCGGCGTCGCCCCCGGCACGTCCGAACTGACCAACCCGACCTGCCTGCACGCCCTCTCCCACGACACGATCTTCACCAACGTCGCCCTCACCGACGACGGTGACGTCTGGTGGGAGGGCCTCACCCCCGAGCCGCCCGCCCACCTCATCGACTGGCAGGGCAACGACTGGGCGCCCGGTAGCGCCCGTCCCGCGGCCCACCCCAACGGCCGCTTCACCGTGCACGCCGCCCAGGCCGAGTCCATCTCCCCGGAGTGGGACGACCCGGCCGGCGTCCCCATCGACGTGATCCTGTTCGGTGGACGCCGCGCCCGCAACGTCCCGCTCATCAGCGAGGCCTACGACTGGGAGCACGGCGTCTTCGTCGGCGCCACTGTGTCGTCCGAACAGACCGCCGCTGCCGAGGGGACGGTCGGCGCCCTGCGTCGCGACCCGTTCGCCATGCTGCCGTTCTGCGGCTACAACATGGCCGACTACTGGGCCCACTGGCTCGACATGGGCCAGATCCTCGGCGACAAGGCACCGCGCATCTTCCAGGTCAACTGGTTCCGCAAGGACGACGACGGCCACTGGCTGTGGCCCGGCTTCGGCGAGAACTCCCGTCCGATCGAGTGGGCGCTGCGCCGCGTCGCCGGCGAGGCCGAGGCCACCGACGCGATCTCCGGACGCATCCCTGCCGAAGGCGCGCTCAACCTCGACGGACTGGACATCAGCGACCACGACCTCGACGCCCTCTTCGCCCTCGACCCCAACGCCTGGGCCGCCGAGGCCGACCTCACCGAGGAGTACTTCGCCCAATTCGGCACCAAGGTTCCCGAGGCACTGCTGCAGGAGCTGGCCAACCTCCGCGCCCGGGTCGCCGAAGCCCTGGACGCCGAGTAGAGCGCCGTCTGAACCGGTCCCTGAGGAGGTGTCCGAGGGACGAGGACGCCGTCACGAAGGGCCACAAGCGTCCGGCGGCCCTTCGTGACGCTCTCTGGCGCTCGCTCCTCAGGGACCGTAGCCGACGGGTTTCGACAAGCTCAACCAGCAGTTCTTGAGATCACCAGCGGCTCTGGAGATCAGCCCAGGCGCACCAGCACCACCCCGGCCACCACGAGCAGGGCGCCGATCACGCGGGCGGGTGTGATCGGACGCCGCGCGATGCCGAGGTGGCCGCCGTGGTCGAGTACGAGACCCATCAGTATCTGGCCGAGAAGCGCGGCACTGACGGCCAGCGAGGTCCCGAGGATCGGTGCATTCACCGCGTTGACAAGGACGAACACCGCTCCCATCAGGCCACCGACCAGCATCCACGGCCGCACGCCAGTCACCTCGTGGACGCGCTGGCGGGAGGCGAGGTTCACCAGCACCAGACCCACCGTCCCGACCAGGAACGACACCAGGGCGGACGCCAGGCCGGAGCCCATCACCTCCGCCAGCCGGCCGTTGACCGCGGTCTGCACCGCACCCAGCGTCCCGGCCAGAATCCCCGCCACCCAGAGCACCGGGTGGGGCCGGGCGTGCCCGATGGCTGCGCTCCCTCGTCCGACGAGATTCACCAGCGCCGCACCCAGCACGACCAGCACGCCACCGATTCCGCGCACGACAGTCAAGGGGCGGACGGCGGTCTCGAACCCGCCGGCCAGGTCGATCACCAGCCCGCCCAACACCTGGCCGACCAGTGGAAGCACGACGGTCGCCGCGGCGCCGATCCGCGGCAGCAACACGATGTTGAGCGTGAGGAACACCAGTCCGCAGACACCGCCGATCCAGATCCACCAGGGTTCGGTGGCCGCCGTCTCCGCCCACGGCACGGACGTGCCCGTGAACAGGACGGCGAGCCCGAGGCCGAGCGAGCCGACCGCGAACGACACCAGGGACGCCGGCAGCACCGCGCCCAGCCGTCCCGAGAGCCGCGAGTTGATCGCGGTCTGGACGGGGATGAGGGCGCCCGCGAGCACGCCGAGCACGACGGCGATGGGCGCGAACTCGTTGGGCACGGGCCTACCTTTCCACACGGGATCGCGTCCGAGCGCGCCCCGCGCGATGGCCCTTCGTGACGCCGTCCCTCGTTCCTCGGGACGGCTCCTCAGGGACCGGGTTTGTCGATCGCCAGTTACCCGGGCGGCTCCTCAGGGAGCGGGTTTGTCGGCCCCCATCCCAGGCGGCGGCCCTTCGTGACGCCGCCCCTCGTTCCTCGGGACGGCTCCTCAGGGACCGGGTTTGTCGGCCCTCGTTCCTCGGGACGGCTCCTCAGGGGCCGTTGGAGCCGGACGTGAGGTCGCGGACGGAGCTCCGCTCCTGCAGGGGCATCGGTACCAGGGTTGTGGCGGGCGCGTCGCCGTCCAGGACGAGCTGCATGGCCGTGCGGCCCATCTCCAGGTAGGGGATCTGCATCGTGGTGAGCGCCGGACGCAGGTAGGAGGCGAGGTACTCATCGTCGAAGGAGATCACGGACAGGTCGTCCGGAATCCTCAGCCCGCGCTCCTGCGCGGCCTGGTAGACGCCGAGCGACACCCGGTCGTTGGCGGCCACGATGGCGGTCACGCTGACGGCGTCGAAGATCTCCTGCGCGGCGCGATAGCCGAAGTCGGGCTCCCAGGACCGGCCGTCCACCTGGTACAGGAACTCCACGCCGGCCTCAGCCAGCGCCGCGTCCAGCCCCGCATACCGCGACCCGATCGTCGCCGACAGCACCGGGTCGAGCAGGGCCTCCGAGCGTCCGATGAAGGCGATTCGGCGATGGCCGCGGTCCAGCAGGTACTTCACGGCCTCGTGGCCGGCCCGGAACTCGTCCGGCAGCACCGAGGGCAGGCCGCTCGTCGACGTCGCGTTGGACAGCACGACCGGCACGTCGATGGACGCAGCCGGCACCTCGATCTGCTTGGCTCCCATCAACCCGAACACGATGCCGTCCGCCTGCCGGTCGAGCATCAGTTCCAGGGCGTTGGCAATCCGGTCGACCCGGCGCCCCGACTCCGAGATCAGGACGGTGTGATCGCGCTCCTCCGCCTCCTCCAGCAGACCCCGGATCATCGCGGACGCGTACCGGGTGACGGTCACCTCATCAGAAATGAAACCGACCGTCCTGGTCTTGCCCAGCCGCAGGCCGCGGGCCGCGGGATTGGGACGGTAGTTGAGCTTGGCCGCCGCCGAGCGCACGCGCTGCGCCGCTTCGGCGGACAAGCGGGTGTTCGGCCGGTCGTTCAGCACCATGCTGACCGTTGTCGTGGACAGTCCGGCGAGTCGGGCCACGTCGGCCAATGTCGCTCTCTTGGGCATCGACCCCTCCGAGTCCTGTTCGAGGAGGACATGATAACGGTCTCACTTGCATAAAGGTTTTAGCAACCTCTTGCACGCGCCATCCACGCGGTGCTAGCTTGCGGTTGCTAAATCCTTTTAGCACCCACCGATGGCTACGGGGGAGGCCTCCCTCGCAGCAGATCCAATGGAGGAGAAGTGCTCAATCGCACCGTCAGACTGGTGGCCACAACCTTCATCGCAGCGGCTCTGCCCCTCTCACTTGCCGCATGCTCGAAAGGTGGCACCACCAACAACGCCCCCAACGCCGACGGCACCCAGACGCTGTCGCTGTGGACGCACAACGCAGGCAACAAGGATGAACTCGCCGCGATCGAACAGATTGTGAACGACTACAACTCCAGCCAGACCAAGTACAAGGTCGAGGTCCAGGCCTTCCCGCAGGACTCCTACAACCAGTCGGTCGTGGCCGCGGCGTCCGCCAAGAAGCTCCCCTGCATCCTCGACATCGACGGCCCGAACGTCCCCAACTGGGCATGGGCCGGCTACCTCGCCCCGATCGAGGGGATGGACGACACCCTGAGCAAGTTCCTGCCGACCGTGCTCGGCAAGTGGAACGGCAAGACCTACTCCTACGGCTACTACGACGTGGCGCTGAACTTCACCACCCGCAAGTCCACCCTGGACAAGTACGGCATCCGGATCCCGTCCATGGACAAGCCCTGGACGGAGGCAGAGTTCAACGCCGCGCTCACCAAGATCCGCGACTCAGGCGACTTCCAGTACGCGCTCGACCTGC
Source organism: Propionicimonas sp. (assembly GCA_036770475.1). Taxonomy (GTDB): domain Bacteria; phylum Actinomycetota; class Actinomycetes; order Propionibacteriales; family Propionibacteriaceae; genus Propionicimonas. Next base: position 21,151 of record DAIPJC010000005.1, on the reverse strand, counting down.
AGACCGGAAGCACCGGTGAATGGTGGCCGTACGCCTACTCGCCGTTCCTGCAGAGCTTCGGCGGCGACCTGATCAACCGCAGCGACTTCAAGAGCGCCCAGGGCGTGCTCAACGGCCCGGAGGGTGTCGCGTGGGCGAAGTGGTTCCGCAGCCTGGTGACCGACAAGTTCATCGCGCTGAAGTCCGGCGCCGACCCGGGCAAGGACTTCCTCAACGGCAAGACCGCCATCATCTACAACGGTTCCTGGGGTGCGGCGGACGCACGGGCCAAGTTCGGCAAGGACGTGCTGTTCATTCCCCCGGTCGACCTGGGCAAGGGCCCGAAGATCGGCGGCGGTTCCTGGCAGTGGGGCATCTCGACCGGCTGCGCGAGCAGTGCAGGCGCTCAGGACTACATGAAGTTCGCCGCGCAGGACAAGTACGTCGCCTCGGTCTCCAAGGCCACCGGGACGATCCCGGCCACGGACGCCGCGGCGGAGCTGGTCCCTGGGTTCGAGAAGGGCGGGGACAACGACATCTTCCGCCAGTTCTCCAAGAAGTACGCCGTGCTGCGTCCCGAGACCCCGGGCTATCCGTTCATCGCCACTGAGTTCACCAAGACCGCGCAGGACATCCTGAACGGCGCGGATCCGCAGCAGTCCCTGGACCAGGCGGTCAAGGACATCGACGCGAACCAGGCGTCCAACAACTACTTCCAGTAGCAGTCGCCGGTCCCTGAGGAGCCGGCGCCCTTCGTGACGCCGGTTCGTTCCTCACCGGCTCCTCAGGGACCGTTAGGCCAGACCCCGCTAACCGGTCCCTGAGGAGCGAGCGCCAGCGAGCGTCACGAAGGGTGTTCCTCAGGGACCGTTACGCCCCACAGAAAGGATTCCCATGAGCGCCGATGTCGTCGCTGCACCGGACGCGACTCTCCGCAGCGCCCCACGCTCCCCGAAGAAGACGGACCAGAAGTCCCGCCTCACCGCACTGCTCATGCTGCTGCCCGCAGGCGTGCTGATGATCACCTTCCTGCTGATTCCGATCGGGCTGACCTTCGTGCTGGCCTTCACCAATGCCCGGCTGATCTCTCCCGAGCCCGCAAAGTTCATCGGGGTGGCGAACTTCACCCGCCTGTTCGACAACGAGACCTTCTGGAAGTCCCTGGGCAACACGGTGATCTTCGCCCTGGTCATCGTCCCCGTGCAGTCGGCGATCGCCCTGGGACTGGCCGTCCTGATCAACACCAAGATTCGCGGGATCAACTTCTTCCGCACGGTCTACTTCCTGCCGGTGGTGACCTCGATGGTCGTCGTCTCCATGCTGTGGATGTTCATGTACCAACCGAACGGCCTCATCAACGCCATGCTGGCCAAGATCGGCATCCAGGGTCCGGACTGGCTCGGCGACCCGCACTGGGCGCTCCTGGCGATCATCCTGCTGTCGATCTGGCAGGCCTGTGGCTTCCACATGGTCATCTGGCTGTCCGGCCTGCAGACCATCCCCGGCGAGCTCTACGAAGCCGCGTCCCTGGACGGCGCTGGACGCTGGCAGCAGTTCGTCCACGTCACCTGGCCCGGCCTGCGGCAGACCGCGATCTTCATTCTGATCACCATCACGATCGCCGCGTTCTCCCTGTTCACCCAGGTGAACATCATGACCCAGGGCGGCCCGCTGGACTCGACCTCGACCGTGGTGTTCATGGCCGTCCGCACGGGCTTCCAGCAACAGCAGACCGGATACGCCGCGGCGATCTCGCTGGTGTTCTTCGCGATCGTCCTGGCCGTCTCACTGCTCCAGCGCTACCTCACCCGCGACAAGGAGGCCCGTCGATGACCACAGCCACCGCTCCGAGCCGGGCCAAGGCCCGCCGCGCCCCGCAGGAACGCCTGCCTGGCCAGCGCCCGCCCAGTCTGACCGGCAAGATCCTGATGTACGTGCTGCGGATCGCGCTGTGCCTGGTGTTCGGGCTCCCGCTGGTGTTCATGATCATCTCCAGCTTCAAGCCCGACCTGCAGATCTTCGCCGACCTGACCACGATCAACGCCTTCCTGCCGGTGGGAGACCTGAACTTCGACAACTACCTGGGCGTGTTCGACCGGGTCCCGTTCGCCACCTTCCTGATGAACTCGATCATCATCTCGGTGTGCACGGTGGCGTTCGGCCTGATCGTCAACTCGATGGCGGCCTTCGCGCTGGCCCGGCTGGAGTTCCGCGGCCAGAAGGTCATCCTGGGAGTCATCCTCGCCACGCTGATCGTGCCGTTCGAGACCATGGCGCTGCCGCTGCTGTGGTGGGTGAACCAGCTGCCGTGGCTGGACGCCAACGGGTTCTCCCAGGGCTGGCTGGACACCTATCAGGTGCAGATCGTGCCGTTCATCGCGAACGCGTTCTCGATCTACCTCTTCTACCAGTACTTCGACTCCATCCCGAAGGAGCTGGACGAGGCCGCCCGCGTGGACGGCGCCGGTTGGTTCCGGATCTACCGCAGCGTGATCATGCCACTGGCCGGGCCGGCGATCGCGACCGTCGCCATCCTCACCTTCCTGCCGGCCTGGAACCAGTACCTGTGGCCCCTCATGGTCGTGCAGAGCGAGGAACTGCGTCCGGCCATGGTCGGCATCGACTACTTCAAGCAGCTCAACGTCTCCTGGGGGCAGATCATGGCCTACGCGACGATCATCACCGTGCCGGTGCTGGTCATGTTCATCGCCTTCCAGCGCGCCTTCATCAACTCGATCGCCTCCTCCGGGGTGAAAGGCTGATGCTGGCTCTCCCCGATTCCTGGGTCTGGGACTACTGGCTCGTCGACGACGGGCAGTACCACCTCTTCTTCCTGTTCGCGTCCAGGGCCCTGCACGACCCGCACGCCCGACATCTGCGGGCGTCCATCGGGCACGCGGTCTCCGACGACCTGGTGAACTGGGAGCGAGTGGCGGACGCGCTCGTCCACTCGGATCCCCCGGCGTTCGACGATCAGGCCACCTGGACGGGGTCGATCATCCAGCACCCGGACGGCACCTGGTACCTCTTCTACACCGGTGCCAGCGTGCGGACGGGCGAGAACGTGCAGAGCCTGGGCTACGCCACGTCCAGCGACCTGTACACCTGGCACAAGCAGGGGCAGCTGGCCACGGCCGACGACACCTGGTACGAGCGGATCGACGATCGAGGCTGGCACGACGAGGCATTCCGCGATCCGTGGGCGCTGCCCGATCCGGACGGGGACGGCTGGCACCTGCTGGTCACCGCGCGCGGCCGGACCGGGCCCACGGACGACCGCGGCGTGATCGGCCACTGCTGGTCGCCCGATCTACGCCGCTGGGAGGTGCGTCCGCCCCTGTCGGACGTCGGCCAGGGATTCGGTCAGCTCGAGGTACCCAACCTGGTGCGGATCGAAGGCCAGACCTTCCTGCTGTTCAGCTGTCTCGGCCCGGACACGTCCGCGAGCCGCAGGGCCACCGGGACGCCCGGCGGCACCTGGGCGGCGAAGGCTCAGGGACCGCTCGGCCCCTACGACATCGCCGGCGCGAAGCTGATCTCTCCGCCCGGGCTCTACGTCGGCAGGCTCGTGCAGTTGCACGGCACCGGGGAGTGGAAGTTCCTGGCCTTCGTGAACTGCGACGAGACCGGCGCCTTCGGCGGCACGATCATCGACCCGCTCCCGGTACGCCTGGTGGACGGCGACCTGGTCGTCGGGTGACTCGGCTGACGGGGCGCGCCAGGTGAACGAAAAGGGGACGGTTCCTTTTTCATTCACTTTTCCACAGCCGACGGCCAGGTGTCATGTCTCGGACCTTCGTAGACAGTTCTGTCTCAGGGCTTTGTTGACGGTGGTGTCTCACTGGTGTCGGGTTGCCAGGGTCTGATTGTGAGCAGTGGTGCCGCGCCGGTGACTGTGCCGGGGTGGGGTACGTGGCCGAGCAGGACGCCGTTGGTGTCGAAGATCTCGATGGTGGTGGCGTCGAACAGGACGTGGAGGGTTTGGCCGGTCCGCTGGGCGCCGACATAGATTTTGGTGTGGCAGATGTGGATGCGTCCGTTGCTGGTGACGTGCCGGTCGGCCCAGCGGGCCGCGCCGGGAGCGTCGAGGTCGGGGCGTTCGCCTTTCATGCGTCGAGCGATGCCGGAGGCCACGATCCTGCGCGGGCTGTGGGTGCCCGGTTTCTCAGTGGCGGGGCTGATCTCGGGCTTGGGTGGGCCGGGAACGGCTTTCGGCCGTGCCTGGTAGGCGGTGGCGGGGGTCTGATCGGGCTCGAGTGACTGGTGGGCGCGCTGGGTGTTGTAGTACTCGTCGAACTCCTCGACGAGTTCGGTCAGCCGCTTCGCGGTGCGGATCGGGCGGTGCGCGTCGAGGAACTTGCCGATCGTCTGATGAAGCCGTTCGTTCTTGCCCTGGGTCGTGGGCTTACCGGGCCGGCCAGTGATGGGGACGACGCCTTGGCGGCGCAGGTAGGACTCCAGCTGGGAGGTCTTGCCGCGGCGGGACTGGTTGAACGCGGTCCCGTTGTCGGTCAGGAACCGGGCCGGGGCACCGTGACGGCCGATCGCTGTGGCGACGACCCTGATCGCCGCCTCGCCGGTCTCCGATCGGGCGACGTAGGAGGCCAGGATGAACCTGGAGTGGTCGTCCTCGACCTGCAACACGCACCGCTTCGAGCCGGCCTCATCGTCCAGGCGGACCTCGAACCCGTCGAGTTGCCAACACCCGTTCGGATCCGGGTATCGGAACCGGCGGTAGGAGGCCCGTGGCCGTTTCGCCGGTTCGGGCGTGACCACCCCATGACGGGTGAAGATCCGCGCCAGCGTGGCCCGTGAGGGCGGGGTGATGCCCCGGCGGCGCATCACCGCCGCGACCGACAACGGCCCATGATCCCAGCCCTGCTTCTTCAGCTGGGCCCTCACCTGCAACGCGATCGCCTCGATCTCCTCGCTGGTACGCCGCTTCACCGACTTCGCGACCGGCTGGCGCGGAGCCACCGCGGCGAGCTTGCCCTCGGTCTTCGCCCGTGCCCGGACCTTGTAGAACTCGGCCCGAGAGATGCCGTGCTCACGGCAGAACCGGGACACCTCACCGCGGCGAGGCTGGTCAGGGAAGTTGATGATCAGTTGACGTACACGAGCGTCGAGACGGGCAGCCATGCGCCCTGACACTGGCCCCACAAACGACCCGCCGACGGCCACCGTCCACGAAGCCGTGAGACAGAACCGTCAACACAACCGTCCACGAAGGTCGAGACACATCCGACAACGAAGCAGTGAGACAGCAACGTCCACGAAGGTATGAGACTTCACACCCTGAACGAAAAGGGGACGGTTCCTTTTTCATTCAGTTTTCCACAGGGCTCGGTTCGGCCTGGACCGGGGTGTGGATATCTGAACGAGAAAGGAACCGTCCCCTTTTCGTTCGCGCCTGACAGCCGGTCGGCGAACGGCGACCTAGCGGACGGGCTCGACCGCGGGCCAGCGGCCGCGGAGGTAGGACGCCGGGTAGCGGGCCATCGCGTCGCAGTCGAGCTCGGCGGCGGCGCGCAGCGGCCAGGACGGCTCGCGCAGCGCCACCCGGGCGAGCGCGATCGCGTCCGCATGGGCGTCGTCCAGGATCTGCTGCGCCTGCCTCGGCTCGGTGATCAGGCCCACCGCGCACACCGGCAGCCCGGCCGAACGGACGGCCGCAGCCAGCGGCACCTGGTAGCCGGGGCCGGCCGGGATCGTGGCCAGGACATTGCCGCCGGACGACACGTGGATCAGGTCCACGCCGTGCTCACTGAGCATCCCAGCGACCTCGGTCGCGTCCTCGACGGTGAAGCCGCCGTCCGTCCATTCGGTGGCGGAGATCCGGACGAACACCGGCTTGCCGGCCGGCCACGTGGCGCGCACCGCGTCCACCACTTCGAGCAGCAGCCTGCTGCGTCCGGCCAGATCGCCGCCGTAGGCGTCCGTGCGATGGTTCGACAGCGGCGACAGGAACTCGTTGAGAAGGTAGCCGTGCGCGGCATGGACCTCGACCACGTCAAAGCCCGCCTTGTCGGCCCGGCGGGCGGCAGCGGCGAAGGCGTCCACCACCTTCCCGAGGTACTCGTGATCGGCTTCCGTTGGCGTCGCAAGGCCCGGGAACGGGATCGGCGAGGGCCCGAACGTCGGCCAGCCGCCGTCCTCTCGCGGGACCGAGCCGGACTTGTGCGGCTCGAAGTCGCGGTAGGTCGATCCCTTGCGCCCCGCGTGGGCGAGCTGGATCCCCATCGCCGCGCCCTGGCCGTGGCCGAACTCGACGATGCGCGCCCACGCGTCCCGCTGCGTCTCGTTCCAGATACCTGTGCACTGCGGCGTGATCCGCCCCTCCGGCAGCACGCCGGTCGCCTCGGCGATCACCAGCCCGAAGCCGCCGGCCGCCCGTGCACCGAGGTGCACCAGGTGCCAGTCGGTCGGGACGCCATCGCGCGCCTCGCACTGGTACTGGCACATCGGTGCCAGGAAGATCCGGTTCGGAATGGTCAGGTCGCGCAGCGGCAGCGGGTCGAAGAGGGACGGCATGTCCACAGCGTACGAACCTGCGGACGCCCGCGAGCGCAGCGTCCGTTTGCTGCCTGCGGTTTATAACGGCTTTGGGCCCTTCGTCAGGCTCAGGGAGCATTCTTGGGCTCAGGGCCCTTCGTCAGGCTCAGGGAGCATTCTTGGGCTTCGGGCCCTTCGTCAGGCTCAGGGACCACGAGGGGACGGTCAGCGAGCGTCCACGAGTTCGGCTGGGGAACGCTGCCAGAGTCGATGCCCACCCGTCGAGCTCGTCGCGCGCGGCCAGTCCAGCAGCCTGTCGCGGTAGTACACCTGATGCGTCCCGTCATGGCCGACCGGTAGGCCGCAGTGCGCCACCGGCTCGGTGCCGGCAGCCTCCGCAGCACACACGTTGATCATCCCGGCACCATAGACGCCACTGGCCCACTTCCTGCGCACAAACGTGATGAATGCATGAAAACCGTCGTGCGGCCCCTGCCCTCGAAAGGGCCGCTGACGTGCGGTGACGGCCCCAGTCGCACGCATGGCCCTGCCGTAATTCTACGCAGGCTGAACAGCCGCGGTTCAGTCGGGCTGGAGCACGCCCTTGGTGAGGACGAAGCAGGAGTAGCCCCGCGGCTCGCCGGTCTGCACGATCGCGTACGCCGATCGGGTCAGCGCATAGAAGTCGAGGCGCTCCACCGGCGCGATCCGAACCTCACGTCCCTCGGCGGTATCGAGTTCCGTCTGGAACTCCAGATGGGCGTCGAACCAGGCGTCCGGCTGATCCGGCGGAGTGATCCGGAACACCGCCGGGTCGTCGAACGTGTCCACAGGGAACAGGGCCAGGATCGCCTTCGCCGCTGTCGCGGTGTCCGCACCCGCCAGGTGGTGCACGCGTGGCGCCGAACTGGCCGAGGGGTAGTTGCGATCGACGATCGCCAGCCGGTCGCCGTGGCCCATGGCAGCCAGGGTGTGCAGCAGGTCCGGCGTGAGCAGGGACGGGACGTTCTTCAGCACGGTGGGTCCTTCGGTGTTCGGATCATCGGACGAGCGCGGCCAGGAAGCCGCCGACGAAGGTGTCGCCGAGGCCGATCGTGGTCGGCGACGCCACCTCGAGCAGCCGGCCAGGGACGCACTGGACGGCGCCGCCCAACCGCTTTCGGATCCCGACGGCGAACGCCGCGCCTCCCGGGTGCTCGGGCTGGCGACGGATCCCGGCCAGCTCGTCGGGCGTGAAGTCGTCGCCGTGGCAGTAGCGCGTACTGGCCAGGTCGATGCCGCCGGCGATGGCCTCGACATACTCGCCGGCGCGGACGCCGTGGGCGAGCGACCAGTACTTCGTGTGCACGACCACGGTCGGCGCGACGGCGAACGGACGGAACTCCTCGATCGCGCGCGCCACGTCGTCCACGTCGAGCAGGTCGACCCGGCGGCCCAGATAGGTCTGCAGCTCGTCCTCGTTCAGGCTGTGCACGTCGACCCGGCCACGCAGTCCGCTGCTGACCACCGCCCGCATGGCGTTGTCGTGGAAGCCGGCGTCCTCGTAGAACACGACCGCTTCCGCGGGCAGCCGAGTCATCGCCGACTGCAGGAAAGCCAGGCGATCACGCAACAGCTCCGGGTCCCGCATGACGTTGAAGCCGGAGACCAGGACCGCGCGGGCTCCGGTCAGCGCCTCCGGCAGGCCGGCGCTCAGCACCAGCTCCTGCGACGGCGGGTCGTTGACATAGATGATCCGGTTCGGGTGGGCCGAGCGCACCTCGCCGTCGTCCAGCCGGACGGTGGCCCCGGACGGGAACTGCACGATCAGGTGCGGGTCGAGGCTGTCGCCGGCGGCGCTGCACAGGTAGCTGATCTCCGGCGCCAGCAACCTGCGGACGTTGTCGTCGATGCTGACCAGGTGCACCAGGCTCGGCACCCCCAGCCTGGCGATCGCCAGCGCGGCCCGCACGCAGGTGCCGCCGAGAGTGACCCTGTAGGGGAGCCGGGACGCGAAGGCGACGGCGATGTCGGAGGAGGCGATGAACCGCTCTCCTCCGACACCGTCGCGCAGGAACGCGAGGATCGAGCACAGCAGGGAGCGCTCGTCCTCCACCGCGATCCCGGTGTCGAGTTCGTCGATACCGATGCCGTGGCCATGGGCCAGCCGCTCGAGCACGGCCGCGTCCCAGCCGACCTCGAAGTCGACGCAGCCGGCCAACCCGAGGACCAGTTCTTGCGCCATCGCTCGCCTTCCTTGGCCGCACCCACCGATCGGAGGTCTCGACAAGCTCGACCAGCCGTAGTCGTGGGCTCGACCAGCGTTATCGGATCAGTGGTACAGGTTGGCCTTTCCCGCCGCGCCGAACAAGTCGATCTTCTGGGCAGCCACCACGTTCATGGCCTCGACGCAGGCCGGCTGGATCGCCAGCGGCTCGCGCAGGTTCGGGTCCTGGGCCAGCACCTCGCGCATCTTCGTGTGGTAGGCCATCTTGATGTCGCTGGAGATGTTGATCTTGTTGATGCCCGTGGCCGCCGCGACGCGGATCTCGTCGTCGGGGTTGTTCGAACCGCCGTGCAGTACCAGTGGGATCGGCACCGCGGCCTTGATCTCGGCGAGCAGGTCGAGCTTGAGTTCCGGCTTCATGCCCGCCGGGTACAGGCCGTGGAAGGTGCCGATCGCGATCGCCAGGCTGTCCACCCCGGTCAGCTCGACGAAGCGCACCGCGTCCTCGGGATTGGTGTGGACGACTTCGGCAGCGCCGGCCTCGCCGTAGGAGTCATTGGCGCCGATGGTGCCCAGTTCGCCCTCCACGCTCAGTCCGACGGCGCGCGCGGTCTCGACCACCTTGCGGGTGATCGCCACGTTCTCGTCGAACGGCTTCATCGACGCGTCGATCATCACCGAGGTGTAGCCGTTCTGGATCGACGTGAGCACCTGCTCGTAGCAGGCTCCGTGGTCGAGATGGATCGCCATCGGCACCGAAGAACGGTGGGCGCGTGCGATGACCGCCTTGAGGAAGTCCGGGCCGACGTGGGCGTACTCATCAGGGTGGATGGCGACGATCCAGGGTGCCTGCAGCTCCTCGCACAGGTCCGAGATCCCCGCGAACATCGCGTAGTCGCTGATGTTGAACGCCGGCACGGCGAAGCCCGCCTCGTGGGCGATCTTCAGCACGCCGTCACCGTTGGTAAGCATTTCTTTGTTCTCCTTGGTAGTTACTTGGTGGGAGGAATCAGGGGTCAGTTCTTCACTGCACCGGCGGTCATGCCGCCGATGAAGTAGCGCTGGAAGAACAGGAACAGCAGCAGGATCGGGATGCAGCCGAGGATGCTCATCGACATCATCTGGTTCCACTCATAGGAGTGCTGGCCCATCAGCAGCTGGATGCCGATCGGCACCGTCCGCATCTCGGGGGTCTTGGTGAGCGTCAGCGCGAACAGGTACTCGTTCCAGGCGATCATGAACGTGTAGATCCCCACCGACACCAGGCCGGGGACGGAGATCGGCACCAGGATCCGCCACAGCGCCGTCCAGGACGAGCCGCCGTCGACCTTCACGGCCTCGTCGAGTTCCCTCGGCAGCGTGTTGAAGTAGCCGGTCATCATGATGATCGCGTAGGGCAGCGTGAACACCAGATAGGTCAGGATCAGGCCCTGGTAGGTGTTGTGCATGCCCAGGAACACGATCAGCCCGAAGTAGGGGATCAGCAGCGTGATCGGCGGTACCGCCTGCACGCTCACGATCACCAGGTTCAGCGTCCGCTTGAGCGGGAACTCGTAGCGGCTCAGGGCGAAGGCGGCGAGCACCGCGACCAGCAGGGTCAGCAGCGTCACCGACAGCGACACGAAGTAGCTGTTCAGGAAGAACCGCACCTTGACCGGGTCGGTGAAGATCGCCGTGTACGCCTCCCAGGTGAAGGTCTCGGGAATGAGCCGCGGCGGGTAGGCGAAGATCTCCGTGTTCTGCTTGAACGAGCTGGAGAGCATCCACACCACCGGCAGCCCGGCGTAGAGCGCCCCGACCACCAGGGCGATGAGCAGGCCGATCCGGGCGATCAGGCGTCGTCTGGTCCGCGTCATGTCAGTCCCGCGCCTTCTGTGCCCGGACGTAGAGGAACGCCAGCACCATCGAGATGGCCAGGACGATCACCGCGGACGCCGACGCCGACCCGAACTGGTACTTGGTGAAGGCCAGCTTGTAGGTGAACGTGCTCAGCATCTCCGTGGTGCCCAGCGGGCCGCCGCCGGTGGTCATCCAGATCAGTGCGAACTGCTGGGTGGTCCAGATGAAGTCCAGCAGCGCCATGCTGATGATGATCGGCTTCAGCTGCGGCAGCGTGATCCGGGTGAACCGCTGCCAGGCGTTGGCGCCGTCCACCTGGGCCGCCTCGTAGTAGTCGGCCGGGATTCCCTGCAGACCGGCGAGCAGGCTGGTCATGTAGAACGGGTAGCCGGACCAGATGTTGATGAACGTCACCGCGTACAGGGCGGTGTCGGGCGAACCGAGCCACTCGATCTGGGTGCCGGCCAGGTTCGAGGCCATCAGCAGGTAGTTCACCACGCCGTTCGGGTCGAGCAGCAGGCGCCACAGCACCGCGATGATCGCGACGGTGAACAGCCAGGGCAGCACGTAGATCGTGCGGAACACCGCCTTCGTCCGGCGTCCCAGCAACTCGGTGTTGAGCAGCATGGCGAACGCGAGACCCAGCAGGAGGTGGGCGACCACGCTCACCCCGGTGAAGAACAGCGTGTTGGAGACCGCACCCCAGAAGGCGTCGCTGGTCAGGATGTCGATGTAGTGCTTGAACCCCACGAACTGCGGGTTCCGCTTCATGATCACGTTGTCCATCAGCGAGTAGCCGATGACCATCACGATCGGGATCACCATCAGCACCAGCAGAAGCACCATCGTCGGCGAGAGGTAGCCGAACGGGACGAGGCCGCGCCGCAGGTCGCCGGTTCGGGTCCGTCCGGCGCGCGGCTGCGGGCGTCCGCCGGTCGGCGCTGTCTCGGCGCTCACCAGAAGTGAGGGGCTGCTCACGGCTGAGACCTCCTTTCGTGTCGTGCAAGTCGCGGTCCGGGACGGGGGTGGACCGCCGGTCACGGAGCGGGGGCCGCAAGGACGACCTCGCGGCCCCCGCTCATTGGTCGTGCGGGATCAGCCGCTGAAGGCCTGGTCCCATTGCTTCTGCGCGGCGGTCAGCGCGTCGTCCGCCGACTGCTTGCCGGCGAGGAACTTCTGGAACTCCTCGTCGAAGGAGCGCATCAGGTCCTCGGCGACCGGGAGGCCGACGAACTCGTTGGTGACGTTGCTGTTCTTGTAGATCTCGAACGCCTGCTTGAAGATCGGGTCACTGTTGACGAAGTCCGGCACGGCCTGGGTGTTGCCCGGGAAGGCCTTGGCGGACGAGCAGAGCGACGCGTTCACGTCCTTGCCCAGCAGGAACGAGACCAGCTTGAAGGCCTCGGCCTGGTGCTTGCTGTTCGCCGCGACGCCGATGCCCCACGAGGCGTACGGGATGCCGCCCTTACCGGTGTAGCCGTCCGCGGTCGGGACCGCAGCCACGGTGAAGTTCAGCTTGCTGTTCTGCTCACGCAGCGTGTTCACGTGAGCGAGCGAGTCGATCACCATGCCGACCCGGCCGTTGGTGAACTCGTTGACCTTGTCCTGCTCCTTCATCGTGAACGAGCCCTTGGTGATCGCCCCGGCGTCGTAGAGGTCCTTGATGAAGTTCATCACGTCCTTGACGTCCTGGTTGCCGGCGAGGTTGGGCTTGCCGTCCTTCAGCATGGAGCCGCCCGAGGCCCACACCCAGGACATGACGTCGTTCTGGATGCCGTTGGGTGTGCCGGTGTCCAGCGGCATCGCCCAGCCCGCGGTGTTGTCGCCGAGCTTGCTGATCGCCTTGGCCGCGGCGGAGAACTCGCTGCGAGTCTTCGGCACGTCGGAGATGCCGGCCTTCTTCAGCAGGTCCTGGTTGACGAACATCGGGTAGACGAAGTTCACCACGGGGATCATCCAGGTCGAGCCGTCGACCTTCACCTGCGCGGCCAACTGACTCTCGTCGAAGTTGGCGGACTTCATCAGATCGCTCAGGTTCGCCAGCGAACCCTGCTTGACGAAGTCGCTCACCCACGCGCCGTCGAGGCCCACCACGTCCGACATCGTGCCGGCTGCGGCCCCGGCCACGACCTGCTCCTTGGTGGAGGCGTACGGGCCGCTGATCAGCTTGACCTTGATGCCGGGGTTCTGGGACTCGAACTGATCCATCAGGGTCCGCAGCGAACCGGCCGGGAGCTCGGGTTCCCACCACTGGGCGAACTCGAGGGTCACGGTGCCACTGTCGCCGGCGGCCGACGACGCAGAGCCACTGCCGCCACCGGCGCAGCCACTCATGGCCAGCGTGGCCGCGACCAGTGCAGCCACCCCGGCGAGGTACTTCTTACGCATCTCACTCCCTTGTCGTGCGTGGCGGCCGGAGGAGCGGCGACTCCGCTCTGAGACTCACGATCACACCAGTTCGTCCATACTCTCGCCGACTTCCTCGGGTAGTCAAGGCATTTCTGCGGTTTCTTGCGATAACAGTTCCATAACAACCCTCAGGTTCTTGCCAAAGTTGCGGGATGAGTGGCAGCATGCCCGCAGAAAGTCGCAGACTTCGAACGGAGGACGTCATGGGCAAGGAGACGCTGTACCCCGCCAGGCGCCGCGCAGAGCTCCTCGAGTTCCTGCGCGATCGAGGCCAGGCGTCCATCCACGAGCTCGCTTCGGAGTTCGGCGTGTCGGAGGACACCGTCCGCCGCGACGTCGAGACCCTCGCTTCGCACGGCTCGGTCGAGCGCACCCACGGCGGGGTCACGATCTCTCCGGACGACCGGCTGAACGCCGTCATCCCGTTCGGCAAGCGGATCGACGCGCAGGCCGCGGCCAAGGACGAGATCGCGCGCGCCGCGGCGAGCCTGATCGAAGAGGGCCAGAGCGTGATCATCTACGGCGGGACGACGACGCTCGCGCTGGCCAAGTACCTCGCGCAGAAGCGCGGGCTCACCGTGGTCACCAACAACCTGCCGCTCCCCCAGGAGCTCTACACGAGGGGCGCGCGGGACATCTACGTCCTCGGCGGCTCGTACCAGCCGCGCTCCCAGGTGACGGTCGGCCCGGTCGCGCTCTCGGACGGCGCGGGCACCCCCCGCTCGATCCACGCCGACTGGGCGATCATCGGGGTGGGCGGCGTGTCCGAGGACGGCACGGTGTGGACCAGCAGCCTGCCCGAGGCCGGGATGATGCACGCGATGATGGACTGCGCGACCCGCACGCTGCTGCTGGCCGACAGCACGAAGTTCGGCAGGCAGGAGTTCGCCGAGGTCGCCGGCTTCTCCGCCGACACCACCCTGATCACGGACAAGCGGCCCAGCCAGGATCTGCTCGACCGGGCCGCGGAGGCGGGGGCCGACGTGATCATCACCGCAGAACTCGGCGCGCCCGCGTCCGGCGGATTCGACGACGAGCAATGACACCCGAGCAATGACACGAGGAAGAGAGCCGATGGCCAGCCAATTACCGGTCGCGTTCAGCGCCGCCGCAGCAGATCGCGTCCTGGACCGTGGGGAGGGGGTGGTCCGGCTCGCCCCGACGTGGGTGCCGCGGGTCTTCTCGACTCCCGGGCGGCGGCTGCGGCTGCATCCCGACGACTACTACGCCTTCGGCAAGGACCGCGGCGGCATCGACGAGCGCTGGCTGGCGTCCCCGATCCGGGCGGACAACGGCCCGTCGACCGGGGAGTTCGAAGGGCTCAGCCTGGTCGTCGACGCCGAGGGCGCCCTGCTGCCGTTCGATCAGTTCATCGACCATCACGGCGCTGGTCTGGTCAGCGAGCGGATCTGGGACGACTACGGCAAGTGGCCGGTGTTCGCCAAGTTCTTCGACAACGAGCAGGCGCTGCCGTTCCACGTCCACCACCGCGACGAGCACGCGATCCCGCTGGGCAAGGTGTCCAAGCCCGAGGCCTACTACTACGCGCCACAAATGAACAACCACCTGGCGGCGCACCCGGTGTCGTTCCTCGGCCTGCAGCCACACGTCACGCGGGAGCAGCTGAAGGAACGGCTGGTCTGGTTCGGCCGCGGCGGCGACAACCGCATCACTGAGCTGTCGCTGGGCTATCGCACCCGGCTGGGCACGGGCTGGGACGTGCCGGCCGGCGTCCTGCACGCGCCGGGCAGCGCCTGCACCTACGAGCCGCAGGCGGCCTCTGACGTGCTGTGCATGTGCGAGTCGTGGAGCAACAACCGCGAGGTGCCCGACGAACTGCTCTGGAAGGACACCCCCGCGAACCGCGTCGGCGACCTGGACTACATCCTCGACCTGCTCGACTGGGAGGTGAACGTCGACCCCGACTTCGTCCGGAACCGGCAGCTGATCCCGTACGAGACGGCGGAGTCGGCGGCCGACGATTCGTCCTACGTCGAAAAGTGGATCGTCTACAAGTCGCCCATGTTCAGTGCGAAGGAGCTCACGGTGCCGCCGGGCGCGACCGCGACGATCAGCGACGCCGACGCGTACGGCGCGATCGTCGTCCAGGGCCACGGCAGCTTCGGCGTCCACGACGCGGCGGCGGCCACGCTGATCCGGTTCGGCGACCTCACCGAGGACGAGTTCTTCGTGTCCGCGGACGCCGCCCGGCGTGGCGTCCGGATCACCAATCGGAGTTCAGTCGAGCCACTGGTGGTGCTCAAGCACTTCGGGCCGGGCACGGCTCCCCTGGTCGGCTGAGCCGAGCACCGGCGGTTGTCTCGCCTCATCGAGGGCCCGCGTCCATCCTCGAGGGCTCTGGTTCGCGTCGAGGGCCAGCGTCCGGACAAGGGCCCTGGACGGCAAGGGTGGCTCTCGACGCTGAATGGTGGCTCTCGACTCATGCCTCGCCACTGCACATCCTCAATCGGCTGACGGCCGGGCGCGGGCGGCGACCACCAGCCCGACTGCGGCGAGCCCGACTATCGCGGACGCGGGCGCGGGCAGCGCGCCGACACCTGCGCGACCCACGAGCAGTGCGGCGAGCGCGGCGCCGACGGCGATGCCCCCGTTGAACAGGACGGGGATCAGTGCGCCGGCGGTCGCCCGGTGCGCGCGGCCGGCCAGCCGGAGGATCTCGGTCTGGGCCAGCGGCGGGAGCGCTCCGGAGACGACGCCCCACAGCGCCACGACGGTGAACCCCGCACCGGCGTTGGCGTGGACGACGACCAGCGCGAGGAGCGATGCCGCGGTGAGCGCGGTGGCGACCGCCAGCGCACCGCCCGTCCGCTCGCCGACCCGTCCGGCCGCGGCCACACCGACGGCGGAGGCGATCCCGAACACCAGCAGCAGGGTGCTCACCCCTCCGGGCAGGGCCGCCGCCGTGGGTTCGGCCAGCCTGGTCACGAAGGTGTAGGCGCCATAGTGGCCGACCAGGGCGAGCGCCACCAGGCTCGTCACTACCAGGGTCGGCGCGAACGACGTCTGCGCCTGTCCGGCGACGCGACCCACGTCCGCCGCCTCCGGAGCGGGGACCGGTCTGGCCACGACGGCCCGGACGAGGACGGCGACCACCACGCCGATTGCAGCCAGCGCGAGGAACGCCGTCCGCCAGCCGGCGAGATCGGCGACCAGGCGGGCGAGCGACGTCCCGATCACCAGGCCGAGCGTGGCGCCGCCGAGGACGACGGCCACCGCGGAGCCCAGCAGCCGGTCGCTGACCAGGTCGGCCACGTGCGCGTTGACGGTCGCCCAGAGCAGCCCGACGGCCAGCGCACCCACCAGCCGTGCGCCCACGGCGGACGCGAAGCTCGGCGCCACCGCGGTGAGCGCGGACGAGCCGGCGAGGACGGCCATGCCGACCGCGATCACCGTCCGCCGGTCGCGGCGCCGGGTCAGCCGGACCAGCGGGAAGCTGGCCACCGCCACCGTCGCCGCCCAGAGCGACACCAGTTGGGCGGTGGTCGATTCCGGCACGCCGAGCCCCCCGCTCATCGGCCCGAGCACGGCGGTCGGAAGCATCTCGGTCGTGACCATCACGAAGGTGGCTGCGCCGAGCACGAGCAGGCTGGGCCAGGGCAGCTGGTCGGGAAGGGCCGCCCGGGTTGCGTCGGAGAGGTGTGCTGTCGTCATGGATCGACGCTAAACTTTGACATTGATGTCAATGTCAACCCTGGATTCGGAGCGGTCGTGAAGATCGGTGAGCTGGCGGAGCGGACGCAGGTGGTGCCCCGCCTCATTCGCTACTACGAGCAGCAGGGTCTGCTGGCTGCGGACCGGGGCACGAACGGCTACCGGTGCTACGGGGAGGAACACGTGGCGCGGGTCAAGCGCGTGGCCGGCCTGGTGCAGGCCGGACTCTCGACACGACTGGTCAAGATCCTGATCGAAGCGGAGGACGCGGCCGCGCTCGACCAGCCGACCTGCCCGCGCCAGGTCGCTGAGCAGCTGGCCAAGGAGTTGCAGGACCTCGAGTCACGGATCGCCTGCCTGACGAGGAGCAGAGACACTGTCCGCGACTACCTCGTGCGCACCGAGCACGAGGTACTGCTGGCCTCGGAACACGCGGACGCACCGGCATCCTGAACGGCGGCGTCCAGCGGACCCGGTCCGGGATCCGAGATCCGGGTTCGACCGAGGGCCGCGGTAACCCGCAGAATGGATGCCATGAGTCCGGACCTGACGCGCGATCGCGCTGTCGCCATGGTCCTGGGTTGTTGTTGCCGAATGTCCCGCTGACATTCCGACCAACCCATCTGCCCAGCCCGAGCGCATCCCATCCTCGGCTGTGGCCACAACCGAGGACTCACCCGATGACCACTTCGTTCAGGGCCGATCTGCCCGCTCCGGCCGCCGCGCGGGCCGGCGTCCATTCGCTACTCCACCGCTCGCGACCGACGGTCTACCCGGTCGCAGAGGGTGGCGTCCTGCTGTTTCCCGGCGTTCCCGAGGGCGTCGCGCCGCCCGCTCAGTTGGGGCCGTTGATGAGCCCTCCGTCCCGCGGTGCGCTCTGGGGTCGCTGACCCCCCGAACAAAGGGACGGTTCTCCTGGTTCGCGGGGACGGTTCTCCTGGTTCGCGGGGACGGTTCTCGCGGTTCAGCTGAACCGGGAGAACCGTCCCCGCGAACCGAGAGAACCGTCCCCTCTTCTGCCGGGATCAGGCCACCGCGGCGGTGGGGGACGAGACCTCCACGATCGGCTGGTAGCCGTACTTCCAGCCCGTCACGGCGACGGTGAGCGTCGCACCGGCGTCAGCGGCCCGGACTTTGTAGGTGCTGTGGTGTGCACCGTGGATCCGAACGCCCGAGCGGTACCACTGGTAGGTCAGGCGGACCTTGCCCGGGCCCCAGGTGCCGGGGACGGCGGTGAGCACCTGGCCGACAGCGGCCGTGCCGGTGATGGTGGGCACCGGCGTCGAGGTGAGGGCGCCGGCGGACACCTTCGCGGTCGGCAGCGACACCCGGGACGCCGTGGCGTAGCCGGCGAGCTTCCCGGTGACCTTCACTGTGATGCGCTGGCGCCAGTCCTTCGCGACGAGGGTGTAGGTGGCGGCCTTGGCCTTGGCGATCCGATGACCTCCGCGGAACCACTGGTAGGTGAGGACCACACCGGCCGGACCCCACGCACCGGGATCAGCGGTGAGCACCGAGCCGACCTGGGCCGTCCCCGTGATCACGGGCTTGACCGTGGTGAGAGCAGGCAGGTCGACCCTGGCGGTCGGCTTGGAGAATCGGGACGCCGACCGGTAGCCGTCCTTGCTCCCGGTCACCTTGACAGTGAGCCGCTTGTGCAGATCAGCGGCGGTGACGGCGTAGGTGGCCGCCGTGGCGTCCTTGACCTTGCGGTCGCCGCGGAACCACTGGTAGGTCAGGGTGACGTCCGACGGCGTCCAGACGCCGGGGTCCGCGGTCAGTGTCGAGCCGACGGTCGCGTCTCCAGTGACGACCGGCTTGGCACCGTGGACGGCCGGGATCCGGACGTGGGAATAATGGTGGCTCTGGGAGAGCGTCCCGGCCTGGGCCGCAGGTGCGCCCGCGAACGGGACGAACCCGATCGCCAGCGCCACAAGTGCAGTCGTGAGTGTTCGTGGGAACCGCATAGCTAGCTCCATCCTTTCGGGGGAATAGGACTCGCCCATCAAAACACCTCAGCCTGTGTGCGCAAGCCCGGTCGCTGAATCGTGGGGACGGTTCTCCCGGTTCGAGGGGACGGTTCTCCCGGTTCAGCTGAACCGAGAGAACCGTCCCCAGAACTCAGGAGAACCGTCCCCGGAACCCGGATCGTCCCGTTCGTCCCCGCATGCCATGGACGGGGCCATATCCTCTAGACGAGCCCGCATCCGACCAAGGCGCCGCAGTGTCTGCTGAACTCCACGAGACCGTCGTTGACGGCGTCCGGTGCTTCTGGGTGGACGCAGGACGTCCCACCCTCTCCGCTCAACTCATGTTCCGGCAGGGCATGGCCGACGAGACCCTCACCGAGAGCGGCTGGCTGCACCTGCTGGAGCACCTGTGCCTGCACGGCCGCGGCGGCGGGGCTCTGCAGGTGAACGGCTCGGTCTCGGTGCTGTCCACCGAGTTCTCCGCCCACGGTCCCACGGAGCTGGTCTCCCAGCATCTCTCGCAGGTCACGGGTTGGCTCGCCGCACCCGACCTGCGCGACCTGCGACGGGAACAGGACGTGTTGCGTGCCGAAGCCCGGCTGCGGACGGGTCCCGCGCCCCGGGCGTTCGGCTGGCGCTACGGCGCCCAGGGGCCCGGTCTGGTGAGTTACGACGAACCGGGGCTGGGGCGGGTGACCGAACTGACCCTCACCGAGCGGGCGAACCGGGTGTTCACTACGGGCAACGCCGTGCTGGCACTGGACGGACCGCCGCCCGCCGGCCTCAGGCTTCACCTGCCGCCCGGGCCGCTGCTCCCTGCGCGCGAGGCAGTGCCCTGTGACAACGGAATGGCTGCCTACGTGGACGAGGCCGGCCTCGTACTGAGCGGTGTGATCACGCGATCCGATGCGGCGACCGTGGTGCCGGAGATCCTGCGCCGCGCCCTGAAGGAACGCCTTCGCGATCATGCCGGCGGCGCGTACGCACCCTGGTCGAACTACGAACGCGTGGACGGCCAACACGCACTGGTGCTGGCCGGTTCCGACGTGGCGCCGGCACTCCTGCCTCGTCTGGCCGGGCTCGTCCTCGATCTCGTCGAGAGGTTCACGAGCGATCCCGTGCCACAAGGATGGCTGGCCGAGATCATCGCGGAACGGTTGCAGGCCTATGCGGATCCGCACATGGTGGCGATGGTGGCGTGGCGGGCCGCGTCCATGTGGCTGGTCGGCGACCGTCCGGAAGACCTCGCTGAACTCGTCGAGAACACCCGTAACCTCGACCCGGAGGCCGTGCGCGCCGACCTGGTCGACTTCTCCGACAGCCTCCTGCTCGGCATCCCTGGCGAGACGAGCTGGCGCGACCAGCTGCCCATGCTGAGGTTCCCGACCACGTCGGAGCGTCCGCAGGGCAGGCGGTGGCGACATCGGGACTGGCCGGCGAACGCCTCCGTCCTCAGCGTGGACGCACGTGGGGCGGCGGTGTCCCAGGGCGACTCGACCCAGGCGATGGCCCTGGGCAACGTGGCCGGCATGTACTGCTTCCCCGACGGTGCCCGGCACCTGGTGGGCAGGGACGGATGGTCGCTGGCGGTGGAGCCCGACCGATGGCGGCGGGGTCGCGGAGCGGTCGAGCTCCTCGACACGACCGTTCCCGCCGAGCTGCACCTGCCGCAGCCGGCCCGGACAGGTGTCACTCCCTTCAAGCCTGCCGCCTGGCCCGTCCGGTGGTGGCGGTTCCTGGCGGCCAACGCCACGGTGCGCTACAGCCTGCTCATCGTGGCGATCGTGGCTGGCCTGGTCACTTACGGCTACCTCACCACGCTGCGCGGCGAAGGGGAGGCCGCCGGTGGGAGCTTCCCGGGCGGCGCCGCGATCGGCCTGCTGGTTCTGGTGGTTGCCCTCATCGCCAGCCGCTCGTCACGGAAGTAGGCCGGTCAGTGCGACCCGGTGACCGGTTGGCAGCGGGCCGTGGCGTGGGAGGAAATGCTCACGAGGGACCCTGTGCACCGCCGGCCTCGGCGCTTAGGCTCCGGGAATGACGACCGAATCGATGCCGCTCACCCCGGACATCAAACCCCGCTCGCGCGACGTCACCGACGGCCTCGAGAGGGCCGCCGCCAGAGGAATGCTCCGCGCCGTGGGCCTCGGGGACGAGGACTTCGCCAAACCCCAGATCGGCATCGCGTCCTCCTGGAACGAGATCACGCCGTGCAACCTGTCGCTCGACCGACTGGCCAAGGCCGCCAAGTCGGGCGTCCACGCCGCGGGCGGCTACCCGCTGGAGTTCGGCACGATCTCGGTGTCCGACGGCATCTCGATGGGCCACGAGGGCATGCACTTCTCCCTGGTGTCCCGCGAGGTGATCGCCGACTCGGTCGAGACCGTCATGATGGCCGAGCGCCTCGACGGATCGGTCCTGCTCGCCGGCTGCGACAAGTCGCTCCCCGGCATGCTGATGGCCGCCGCCCGGCTCGACCTCGCGAGCGTGTTCCTCTACGCAGGCTCGACGATGCCCGGCCAGGTGGACGGACGGGACGTCACGATCATCGACGCGTTCGAGGCCGTCGGAGCCTGCCTGGCCGGGA